>JAQYVY010000065.1 GCA_030145195.1 Desulfuromonadales bacterium | reverse complement strand
CTTTTCCTGCAACAACACGATAAAGCGGTTCCCGCCGGCAGCGTTGGTTTCGACCCGCACGCTTCCATCATAGAGGTTTGCAATATGTTTAACGATGGAAAGCCCCAGGCCGGTTCCTGAGTGTTGTTTGTTGCGTGATTGTGAACAGGTGTAAAAACGTTCAAAAATGCGTTCCCGGTCAGTCTCAGCGATCAGTGGTCCCTGGTCGTCAACGCTGATCTGGAGGCCTTTGTCCTTCCGTTTTATTTCAGTCACGATCATCTCACCATCAGAATACTTAAAGGCGTTGTCGATCAGATTGGTCAGAACACTGTGCAAATGTTCGGGTAGAATCCTGACGTCGGCAGAATCCGTTTCGATGTTTAACGTTTTGCTGGTTGATTCTGCGTAAAAAGAGCAGATGTCCGCCGCGGTTTCATCCAGAGGTGTGGCTGAGTCGATGGTAAATTCTCCGCCGACAGATTCAAGCTTATGGAGTTCGATGATGTCGTTGATCAAATTGTTCAGCCGGTTGGATGAACTGTAAATGTGCTCCAGGAAGCGGTGCCTGGTCGCTTCATCAATGTCCGGTGTGTCGCGCAAGGTTTCTGAATAGGCCAGGATCATCGACAACGGCGTCTTCAACTCGTGAGAAATATTTCCTGTCAGTTCCGCCTTGAAAGACTCGTACTCAACCTGCCTGGTTACATTTCGGATCAGCAGGAGCTTTTCATCTTCAACCTGCTTCGAGTTGATTTCAAAGATGTCATCATGAAGAGGGGCCTTGGTTGTTTCTATGGTCTGCTTCAAAATACCGCCAAAAAAGTTGATCAGGTGAATATCGTTAGTGGCGCGATAGAGGCTGGTGCCGGGGGCGAAGTTGACGCCGAACTCATTTTCCAGCCAGGGGTTGGCGTGCAGAATAATGTCGTCTTTACTCAGCAACAAAACCCCTTGGTCCATGGTGGTAAAGATATGACTGAGCTTCTGCTGGTCACGGGCCAGTTGCAGGTTTTTCTTCTGCATGCTGGCATAGATACGGTAGATCAGCCCGGCGATCTTTTCCATCGACGGGTCTTTGAAGCGCGGGAAGTGGATGTGCGTTTTGCCCGACTCAATATTATCAGCAATGTAGTTCAGCCTCTGCACCGGCAGCGAAACCTTGCGGGCAAAGTAGAGGGCCAAGAGCAAAAGCACAAAGGTCAGACATAAAAACGCCCAGATCGCTTGTTCGGTGAATTTCTTTTGTAACGACTCAACGTACGTTGCCGGGTAGGCGAGTCGCAGGATTCGATCATCTGAGAGCTTTCTGGCAAAATAGAACATCTGCATGTCCATGGTGGTGCTGAAACGGGTGGCAAAACCTTCCTCAGCATAGATGGCATCCTTGATCTCCGGGCGACCCTTATGGTTTTCCATTGCCGCAATACTCTTGAATGGGACCAGAGAGTCGAACAGAACTCGTCCGGCGCGGTTAACAACGGTCATGCGTAAGGAAGTCTGTCGCGTTGTCTCTGCCAAACGGGTATGGACTGGCTCTGATGCGAGATCAAACGTTTCACTTTGTGAGGCGAGAATGATCCACTTGTTCTTCATCTCTTGCAGAAGTTCGTTGCGGGCATTGGTCATCATCGCGCTGTGACTGAAATAAAAGGTAATGACCAACGCGATGAAAATCGGAATGAAGAGGACCAGAAAGACTTTGGCGAAAGAGCGCATTTATTCGGCCTTGTACCCGATCTTTGGAATCGACTTGATGATTTGACCGGCCTCGCCAAGCTTTTTTCGCAAAGTAGAGATATGCGAATCAACCGTCCGGGTGAAAACGTCGGCGTCATATCCCCAGATGGTGTTGAGCAGCTGATTGCGGGTGAAAACCCGGCGGGGGTGTTTGATGAACAAGAGCAGGAGCGCAAATTCTTTATTGGTCAGGATGATTTCCTGTCCGTCAACAAAGGCCTTGTGATTGACTTCGTCGATGGATGTCTCTGCATAGTGAAGGAACGTCCCATGGTCATCGGTTTGCGACCGCTTTAGAACCACCATGACCTTGGCCAGGAGAACTTTTATGCTGAAAGGTTTAGTCAGGTAGTCATCGGCCCCAAGCTCGAGAATGCGGACAATGTCTTCTTCACTGTTTTTGGCCGAGATGATGATCACCGGGATAGCAGCGAATTTGCTGTTGGCCCGAATTAAAGCGAGGAACTGGTCGCCTTTCAGCCCAGGCAACATAATGTCCAGCAGAATCAGGTCGGGTAGAAACTCTTCAAGCAACATCAGCGCGTCATTTGCATTGTCGGTTTCGACAAGGTCGTGACCAGCGTTCTGTATGTTGAAGGCGACAACTTCCCTCAAGGCCTCTTCGTCTTCGACCAACAGTATTTTAGCCATCAAGAACCTTGTCTGGCGAGCGGTGTTTGATGATTTCGCCTGTCACCATGAAATAGACCATTTCGGCAATATTGGTCGCATAGTCGGCGATCCGTTCAGTGCTGCGTGTGATAAACATCAGCGAGATAACATCCTGAGTGTTGTCTTTGTCTGATTTTATATAGATTAGCAGTTCCTGAGTTATTTTGTCATCCAGTTGATCGATAACATCGTCCCTTTTGATGATTTCGAGTGCGGATTCTATATCTCGGTTGAAGTAGGCAGTAATCGCGTCTTGAAGCATTTTAACGGCGCCCTCTGTCATATTGGGCAAATCAATATAAGGTTTGACCGGTGGCGACTGATTGAGTTTTTTGACTTCCTTGGCAATGCTGGTGCAATGGTCACCAACCCGTTCCAGATCGACAATGATTCGGAGGGCGGTGACGACAAAACGCAGATCGACCGCTTTCGGTTCGTAGAGGGCCAACATTTTCAGGCAGTGCTCGTCAATGCGGGTGTCGAGATCATCAACCTCATCATCACGGGCTATGACGCTGTCTGCCAGCGCCGAATCACGCGAGACCAAGGCCTTGGTGGCATCCTGCAGCATTGAAGTTGTCACCTGACACATGCCGGCCAACATGGTTTTTAACTGGATATATTCCTTCTCAACTTTTTTCATCATTCCCTCAGTCTGTCGCTTTTTGGTTTGCGGGACGCTATCATCCTAACCATCTGATTTGTCAAAAGTCCAGTCAGTTAACCAAATCTTCCGGTAATGTATTCCTCGGTCAATTTCTGTTTCGGGTTGGTGAACATGCGCTCGGTTTTGTCGCACTCAATCAGTTCACCCATATACATGAAGGCCGTCTGGTCAGAAATCCTGGCCGCTTGCTGCATGTTGTGAGTGACGATGATGATGGTAACATCCTGCTTTAATTTTACCATCAACTCTTCGATCTTGCCGGTAGAGATCGGATCCAGAGCACTGGTCGGCTCATCAAAAAGCAGCACATCCGGCTCTACCGCCAGGGCTCGCGCAATCACCAGGCGTTGCTGTTGGCCACCAGAGAGTCCGTTGGCCGATTGTTTCAGGCGATCCTTGGTCTCATCCCAGATCACCGCTTGTTTTAAAGCCTGTTCAACCCGGTCGGCCAGTTCGGCGCGATTCCTGATCCCTTTCAGCTTCAAGCCGTAGGCGATGTTGTCAAACACGCTCATCGGAAAGGGGGTTGGCTTCTGAAAGACCATGCCGATCCTGCTGCGCAGTTCGGTAATGTCCGTACGTTCCAGCAGGTTGCTGTTTTCGAAGAAGATCTCCCCTTCGTGACGGTGGCCGGGGTAGAGATCGTGCATCCGGTTAAAGCAGCGCAAAAAGGTGGTCTTGCCGCAACCAGACGGGCCAATCAGGGCTGTCACCTGGTTTTTTTCAATCTCCAGAGACATGTTTTTCACAGCATGAACATTGCCCTGGTAGTAAAAGTTTAGCTTTTTAACAGTCATGATCGGGTCGGACATGGGCAACCTCAGTTTTTGTATTTCCAGCGGATAATGAGTCGGCCAAGGATCGTCAGCCCGAGAATAAACAGGGTGATGACAAAAGATGCAGCCCAGGCCATTTCGTGCCAGTCGTCGTAAGGTCCCATCGCGTATTGATAGATGGTGACGGTCAGCGACGGCATTGGTTCATTCATGTTGGTGGTTAAAAACATATTGTTGAAAGAGGTAAAGAGTAACGGTGCCGTTTCTCCGGCGATCCGTGCGATCGCCAGCAGGGTGCCGGTAAAGATACCGGTGGCCGCGCCGCGATAAACAACCTGCAGGATCACCTTGTAATAGGGTGCACCGAGGGCGAAGGCGGCTTCACGAATTTCCCAGGGCACCAGCGAAATCATTTCCTCGGTGGTGCGTAATACCACCGGAATCATGATAATCGCCAGAGCCAGAGATCCGGCGAAGCCGCTGAAGTGGCCGATCGGTTTAACGAAGATCGCGTAGACGAAAGTGCCGATCACAATTGACGGGACGCTGATCATAATGTCGGAGAGGGTGCTGATAAACCTTCCGATGGTGCGATGGCGTCCATACTCTGCCAAGTAGGTGCCGCCAAGTATTCCCAGCGGGACACCGATCAAAACCGCAAAAAAAGTAATCAACAGCTGGCCGATAAAGGCGTGCTTCAGTCCGCCACCAGCCATCCCCGGAGGGGCCGCTTCGTTGAGGAAAAGTCCTGGCGTGAGATAAGCGATGCCGTGCCGGATGACATCGGCCATGATGAAAATCAGCCAGAACAGACCGAGGGCTGCGGCAGCACAGGCGAGGCTCAAGGCGATGAGGTTAACGAATTTTCTCTTGCCAATTTCGGTCATGGCGATCACCCTTTGCCCTTGCGAGCCAGAAAGGTCTTGGCGATGGCCAGCAGCAGAAAGTTCATACCCAACAGAATCAGTGCCAGGTAAAAAAGCGACGACAGGTAAAGGTCGGTGTCGGCTTCGGTGAATTCATTGGCCAGGGTGACGGTAATGGTCGCGGAAGCGTCGAGCAGCGAGGTGGCAATGGCGTGTTTGTTGCCGAGCACAAAGGCGACCGCCATGGTCTCACCGAGAGCCCGGCCCATGGCGATAATGATGCTGCCGAAGATGCCGGTCTTGGCGTGGGGGATCATCACGTCTTTGACGACTTCCCAGCGGGTCGCGCCGATGCCGTAGGCGGATTCCTTGAGTTGCACTGGCGTCAGGGCAAAGGTGTCGCGCACAATGCTGGAGATAAAGGGGGTGATCATGATGCTGAGAATGATGCTGGTGGTCAGAATGTCGATCCCTAACGGCACCCCGGTGAACAGCTTGCCGATAATGGGAATCGGTAAAAAGATCTTTTGCAGCAGAGGTTCAACATATTCTCCCATCAGCGGCGCAAAGGTGAAGAGTCCCCACATGCCGTAGATAATACTGGGGATAGCGGCCAACAGCTCGATCGCAGTTCCGAAAATTGGCTTTAAAAACCTGGGGCAAAGTTCGGTAATGAAGATCGCGATGCCGAGAGAGACCGGAACCGCCATGGCGAGCGCCAGCAAGGTGGTAATCAGGGTGCCGTACAGGGTGGTCGCGGCGCCGAAGTTCTCGCGCACCGGATCCCAGGCCGTGTTGC
Organism: Desulfuromonadales bacterium; assembly: GCA_030145195.1. Lineage (GTDB taxonomy): Bacteria > Desulfobacterota > Desulfuromonadia > Desulfuromonadales > BM103 > JAQYVY01. The sequence goes on along the minus strand of JAQYVY010000065.1, from coordinate 5,353 downwards.
TGATGAAACCGAAAAATCCGAAAGCATCGATCGCCAACATCGATTCCCTAAACAACGAAATGAAGATGCTGACGATAATCACCAGGATCAGAAAAGCCGCCGAAAAAGTAATCCCGGAGAAGAGTTTATCGAGGGTCTGTTCGCGTTTTATGCTGCTTGCCATGATCGATCCCGTTTAATTGTTTGGGCTCAATCTAGCGCAGCGTTGTGAGAGAAGTGTCAGGAAGCTGTTAAATAAATGTAAAATGTAGTCATCGGACCTTGATCAGAAAAACTTTGTCTGGTTTTGCGCCATGCGAGAAGAGCAGCTTCCAGTGTCCCAAAAATCCCTAGGATTTGTGAGAAAGAGTTGCAACAATATAAATAAAACAGCCCCACCCTTGGAAGAACGGGAGGGGCTGTTTTATTTTTGGAAATGGTGGTTTGTAAGAATCTGATCACCACAATGGAAGTATTGTTCCAGAAAGTTCATATCAACACATTACTGTTGTGTGGCTTCAACAACTGATGCCCCTTCTTGGTATCCGATCAATATCCATCACGGACTGATTCAGCTGTTCCAAAATGCCGATACCAACTGAATGGAGGTTTGTCTTGGGACGCTTCCTGTTCATCACTGCCTGATGGGCAATCTCCCCAGGGCCATTGAATATCTCCGTAAAAGTACCATCGTCATGGATCTTGATGCCGAGGTAATAATCTGGGGTATGATCGCCTGGGAATGTAAGGGACTTCTTCATCGTCGCCTTTATCTGAACCTTGCGGCCATCCAAGGTCTCCCCATCATGGTGTTTCTGCAAACCCTCGAACAACTCGACATCATATGCCTCTTCTACAAGGGCTTCACCAAGGTCACCTACCAGTCGGCCATCCAAGGTAAATTTCTTCTTCGGATGTGACCGCTGAAGAGCATGGACTATTGCCAACATCTGCTTGGTCGCATCGGGGATAGAGATTGTCATTTTTTATCCGTTCCGAGTCAGTAAGGACGAAGATGTGCACTGGAAAGAGGTGCTGATCATTTAACGGTTCTGACCTGAGCTGCTACCTGTGCAGAAACAGTCCTGTAGAATGTTATCCGCGAACCACCACTGCTTAAAATGTCAGCTCGTGGGACTGGTTAGCTGGATTAAATTGGCAAATCAATTCGCAAGGAGCTTTTTATCCGTTCAACGCGTCGATGTGCAGTATCATAGTCCCGTGTATTGGAGAGCCCCATTAAATCCCCAGATGCGTTTCTTGGGTCTTCTCCTCTGTATGAGAGAAAACATTTGTACCAATGTGGCAAATCGTCAAAACATGCTAAAAACTCGGCAGAGTGCTTCCTAAGCGACAAAACTCGTTTTTCATGTTGTGCCGATATAAAATCATTCATGCCTTCTGGGTTTATTGCGTTGTCATAAACGATTAGATCAACGACAAGATTGTGCTTCAAGTCATAGTATCTTAAGATTGGTCTAAACCAGAAAGTCGCAGACAAATATCCAATTGCACCGGCAATAACACCAACTAATGCTTCCATATTGAACCCTTTTTCAGCTAACTAGTTATTATATAGAATGTTTTCCTAATAATATCCCCAGCAATCTACCGGAATTATTGCAGTCGGTCGAATCTGAGGGTGTCTCGGAACCTGTGTCATAGATTTTTGCTGGTCAAAATCAGTCAATGTCGGTGGGCAATTCTCAGAGACCCTGCAATGTAAGAAAATGGCCTACCCCTTTAATCCGTCCTGGCAGTGGTGACATGCGAGAATAGCGCAGTCTGGTAGGGCTTCCCAGCAGTTTGTTTACATTTAAAATATTCTCGAGCGAAATCTATTTTAGGGCGGGAGTGGCTCAAATGGGTTGGATTCTACATGCACATGGTTAACCTGATACATATTTACACCTACCCCTGAGACATCAGAAGCGTTAAATATCGCGTAGTTGATTCCGTGGCCCATAGCACTTTTATAGACAACTCCATCATAGTTACAGGACTTAATATACTCGCATAAGTACTGACTTGGTAGGTAATCAAGGTGGGCAGAACGTGGCAATATCGGCATCGTCAACTCACTCCCGAGCCGACACAGATAGTTCATATTTCTATGCACCATCTTCAAATCTTCCTCGGCCAGATAAAATGGTGAAATTTTCCTTCTGGGGTCACGCAAATCGACAAAGGAAAGAGGGGTCTCAAACCTGAATTCTGCAACACAAACAATCTCGCCCTTGTGAGGCCGAATCTCTGCTACAGCGGTTGCGGCATCTGAAGCAACATAAAGACAAGGTATTCCAACAGGGTTGGCGCGACCATTTCCCACCATTTCTTTGGGGGGCATACCCATTTGATCTATCGGGTATGGCACACTTTTTTCGCATGCTCTTGCCCTATAAACCGTTAGAGCCATCCTCGACTCAAGAGCAACAAACGAAGTTTCTAGATCTAAAATTTTTCTGTTATTCGTTGGGAAAAACCGCCGCTGATGCTTCAACTCCTCTCGGAAGGTTTCCCACTGAAGAATCGCTGTGGTTCTACTGTCTGGAGTCGGTACGAACTTACGACGAAAAATATCTGAGTTGTCGAACACATGAACCAATAGGGCTTCAGCCTTAACTCGCTCAAGTCCTTCAAATAAGCCCCAATCCCCACGCAATAAAGACTCAAGACTCGCAGCCTCTGTTTCAGAAGATTCTTCGTAAAGCTCGAACAGCGAGTCAAAATGAAAAAGTAACTCTTCCGGTGCTATGACATTCACATCCTTTGAGCCGCAAAATTCACATTCAGCAACCTCATCACTGGTGATGCCGATATAATCCGCTAAAAACCAATCCCCAAAGCAACCTCCGCAGCACTTCTCCATGGCTCAGCCTCCTTGGAGACTTGCAATCAATTCGATGTGGTGCTGCATCGAAAGCTTCTTTAAGTATCCTAGACCGGGGTAATGCCCACGATTATGGAGATCTAAAAATTCCCCAACTGCTCCCGATCGAAAGATCTTTGAGTTAGGGTTGTCGACGTCGGCAACCAGCTTCCGAAGTGCTTCAAGAAATTTCCCCCCAGGATCTGTAGGCGAAGTTGTACGGTCAGAAACATAGTGTTTCACAAACATGTCATTGTCTTCGTTTCTGTCAATATATGTTAAATGAATGGCTATTGCATATGCAGGGCCGCCGCCCTCCATAAAATCATCTCCGACAGTCAGGAAATCGCCAAACCCTTCCACGCTTTCCTCTTGGTAGGTAATGTGCAAATCTGAAAAGTGTTCAACCTCAGGGTGTTCTCGATTGGTGCGCTTCACGAAACCATCACGAACCAGAACACGAAAACCATCTCTAAAGTGGCGCCGATAAAGACGACTACAGCATGCGTCGATAAATATGTGCTCGTTGATAGCGGCAATTTCGCTTACAGCGACGGCCAGTTCGCCCCCCTTTGGGTAACCATAATGAATAATCGAAACAGCTTTGTCTTGCCCCTGACAGAAAGCATGAATCTCCTCAAGCGATGTAGTTGAATTTGTAATAAAACCGAGATGACAATCATCATAGTCAGCTAGCAGTCCATCAATAATTTCGGTCTGGAGTTCTTCTGCCCCCCCATTTAGTTCGCCATGCAAAGGATTCGCAACAAGGATAAACTGAGCCTGCTGCGCAACAAGTGCTTCAAGCGCTTTACGCAAACCAGATAGACTCCTTTTTACAGGTTCAATGATGGGGACGATATTTGATTGAGACATGCGCTCGGCATTCTCACGGATGGTGATCAACTCGTACTGCTTACCACGAAAGTATGGATAATACATTGCTCCCCCAGTCTTAGGTTTTCCTAGCAGATCGATAGGCAGTCGCCAATTTCAGTATTCAATAAAAGAGAGAACTGTGATTGTTCCCTAGCACTAAGTTTACATGAAAGAGATGCCGCCTTGAGAGAGAGTGGAACACTTTCAATAAATTCATTCAAACGCCTACTACTCCTGCGTTTCTTGAGAGTAGAAACCATTGAATCATGGGCTTTAACTGGATCAAGAGTGCAAAAAAGGTCATGGCATGCTTGGTGGATTATAGTGTTTGGTACCTTGGGAACAACCCCAAAATGCTCTTTTATGATCTCCTCATACTCACTCCTACGAAGAGAATCGAAAATGACTGAAGGCAGAACGGTCCTTTTGATGGACGATGGTTTTTGAATAGTTCTCAAGGTATTTCGATCACTAAGAACCATCAGGCCGATATCTTCATCAATATGATTCCTGACATTTTCAATTTGAGAAGGTGCTGTTACTACACACACCCTGTCGAATAGTTGCCGATATGCCTGTATCTGTCGGGACAATCGATCAATACTATCGTAGGCTGTTTTGATTTCATAAACGGTACTGGTTCCATTTAGGAGCAGGGCATCGGCCCGACAAACCCCAGTACGAAATTCCGTCAGCATAAACGTGGTGTTTAACGAGTGGGTGCCTAGTAGGATTTTCTGAGCAATGACGTTCTTATATACATATTCAGCACGATAGGAACGAAACAGAAAGGAATAAACATTATCAAAGAAAGATCCCAACGTGGTTAAAGGATCAAGTTTGTCTAAAAACCCAACATCTTTGAGAATCTTGGTACCTAATTCTGAGCGACCCTCTGAAGCAAATTCTTTTATAACTGCGGCAGAAAAAAACCGCGCCAAGGCAGGTCCCTGATCTGGTGCCATTGCATTTTTTCTCGCTTTCATGTCGTTAATTATAGACCATCCTGGGGTCACCGCCAATCGTTTTTCTTGTGCTGACGGGTCAGGCTTTCAAGCCTATAAACTTGAACCGGAGACATCCAAAAGTCAGGGTTCCCTATATGATTGGCTCAAATTACTTGTTCGCATGACTTTTGCCCCACTCCAACCCTCTTAAAATATCGTCGCAAAGTGCTCTTTGAAGGCGTGTACTCAACTCCGAAACGTTCTGCAAGTTTGCCTCTGATCTCTTTTATGGCAAACGAAAAGCAGGGTCAAAGAAGTGGGCGTATTGTAAACCCTGACAAATAATAAATGGCCACCCGAAGTTGCTCCAGATGGCCATCATTTTGTCGTCCTAAATGTCTATCAATAACACGCCAGGAAAAAACAGAGGCGATTCAATAGTCGCCTCTGTTGTAAAAGCTATGGAGCTGACTGGATCTACAGCCCGTTTGCTTTCCAGTAGCTACGGATATCATCTTTTAAGTTCTGCGGTAGTGGCACGTAAACCAGTTTGGTTGCCATCTCGTCACCGTTGTTGAAAGCCCAGTTGTAAAATTTGATTGCTTCTTGGCTCGAGGCCGGTTTGTCTTTGGCAAGCAGGATAAACGAAGCGCCGGCGATCGGCCAGGAGGCTTTACCC
>JAQYVY010000016.1 GCA_030145195.1 Desulfuromonadales bacterium | reverse complement strand
CGGCATTGGCTTGACCCGCGACGAAGCTGCTGAGACACTGGGCACCATTGCCCATTCAGGCACCAAGGAGTTTCTCAAACTACTCGAAAGCAACAAGGCCAAGGACAATCCGGAGTTGATCGGCCAATTCGGCGTCGGTTTTTACTCCGCTTTCATGGTCGCCGACCAGGTCACGGTCCTCACACGTCGCGCCGACGCAGCGGCCGATGAGGCAATTTGCTGGAAGTCTGAGGCCGACGGCAGCTACACCCTTGAAGATATTACTAAGGAAACGCGTGGTACCGACGTCATCCTCCATCTCAAGGAGGATGAAAAACTGTATCTGGAGGAGTGGGAGATTCGCAAAGTCGTCAAGCAATACTCCGATTTCATCGAGTATCCGGTGGTGATGGAGGTGACCCGCAATCAGCCCGACCCCGATGACAAGGAAAAGTCGGTTGAGAAAACCGAGCTTGAAACTCTCAACTCGCGCAAGGCCATTTGGATCAAGGATAAGAGCGAGGTCAGCGAAGAAGAATACCACGAATTCTATAAGCATATTTCAAACGACTTCAACGCTCCGGCCAAAACAATCCATTACCGGGCGGAAGGCACCACTGAATTCTCGGTTCTCCTCTACCTGCCGAAGGAACGCCCGTTCGATATCCATTATCAGGAATACAAGATTGGTCCGACCCTCTACGTGCGGCGGGTACAAATCATGGATCACTGCGAAGCGATGCTTCCGCCATATCTGCGCTTCGTCAAAGGGGTGGTTGAGTCAGCCGATCTGCCGCTCAACGTCAGTCGTGAGCTTTTGCAGGACAACAAGGTTGTTAACGTTATAAAAAAGAATGTCACCAAGAAGGTCCTCGACACCCTGACGGCGATGAAGAAAGACGACCTGACGGCTTACACTGCGTTCTACGATCAGTTCGGTCGCATCCTCAAGGAAGGGGTTCACAACGATTTCGAGCGCAAGGACGCCATCGCCGAGCTGCTGCTCTTCGAGTCGACCAAGACCGAACCGGGAAAAAAAATCACCCTTGCCGAGTATGTTCAGCGCATGCCCGAGGAGCAAAAAGAAATTTACTACATGACCGGTCCCGACCGGACTACTGCCGAGTCGTCCCCTTATCTGGAAGTTTTCAAGGAGAAGGGCTTAGAGGTGTTGTTGATGACCGACGACATCGACGATCTCATTATCAGCAGCCTGGGGAAATACCAAGAGAAAGAACTTCAGTCGGCCATCAAGGGAGATCTTGATCTGGGTGACGGCGATAGGAAAGAAGAGAAGCAAAAGGAATACAGCGACCTGCTGGCATTGATGAAGGAGCAGCTCAAGGATGTGGTCGGCGAGGTACGTATCTCAGGACGGCTTAAGGAATCAGCGGTCTGTTTGGTCTCTGGCGCGCACGATCTTGACCCGCAGATGGAAAAGATGTTCCGCGCCATGGGCCAGAACGTCCCTCAGGGTCAACGTTCCCTCGAAGTCAATCCCGACCACCCTCTGATCGCCAAAATGCAGGCGCTCTTCGCCGCCGATGCCAAGAACGACCGGCTCAAGGAGTATGTCGACCTGCTCTACGATCAGGCGTTGTTGCTTGAAGGCGACCGCCCGCGTGATCCGGTGGCGTTTGCCAAGGCAATGTCACAGTTGATGGCTGAGGTGGCATAAGTCGCCTCAATTTTTCGAGAAGCACTGAACCGCCCATCAGGATGACTGATGGGCGGTTTTTTATTCCGTTGAATTTACATTCTCAGTTTATGAAGTTTTTTATATTTTTTAAGGGAGGGATGGGTGAAATTATAAATGCTTGACCGTTATGGAGCCTTGCCGGACTTGTCTTTCCAGCCAGGTGCTGAATCCTTTGCGCCATAAAGAGCGTGTCAGGGGGGCCAGAAAGCTAAAACCCAGAAGGTCGGTAAAAAACCCCGGAGTCAATAACAGCAGCCCACCGATCAATACCAGTGCTCCGTCGATCATGGTGACGGCAGGCATCTGTCCGCGTGAGGTTTCTTCCTGGATCCGACGAATGATTTCCAGCCCTTGGCTGCGGGCCAGCCAGGCCCCGCCGATTCCTGTCGCTATAATGAGCAGGATGGTCGGTCCCAAGCCAATCAGTTGTCCGGCTTCAATGAGGATGTAGAGTTCCATAAGTGGTACAAAAGTGAAGAGTACGAGCAGTTTTATTAACACGGTTCCTCGCTGGTCTGAATATTTTTGAAAATATGTGGGTAAATGTTGTTATGTCCAGGTTGTTATTTAAAGTGTATGATAAGTAACTGAATTCATTGGAAAATAAATATGCCCAATTATTGAGCAGGTAGTATAAGTTACGGTTTTGCGGTTTGCGGAATTGTCTGTGCACATGCTTTTCAACAGCTTTTCCACGTGTCGCGTGGAAAAGCTGTGAAGATGCCCGAAACGCTTTGTTTTTTTGTTGAATTGACCTGGATTGAGTGTCGATTCAGTCACTGGGTTCGGGTTGGTCAGTGTTGAGAATATCGGTTTTAAGCGATTCAATTTGGCACATTGTTTGCCGCGTAATTTTACGTAACGCGGTCTCGGCATCAATCCCCGAAGCATGGGCTCGTTTGACGAGTTCAAAGAGCGCTTGTCCGAGAGCCACTTCGTCGAGAGGTTGTGCCGACCGGACTGGCTTCGGCGGAAGATATGCCTCAAGCTTGCTGCGGTAAATTTTGCTGATCAGCTTTTGTGCACGCTGCAATGAAGGCAGTCGGTTCGGGAGATGGTCTTCGAGACAGCTCTTTTGTTGTGTCGTTTCGCCGCGTTTAATTTCATCCCACTGTTGGTCTAGGTCCTTGCTGTGGCACCCGCTTTCGCGGTTAAAAACATGCGGATGGCGACGTACGAGTTTGTCGGCAATGGCTGTGGCGATATCGCTAAATTCGAACTGACCGCGTTCGGCAAAAATCTGGGCTTGGAATACAACCTGAAGCAAGAGGTCCCCTAATTCGTCCAGAATAAGCTCGGTTGAACCGCTTTCTATGGCATCGATCAGTTCGCAAGCCTCTTCAAGGATGTATGGGGTCAAACTCTCTGGAGTCTGCTCAGTGTCCCATGGGCAGCCCTCGGGTGCTCTGAGCGTTTGCATAACCCTGAGGAGTCTTTCGATTGTTTTGTGTGAATCATTATGAGTCATCTTTTATCTTTTCCTATACGTTGTAGACTCCTTCTACATCAGCCTTCGGTCGATTGCAAGGGACCAGGGTCTCTGGACACTAAACTCTTGCAAATTTATCGTTAATACGTTAATAGATGTCACTTATTTCTGGTCAGGAAAGAAAACTTCTTGACTGTAAGCGACAGGTTCCTATACTAACGCCTTGCTTAATTTGGCAAGAGGTCTTTTTCGGTGGAGATACCGATCGAAAAACTTAAAAATCGACCTCGCATTATCAATGTCAATGAGTCGGTAACGGCATTTCCCGAATTGAGTGCGCAAGTCGAACAAGGGCACATCGAATTTATCGATTTGGTGCACGGTCGGCTTGAGGCCATCCGGGTTGGCGATATGATTGAGGTCACCGGTTCTCTGGCAACAACGGTGATCCTTAATTGTAGCCGTTGCCTAGGTCCTGTGACTTGCCCTCTAAACATAGAGGTTGTGCTCACGTATGTCAGCGCTGATGCTGCGCCTGAAGATGTGTCGGCTGAAGATGTCGAGCTTGCCAGCGAAGAAATCGGCCTGCTGACTTTCAGTGGTGATGTCATTGATTTGACAAATGACATTGAACAGGAAGTCATCATGAGTTTGCCGCCGAAGCCGTTATGCAGTGATGAGTGTCGAGGTCTTTGCTTACATTGCGGCTGCAACCTCAACAAACGTGCCTGTGATTGTGAACCGACGGTATTTCACGCCGGACTCGCTGTCTTGAAAAATTTCAAGGTAGTGAAATAGGAGAGCTTCTCTTAAGGTCTCTGGCCTTAATATTAAAATATAGAAACCGGGTATCCCGGCTAAGGAGACATTCGAACCATGGCAGTACCAAAGAAGAAAACGTCTAAATCTAAACGTGATATGCGTCGCTCCCACGATGCGCTGAAGGCCCCTGGATTTTCGGTTTGCCCACAATGCAAGGAACCTAAACAGTCTCACCGCGCTTGTCCTTCCTGTGGCACCTACAAAGGCAAGGATGTCCTCGGCTCTGAGGATTAGAGGGTCGTTTCATTGAATAAACGCCCGATAGTTGCCGTTGATGTTATGGGAGGAGACAACGCACCTGCTCATGAAGTTGCCGGTGCCGTTATGGCTGCCAGAGAATGGCAGATTCCCGTAGTTCTTGTTGGACAGACGAAACTGATTGAGAGGGAACTGGAGAAGCATGATCTCCAGGGCCTGGATGTTTGTATTGAGCAGGCCAACGAAGTTGTTGGTATGCATGATTCGGCCTCCGATCCTGTGCGCAAAAAAAAGAATTCGTCAATTCGAGTCGCTTTTGATCTGGTCAAGGCGGGGAAGGCTGATGCGGTTGTCAGTACTGGCAATTCCGGAGCGACTATGGCTGCCGGGATGTTTGTACTTAAGCGGATCAACGGAATTGATCGTCCCGCAATTGCCATGATTGTACCCAATCTGAAGAATCAGACGGTGGTCCTTGATGTTGGTGGCAATGTCGACTGCAAAGCTCCTCATCTGGCACAGTTTGCGCTTATGGGTAGCGTTTATGCCACCCAGATGCTCGGAAAGGATTCGCCACGGGTCGGACTGCTGTCCAACGGCGAAGAAGAGTCCAAGGGCAACGAGTTGACGCGTGAGGCGAATCGGTTGCTCAAAGCGGCTTCATTTAACTATATTGGTTATACTGAGGGGCGCGATATTTACAACGGCAAGGTTGACGTTGTTGTCTGTGATGGTTTTGTCGGCAATGTTGTGCTCAAGGTTTCAGAAGGCTTGGCCATGGCGATTGGCAGTATGTTGCGCGAAGAGTTTGCTTCTCGTTTCATAGCGAAGATCGGCTACCTGCTGGTGAAACCTGCCCTGTCCGCGCTCAAAAAGAAGATCGATTATGCCGAATATGGCGGAGCGCCGTTGCTCGGGATTCAGGGAACTGGCATGATCTGTCACGGCAGTTCAAGTCCCAAAGCAATAATGAATGCCATCAAGATGGCTTATGACTATGAGACGCGCCAGGTGAATGCTCGACTGGTTGAACGTCTTGCCGAAATAAACGACACCAAAACAGACAACCATGAACTGGTGGGTGCTGTCGATGCAGTTGCCAGTAACTCCCAAGGAGCAGGCTTGTGATCAGAGCACGAATTACCGGCACCGGGTCCTATGTCCCCCAAAAAATACTAACCAACTTTGATCTTGAGAAAACTCTCGATACGAACGATGAGTGGATCAAGGCGCGGACAGGCATCAGTGAACGTCACATCGCTGCTGATGATGAAAACACTTCCGATTTGGCAACCCGGGCTGCAGAACGTGCCTTGGAAATGGCTGGCGTTAAAGCTGAGGACCTTGACCTGATTGTGGTCGGTACCATTACCGGTGATTATCCCTGGCCAGCAACGGCCTGTATCGTGCAGAGTAATCTCGGCGCGGTCAATGCCGGAGCTTTTGATGTCTCTGCGGCCTGTAGTGGCTTTCTTTATGCGCTATCAACCGCAGTTGACCGCATTGAAGCCGGACGCTCAAAGAAGGTCTTGGTGATCGGCGCTGAAATTCTGTCGCGGGTGGTCGATTGGGAAGATCGCAATACCTGTATCCTGTTCGGTGACGCTGCCGGTGCTGTTGTGGTCGAGGCCCAGGAGAGTGAACACGGGATTCTCTCAACCCATCTTCATGCCGACGGAACACATCTGAAACTTCTTTACCAGCCGGGGTTCGGCACCAAGTTAGTCCCGAATGAAGAATCGTTGAAGAATAAGGAATACACCTTGAAAATGGAGGGCAACGAAGTCTTTAAGGTTGCTGTCCGTTCAATGGCTGATGTTGCCGAAATTGCTCTTAAGGCAAACGACATGTCAGTTGAGGACGTCGATCTCTTTATCCCTCACCAGGCCAATATTCGGATTCTTAAGGCCACTGCGAAAAGAATCGGGTTTAAAGAAGATCAGGTTTATGTCAATGTCGATCGGTTTGGTAACACCTCCGGGGCAACGATTCCTCTAGCGATGGATGAGGCGAATCGAGCTGGCAAGCTTAAGGAAGGTGACATTGTCTTGCTGGATGCTTTCGGTGGTGGTTTCACCTGGGCATCGGTCTTGATGCGCTGGTAGCGCTTCTTTTGTCGCAAACGTCTATAAAAGGTTTCTGTTACTGATGACAGTATTTTTTTTCCCAGGCCAAGGTTCTCAGTACCCCGGTATGGGCAAGGATCTGGCCGAAAATTTTCCGCTTGCGCGGCAGCTCTTCGAAGAAGCAAACGATGCTCTCGGATTCGACTTGGCGTCGCTCTGCTATAATGGCCCGGAAGACGCTCTTAAGCTGACGGCAAACACTCAGCCTGCGATCCTTACAACCAGTATCGCTGCTTTGAAAGTGCTTGAAGCCGAGACGGGACTGACCCCTGATTATGCGGCTGGCCACTCCCTCGGAGAATACAGTGCCTTGGTCTGCGCTGGTGCCCTTGGCTTTGCTGATGCAGTACGGATCGTTCGCCAACGCGGAACTTTCATGCAGGAGGCGGTGCCGGTCGGGACCGGTTCCATGGCGGCTATTCTCGGTCTTGATCCGAATGTGCTCAATCAGGTTTGCGCCGATGCGGCTCAGGGGCAAGTCGTTTCACCCGCCAATTTTAACAGTTCCGGTCAGGTCGTGATTGCCGGGCACGTTGAAGCGGTCGAGCGTGCGATTGTCCTCGCCAAGGAGCAAGGGGCTAAGCGAGCCATGCTTCTGCCTGTCAGTGCCCCCTTCCATTGCCGCTTGATGGTCCCTGCCGGACAGAGACTGGCCGAAGTTATTGAGCAGGTTTCAGTTAACGCAATGGCTCTTCCAGTCATCAGCAATGTCGAGGCCAAGCCGAATCAGGATGAATCAAGGGTTCGTGATCTGTTGGTACAACAGGTCAGCGCTCCGGTTCGTTGGGAAGAAACTGTAAAATTTTTGGTTGATCTAGGCGTTGAGCGCTATATTGAAGTCGGTCCGGGCAAAGTTCTGTCTGGTTTGGTCAAGCGTGTGGCCAAGGGCAGTGTCATCCAGAACGTTCAATATATGGCTGACATTCGCGCTCTTGTTGCATAATTTATGGAGTTGAAATGATGCTGTCTGATAAAGTTGCGATTGTCACCGGCGCTTCACGTGGTATCGGTAGAGCTATTGCTCTGGCGTTTGCTGCCCAAGGTGTAAAAGTTGTTGCTTCGGCCCGCAGTGCTGAGGCTCTCGAAAGTTTGGTTGCAGAGATTGAGATGCAGGGTGGAAAGGCGCTTGCCGTTGTTGCCGATGTTGCTACCAGTGCAGATGCTGACAATCTGGTGGCTCAGGCGGTTGCTGCATTCGAACGGGTTGATATTCTAGTCAACAATGCCGGAATCACTCGTGACGGTCTGCTGCTCCGCATGAAGAATGACGATTGGGATGCGGTTCTCGATACCAACCTGAAAGGGGCCTTCTTTTGTGTTCGTGCCGTTGCCAAGGTGATGAGCAAGCAGCGGTGCGGCCGGATTATCAACATCTCCTCGGTTGTTGGAGAGATGGGCAACCCTGGTCAGGCAAATTACTGTGCCAGCAAAGCGGGCCTGCTCGGTCTGACCAAGTCGGTTGCCCGTGAACTGGCTCGGCGCAATGTGACGGTTAACGCTATTACCCCCGGTTTCATTGCTACGGAGATGACCGAAGGGATGACTGACAAGGCACGGGAAACCCTGACCGAACAGATTCCGCTTGGCCGTCTTGGTGAGTCGGAAGATATTGCTCATGCTGTGCTCTACCTGGCCTCTGACCAGGCCTCTTATATTACTGGTCAGGTGCTCGGAGTTAACGGCGGTATGTATATGTAACGCGAATTTGTGAGTGAACCCGTTTGGGTCAAAGTTGTTATCAGAAGAGACGATCGATGATCGGATCAAAACTTGAATGAGGAGAAAATTAATGGCTACTATTGCAGAACGTATTAAGCAGATTGTTGCTGAGCAGTTGGGTGTTGATGAAGAGCAGGTCACTACTGAGGCATCTTTCATGGACGACCTCGGCGCCGATTCTCTGGACACTGTTGAACTGGTCATGGCTCTTGAAGAAGAGTTCGACATTGAAATATCTGACGAGGACGCCGAGAAGATTCAGACTGTCCAGAATGCCGTTGATTATATTTCCTCGAATTCCTGAATCTTAGACAACTCGGGGCATACGCCCCGCTGTCAATAATTACAAAACCTGCCCCGGCAGCCCTTCTTGGGTTGCCGGTGGCTGGCTTTGTGTTGGGAGGACAATAGCCTCATGCGCAGAGTTGTTGTAACCGGCCTGGGAATCACTTCCCCTCTAGGCACTGGAATAGATAAAAACTGGGATGCCCTTATTAATGGTCGCTCCGGCATTGGTCCAATTACCCGTTTTGATTCTACAGATTTCCCGGTCCGATTTGCCGGTGAGGTCAAGGATTTTCCTGCAGAAGAGTTTTTTGATAAGAAAGAGGGCCGCAAGATGGACCTCTTCATCCATTATGCTCTTGGCGCGGCTGTTATGGCTCTAGCTGATTCCGGTCTGGAAATCAATGATGACAATGCTGAACGTGTCGGTGTTGTGGTCGGTTCCGGAATGGGTGGCTTGCCAGCCATTGAGAAATATCAAGAGGCCCTGTCTGCAGGTGGCTACCGTAAGATCAGCCCCTTTTTCATCCCGATGACGATTATCAATCTGGCCGCGGGCCAGATCTCCATAAAATCCGGCGCCAAAGGTCCCAACCTGGCACCTGTCTCTGCTTGTGCTACCGGGACGCATTCGATTGGTGAAGCCTATCGTCTGATCCAGCGCGGCGATGCTGATGCGGTTATTGCCGGTGGCACTGAATCGACGATCTGCCCCCTTGGTATGGGCGGCTTCTCGGTTATGAAAGCCCTCTCGACTCGCAACGATGATCCCCAGGCGGCGAGTCGCCCCTTTGAAAAAAACCGCGACGGTTTCGTCATGGGTGAGGGTGCCGGAATTGTTGTCCTCGAAGAATATGAGTCTGCCAAACAGCGCGGTGCCAGAATCTATGGCGAAGTTGCCGGTTATGGACTGACCGGCGATGCTTATCATCTGACCGCTCCTGCTCCCGGCGGGGAAGGTGCGGCCCGTTGCATGCAGATGGCTCTGGATACCGCCGGTGTGAACGCTGAAGAGGTTGATTACATCAATGCTCACGGGACTTCCACACCGTTTAATGACCTCTATGAAACCCTCGCCATCAAATCTGTATTTGGTGAGCATGCCAAACGGCTGATGGTCAGCTCGACCAAGGGTATGACGGGGCATCTGCTCGGCGCTGCCGGTGGGGTAGAGGCTATCTTTTCACTGCTGGCGATGAATCGTGGTGTCGTGCCTCCGACCATTAATTATTCCGAGCCGGACCCTGAATGTGATCTCGACTACGTGCCGAACATTGCGCGTCAGGCAGAGGTGAAGGTCGCACTCTCCAATTCTCTGGGGTTCGGTGGCACCAACGCGACCCTGCTGTTCCGTAAGGTGTAACTTCATGCTTGTTATTGGCAGTGATCATGGTGGCCTTGAGTTGAAGAAGGCCATCAAGGTGGCGCTCGCTTCACGCGGAATGGACGTAGACGATTACGGGACTGACAACGATAACTCTGTTGACTATCCCGACTTTGCCGAAAAGGTGGCTTCAGCCATTTCTCAGGGAAGTGCAGAACGAGGTATTCTGGTCTGCGGCACCGGTATCGGCATGTCGATTGTTGCTAATAAATTCCCTGGAGTCAGGGCCGCATTGGCAACTGACGAATTTATGGCGCAAATGGCCAAAGAACACAATAATGCCAACATCCTGGTACTTGGCGGTCGGGTGCTGAACGTTGATATGGCGGTGCGCATGGTGAACGTCTGGCTCGATTCAGCCTATGAAGGCGGTCGTCATCAGTTGCGTCTTGATAAGATTGCCCGGTTGGAAGAGGCTGTTCGAAACAGCAAGACATAAATGACAGCTTACGGGCAGGCTCACACGGCCTGCCCGTAGTCCTTTTAACGGTCCCTGACTCAGATGGTAAAAAAAGCCTAAGCTTAAAATAATCGGAGGTTTTCAAAGTTATGCCTGATACCCTTTCCCAATTTGATCCTGAAATTGCCACAGCTATTCGTCAAGAAACCGAGCGCCAGGAGTACAGCCTGGAATTTATTGCTTCGGAAAACTTTGTCAGTGAACACGTCCTTGAAGCTCAAGGTTCGGTTCTGACCAATAAATACGCCGAAGGCTATCCCGGAAAGCGTTACTACGGTGGTTGTGAATTTGTCGATGTCGCTGAGCAGTTGGCTATCGACCGTGCTAAGGAGCTGTTTGGTGCCGAGCATGTCAATGTGCAGGCTCACTCCGGATCTCAGGCAAATATGGCGGTCTATTTTACCGTCTGCCAACCGGGAGATACGGTGCTAGGCATGAACCTCGCTCACGGTGGTCATCTCACTCATGGCTCACCGGTCAACTTCTCCGGGAAGTTGTTCAATATAGTCCCTTACGGTGTTCGCAAGGACACCGGCACCATCGATTACGATGAAGTCGAGCAGTTGGCGAAAGAGCATAAGCCGAAACTGATTGTGGTTGGTGCGAGCGCTTATCCTCGAACCCTAGATTTTGAGGCGTTTCGCAAGATTGCCGATATGGTCGGTGCTCCGATTATGGTCGATATGGCTCATATCGCTGGCTTGGTTGCTGCTGGAGTTCATCCTAACCCAGTCCCTTACTCCGAGTTTGTCACCACCACGACCCACAAGACTCTGCGCGGTCCCCGTGGCGGCATGATCCTTTGCCGCGAAGAGTATGCAAAAAAGTTGAACAGCAATATTTTCCCCGGAATTCAGGGCGGTCCGCTGATGCACGTTATTGCAGCTAAGGCGGTCGCTTTCAAGGAAGCGCTTACGCCCGAATTCAAGGTCTACGCTGAGCAAGTGGTGAAGAATGCCAAAGCACTCGCAGAGGATCTGGTTGCGCGCGGTTACAACCTGGTTTCCGGCGGAACCGATAACCATCTTATGTTATTGGATTTTTCCGGCACTGAGTTGACTGGCAAGGTTGCCGAGGCAATACTTGAAAAAGCTGGAATTACCGTGAACAAGAATGCGGTTCCTTTCGATGAGCGTTCTCCTTTTGTTACGAGCGGTATTCGCATTGGGACGCCAGCCAGTACTTCACGTGGGCTGAAAGAGAATGAGATGCGTCAGGTTGGTGCCTGGATCGACCGGGCGTTGAAAAACATTGAAAACGAACAGGAACTTGTGACTATCCGCGAAGAAATTCGTGAGCTTTGCCAACAGTTCCCGCTCTACGCTCATCGGTTGGTCTAGATGGAAAGACCTTCCTGGGAAGAGTATTTCATGGATATCACTCGACTGGTGGCGCGGCGGTCAACCTGCCTGCGTCGTCAGGTCGGGGCGGTTATGGTCAAGGAAAAGAATATCCTGGCAACCGGTTACAATGGGACTCCTTCGGGGATTACTCACTGTGCCGAATCCGGTTGTCTGCGTGAACAATTAAAAGTTCCCTCTGGTGAACGCCATGAGTTGTGCCGTGGCTTGCACGCCGAGCAGAATGCTATTATTCAGGCAGCTCGCCATGGGATCAATATCGCGGGTTCAACACTCTTCTGTACCAATTCACCTTGTATTATCTGCACCAAGATGTTGATTAATGCCGGGATTCGCAAGGTGGTATATCTGGAAGGGTATGCCGATCAACTTTCCATGGATATGCTTGATGAGTCTGGCATTGAAGTCTGCGCTTTCGCCGATATTTCCAATGAAGAGTCTGGAGGTCTGTGATGAAATGTCCATTCTGCACTCATGACGATACCCGGGTGGTTGATTCCCGTTTGGGCAAAGAAGGCAACAATATCCGTCGTCGCAGGGAATGTGTCTCCTGTGAACGCCGTTTCACGACTTATGAAAGGGTCGAAGAGACTCTGCCTCTGGTGGTTAAAAAAGATGGTCGCCGGGAGGCCTTTGACCGGAATAAGATCATTTCCGGGATTCAGCGTGCCTGCGAGAAACGGCCGGTCTCGATCGCAACCATTGAGAAGGTTGTTGATCAGATGGAAGTAACCCTGCAGGAAAGTGGCGAGAAAGAGATTGACGCGTGCCGCATCGGTGAAGCTGTGATGCAGGCCCTGCAGTCCCTTGATGAGGTCGCCTACGTTCGTTTCGCATCTGTGTACCGACAATTTCGCGATATTAACGAATTCATGTCCGAGCTTACCGATATCCTGGCTAAAGGGACCGGTAAATAACCTTTCGTGTGTGACCGCAATCAACAATACATGCGACAAGCGATCAGTCTGGCGCGCAAAGGTCTTGGCCGGACGACCCCGAATCCGCCGGTTGGCGCTTTGGTGGTTCGTGAGGACAAGGTCGTTGGCCGGGGCTATCATCCTGTCGCTGGGCAGCCTCATGCCGAGGTCTTTGCCCTGCGTGAGTCCGGTCAACAGGCACATGGTGCCGACCTTTATGTGACCCTGGAGCCGTGCTGCCACCAGGGGCGCACCGGTCCTTGTACCGAAGAGATTATCGCTGCTGGAGTTGCTCGCGTCTATATCGGTGCGACTGATCCGAATCCTCAGGTTTCGGGTAAGGGCGCAGAGAGGTTGAGACAGGCGGGTATTGAGGTTAATAGCGGTCTGCTTGCGGATGAGTGCCAGAAGTTGATTGCACCCTTTGCCAAACATGTTACGACTGGCCTGCCATACGTGCTGCTTAAGGCGGCCATGACTCTCGACGGGAAAATTGCGACAGCAGATGGTGATTCGCGCTGGATTTCCTGTCCAGAAAGTCGTGAATTGGTGCATCGTCTGCGCGATCAGGTTGATGCTATTATAGTTGGTTCGGGAACGATTTTGGCTGATAATCCGCAACTGACGACCCGTCTGGCAGATGGTGGCCGGGATCCAGTCCGGATCGTGTTTGATGGCTATCTGCGGACTTCTCCGCAAGCCGTTGTCTATACCCAAGAGTCGGTAGCGAAAACACTCCTGGTCACTGCGGTCGATTGTGCCGAACAGGCTTTACAGCCTTATCGAGAGTTGGGAACCGAAATTGTTCAGGTTGAACGAAGCGCCGATGGCTTTCTGAACCTGAAGGCGGCCATGTCACAGCTTGGAGCCATGAACCTTCAATCCTTGCTGCTTGAAGGTGGTAGCGCCCTTGGCGGTGCGATGTTGCGTTCCGGACTGGTCGATAAAATGATGCTGTTTATTGCACCGAAACTTCTTGGCGGCAGTGATGGCCATGATCTGTTCTCAGGTGTGGGCGTTGCGGCAATGCGTGAGGCCTACCGGTTGACCGATATGCAAGTGACCCGGAGTGGTGATGACATTCTGATCGAAGGGGAGGTGGCAACATGTTCACCGGATTGATTGAAGATGTCGGTACTCTGGTCGAGATCAAGCTTGGCACAGCTCAGGCTCGGGTCACGGTTGGGACCGCTTTCCCTATGGCCGAACTGAGCCTCGGTGAGAGTATTGCGATGAATGGCGTCTGCCTCACGGTCACTGGTTTCGGTGATGGCCGTTTTTTTGCCGATGTTTCTGCCGAGACGCTGAGATGTAGTGGCTTAGGCGAGTTGTCACGTGGTTCCAAAGTTAATCTTGAGCGAGCTTTACGCCTCTCCGATCGTCTTGGTGGTCACATGGTTACTGGTCATGTCGATGGCCGGGCGCGCCTGGCTGAACGACGCAAGGAAGGCAACGCCTGGACTCTCCGATTTCAGGCCGACCCGGAAATTGTTGCCCTGCTGGTGGCCAAAGGCTCGGTCACCATTGACGGCATCAGCCTGACTGTAAACGAAGTGAGTGAGGATGGTTTCTCTCTCGCCGTTATCCCACACACCCTTGAACAGACCAATCTTCAGGATTGCCAGGTTGGTGGCATGGTGAATGTCGAAACTGACTTGATTGGTAAATATGTAGCAAGATTTATGCACGCTGGAGCTCTCGGCAAGACCGGGGGCGTAACCATGGATCTCCTTGCCAAGCATGGATTTTTATGAGATATTTTAAAGCCTTGTGAGTAAGGAGTTGATATGCCGTTAACCCGTATTGAAGAAGCCTTGGAGGAGATCCGCCAAGGCAAAATGATCATCCTGGTCGATGATGAGGATCGTGAAAATGAAGGCGATCTTTGCATGGCTGCCGAAATGGTTACGCCCGAAGCGATCAACTTTATGGCTAAAGAGGGCCGCGGCCTGATCTGTCTTTCCTTAACTGAAGAGCGGGCCGACCATCTCGGTTTGCCACTTATGGTTCAGGACAATTCTTCGTCATTTGGAACCGCGTTCACCGTTTCCATCGAAGCCCGCCGGGGTGTGACAACCGGCATCTCCGCCGCCGATCGCTCCCAGACCGTTCAGGTTGCGCTTGCTGACGAAACGTCAGCTAATGACTTGGCCCGTCCTGGACATATTTTTCCGCTACGCGCGAAGAAGGGTGGGGTTATGGTTCGCGCTGGTCAGACTGAGGGTTCGGTTGATTTGTCTCGCCTTGCCGGTTTGAAACCCGCTGGTGTCATCTGTGAAATCATGAATGATGACGGTACTATGGCGCGTATGCCCGAGTTGCGTGAGTTTGCCGAGAAGCACAAGATGAAGATTGTCACTATTGCCGATCTTGTGGCTTATCGGATGCGGACGGAATTGCTGGTCAGACGCGCTGCCGAAACCCGTTTGCCGACCACTGCGGGGGGGGATTTCAAGGCTGTCGTCTATGATAATGATGTTGATGACGCCCAGCATCTCGCTCTCTATAAGGGCGAAATTGACCCAGAGAAGCCGGTATTGGTTCGGGTGCATTCCGAATGTCTGACCGGTGATGTCTTTGGCTCGGAGCGTTGTGACTGCGGTGCGCAACTGCATACAGCGATGCAGATTATAGAAAAAGAGGGCGCTGGTGTCGTCCTTTACATGCGTCAGGAAGGCCGGGGAATCGGCCTGGTTAACAAACTGAAAGCTTATAACCTTCAGGATGATGGCTGTGATACGGTGGAAGCCAATGAAGCGCTTGGTTTCAAAGCCGATCTGCGTGATTATGGGATTGGTGCCCAGATTTTGAGTGAACTCGGTGTGCGGAAAATTCGCCTGCTGACCAATAACCCGCGCAAAATTATCGGTCTCGAAGGTTATGGCCTGGAGATCGTCGAACGGGTCTCTATAGAGATTGAGGCGAACAAGTCAAACCTGAAATATCTGAAAACCAAGAAGCAAAAGATGGGTCATTTGCTGGAAAATCTTTAATCCCGGAAAGTGGAGATGTGACATGCCAAAGATTATCGAAGGAAAACTGGATGCCAAAGGTCTGCGGATGGGGCTGTTGGTCAGTCGCTTCAACAGCTTTGTCGGCGACCGTTTGGTCGAAGGTGCTATTGACGCACTGGTTCGCCATGGTGCCGAGAAGGACGATATCGTTGTTGTGCGCGTCCCCGGTGCATTTGAAATCCCGCCGACAGCAAAACAGATGGCTGCAACCGGACGTTTTGATGCCATCGTTTGTCTTGGTGCAGTGATCCGTGGTTCCACGCCGCATTTCGATTATGTCAGTGCCGAAGTCTCCAAAGGGGTTGCCAGTGTCGCTATTGACTCCGGGATTCCGATTGCCTTTGGGGTCCTGACTACTGATTCTCTCGAACAGGCGATTGAGCGTGCTGGTAGCAAAGCGGGCAATAAGGGCTTTGATGCGGCTATGGCAGCGGTAGAGATGGTTAACCTGTACAAGGCGTTATAAATCGATATGTCACGTGGGATTAGACGCCAGGGCCGGGAAATGGCCCTGAAGGTTCTTTATAGTTTGGCCGACCATGAAGGCGGATCGCTGGAACAGGTCTTGGCTGTTTTCTGGAAAAACTTTCAGTTCCGAAATGATGTTCTCGGCGAAGCGGTTGAGGATGGTCTCTCGCCGATGCAGCCAGAAGTCCGGAGCTTTGCTGAGGTTTTGGTCTGTGGCGTCGCCGAGCATCTAGATGAGATCGATCAGAAGCTGGACTCTTATTCGACAAACTGGGCTCTTGATCGCATGGCACGGGTTGACCTTGCTCTCCTGCGTCTGGCTGCCTTTGAGCTGCTTCACTGTCCCGAGGTCCCGTGCAATGTCGTTATCAACGAAGCGATAGAGCTTGGAAAGCGTTTTGGCACCGAAGAAACGCCCTCATTTGTCAATGGTGTCCTTGATCATCTCTCTCAGCAAATACGGCGTGCAACACCATGACCTCGTTGGTAAACCCGGCGCTTTCCGCCGATAGCCTGCCGGGTGAAGCTGTGGTAGCGCTTTATTTTATGGATCAGCTTCCACTCGTCGGTCCGGCCGCTTTGCTCGATTGGCGTATGGATGGTCAATTGACCCGGATGCTGCTTGACGGCCAGGTCAAAGGTAAGGCCGGTGAGCATGTCGTGCTGGAAAACAATGGTAAGCTCAAGGCCGACTGGGTGCTTTTCGTTGGTGGCGGCAAGTGGCAAGGGTTATGTGCTGAAACCTATGCCTCATTGGTGAAGCATATGGTTGAAGTCGCCCGCCAAGCTGGTTTTAAAAACACCTCCCTGTGTCTGGCGCTGCATGAAGATGCTGATGCCGAAGTTTTGCATACGCTGGTCAATGCGGTCCTGGAGGGCCAGAACGATGATGTCACCGTCTGCTGGCTTGATTGTGAGTCGGTATGCAGTACGTCGCCGGTTTCCTTACAGCCAGTTCAGTGATAGTCCGTCAGGCTGCCCGCCCTTCAATAACCCTTTAAAGAGTCATATCAATTGAACATATAAGGTGAATGTTATGCGGAGTATTAAACTAGGCCTTTTAGGCTTTGGCACCATCGGTACCGGTGTCGTCAAGTTGTTGCAGAAGAATCATGCCCTCCTCGCTGAGAGGACTGGTGTCAGTCTCGAACTGGTACGGATTGCTGACCTCGATATCACCACAGATCGTGGGGTTAATCTGGCCCCCGGGATATTGAGCGCTGATGCTGAAGGGTTACTCAACGATCCAGAGATTCAGGTTGTCATCGAACTGATCGGTGGTTACGAACCGGCTCGTAGCTTTGTTCTTAAGGCGATCCAAAACGGCAAGCATGTGGTCACTGCGAACAAGGCCTTGCTCGCGCTGCATGGTGAGGAAATCTTTCGCGCGGCAGAAGAGGCTGGCGTTGAGGTCATGTACGAAGCTTCCGTCGGCGGTGGTATCCCGGTGATCTCAGCAATCAAAGAGAACCTCGGCGCGAATGAGTTTACCAGTCTCTATGGGATTCTCAACGGCACCTGCAACTATATCCTGACCCGCATGGATGAAGAAGGCGAAGTTTTCGCTGACGTTCTGGTTGATGCCCAGAAGCATGGTTATGCGGAAGCCGATCCGACTTTTGATGTCGAGGGGATCGATACTGCCCATAAACTGGCTCTCTTGCTGAGCCTTTGTTTCGGCACTCGCGTCGATTTCGATAAGATTTATACCGAGGGGATTAGCAAAATCACGGCTCTTGATATCGAGTTCGCTCATGGTTTTGGTTACAAGTTGAAGCTCTTGGCTATTGGCAAGCGCGACGGCGACCAGATTGAAGCGCGAGTGCACCCGACCATGGTGCCAAAAGACTACCCCTTGTCTACTATCAATGGCGTTTTCAACTGTGTCCGCCTAGTCGGAGACTTCGTCGGACCGGTGATGCTCTCTGGTTACGGTGCTGGTATGGATGCCACGGCCAGTGCCGTTATGGGCGACGTGGTTGCTATTGCTCATAATCTCAAGGCTGGAATCGGCACCAGAGTTGCGGCGCTTGGTTGTCCTCAGAGCGCTCTATCAAATTATGCAATAAAGCCTATGGAACAGATTGTTACCCCTTATTACTTGAGACTTATGGTTAAGGATCAACCGATGGTTTTGGCTCAAATCGCGGGGATTCTTGGAAAACATCAGATCAGCATAGAATCGATGATTCAACCACACCGCCACGTTGCAGAAGCGGTTCCGATTGTATTCATGACCCATGAAGCCGAGGAGCGTAATGTGCGTGCCGCCCTGTACGAAATTGATCAACTTGGGGAAGTGTGTGAGGAGAGTCTGCTGATTCGGATTGAGGATAACTTAGAGTAGCTGGAACTGATAATCTGATGCTTACAGAGGCGCCCTTTGGGGCGCCTTTTTTGTTGTCTGCTAGAAAAAAATAACGCAAAGACGCAAAGTCGCAAAGAAAGGCAGACAAGGAGCAAAGAAAGGTAGACAATCCGCAAAGGGGTTTGAGGTGCTTGTGGGTTTATGGTTCTAACTGTCCAACCTGACGTAAAGCCTCATAGAGGATTATTCCGGCTGCGGTTGAGAGGTTCAGGCTACGCACCACCGGGCTGAGGATCGGGATGCGCAGGGACCTGTCGGCGTAACGGGAGAGCAGTTCTTCCGGTAACCCCAAAGTTTCTTTGCCGAACACCAGAAAGTCTCCGGCTTCAAAGTCTGCCTGAACATGGGATTTCGTCGCCTTCTTCGAGGTAAACCAGAAACGCCCTTCAGGAAAAGCGGCTTGCAAGTCATCAAAGCTGTCCCAGCGGCGCACATCGACCGCGTCCCAGTAATCGAGCCCGGCTCGCTTTAGATGTTTGTCATCCAGAGAAAACCCGAGTTTCCCCACCAGATGCAGGACTGTGCCGGTCGCACCACAAAGACGGGCGATGTTGCCGGTGTTGGGGGGGATCTCCGGTTCGATCAGAACGATATGAAAAGATGTGGTTTGCTTCATTGAGTTACTTCCAGCGCCGGTGGACCCAGAACCACTGGCTGACGTCATGCATGATCCCTTCCTCAATGCATTGGGTCAGTTTTGCGGTGTTGGCGATAATGTTCTCTTCTGTCAGTGCGTCTTCAAGCAGGATTGGCTTGAATGCCTTTATCAGGTAAGTGTCGTCTGGATTGCGATAGGCAAAGACGGGTACGATTGGTACGTGGTATTTCATAGCGATCTGGGCGATGATTGGAGTTGTGTGGGCCGGGCGACCGAAGAAAGGCACACTAACGGCTTCCTTCTTCTTGATGTGTTGATCCATCAAAATCCCGACCACATGATTTTGCTGTAAAGCTTTGAAGATTTTTCGGGCACCTTTACGACTGTCGATCATGTAGGCCCCATACGATTGACGCATACGACGAAAATATCTGTCTACAAGGGGGTTACGCATCGGTTTTGCGACCACTGCGATTGGAAACCCGAGTGTTGGAAAAACAAAGTTCCCGGCTTCCCAAGAGCCGACGTGACCGGTTAAAAGGATGCAGCCGCGGTTTAAGGCCAGAGCGTCCGGGAGATGTTGCGCGCCTTCAAAGGTGAAAAGCTTTTCCAGATCGTCGCGGCCATTGTACAGGTCGAGGCGCAACATCTCGACAAAGCCGACTCCCAGATCGGAAAAGACCCGTTTAACCATCTGCGCGCGTTCGTTCTGCGGCATTTCGGGAAAAGCCTGGCGCAGGTTGTCGTCGGCAATTTTAACGCGGCCCGGTTGCAGGTAGCGACCGAGGTAACCGAGTTTTCGACCCAGGCTCATGGCGGCCCCGCGCGGCAGGAGGCGAACCACGGTTGCGACCGTGATAAAGGGTATGTATTCGAGCCAATAGCGTATCAAAAGTGGAACCCCCAGCTAGATTTGCGCGCAACAATAACACGGTCGCAAAGGGCTGGCAAAAGAATTGACAAGGTTGGGGTGGTAAGGAAGTGTTGCAGACTGAGCGATGAGAAGAGTCTAACTTGGATTGGGTCTTGTGGTACGTTACCAATCTGTAGAAAAGCGTGCTTCAAACTAAAAAAGGCGGGCCAGATGGTCCGCCTTTTTAGTTTCGTTGCGCGTAATTAAATCACTGACTGGCCTTAAGTGCCTGATCCAGATCTTCGATAATGTCGCGCACATCCTCAATCCCAACTGAAACCCGGATGAAGTCGGGGCTGACTCCAGCGGCAAGCTGCTCTTCATCAGAGAGTTGCTGATGCGTGGTGCTGGCTGGATGAATCACCAGGGTCTTGGCGTCGCCGATGTTCGCCAGGTGGCTGCAAAGTTTGACGCTGTCGATAAACCTGGCGCCTGCCTCAGCGCCGCCCTTGATACCGAAGCCGAGGATTGCACCCTGGCCGTTCGGCAGGTAATGCATGGCACGCTCGTAGTCAGGGTGACTCTTCAGGCCAGGATAGTTGACCCACTCGACGCTCTCATGATCTTCGAGATGTTTGGCCACCTCAAGAGCGTTCTTGCAGTGTTGTGGCATGCGTACATGTAGTGTTTCCAGACCTTGTAAGAACTGAAAGGCGTTGAACGGTGACAAGCAAGCCCCCATGTCGCGCAGCAAGGTGAGCCGCATCTTCAGGATGTAAGCCAGCTTACCCAGGGCTTCATGATAGACCAGTCCGTGATAACTGGGGTCCGGGGTGGTGAATTCGTCAAAGCGCCCACTTGACCAGTCGAAGTTACCGCTGTCGACCACGGCACCGCCGATGCTGGTGCCATGTCCACCAATGAACTTGGTCAGTGAATAACAGGCGATGTCGGCACCGTGCTCGAAAGGCCGAAACAGCAATGGGGTGGCAACGGTATTGTCGACGATCAACGGTAACCCATGGTCATGGGCAATCCGGGCGATAACTTCGAAGTCATCAACATTGTTTTTTGGATTGGCAATGGCTTCAGTGAAGACGGCCTTGGTGTTCTCATCAATGGCTTCGGCGACGTTGGCTGGGTCCGAGGTGTCGACGAATTTGACGGTGATCCCCATGCGCGCCAGGGTGTAATGGAACAGGTTATAGGTCCCTCCGTAGAGAGCCTGGGTTGAAACGATATTGTCGCCGTTTTTGGCCAAGTTGAGGATCGAAGTGCAGATGGCGGCAGATCCCGAAGCGAAAGCCAAGGCGCCAACTCCGCCGTCGAGTTCAGCCAGTCGCTTCTCCAACACATCAGTGGTTGGGTTCATGATGCGAGTATAGATGTTGCCCATCTCGGCGAGCGCAAAAAGGTTTGCAGCGTGTTCACTTGAGTCAAAGACGTATGAGGTGGTCTGGTAGATCGGTACCGCTCGTGAATTGGTGGTCGGATCCGGCACTTGACCGGCATGCAGTGCTTTGGTCCCCAGACGATAATCAGGTTGATCTGACATTGTATGTTCTCCTCAAACTGCTAGCAGCCTGTCGGACTATCCGGGCTGAAGCGAAAATTTGGCCGTTTTTAGATCAGCTTTTGGCTCTTTTGAGAGTAATAGCCGTAGCTAATGGTCAAAAAGGAGCTGGAATATAGGCCAACGGACGGATTTGCAGCCAGTTCATTGGTCGTTCAACAGACTGCTCGTCTCGTTAAAAACGATTGGTTTGTTTTTGCGCTAAACTTCAGTATGCCAGTGAGAGTTGCAAAGTCAAGAAAAATAAACCATAAACTACACGTAGCAGGTGTGGTTTATGGTTTGCAAAAAAGGCGAACCTTTTGGGGTTCGCCTTTTGGTGAATCAATTCAGTTTTTTTGTGTCAGCTCGCTTGCAAGGCCTGGTTTATGTCGGCGATCAAGTCATCGACATGCTCAATCCCAACAGAAAGACGAATCAGATCCTGGGTAACTCCCGAGGCCATTTGTTGCTCTTCAGTTAGCTGCCGATGTGTGGTGCTACCTGGGTGCAAGACGCAGGAACGGGCATCGCCGACATGAACAACCATGGCGATCAATTTACAGCCTTCCATGAATTTGATGCCTGCTTCGCGACCACCTTCGATACCGAAGGTCAGTACGCCACTGGCTCCGAGCGAAAGGTATTTCTGAACCAGAGGGTAGCTGGGATGACTTTCGAGTCCCGGATAATTGACCCACTTGACCTTGGCATGTTGTTGGAGAAATGTCGCAATAATCAGGGCGTTATCGCTATGTCTTTCCATGCGTAGCGGCAGAGTGGTCAAACCGTGATTAAAGATGAATGAGTTCAGCGGCGCCGGGGTGACTCCGAGGTCGCGCATGTATTGGGCGCGGGCTTTGATAATATAGGCTAACGGACCGAATTTTTCGGTGTAACGCAAGCCGTGGTAAGAGCTGTCTGGCTCGCATAATCCGGGGTACTTACCGTTATTCCAGTTGAATTTTCCGCTGTCGATGATAACGCCGCCGAGGCTGGTGCCGTGGCCGTCGATATATTTGGTGGCAGAATGGACGATAATATCGGCGCCGTGTTCAAAGGGACGACAAAGGTAGGGCGTGGCAAAGGTGCTGTCAACGATCAGCGGCACCTCCATGGCTGTTGCCAGAGCGCTGAACTTTTCAAAGTCGAGTACGTTCAGACCTGGATTACCAATGGTCTCAGCAAAGAGGCAACGGGTCTCGGGACGAAAGGCTTTTTTTAGTTCTTCAAGCGGTAACCCCGGATCAACAAAGGTGACTTCAACCCCCAACTTGGGCAGGGTGTTGGCGAAGAGGGAGTAGGTGCCGCCATAAAGAGTCCCGGCCGAGACCACATGTTGACCGGCGCTGCAAATATTGAGGATCGACAGCGCTGAAGCGGCCTGTCCAGACGAAGTCGCCAGCGCGCCAACGCCACCTTCCATCATGGCTATCTTCTCTTCGAAGACGCTGGTGGTCGGGTTGCCGAGACGGGTGTAAAAGGGGTCCGCACAATCAAGATCGAACAGCTTGGCCATATGCTCGGCGCTGTCATATTTAAAAGTGGTGCTCTGGCAGATTGGTGCAGTGCGAGGTTCCGCTGCTGCGGGGGTATAGTTTCCCTGCACCGCCTGAGTTTCAATTCTCCATTTATCGGACATAAGTAAAGCCTCCATAATTGATTATTCTTGAGTCTACATCCTAAGCAAAGGCAAACACAAATAAAGTCATTTTTTAACCCTAAGACGCGGAAACTCAGAGAGAACAGAGCATGCACGAGTCATTCGCCTGGGAATTAATATACTCTCCTCTGCGTTCTTAGCGACTCTGCGTTAAACCTTTTTTTGATTATAGGTCAGTTCTTTTTTAAGCTCGATATAATAACAGAACAGTTGCTGAAGGGGAGTAAAAACTTGCAGCATAGGTCGGTCTCACATAAGGTGCCGTGATGGACAGCATTATTTTACAATCGCTGGCGGCAGAAGTTGCAAAACGGATTGATGGCAGTCGGATTGATCGAATCATCCAGGTCGGTGCCGGAACCATGGTTTTGCGCATCTGGACCGGTCGGGAACGGCAGCAACTATGTTTGCAGGCCGATGGCGACAGTCACTTCTTTCTTACCACCCAGAGTTTTGCCGCACCGGCCACGCCGCCGCGTTTCTGCCAACTGTTGCGTGCTCGCTTACGGCGTCTGGTCAAGATTTCGGTGGAACCGTTTGACCGGATTATTCATTTTGTTTGTGCTGGTGCTGATAACAAAAATTACGATCTGGTTTTCGAACTTCTTAGCAAACAATCCAACATGATCCTGGTTGACCTCGACACCGGACTGATTGTCGACCTGCTGCGCCGTCTGGAGGGTCCCAGAATTCTGCTGCCGGGGCAGCTGTATCAACTTCCTGAGCAATCGTCTTATCTGCCGCTAACGGCTTCTGCTGTTGAGCTTGATGCTGCCTTGTCTGCACATGACCGGGATGTTGCCGCAATGCTGGTCGCAACGGTCTATCCCATGTCGCTGGCGCTGGCGCTAGCTGTGGCCACCGAGGTCGCAGCAGGTAAAGAGTTAAGTCAACTGTTATGTGATATCCAACAACGCATTGCCGCTGCGGAGTTTCAGCCGCGTAAAGTCCGTTGGGCTGGCGGTAGCGGTCTGTTGCCTTTTGCGATTGGTGATCAGGCGTTCAACACGATTGAGGCGTTTGATAGCTTCTCTGCCCTGTTTGATTCCGGTGTTAGCGAAAACGAGAGCACTAACCCGCAAGGGTTGGGCGAGAAAATGCTGGGCGTGATCAAACGTCAAGAGAAGAAACTCAAGAAACGGCTTAAACATATTCAACAAGACCAGCAGCGTTATGTTGCACCAGAAGCGTTGCGCATAACTGGTGACCTGCTGCTGGCGAATTTACATTTGATGCGGCGAGGTATGGATTCGATAGAAGTCGACGACTATTACCAGTCGCCGCCAACGCGGGTGAAGATCGAGCTGGATTCCAAGTTGTTGCCGCAGGAAAACGCCGAGCGCCTTTTTCATCGCTACCGCAAGGCCAAGCGGGCCGGAGATCATCACGCACGCCGCCTGGAGGAGACCGAGGCGGAGCTTCTCTGGCTTGAGGAACTGCACCTGACCTTGGACGAAGCGGCTAGCCCGGACGATCTGTTCCAAATTCAGACCGAACTTGAGGCGGCTGGCCTGCTGCAGAAGGTGAAAGGGCAGCTTGGCAAGCGGCCAGCCGTCAAGATTGAAGATCAATTGCTTCGAGCCGAAACGCCGGGCGGTCGGAAACTTTTCTGGGGCAAGAACAGCCGCACCAACGATTATGTCAGTCGCAGCCTGACCGGGCCGAAGGATTTGTGGTTTCACGCCCACGGCATGCCGGGTTGTCATCTGGTGCTTAAATGTGGCGAAGCTGCAGGCTCCGTATCAGATGAAGACATTCTGTGTGCCGCGTCATTTGCCGCCGGTTACTCCAAAGGCAAGGATGCTGGCAAGGTTGATGTCATCGTCGCGCAGGGCAGGGATGTTAAGAAACCGAAAGGTGCGCGGCCGGGTCTGGTCACTGTTGAGACTTACAAGACGGTGATGGTTGTTCCCAAGCGTCTGGACAAATAAATAGCGTCACAACTCCAGCATTCATCCTCTCTTTTTTTATTGCATTGGTTATCCCCTTTTGCTATAAATTGCCCTCGCTTCATGCCGAAGTGGTGGAATTGGTAGACACGCTAGGTTCAGGGTCTAGTGTCAGTATTGACGTGGGAGTTCGAGTCTCCCCTTCGGCACCATAAACAAACAAAGGTCTGAAATCATTATCGGTTTCAGGCCTTTTTTTTGTGATTGCGTATAGGGCGTGTTTCGTTGCGATTGTGTCTGTTTTGAACTGTTGTGCTTGAGGCGTCTATTACTAGTCACTTTTCGCACTTTCCTAAGGTTCAGCGGTGCCAATGTTCATCTTGACGAATCCTAACTAATAGAGTATTTTCAACAAGTTAATTTGAATTGTACGGAATTTTCCGTGATTTGTTTTGGAGTAAATGGGAGGGTGTTGCGCTTTTAGCGTAGTGCTCTTTTTTGTTTATCGGCCATATCCTTCTTGGGTGTCGGCTGGTTTGAGAGCGCTTATGTGGGATGCAGGGGGAGTAGGGTGATGATTTGAAAGCCGTCTGGGCCGCGTTGTGCGGTTGGGCGGTTTTTTGTTGTCTGATGGTTAATTAAGTGAGGTGTCTCCGGAACTTAAGTGCTACCCTGCTTTTTAGTGAGGATACCCACTAAAAACAGCAATTTAGTCATATCGATTCAGGGGGAATTCAGTGGCTTCAAAAACACCGCCAGAGTTACGGCGAATTGCTAACATCCATGCGCCCCATGCGATGATGTTTTGTTACGTTCTTTTCATGGCGCCGCTGTAGAACTATTCCAAATGCGCTTGCTGTCGATGAGACAGGGTGCATTTTTTTGCTTCAAGAGAGTAATAACTGCCTTTCTATCGTTAATAACAAAAGGACTTAGAAAACTGTGGCACAACTGGAACATATAGAAGCTATTGAAAAACGTCTCTGGTCCGCGGCAGACACGCTGCGCGCTAATTCGAATTACGCCAGCAACGAGTATTTCATGCCCGTCATGGGGCTCGTATTCCTTCGCCATGCTTACAGCCGTTATCTGATGATGAAGGAGAAGATTGAAGTCAACCTGCCCAGTCGTGGTGGCAAGACACGTGAACTGACTAAGGAGGACTTCTCCCAGCAGAGTGCAATCTTTCTGCAACCCAATGCTCAGTTCGACACTCTTGTGTCCCTGCCCGACAGTGTGGACCGTGCCAAGGCTATCATCGAAGCGATGGAGTCTATCGAGGCGGACTATGAGAATCTGCGTGGCGTCCTTCCAAAGAACGAATACCAGGAACTGGATAACGAGGTTCTCGGTCAGTTGCTGCGAGCCCTCAACCCCGACGAATTGAAAAAAATATCTGGCGACGTCTTCGGTCGTATCTACGAATATTTCCTTACTCGCTTCGCTGACCAGAAAGCACACGATGGTGGCGAGTTCTTTACTCCTATTTCAATTGTCTCACTGATCGCCCACGTACTTGACCCTGAAAGCGGCACAGTGATTGACCCTGCCTGTGGTTCGGGCGGCATGTTCGTGCAAAGCGCGCGCATTGTTGAAGAGCATGGCCAGAGTCCCACTGAACGGCTTACCTTCCGTGGCCTGGAGAAGAACGCCACCACCATTCGCCTGGCTAAGATGAACCTGGCTGTTCACGGTCTGGAAGGTGACATCCAGAAGGCGATCACTTACTACGAAGACCCACATGAACTTGTCGGCAAGGCCGACTACGTGATGGCCAACCCTCCTTTCAATGTTGATGAGATTGACGCCGACAAGATTAAGAATGACCCGCGCCTGCCTTTCGGCCTGCCTGGTGTCAACAAGAAGGACAAGGTCTCCAACGGTAACTATGTCTGGATTAGCTATTTCTACAGTTACCTGAGTGAAAAGGGTCGTGCTGGTTTCGTTATGTCCTCCCAGGCCTCCAGTGCCGGCGGCGGCGAAGCCAAAGTCCGGCAAAAGCTGGTTGAGACTGGTGATGTAGATGTGATGGTCTCTATCCGTTCAAATTTCTTCTATACCCGCAGCGTCCCCTGTGAGTTGTGGTTCCTCAATCGCGATAAGCCAAAAGAGTATTGTGACAAGGTGCTGATGATTGATGCTCGTAATGTTTATCGTAAAGTTACGCGCAAAATTTATGATTTCAGCCCCGAGCAAGAACAGAACTTGTTGGCTATCGTTTGGCTGTATCGTGGAGAGACAGAACGCTACCTCGATTTGGTCTCCAGTTATTGCAAGCGCACAATTGATCAAGCTGCCGTCTGTGTTGAAGCTGAAGTTAAATCTGATGCTGGGGATAACCCATGGCCCTTGATTGATTTCTCCGCAGGAATTCTTTCTTTGATGAAGTCTTTAGAGCCATTCTTGAATACTTTGCCTCAAGAACTCGATATTCCTGGGCCTCATGAAGTCCTTAGGAATGAGCTCACAATAAGTCGCGAAGGTTTTCAGTTAGACGTTGAGGCATTTGTCAATTCTTGCAGTGAACAACGGGTTGCCTGGGAAAAACAGGATACTGGCAACGGTGAACTAAAAAAAGCGGTCGTTCGTCTTGCCCCCATCGCCGAGGCCAGTCGTGACCTTATCAAACAGACCGACCTGATCTATAAACTCGCCTGTCGTCTCATTGAGACCTGCGAGAAAGAATATAACGCAAAAGCCAGCGATGTTTGGATGAGCCGAGATATTAAACGCACTTGCAAATTAGCTGATGATAATCGCGCTTTGGCTGTCGAACATCTCAAGCAAGTGCGATATTTCTGGAAACAAGCCCATTGGCTCACTGAACGTTTCCCTGAGGCTAAGCTGTGTGATGTCGAAGGGTTTGTCAAATTGGTGGATATCAAGGAGATAGAGGCCAATGATTGGAGTCTGACTCCTGGCCGTTATGTCGGGGTTGCACCTGAGCAAGAGGATGACGATTTTGATTTTGAGGAAGCCTTGCGTGAGATTCACGTGGAGTTGCAGGACCTCAATAATGAGTCGGTGACGTTGGCTGCTACCATAAAAAAGAATTTTGAGGAACTGGGCGTATGAGTTGGTCAGTTTGCAAGATTGGTGACATAGCTCATGTCGTTACAAAAGGTACAACTCCAACCAAAGATCAGGGGTTTTCCGAAAGCGGAGTAAACTTTATCAAAGCTGAAGCGCTTAATGGAGATACTTCGTTAGATACTAAGGGAATATACAGTATAAGTGAAGATGTTCATCAGAAATTGAAACGCTCTATTCTGCAAGAGGACGATGTCCTTCTGACGATTGCAGGAGCACAGATTGGTAAATCTGGAATTGTTGACATTTCTCACCTCCCTGCAAATACAAATCAGGCGGTTGGAATAATGAGGTTTGACCGGTCAAAGGTGGAGCCTCGCTTTATTTACTATTGGTTTAAGCAAAAACGCTCGTTTGCTTATATTCAGGGGCTCAGTGCCCAGGCCGCACAACCCAATATAAACCTCTCTATGTTGAAAAACATTACTGTGGCACTCCCTGGCCTTCAAGAACAACGGGCCATTGCTAAAAATCTTTCTTCCTATGACGAGCTGATTGAAAATAATCGACGACGGATACAATTGCTGGAGCAATCTGCGCAGTTGTTATTCGAGGAATGGTTTGTTCATTTTCGTTTCCCCGGTCATGAACATATACAACTTGCTGATGGTGTGCCAGAGGGGTGGGAGGATACGTTTTTACCTGACCTGATTAAGATTAACCCCAAAACGTCTGTCGAGAAGGGAAAAGAAATTCGGTATGTACCAATGTCATCTCTATCTAAAATAGGAATGACCGCTGACATTAGTGCTTTCGAAAGTCGAGTTAATCACACTTCAGTGAAATTTAGAAAAAACGATGTGCTTCTCGCCAGGATCACTCCTTGTCTTGAAAATGGGAAAACGGGCCTGGCTTACTTCTTAAGTGATGAGGAGGTAGCATGTGGCTCGACTGAGTTTATTGTTATGAGAGGTGTCCTGGTTAGCCATGCCTTCACGTATTGTTTGGCTCGGTCTTATCCTCTTCGTGAGAATGCAATTAAGAGTATGGTCGGATCATCCGGGAGGCAGAGAGTTCAGGTCTCTTGTTTTGACGAGTACAATGTACCTCTACCACCAAAGCATTTACTTGAAATGTTTGATGAGATAGTGAGCGACAACTTTGATCAAATCAGGACGCTGATGGCTCAAAACGATAAATTGGTGCAGGTCCGAGCCCTTCTTTTGCCACGATTGATGAATGGGGAGGTTTCTGTATGAGTGCCGTACCTAAGACTAAAATTCTCCTTGCATATAGAAGTGGGGACATATGTGCACTGCCGGAATGCGTGCGGAAGGGGCGTAGGCTTTCAGTTGACAGTGCCAGTGGCGACCCCATAAACGTTGGCCAAGCCGCACACATAGCGGGCGAACATGGAGGAACAGATAAGAAGCAGCGGTCAGCGAGATATAACCCGGACATGTCCGACGAAGAGCGAAATAGTTACCACAATCTCGTTTACCTTTGTGGTGCTTGCCACAAAAGGATCGACACCCTACCGGAAGGGGAAATGGACTTCTCTGTTGAGCTCCTCAAATCAATCAAAACTGATCATGAGGAAAAGGTTCGCCAAGCCATGGTAGACGCATTTGCCGAGATTGGCTTTTCTGAATTGCAGGAGGCCACTCAATGGGTTGCTGTAATACAGCCATCAACAGTTACGGACGATTACTCGTTACTAAAGTTGGACGATAAAATTAAGAAGAATGACCTCGACGCTGAATCTCGAGCTGTTATCGCTATGGGTCTAGGAGTTGCTCCAGAAGTCTCTCGATACATAGAGAGTGTCGCTCAAATCGACCCAGAATTCCCCGAGCGCCTCAAGGCAGGTTTTTTAGAGAAATACTGGCGACTAAAGAAAGAGGGCATCAAGGGCGCCGACTTATTTGAGTTGATGTGTCGATTTGCACAGCAGGGGTTCTCTCGTCAAGGGCAGCGCTCGGCTGGGCTTGCTGTGCTGATCTACCTTTTTGAATCTTGTGAGGTGTTCGAAAAATGATTTTGCCATCTAAGCACATCTCGGAGGAACAGGCACTGCTGGGTGTGGGAGCCGTTGTGCTTCGCCATCTGGAGCGGCCCCAAACCGTTACCAGTCTCTGGGGCAAGGTGCGTGAGGAAAGGGCCGTTGGTACCTATGAACGATTTGTCCTGGCTTTAGACCTTCTCCACATTACTGGGGTAGTAACCCTGACTAAAGGCTTGATTCATAGGGAGGAGTCATGATTCACAGTGTGTCAGCCAACCAGTCCTCATTTCACACGGTAACATTTACCTCAGGCCTAAATGTCATACTTGCCGAACGCTCTGAAGCATCTTCGGAAAAGGACACTCGCAACGGCCTTGGTAAATCAACTCTTATTGAAATCATCGACTTTTGTCTGGGCAGTGGGGCGAAAAAGGGCAAAGGATTATTGATTGAGCCTCTAGAACATTGGTCTTTTACTCTGGAAGTCACTATTGCGGGCAACCGGGTAAAAGTGACAAGGGCTATAGCTAGCCAAAATCGAATCGTCATTGACGGTGTCACGAAGGGATGGGTCGAGCAGCCGGATCGTGATAAGGAATCGGGCGAATTTGTGTTCAAGGTGGACCGTTGGAGGCGACTACTAGGATGGGCTTATTTCGGCCTGTCGCGCTCGGCTGACCAGTTGCCTTATAAACCAAGCTTTCGAAGTCTTATTTCTTATCTGGTTCGCCGTGGACCGGATGCTTATACGAGTCCATTCACGCATTTTCGCCAACAAAAAACTTGGGACATCCAGCTTCATACTGCCTACCTCCTGGGTATGAACTGGGAGTATGCTGCACGCTGGCAGGGGCTGAAAGATCGGGAAGATGGCGTTAAGGCCTTTGAGAAGGCAATCAAGTCCGGCGCTATGGAAGGTGCCATCGGTACTGTTGGTGAACTTGAAACACAATGTATTCAACTTGAGCATCAGGCTACCCACGCGAAAGAAGCTTTAGAGACTTTTCGGGTCCATCCCCAATATGAAACTGTTCAGCAAGATGCGGACCGATTGACACGGGAGATTCATGACCTTGTCAATCGTAACGTAACTGATCAACGAAAGTTAACTCTCTACAAGGACTCTATCAAAGAAGAGAAGCCGCCGGCTTCGATGTCCTTGGAGAGCTTGTACAAGGAATCTGGACTTGTTTTCCCTGAAGCCGTTCAGCGTTCACTAGACGAGGCTCGGGTTTTCCACCATCAGATTGTTGCTAATCGTAGTGATTTCCTAGAAGCTGAGATTAAGCGTTTGAAGCAGGGGATGGATGACCGTGAGTGCCAGGTCAAGGTCTTTACCGACAAACGTTCAAAGATTATGCAAGTTCTTCAGACACATGGTGCTCTTCAAGAAATGACAAAGCTCCAAGAGAGCTACGTTGTCCTCCAGGGATCGCTTGATCGTCTTCAGTCACGCCTTAAAGAGATTAAAGACCTTAAAGCAACCAAGAGGGATGTTAAGACCGCGAAGACAGAGTTAGTTAAAACTGCTGAGCAGGACCACGAACAACGTAGAGATACTTGGTCGGCGGCAGTTCGTTTATTCAACGACCACTCACAAGCGCTCTATAAGTCGCCTGGGAAACTTGTCATTGACGTTGGCGAAACAGGTTATAAATATCAAGTTGATATTGAGCGAAGTGGAAGTGAGGGGATTGAAAAAATGAAAATCTTCTGCTTTGATCTCGCTGTTCTTCAACTACAAATGCAGACCCGGACCGGTATCGACTTTATTATTCACGATACCTTAATGTACGACTCTGTAGATGGACGACAACGTGCATTGGCATTCGAACTTGCTAATGAGGTAACAGAAAAGCTCGGCGCTCAGTATATCTGCACTATCAACTCGGACATGATCCCCAAAGGTGATTTTTCCGATAGGTTCGATTTCGATAAGCATGTCCGTTTGATTCTCTCAGATGCGACCCCGTCAGGTAGTCTTCTTGGTATTCGATTCGAGAGGCCTGGTAAATGAACGTCTACACCGAAGACACTCTCGTCCAACAAACCACCGCTGACTACCTGGAACAGCAACTAGGTTGGGAGTCTGTCTTCGCCTACAACAACGAGGACTTCGGACCAGACAGTCTGCTTGGTAGAACCTCAGCCCATGAAGTAGTGCTAACGCGACCATTGCGGCAGAAGTTGGTTGAATTGAATCCAAGCCTGCCCGACGCTGCTTACGACGATGCCTTGCGGCAAATTATTGCCACCGTCGCCTCCCAAACCCTCAGTTCCGCCAACCGTGAGAAGTACACCCAGATACGCGACGGTGTGCAGGTGACCTTCCGTAACGAAAAGGGCGAGAGGGTTCGTCAGCGTCTAAAGGTTTTAGATTTCGATGAGCCGACCAATAATGCTTTCCTTTGCGTGCGTGAGCTGTGGGTAAAGGGTGACCTTTACCGACGGCGGGCAGACATCATCGGTTTCGTCAACGGCCTGCCACTGTTGTTCATCGAGTGCAAAAATATTCATAAGAATCTCAAGGCAGCCTTCGAACAGAATTTCTCCGATTATCGTGACACTATCCCGCATCTCTTCCACCACAACACAATCGTCATGTTCGGCAACGGGGAACAGGCAAAGATTGGTTCGGTCACCAGTAAGTGGGAGCACTTCAATGAATGGAAGCGCTTGGCCGAAGATGAGCCGGGGGCGGTCGATATGGAAACCTTGCTTAAGGGTGTCTGTGATCGGCACAATTTCATCGACTTGGTGGAGAACTTTATCCTCTTTGATGAGTCGGCCGGCGAACCCAGAAAGATTCTCGCACGCAACCATCAGTTCCTTGGTGTGAACCTGGCCATTGAGGCAGTGCGTGAGCGCAAAGTTCGGCTAGGGAAGTTGGGGGTCTTTTGGCATACCCAAGGGGCGGGTAAAAGTTACTCGATGGTGATGTTTACCCGTAAAGTTCATCGCAAACTTGGCGGCAACTTCACGTTCCTGGTGCTGACAGACCGTGATGACCTCGACACGCAGATTTATAAGACCTTTGCAGGGTGTGGGGTGGTTGACCATGATCGCGAACCGTGTAGAGCTTCTGGTGGCGTTCACCTTGGCCAGCTTCTGACCGAGCACAAGGCCTTTGTCTTTTCGCTGATCCAGAAATTCAACCAGGAAGTAGACCCAGATGAAGGCTACACCCAACGTGACGATATCATCGTTCTCACTGATGAGGCTCATCGTACTCAATACGGTACCTTGGCTCTCAATATGCGCAACGCCCTGCCAAATGCCAGCTACATAGGCTTTACAGGAACACCCCTGTTCGGTGATGACGAGATAACACGGCGCATCTTTGGTAAGTACGTCTCGACGTATGATTTCCAGCGTGCGGTTGAGG
Organism: Desulfuromonadales bacterium; assembly: GCA_030145195.1. Classification (GTDB taxonomy): domain Bacteria; phylum Desulfobacterota; class Desulfuromonadia; order Desulfuromonadales; family BM103; genus JAQYVY01. Next base: position 32,133 of record JAQYVY010000016.1, on the reverse strand, counting down.
ACAATGCCACGGTGCCAATTTATTACGATGCCCGGGGTGATAAATTGGGTATTGCCATCGGTGACTTAAACGAACGCATCGCTGAGAAGCTGGAAGAGTTCGAAGTCGATGACATCAACGTTGAGCAAAGGCTGGAAAGAGAACTCACACGCGACTACCACATCATTACTGCTGGTAAACGGCTTGACCAAGTCGCACGGGACTTTGTACGGCACTATTCGACAGCCTGGGAAACCGGTAAGGCAATGATGGTCTGTCTCGACAAGGTGACTTGTGTGCGGATGCACCAACTGATTGAGTTTCACTGGAATGAACGTATCAGCGAGCTGGAGAAGTCTCTGGCCACAATCGTTGACGAACAGGAGGAATTGTTCCTTCATCGTCAGATTGATTGGATGCGGGAAACTCGCATGGCGGTAGTGGTGAGTGAAGAGCAGGGCGAGGTTGATAAATTCCGTAAGTGGGACCTGGACATTACGCCACACAGGCGTCTCATCAAGGAAGGTATCGATCTGCCTGAGTCGATGCGCAACAAACCTCAATTCCGGAACATGCAACGCATGGATTTGGATGAGGCGTTCAAAGAAGAAGAACATCCTTTCCGTGTCGCAATCGTCTGCGCTATGTGGTTGACCGGGTTCGATGTGCCGAGTCTTGCCACGTTGTACCTAGACAAGCCACTGAAGGCACATACTCTGATGCAGGCTATTGCTCGCGCTAATCGTGTGAATGAAGGTAAGAACAACGGCTTGATCGTTGACTACTGTGGAATTCTCAAACATCTGCGCAAGGCCTTAGCGACTTTTGCTGGCACACAGCCCGGAGGGCAGGGTGGTGAGACCGACCCAGCCCGGCCAGATGAGGAACTGTTGGCTGATTTGGCTGAAACCATTGCTTTTGTACGGCAGTTTCTTACCGACCGAGGTTCTTCATTGGACGATGTCATAAATCTGCCCGGTTTCGAACGCAATGCTGCTATTGCGGTCTGCAAGGAAGCCGCCAACGAGAACGACGAGACCCGCAAGCGATTTGAAGTGATATGTCGCGAGGTCTTCAAGAAATTCAAGGCGTGTATCAACGTGCAAGGGGTGAATGCTCACCGGTCGGATCGTGATGCCATCAACATCGTCTACAAGAGTCTCCAGCGAGACCGTGAGCAAGCTGACATCACCGACATCATCCGTAAATTGCACAAGGTTGTAAACGAGGCGATTGAGGTTCGGGAGGGAACGGACGAAGACGAACGTGCGCCTTACGACATAAGCCAGATAGATTTTGAACGGCTCAAACAAGAATTCGAACGCAGTACAGAAAAGAGCACCATCGTTCAAGACCTCCGACAAGTCGTGGAGCAACGTTTGCAACGACTGTTGCAGCGGAATCCACTTAGAACTGACTTCCAACAACATTTTGAGCAGATTGTAACCGATTATAATCGAGAGAAAGACCGGGTAACCATTGAGCAGACTTTTGAGGCCCTGTTTAAGCTTGAGCAGTCACTTGATGAAGAAGAACACCGCGCTGTTCGTGAAGGCCTTGATGAAGAATCATTGGCCATCTTTGACTTGTTAAAAAAGCAGGAACTGAGCCAACCTGAGATAAAGAGAATCAAGGCAGTCGCAGTGGAGCTTCTGGGAAGGCTCAAGGCTGAGAAGCTGAGGGTTGACCATTGGCGAGACAAAGAGGCGACCCGGGATGCGGTACTGAATACTATCCGGGACTTTTTGTGGAGTGATGAGACGGGGCTACCGGTTGATGGTTACACGGAGGACGATGTCGCCCAGAAGGCGGATGATGTTTTCCGGCATGTGTATCGGAATTATCCTACGGTTCCTTCGCCTTACTATTCGAATGCTGCGGCGTGATGATAAAAAAACCTGAATTATGCGTGATTGCGGAAGGAATTGTCGCTGCCCTTCAGAAGGCGATGAAGGCGTTCCGGGAGATTACTGAGGATTTAAGTGTTGAGGATACAATATGAATCGTTCAGAGTTTGACGATATATTGAGTGCTAGGTTTCCGATTATCATCGAAGAAAACAAGTCTTTGATTGAAAATATGGAGAAACTTAGAAAGTCTTTTGTTAAGGACTATCCAATCAAAAGTATCAAGAGCCTTGCTCTCGATGAATATGTCATCGGCAAAGGTGCAAGTAACAAATCCTTTTGTTACCGTGTCGAATGGGAATTGGACCAGTTGGGAAAAATAGTCGGTTCGCCGGCGCGTAAATTTGGCCTTTGGTACGGAAGGGTTAACAAGTCAGATAAAACAAATGAGTATCGATGTGTTAAGAAATTTGGTGAAAACTACTTGGCAGCTTTTGAAGCAGTCAAAAATGAAATTTCCAACTTACTGTTAGCTGGAGAAGTAGACGATTTCAGCGAATTGCGGTCAAATAAAATTTCCCCTATGTTTAAGGGGAAGCTCTTGTATATTTATTACCCTCAAAAGTTTCTCCCAATTTACGCTGAATCACATCTGCATTATTTTCTGAATAAAATGAACTTAGTTTCTGATTCAGTAAGTGAGCTTGATATGCAGAAAACCATCATGGAATACCTAGGTTCGTTCCCTGATGTGCTTAAACATCCAGTTCATTATCGGAGTAAGCTTCTTTACGATCAGTTTGGTCGGCCTAGCAAAGAGGCCGCCGAGAAAAAGACTCGCAAGCCACTCCCGCAGGAAGCAATACCTGAAATTATCATAAGCCTTCCGTTGTCCGGCAAAGCTCCAGTAGCACGTGGCGGTGGGTCGCCCTGGAAGCCAGATTATGAAGCACAAGCTCGTAATAAACGAGGTGTCGGTGAGCGCGGAGAAGTGCTCGTTTTTGAGAATGAGAAAAAACGGTTGGAACTGTTAGGAAAGCCAGAATTGGCAAAAAAGGTTAAGCACGTTTCTCTGGCCGATGACAGCCTAGGCTATGACATCCTCTCCTTCGATGAATTGGGCCAAAAACGTTTCATCGAAGTCAAATCGACGACCTCACAATACGCTGACAAAGGGTTTTATATCTCAAAAAATGAAGCAGACAAATCGCAGACGCTAGATAATTACTACGTTTATTTAGTTTTTTCTGTTTACAAAAAAAAGCCTCAAATCCTCCATTTGAAAGTTGCAGATATTCGTAATGATAGTCGGTTTAAGATGACACCTGTCCAGTACCAAGTCGGAATAATTGCCTAGATTTATTTAAGGGGGGACTGGTTCTTGACGAATTGCGACCCTTGCTCTAGGGTTGATTTGTTTTTTTTTCTTTAAATTTAAGGCGTTTTTGTGGTTTGGATAACGAAGTTTGTATAGCCTGAAGTTGATTCTTTCATGTCTGTAATTAGCAAGTATATGAAGCATGCGAATCTGGGTGTTGGTGTTTCTTGGAAGATGTGTGAACTTGCTCGATAAGCCAATGTCAATTCTAACACTAAGGTAAAATGACCGCCATTAGAGAGGAACTCGAGAATGGATTCTGTCCGTGCCCAAAATATTGCAACGGATCTTGTCGGGAAAAGTGTCGGTGGTTGGCTCGTACAGAAGTTCATTAACAACGGGAAGTCGGCAGTTGTTTTCGAGAGTGAGAAAGACGGGCAGAAAGCGGCACTGAAGATTTTCGATCCTGAATTGGTTGAAAAGTACGGAAGAGAAGCTCAGCTCGAAAGAATTGAGCGCGAGCGGTTTTTGATTGGTGTAAAACATCCTAACTTGGTTCAAATTTTTGATGGCGGTGCATGCGAGAATTCTGGGTTGTTATACCTGGTGATGGAGTTTATTAAAGCTCCAAATTTGAAGGATTCTCTTACATTAGTCCCCCGTGAAAAAATTTCCACTATCCTCAACCACATTGCGTCTGCTGCCAAATTCCTCGAAACCAAGGGGCTTGTACATCGAGATATTAAGCCGGAGAATATCGTTGTTCTTGAGGACTTTTCTCGAGCCGTTCTACTAGACCTTGGTGTGCTGCGTCCAATCGGTGACTCTGATCTTACTGATGAAGACGCAAGGTTGTTCGTTGGGACACTTCGTTACAGTTCCCCTGAGTTTCTTCTCCGAAAAGAGTCTGATAATGAAGAAGGATGGCGAGCTGTTACTTTCTACCAGTTAGGGGCCGTTCTGCACGACCTGATAATGCGCCAGCCACTTTTTCTTGAGTTCTCGGACCCTTTTGCTCTTTTGGTTGATGCTGTGAGAAATGAAACGCCTCGTTTGCATGCAGATGATGTCTCTGCAAATCTTGTTTTACTTGCGAGGAATTGTCTCGTAAAGCCTCCAGAGGCGCGTCTTTCTTTGGTGTCATGGGGAGACTTCGATATCGGACGAGATGTGCACAGGTCAGCAGACCTTGCAAGAGAAAGGGTATTAAAGCGCCGTTTGCTCACTCGTTCACAAGCGCCAGAGCAGGAGAAGCCACACAGTTTGTCTCAAAGGCAAATAGGGAGACATGTTGCATCACGACTTGATGCTGTAGTCAGAAATGAGTGCGCCGGAAGTAGCGCATTCCCACAGATGCAAATTCTTCCGAAAATAAGTGAGAATCCTGTACAGGTTCGAGTTGTATTCCAACCGTCCTCTGTTCATGAATTGCCGCGCCAACTTTCGATTCGTTTTGATTGTGACCTTGTTGATGAAGCGACGATGGCCTTTCATATTGTCGCATCAGTGTGCTTTCTGCGAACGGGATCTGATCATGGAGATGCACCATCTGTAACAGATGTATTCCGTGGGTCATTGGAGTCAAGAAGCCTTGCATTGGCAGTGCGTGATGTCTTGTGGAGCGCGATTGACTTTGCCCAACGTCAAGGCGGACAACTTTCGCCAACCGAAGATGCATATTGGCTAGATATTAATCAAGTCTTGGAGGAGCCGTAATGAGTGGAACATGGTGGGTAGATCAGACGGAGTTGGATGAAACACAGCGTAATATTATTGCATTACCTGTTGATGACAGCGTTTTTATAACAGGCCCTCCTGGCTCAGGGAAAACAAATCTTCTCCTATTACGTGCGAACTACCTTTATCTTGCAGGGCTTCACAATATCGTAGTTGTCACTTTTACTCGGTCTTTACGAGAGTTTATTGCCAACGGCGCGGAGAATTACGATTTTCCTGCGTCAAAGATTATGACGTGTCGAGAGTGGCAAATTGATTTCATAAAACAGTATGGAGGGCATGTAGAGTCTACCGATGATTTTAAGGCTGACCGTGAAGCGTTTTTGGTGGAAATAAAAAAGAAGGTAGATTCCTTAGAACTGTCGAACGTTTATGATGCAATTCTTCTTGATGAGGCACAGGATTATACCCCAGACGAGATTCGACTCTTTTCAAGCTTAACGGACCGGTTTTACTGCGTGGCCGACGAAAGGCAGAAACTTTATGATGACGAAGATTCTTTAGACATAATCAAAACTGTTATCGGAGAGCCTCACGAATTGCAGTTTCACTATCGAAATGGCGTTAATATTTGTCGCGTCGCAGATGGAATCGCTAAGAAGTTGCTCGGTTATCAGCCGTTAGCTGAAACGTCTAATTATGATGAAGTGGCCAACCCATCAACTGTTAATTGCACGAAATGCGACTCAATCGAAGAACAAGTCGAGTTGATAATGTCGCGGCTAGAGACACAGCTTGTTACTTTTCCTAATGAACTTATAGGTATCCTTTGCCCGAAAAGAGACACAATGAATGCCATTTGGGATATACTTAGCAAGTCTAAGCATTCGGATAAAGCCTTTCTTCTTCATGGGAGTTCGGACGATATGTTCCCACCGGACAAACCAATTGTAATATCTACATTCCATTCTGCGAAAGGTTTAGAATTCCGCGCACTTCACTTGGCTGCTTGTGATGAACTTAAATCTTTTGGGCGTAATCGAGCTCTAACTTTTACGGCTGTTACGAGGGCAAAAACGGCATTATCTGTCTATCATTGTGATGATTTGCATGGATATTTTGATGCAGCTCTTCAGTTGTTGAAGCCCGAGCCTCTGCCCCCTACGATAGAAGAAGTTTTTGGAGGTACTAAATAATGTTTCATTGGCTATGTAGTCGTCGCCAATTTGTAGATTTCTTTGCAGACCAAAAGCCTTTGAACTCGCATGATGTTCAATGGATTGATTCGATTGAAGATGTCTTTGTCCAAGGTGAAGACATCATACTTGTCTGGCAAAAATCTCCATCCGAAAGGTTTGTATTGCCAAGTGCAGTCATTGTTGCCGAAGGAGGCGTGCCGGATTTCATTGCTTGGATATCTACATATTTCAAACACCTCCGACCTTTTACAGCGCAATGCCGTGTTCTTACACCATCCCTCGCTCGATTGGCAGAACAAGCCCATCAGTCCCCTCCTATGCATGATGTGAAATCGGCAGATATAGGACTTATTTTAGCTGAGGTAATAGCGTATTCAGCCAGCCGCACAGATGTTAAAAAGTTGCCACTTTCGGCTTACGTTCGAACGTTGTCTTTTGCTTTCGCAAAAGGCCTTAAACATTACAATCAGGTCTATAGAGATCAAGAGGGGGTCTTCAGTCAGATAGAAAAAGGGTGGCTCTCTGCCCGTAAGTGTTTGCAACAACAATCCTTGGGTTTATCTTCCGGCAGGATCAGCGATGTATGGGAAATTGTCCGATGCGCTGTTTCCCCACGCGAGTCTCAAAGTAATTCTGTGGTAAATCGTTTGCTTTTGGACGCTCTTCAGGGAGTGCTTATTGATGGCCGCGTCCCTCGGAGTATCTGGACGAAACTATATGGTAGATCCAAAAAGATTGTGGCTCTTTTTGAGGTGTTAGAGGGGCCGCGCGAAGATAGAGTCAAAGCAGTTGAGGTAGAGGTTAAGAGTCTAGTAAATGGCTTAGAGAAAAACCGGGAACATCAAGCTTTTCTGCTTGGTTACCTGGTGAGCAGAATTCAACCTGGTAGCCTCGATCACTTTTCTCTTCTTTTCCCGGTGCTTTCAACCTGTCCTGAGAGCCTATTGTGGTACGGGGCTTGCGCTGGTTTGACACCAGAGACCTCTGTGGCCAATTACGGAAGTGGACTGGGTTGGTTACTGAAAAGAGAAATTGAGCGGCCAGTACATTGGTTGTCTTCTCCGACTTGTGATATCGCACTTACTGAAATGGAGGTTTTGTTGCGAAATCGTGATTCAGCGAAATTTGATTTGAGAACGCTTACTACTGGTGTGCTTAACGTTGAGGTTTTTCCTCTCATTTCGGCGAACTTCAAATGGTATGAGTACGGTCATGTACAAGGAAGTGACAGGAGTCCTCATCAGTCTGAAATGTTTGAAGATGACGCGCGTACCAGAAAGGAATTGGGTGAAATGCTACGCAGAATAGATGAAAGTGCAATGAACCTTAATGCCATTCGTAGTCAAGTGATGAAAACGTTTGGTGGGAAAAAAAACTAGAGATAAAGTCCCTCTATCATGCATATGGTGGCATTTGGTTGAACATAGCGGCATGCTTCACGCAGCTTGACCTGTTTTGTTAAATGAAGTGCCCTTGTTTGCTGGGTTTAGCAGGGTTTTCAAAATCTCCCCTTCGAAATCGAATAAATAGAAGGCCACCAAATTATTTGGTGGCCTTCGTGCTTAATCAGTAGGCGAACGTTTGACGATTTTACACAGACAATAAATGGTCTTCAATTTGTTAACGGCTTGTTTGCAAAATGGGTTGGCGGCACGGAGGACCATATGTATCACATCAATTGTTGTGACAAACTGAGGTTGCTAAGCGAGAGGACGTTTTTTGAGGCAAGCAAGGTTTTGACCTTCTGCGCAGATTACTGTAAATTGCAAGTGTCTCATATCCTTGAGTTTCTGCGGGTTAGATGGCCGATGAAGCAATAACCACAAGTCATTCAAGGCCGAGCGGATGGTTTCTCGTGTTTTGGTCTGCCTATTTATAGGGAAACATTGTAGATGCATATAGTCGGTGGGCTTTATCGAGAACAATGTTGTATACCTGCGTGGGACGCCATATTTGGTTCTGGTGGCCGAGCCGCAGTGGCCGTCTCTACACTCTCGCCCGGAAGTACCCTCCATACCTATTCTGAAGATTTCGACAGCGAAAGTGTTGCTTCTCTAAAGAAACTGGGCATCGAGATGCGTTTAAGCCTGCGCCCAACTGCTATTGTTTTTACATACTTTCACCCACTGTCGAGACCACTTATTCAACCCCCAACCGCTGAGATTGAGTGTCAGTCTAAAATTCAAGTCAGTGGTGATGCCGTACTTCGTTTTGGATTCCTGGAAGGAGATGCCATCGTAAATGCTCGCCGTGCTGTTTATGACCCACAGACCTGGCGAAACCCGGCTCTGTTTGGCGCAAATGGATCAGTTGCGAAAGAACTTGCAATTGTGCTTAACGAACTTGAGCTCCAATCCGCTGCTGGTCTCGACGATCTTAAGGCGGCAGCTTTAAGTGTTATGGAGCATCAAGGGGCAGAGGTTGTTGTCGCTAAAAGGGGAATACGAGGAGCTACGGTCTTTGAACGTGGTGGAAGAATCACTTCTGTCCCTGCATACCGCTCGTCGCGTGTGTTCAAAATCGGCACCGGAGATGTATTCAGTGCAATTTTTACTCATTTCTGGGCTGAGAAGGGTTTGCCCGCAGTTAATGCTGCAGACCTTTCCTCACGTTGGGTCGCTGCATATTGCAGTGCCGGGTGTTTACCACTTAATGATGAAGAAATTAGTGGTCTGATACCGATTCAGTTCACAGCTCCAGGTTCCGTTTTGCTTGAGGGTGTGGCCGATACTCTTGGACAACGTTATACGATTGAAGAGGCACGATTCGTATTGCGCGAACTTGGAGTTGAGGTGTTTTGTCCAGCATTGGACAGCTCCATAAATTCGACAGCAAAAGCAGTCCTTGCCCTCACTGAGGGGCTTGATGACGAAGCGATTCAACAAATAAGAACCAAAGCTGGCGGAATACCCATTGTTATTTTACGAGAAAGTGGAGTGAAAACGGCGGGGGCGTTAGCCGACGGACCCGATGTTACCGTCATAGATGATTTTGCCTCAGCACTTTATTTCGCAGCTTGGGCTGCAGCGGAGCATGTCAAGTAGTGAGCAGGTCCAGATGTTGTTATCAGTGGAATGCCAACTAAGGATAAATGGATAAGCGATATATGTCCGACATTTATATTATATATGCGAGAGAAGACCGTCTGATTGCTAAAGAAATTTATGGGCTCCTATCTGAGCCGTGGGACACATGGTGGGACGATTACATTGTTGGACCTTATAACCCGACAATCGAAGAAGAGATTCAAAAAACAAGTTGTGTGGTTGCGTTGTTTACTGAAATTTCTAGAGATAAGGATACAGTTCTTGCTGAATTAGAGTTAGCACGCAGATATAAAAAGCCGATAATACCTATTCAGCTTGGCAAAAGTGAACCGACTTATCCCTATAACATAAACAGTAAAATAGATTTGCAAGACTGGAAGGGGGAGGCAGACCATCCAGAGGTTTTGCTGTTAAAAATAAAAATATCTACAAAAGTCGCACCGAATAAAAAGCCGAGACGACTATCCGCAATTGCTAATGATCGCATCCCACTACCAACATTTTTCCCATCAGTGTCGTCGCATGAGACACAACTTATTCCGTCAGATGCAGTGGCCGCACTTCGTATATTTGAAGCACCAAACATACTTGTTTCAGCATATGATTTGGACAAAAGTCGTGCTCCTGAGGAAATGCTCAAAGAGTTAACCGAATACAGAGATAGTGGCGGGTTTGTCCTGATCGATTCTGGTTACTATGAAGCTTTCCGTTTAAAAGATAAGTCATGGAATGCTGACAGTTTAAAGGAGGTACTTTCTCACGCACCACATGATTGGGCGTTCTGCTTTGATGGTGTTGATGAAACAGGCTCAAGACCAGATCCAGCCCTTGCTGTTGAACAGATAATAAATGCGGTAGAGCGAGATAGCTTGTTCACTTCTGCTCCGGTAATTCCAATTGTGCATGCGTTAAAACTAGAGCAGGGTGAACGCGAGCTATATAGTATTCAACGGATTGTCCGTGAAGTTGCGGTAAAACTTAACCCTCCACTGATTGGCATTCCAGAGCGTGACCTCGGATTCGGACTTATCGAGCGGGCTAAAACTGTACTGGCGATTAGACAGGAACTAAGTCAGTTACCTTTTTATCAACCGATTCACATTTTAGGCACCGGAAATCCTTGGACTATCCCAGTTCTCGCTGCAGCGGGTGCGGACACCTTTGATGGATTGGAATGGTGCAGAATGGTTGTCGATAGGGCATCGGACCGACTTCATCATTTTCAGCATTTCGACCTTTTTATAAACCAGATAGGCATGGTTGAATCACCAGTTGCCAGAGTTTATTTAGAAAATGAAGGGATAACTTTTAGCACGAAAGCTGTGTTTCATAACCTTGATTACTATGATAGCTTTATCCGTGAGATGCGAAAGTACTTTAACGAAGATAATATTGAAGCTTTTTTGGTGTATAAAATGGGTCAAACTGCGAGACAATTTATGCAAAAAGTGCCTGGATTATGCGAATGAATCAATACAAAATTGAAAATCTCTCAAATGCTGTCGCCGCTATTTGTCCTGATATCTTGGATCGAGTGAGAAGCGACACCAACCCTCGCAGCGAACGGCGCCTGTGGTGGGAGCTATCATCCTGTATTTTAAGTAGTCAGGTTCCTTACCCACTTGCTGTCGCCGCAGCTAATGCTATTGATGAAAAAAAGCTTCTACTGAACGCTCAAAGCGACATAGAGAATTTGATGCCGCAATTAGTTGAACTATTGAGCACACCACTAATCGTCGAAGGGCGGTCTCGCAAGTATCGTTTCCCTGTGGCTCGTGCTCAGCACCTTACAGCAACACGTGCGACCATCACGTCGGAAACGGGTTCACTGCGCGAACTCGTCAATAACTTCAATTGTGCTACGGAGGCTCGCACTTGGTTTGTCGAGCATGTTCCTGGCATAGGGCCCAAACAGGCCAGCATGTTTTTGCGTAATGCTGGTGTAAGTTATGATCTTGCAATCCTCGACCGCCACGTTCTGAATTACATGTCAAGGTTAGGTATCTATTCGGGAACTAAGCATTTTATCTCTGGCCTGAAACAATATCAGCTACATGAGGATGCCCTTTGCGAACATGCTCAAGAGTTAGATTGCCCGGTTGGGCTTCTTGATTGGGCAATATGGATTGTTATGCGTGTGGCGAATCGGAATATGGAGACTGTAGCAGTATGAGTATTGTCACGCTTGTGTCGGGTGGTCTCGATTCGGTCCTTGTCGCAAAACTTGCACAGGAAGAAGGCCTACAGCAATATCCGTTATTTGTCGATTATGGCCAGCGCTCACGCGATCGGGAGTTGGCGGCTTGCCGGCGAGCGATGATCGACCTCAATCTACCCGAGCCGAAGTTGGCAGACCTCTCCGGTTTCGGTGCACTCATTCGATCGGGACTTACCGACCCCAATCTTCATATAGTCGATGACGCATTCACACCTGGGCGGAATATGTTGTTTTTATTAACAGCTGCAGCCTATGCATATCAAGTTGGTGCCGATACTGTCTCGATAGGGCTGCTTCACGAAAGTACTCATCTTTTCCCAGATCAAACTTCAGCATTTCTTCATGATGCCGAAGGCCTGATTAGCAGTTGCATGGGAAAGAGCATCAGAGTTCTCGCCCCTCTTGCTGATTTTCATAAAGCTGATGTTGTCGCGCTCGCTAGGCACAAAGGAATTGAAAATACATACTCCTGCCATATAGGCGGAGAAAAAGCCTGCGGTGAATGTATTGCGTGCAATGAATACAAGTTCGAGGAGGCCTAATATGGGTGGTGACGGTGGTGGTGGGTGGAGCACTCTCGGGGATATTCGAGCGCTCGAACAAAAGGCAAAAGAAGCGCTTCAAAAGGCAAAGGAAGCGCCTCAGGATGGAAATCGAAATGTCTTCATCAGTTTTGCAACTGAGGACATGAATGAGGTTAATTTACTCCGCGGGCAAGCCAAAAACGATAAAAGTGACATCGAGTTTAATGACCACTCGGTACGTGAACCGTACAATAGTGAGAGGGCGGAATACATTAAGCGCAAAATTGCAGAACGTATCCAAAGGACTTCAACTACTGTTGTTTATCTTTCCGCGAATACAGCACAAAGCCAATGGGTTAAGTGGGAGGTCGACAAGAGCCGTGAGCTGGGCAAGAGGGTAATCGCGGTACATTCGGGTGCCAATCTACAAGGGGGAAAGCCCGCTTGGCTCCCCAAGGATATCAAAGTGGTACCCTGGTCGAAACTTTCGGATGAATTGTAATAAAAGACTTTTCGGCGCCCGACTTTTATATTCACGTCACCATTAGTCATGTGGGCACTCATGGGAGGGAGGGAAAACTACCAATGGTAGATCAGGATTGCCTTACCCCTGCTGTCGCAGCTCTTGCTGGCCGTCGGATCGACGCACAAGACGCCGATGCCTCGCGCTTTCCCCTGATAGAAGCTGAATACGTGCTGCACAAGATTATTCGTCGCTTCCGTCAGGAACGTGTCGAACGTCTTGTCTGCTCTGCGGCCTGTGGAGCAGATATCCTCGCCCTTGAAGCTGCAAAAGAATTAGCTATCCCAGCCACTATTGTGCTGCCCTTTGATCCAGATCGTTTCCGGAATATTTCAGTTATCGATCGACCAGGAAATTGGGGAGAGCGTTATGACCTTTTGGTGACGGAAGCTCACAGCCGAGATGATCTTATCGAGCTTGGGCTCGCTACCGACGATGAAAATGCCTTCTCAGAGGCTAACTCTCGAATAATACATTCGGCTCTAAGGTCGCGGTTCCAGCGAAAGCTTGCTTTTGTTGTTTGGGAAGGTAAATCTCGTGGGGCAGATGATTCTACTGCCGATTTTCTCAATAATGCGCTTTCTCAGGGGTTTGAGAAAAAATCAGTGCTCACAAAGCGGAGAAATCTGTGATTATTAAAGACATTTTTTGCAAAATATTTGGTGTCGGGAATAAAGATCTGTCGTTGGCCCTCGAAGAGAATAGGAACGCCGGGAGTCGTGCTGCAGTCATTTTTGTCCATGGTTTCAGTGGAGATGTTGGCACAACATGGGCTTCTTTTTTGACAAACTTTTTAAATGATCACCGTTTGAACGATTGGGATGTTTATAGTGCAGGGTATCCGACCAACCTTTCTATTGATCTGCCAATTTGGACCTCGGATCCAGACATTCGTGTTTGTGCTGTTGGGCTGACTACAAAGCTAAGGCTCGCTCCGCTTGATAGTTATCAAGCTATTGTCCTGGTTGCTCATAGTATGGGGGGGCTCGTAGTTCAGCGGGCTATTCTTGACAGTGAGGAATTGAGGAATCGCCTAAGGCATGTGCTGCTCTACGGCACTCCAAGCGCGGGTGTGTTGAAGGCCTCCTTAGTAGCACGCATTAAGCGACAGGCAAGCGACATGTGTGCTGGAAGCACGTTTATTACACAACTTCGAGAGGATTGGCAGAATACAATCGGAGAACGGCCACTTTTCTCTTTTACCGCCATTGCTGGAGAAACCGACGCTTTCGTTCCTGCATCATCGTCAATTGATCCATTTCCAAATTCGCAGCAGGCTGTGGTACCGGGCAATCACTTGGGAATTGTAAGACCTGACTCTACTGACCACTATTCATACGAGCTGTTCTATAAAACTCTGACCGACTCCCGTGGGGCTTTCAGTGCAGTCGAGAGCGCAAGACTAGCGGTAGAGCACAATGAATTCAATCATGCTATTGAGTTACTGTTGCCTGGTGCAGACGGCCTCGATGCAGATGCAATTGTTACCCTGGCACTGGCACTCGAAAGTGTTGGCCGCAATGAAGACGCGATTGAGGTTATTGAGAAATGGAACGACGCTCACGAGCGTCGTTCGCTTGATCCCATAGGAGTACTGGCGGGACGGTTGAAGCGTCGCTGGATGACATCTCGCCAAGAACAAGACTTTGACCGTGCTCTTGAGCTTTATAATGAAGGACTTGAGTGCGCTGAGGCCAGTAAGGACCATAGCCAAGCTTATTACCATGCCATTAACGTGGCTTTCCTCCGACTATTGTCAGAAGCAGGGGACGGTCCCCCAACCACTGAAGTCAAGGAAATGGCGAGGAGAGCTCTGGGCCACGTTGATGCGGCACATGAAAACCACTGGACTTGCGCAACTAAAGGTGAGGCCCACCTGATGCTTGGCAATTTGGAAGTTGCCGTAGACGCTTATCGAGGGGCTCGGGGGTTAGCAAAAGATCTCCGCCAATGTGATTCTATGCACATGCAAGCTGTGACCGTTGCATTGCGTGTGTTTGGGGAAGATGGTGCCAAACAGATAGATGAGGTGTTTGGCCTGTCTTAGGGCGTAAATTCTAGCCAGGCATGGTGGACCCAGAAAAAGCCAATATTGAGAAATTACGGCCATGTGAGATAGCTTCAGCCGTAAATGTGTTTGGTAAAACTAGCGAGGGACTAATGACAGATAACCGTAAGCTTTGTTTTGTTGTGATGGGATTCGGGAAGAAAACTGACTTTGAGTCAGGTCGGACCCTTGATCTAAACGCCACCTACGAGGCAATTATCCACCCGGCAGCAGAAAATGCAGGACTACGGTGCATACGTGCGGACGAGGTTATGCATTCCGGTGTTATTGATACTGAGATGTACGAAATGCTGCTGCGTGCTGAACTGGTGATAGCTGACATCTCTACAGGTAACGTCAATGCGGTCTACGAGCTTGGGGTCCGTCATGCACTGCGGCCTAACTCGACCATAATCATGAAAGAGGACAAAGGCCGCCTCTATTTTGATTTAGACCATGTCAGTACATTTGAATACCAACATTTGGGTGAGGATATCGGTGCTCGTGAGGCAGTACGGGCGTCGCGTGACTTGCACGCACTAATCGAAGAAGTGCTTGTTGCGCAGCGGCCAGATAGCCCCGTCTACACTTTCCTGCCGAAACTTCAGCAACCCAGAATGAGCGATGATGAGTTCGCTGAGTTGCTGGACGAGAAGGAAGCAGAGCAAGAGCGCCTATCAGGCTATATGCATGCAGGTGAATCTGCATGCAAAGAAAGTCGCCATAGTGATGCTGTCACTGCTTATAATGCAGCCAACCAGCTCAAGCCAAATGAGCCCTTCATTCTTCAGCAGCTCGCTCTTGCCACTTACAAGTCCAAGCAACCTTCAGAGATTGCCGCACTCATGAATGGTCTGATGGTCATCTCTGCCCTTCATCCTGACACATCGAACGATCCAGAGACTTGTGGAATTACGGGAGCTATATACAAACGACTGTGGTTGGAAACTCAAGACCCCTCACAGTTAGACGCTGCCATTCGCCATTATGGGCGAGGCTTCGAGTTTCGGCGTGATTACTATAATGGTGAGAACCTCGCAACATGCTATGATTTTAGAGTTCGCCTTCATTCAGACCATGATGAAGCTCTATACGATCGGATGAGCGCACGTAAGGTCCGCGAAGAAATTATCGCTGAACTTACAGATGATTTGGCTCAACCCTCTTTTGATGAACGTACCGACCGCCGGTGGGTATACGCCACATTGGCCAATTGTTTTTATGCCACCGGGAAAAGTCATGACGGAGATACTTATGAGGTGTTATTTAGAAAAGAAGCCCTGGCCGAATGGGAATTGGAAACTTTTGAATTAGGCAAGAAGCATGCATTGGAAGCCGTTTGAAATTTTCAAGGTTAGTAATCTGATGCGTTAACGGTAAATAATAACAACGCGCTATAAACATTCTGTGCTTCGTGTTTGGGTACGCCGCTGTCAAAATGTAAATTGTTATATCTATGGGAGGAATAAATGGGGTTACCAAGAACTTTTGTTGGTTTCAGTAGTACTGATATTCGTTATTACCGACTTATGCAGGCATGGAAGGCGAATGACAATATCGAATTTGATTTTGCAAACTGTCAGCTTCAAACTGAAGTGAATTCAGAAAATGAAACTTACATAAAGCAAAAGTGCCGAGAGAGAATCAAAATGGCAGGCAAATATGTAATGCTCATTGGTAGTGACACGAAGAGCAAACATAAATACGTTAGATGGGAGGCAGAGGTTGCCATTGAAAAAGGATGCACCATTATTGGTGTAAATCTTGATAATTCAAGGTCTATGGTGCAGGGTACTTGCCCGCCAATAATAAGAGATATTGGTGCTATTTTTGTTCCTTTCTCCCCAAATATTGTTTCATTTGCGATACAAAAGTATAAAATGCACAATGACAACGATAATTATCACTTTCAGGATCACGTTTATAAGAAATTAGGCTATTAATTATGTAGATGGCACAGCAATGAAAATTGTGACAAATTTGTGCCACTCCGCCGCAAATTCTAGCGACAGGAGACCAGTTTGTACGACAATGTACAACAGACTCTTCTGAAGATTACAAGGTTGTAAGCTTCAGGAATAGCGTGCTGTTGTCAGTCTTGAGTGGTTGTAACTTGTCGCCGCGTGTGAAGCACTAAGGGCCGGCAGATGGGACTTAAAACCCCCTGTCCTGCATATAGTGACAAATGGTTGCGCATGGGTTGCATATAGCGACACCTTTCGCGCAACCAGGGCGGTTTTTGTGAAACTAAGTACCCGTATATAAAGGGTTTTTTAGAGTAGCGCGAATCTCCCCTTCGGCACCAAACGAAATCAAAGAGCAGTTGACTTAATTGTCAGCCGCTCTTTTTGTTTGTGGGGTTGATTAGGGAATGAGATCGGAGAAGTTTGCAACCCCTTTACTTGGTCCTCGGCCGGCCGATTTCTGTTGCGATAGATCCTGTGGCTGCGGCCTGGATGATTCTTGATAAAATGCGGGTAGCTCTGGATAGTTAGGGGACGGGGTCAGCCCTTGACATCGAGGGCTAACCCTTTTATCAGAACCGTAAAACAGGGTCTAAATAATCATTTGTCCATGTACGTTGAACGTGCATTACCTCTCCGGCAAACGCTTAACCTCACCGACCGCAAAGAAGCCACGCAACGAAACATAGAGCCCCTTGAGCCCTCGCCCGAGGATCGGCAGAATCCAGATCATCAGCGCCACAAACGCCAGCAGGAAGATAAGAAAGAAGGAGGGATAAAACAGTGCCGTCCACAGGCCACCGATAGCAAGCGTGTCTTCTGCCAAAGAGACACCGATATTGCTGAAAGGCTCCGGTGACGTATTCACGAAAAGACGCGAACTTGCCTTGGTCAGATGAGTTCCCGCGGTCAACCCGCCACCAACCATCCCGGCAGCGATCGCAACCGCCGGATCAACTTCACCAATAGACGTTGCAGCGAGTACGGCACCGGCCGGGATGCGAATAAAAGTGTGCAACGTATCCCAGGCGCTATCCACCCCCGGGATCTTATCGGCAAAGAACTCGACACAGTACATGAAGCCGGCAGCACCAATGACCAGCGGGTTCTGGAGAACCTGTAGCGTCTCGGGCAGAGGCATGTTGCCCGTGGTACCGAGCAAGCCGAGCACGAGAATCGTGGCATACAGGTTGATGCCGCTGGCCCAGGCAACGCCCATAGAGAGGGCTATGAGAGATAATAGCTCCTGCATAGTGGCAATATAACCTCGCTATCAAATAAAATAAGCCCGCTGTTACGAAAACTTGATTAACGTCAAAGTCTGCAGGGATAAAGCATACTATGATTAGGTTTGGCAAGCCAGCAAGGAGTCCCGAGATGCAGACCACCTCTGAAACCATTTTATTGATCACAATCTGGACCTTAACCGGTGTTGGGTTGTTCTTTGGTACACGTGCCAAGCTGCGTAGGCGAAGAATTGCCAAAGCAAACGCCTCTTCTTGCACAAAGGCGGAGGTTGCAGAGAAAACGCCAGACACTCCTCTTGAAAAAAGAGAGTAGGCCACAACCTCATGAAGTCAGTACGTGGTTGGAGTCGGGGTCACTCAACATTGAGTGTCCCAAATCCCAATCTGGTGCAGACCCGTCGTTTGCCCCGCAGTCATGGCTATGGTAACGTGCGCCTCAGCATAATGAATCAACCCCACTAAAAAAACTCTGACATGATTATCATTTTCTTTGTTCCCATTGGAATATTATGCCTCATTATCGGCATCCTGTGTCTGCGGGCCAAACGTCTGCGGCACGCTGTCGTCTGCACGGTTTTCGGTGTCTTCATCTTGGGCTTCGCAGTTTTGATGAGTTACGGAACCACTGTCTTGATTCAGAGTCTTCCTCCTTTAGATGAGCAGCCAGTAAAATTGGGGACAACCCAACTTGCAAAACCAAAAGGCCACAATCTCAATTGATGGTGGCCTTCGCTAGTTAAACCCTCTTACTGGACAAGCTTACTCATTCGGTCGAAGTGACTGTGAGCTGTTTGAGACTCTGCAAAACCGGCTCGCCGATGGTCTTTCTTGCCTGCTTTCCTGGCAAAGCACAAAAATACTCTTTGAGAGTTAAGAATGAGGATACTGGCCAATTTTCAGCAAGTTGTATTAAACTTGTAAATGCTTATCTGCCTGTAAGGGCGAAATTTATGGGGTAACTGTCACCGCATTTTCTTATTCCAGAAGAAGGCTAGCGCCACACGCAGAATCTCTATCCATTTAAAGCTCATCAGATGGCGTTTCCAGAACAACTCTCTTTTGTCACAAACCGTCGAAACACTAAAATCATGAATCTCTCCAAGGAGCAACCTCCGCTCATTTGGATCCATTTTGTTTTGATCGCTGATACTCAGGCGTAGCCTGTCCTTGAGATTTCTGGCCTGAGTAATCCGTTCGGCAACAGCCTCGCCTCGAGCACTATCGATGCGACTGTATTTTAACTTTAATCGATTTAAGGCTTCGGCGGCATCATAGGTGATATCGACCAGCTCATCGCGAGACATCCATTTTGTTTCGTAATTCAAGATCTGGCCCCAGGAGGGTTGAACCAGCAACTGACGATGTTCCTCAAGAGTATGGGCAAACAACTTGTAGCCAAAACGGTCGGGCTCTTCAAAGCACCTGCTGCCAGGATCGACAAATGGACCCATCGGAGAGATAAAGCATGACAAGCGGGTATCTGATGTTTGAAACAGCTGCTCACAATAGTCAATGGTTGCCAGCACCGATTCTCTGGTTTGTTTGGAGAGACCAATCATGAAAAAGACATCAACACGATGACAACGCAGCGCCAGCGCCTCTTCGATAACCGCTTCCATCTCGGCGTTTAAGTAAAATACTTTTTCGTCTTGCAGCCGCCGGATCTGCTCATCATGACTTTCGGGTGAAAGTTCCAGACACCAGTTTTCGACGGCATCATCAATGGCTTGCAAATAGCTCTTGGATGGCATCCCAAAAACTTCAAAGACAATCTCGTTTTTGATTTTGGCAGCTTTAAGACTCTTTAAAGTGTCAAAAGCAAACTCTTCTCCCGTCTGACATAAATCCCCCACCAAAAATATTGGGCCTTTCGAAAAGCGACTAATGTCAACGATGTTTTTAACAATATTATGCGGGCTGCGAAAAACCGGAGCGTGGCGTATATTGAGAAGTTCATTGGCCTGACTTGACCCTCCGCATGTGGTGCACTCGTGCGCGCAGCCCTTGACGGTGAATATCGCAGTAATCGGATTTTGCCACCAACCGTTGAAAGGTAAAACGCTTTGTAGATCACGATAACGCAACACCATTTGCATCATCAGCTCAGGGTTGAGATCAACATAATCAGCGGTTGCCGGGACAAAGGTTAGCGGATTAGTGCGTACCTCTCCAGCGGTTTTCCAGGTCAGGTTTGGCACCGCTTCCAACGACTGGCCTGATCTCAAGCTCGTGAGCAAAGTGTACAGTGGTGGTTCGATCGCATCACCTCGCAAAATGTAATCGACCTGCGGATAGTGAATCAGCTCTTCATGGAAGTAGGTTGCCGAGAGACCACCAAAAATAACCGGAACCTCGGGATGGATCTCTTTTGCCAGCCGCGCTATTTCAATCGAGCCATGGGCGTGGGGCAGCCAATGCAAATCAATGCCGATCGCTTTTGGTTTAACGCTGGCCAAAAACTCAGGGACATCAAAATCCACGTCGTTCATCATTCTTAAGGCCAGGTTGACTATTCTCACCTTTAAACCACGCGACTCAAGGTAGTTGGCCATGGTGAGAAATCCGAGGGGATACATTTCAAAGACAGGCGAGGAAGGAATCAGGTCGCTGATCGGGCCATACATGATCGATTTTTGTCTAAAGTCATAGACACTTGGTGGGTGGAGCAGTAGGAGATCAATTTGAGACATGTGAGCCTCGGTTGCCGGTTGCTGTTGATTGTCTCATTAAGATTCTTTTCTAAATTATACCACAACTTTTAGGACTATAAATCGGGTGACAGACCATCCCATGCGAAAGGTGAAGTGGGCAAGTCTCTGTTTGGCAAGGTTATGAGGTACTGCTGGTCTGCAGCCAATGGCGGGGGGCCTGTTCTTAAATGCCCCCTGTGTGTTTATGAGGTTTTCTGGAGGGGGCATTCTTTCGGAATTAACCCATTTCTGTCGAGTAAAACAATAAGAAAATGACGTCAGTTCGCGACATGGGACAACCCAACTTACTTAACAAAAAGGCCACCATCTCAATTGAGATAGTGGCCTTTGCTATTGAACCAATCTATCGGGAGTGTCCAGCCTTATGTAAACTCTTTGAACAACCCCCGATGATGCCATCGTCAGCCACCCCAACTAAACCAACTCTGGAACCGCGCCTTTTTGAGCGCGCGCTGCACAGCGACAATCTGCCGATCGACCTCTTTTTCGCCGCGTTCAATTGCGAGTTCAAAGGTGGAGAAATCGGCCCAGTGAGTTACCCCGTTTTGTGGGGAAAGGATGACATCGGCGGCCTTAAGTTGTTCTTTGTTAAGGGCGATTCGCGCCAAGGCATCTGCGCGGGCGATAACATCGAGAGCGTTGCGTGGTTCTTCGAAGGCTCTGAGAGAATCACCTACGTCGACGCCGATGACAAAATCGGCGCCGAGCTCACGGGCGGCTCTGATCGGGACCGTTTCGGTCCAGCCACCATCAACCAATAACCGGTCTTCCAGCTTGACTGGATTCAGGACCCCCGGCATGGCGCAGGAGGCAGCGATCACATCACGCAGCCGCCCCTGGTTGAGAACGACCGGCTCGCCGGTCTTCAGGTCAAGGGCGACAGCAGCGAAGGGGATGCGGGTTTGTTCAAGACCTAAATCTTCAATCAGGTAGGCATAACTGCTTGCTGCGGTTTTCTCGTTAACCAGCGCGGTCTTGGTGACCATCAGGGCGTTAAAGACGCCGCGTCGAGCCAAACGCCCCATTTCTGCGAGAAACCCATCGTCATGAGAATCAAGCTCCTTAAAGAAGTTGAACCCTGATTCGTCGAATTCATCACTGTCGATATAGGCTGTAAAGCGTGATTTGATCGCAGCCACGTCGGGTTGCGTCACATACATCGCGCCGATAATCGCACCCATACTGGTGCCGGTGACAATATCGATGGGGATGCCGTGTTTCGTGAGCCCGTCAAGAACGCCGATGTGGGAAAAAGCTCGTGCAGCGCCGCCGCCAAGTGCCAGTCCAACTTTAAATTGTTTCAAAATAATGGCACCTTTGGTTGTGGGATTGCTAACCTGCAAACAGAGAATGAGAACGAGTTGGGCACACTCAACATTGAGTGTCTCCTTTGAACGTCCCTAAGGTCAATGTTTTTACTGACCGCGAGCCCACTTGGCATTCAGCATTGGATCACCCTGGTAGCCAAGATCTTCCCATTTTATGCGTCCTTTGTCGCCATGGCAATTCAGGCAATTGAGAGCCTCTCTGGCTCCGGAAACCATGTGGTTGATCCGCCAGAACATCCTGGTCTCAATGAAGTCGACCTCACCGCTGAACGGCAAACCCGCTGCTTTCATGCCGATCTCGGCAGACTTTTTCCAATCGAAGGTCCGCCAATAGCCGTCATCTCCAATCTGATGAACAACCATCAGGGTCTTGTGTTTAGGGTCAAAGGCCTGTTTGCCGCGCATCACTTTGAAAGGAAAGATGCGAGCCTTGTTGTCCTTTCTGGTCGAGGTTGGCCCGGCTATGGTCAGCACCTTGTTTGGATCTTCAATTTTCTGGCCGCGAACATAGTTAACCGCTTTGCCTGGCTCAAACCATGCGTACTCAGGTTCGACATTCTTACGGTACTTTATGTCGCCTTTGCTCTTCACGTAGAGCGACTTGCCATGCTTGTCCTTGACGATGTTTCTGTCGTCATCTCCAGCGGTTGACCAATCCCACCAGACATTGGTCGGGATCTCCTTGGAATACGTCGGGATGTGGCAGGTCTGGCACGCGATGTTGGCGATGTGATCGTTGAGTAGGGTCTCTTCATGCGGTTTAACTGTGTGGCAATCTTCGCAACTGAGTTGACTTTCGGCGCCCGGTGAAACACCAAGCGAATTTCCCGGTATGACATGATCTTTGGTCACATGACAGGTCTGACACGCGAAATCCTGTCCATCCAGACCCATGTGAATATCAAGATACTTCTCCGGGTAAGACATGGAAGAGTCGAGATCTCCATGTTTGACGGCATCCCCACCGCCACCGTAGAAGTGGCAGGTGCCGCAATTGTCTCGCACCGGCGCGCCGACATTCTGGGCAATCCGGAGTAGATTCAGCCCCTCAAAAACCTTGCCGCCGGTTGTCTTCACAAAAGTTCCAGTGGTGTCGTGACAGACGAGGCAATCAACTTTAGTGCTGTCACTGAAATCGAAGCTGTTATCAACATAACCGTAGCCAGCATGGCAACGATTACAGGAGGGCTCATTGGTAAAGATCTGGGTGCCGTAGTTGTTGAAGGTGTTGCGCTTACCCGAAGTTACCTTCTTGCCGCCAACCTGTTGTTCCAGTGCCCAGGTCCAGTGGCTGGTCTTCATAAATGCAGTCGCCTGATCTTCATGGCACTCAAGGCAGGCTTTGGTCACATCAGGACCCGTTGCAAACGGCCCCTGTACGAATTCTTCGTGGGTGTTGGCTGCCAGGGCTGGCAGCGCCAGTAAGACAATAAATAGCAGGGCTGAGATCAATTGTTTGATCTGTCGCATTGGTATGCCTCCGTGAACAATGAAATCAGGGTTTAAATTTGAATTTATCCTAAGCACTAAGACAATATCATTAACTAAAACAAATTATAGAGTTAAATTATTCTTATTTTACCCTTTAGTTAGGTCAAATTGGATGATTCAACAGACCTTAGAACAACGGAGAGCGATCCTGTAGACTCAGTTAAACCTGTTCGAACGAGCAAACAAGGCGCTTCATCTACCGTGTGCCGGGGTCGGATCAAGCTAACCAACTGAAATCACATCAATTCAGTGCCGAAATAGCCCATAAAATCATGCTATAGAGCTATTTTTAGGGTCGAAAACAGCCCCATAGGTTTTTAATCCTGATCTACTCATTCGACAATGATTTGGAATCGGGGGACATAATACCTCTTCAAATATTCAAAACAGGCCCCACAATTTGTGTCCGGCCGTTTCCATTCTTGAACAGTTGGGAAAGAATCTATAGACTCAGATCTTCCTCAAACCAACTGGGCAAATCATGAACTTCATCCACACCTCCGACATCCACCTCGGCAAAACCTACCGCACCGACTCCGGCGAAGCGCAGCGCTACGAAGATTTCTTCCGCTGCCTGGCCGGGATCGTCACCGATGCCATCGAAACAAAGGTCGACTTCGTTCTGATCGGCGGTGACCTCTTCCACGTTGGTCAGATCCTGCCGAGAACCTTCGCCAAAACCATAGATGTCTTGCAACCCCTTAAAGACGCCAACATCCCCTGCATCGCCATCGAAGGCAATCACGACTGGATCCACCGTCGCGATAGCATCTCGTGGATGGAAGCGCTTTCGCAGATGGGTTACATCCGCCTGCTGCGCCCCTCGCGCACCGAAGAGGGTGGCTACCGTTTCGACCCCTTCGACGCAGAAACCGGAATGGGTGGTCACGTCGAAATAAACGGCCTCAACATTTACGGTCTCGGTTATATCGGTGCTCAAGCGGGTAGTCACGTTGAGCGCATCTGCGAAGCAGTAACCACAGAGAACAACCTGTTGCTTTTTCACGTCGGCATCTGGACCTTCTCTCCAGTAGAAATCGGCAACATGAAGCTCGAAGATGCGCATCCCCTGGCAGAGAAATTTGGTTATGTCGCTCTTGGTCATGGTCACAAACCCTACGTCATCGAAACCCCTGAAAAGAAGTCTTATGCCTTTAACCCTGGTTCGCCGGAGCAGGTTAACTTTGGGGAAGAGAAATACGCCAAGGGTTATTACCTGGTAACTTTTGAGGATGGCAAGTTCACCCCCGAATTCAGAAAGACTTCGCCGCGCCCGATGTTTGTCGAAACCATTGAACTCGAAGGAGCAGAGAATGCCGAACAGGCTCTGGATCTGTTCCGCGAACAGGTGAAGGCCAAGATCGATATCTCTGCTGATGAGCGCAAGCCGTTGCTGGAACTGAAGCTGACTGGCCGGGTTGGTTTCCATCCTTTTGAACTCGGTCGTGAGCGGTTGAAACTGGTTTTGGATGAGTTAGTCGAGCCGCTGCATGTTGAGATCAAGAATCATTTGTCATTAGTCAGCAGCGCTGGAGATGGAGACTCCTCCCAGAAGAGCCTGGAAGAGATCGAGCATGAAGTTCTGCATGAGCTGATCAAGGCCGGGAGTGATTATCAGGGGCGCGAGGATGAACTGATCAAGCTTTCCATTTCGTTGCGCGATGCCGTGCAAAAAGGTGATGTCGATGGTGATGATTTGTTGGCATTGATTGAATAGCAAAAACATAAAGCTTCACCACGGAGACACGGAGAAATTCTGTTACAAAGGAGGGGGGATATACGAAATGAAAGTCGCTACAAAGACAAAGTTAGGCCTTCATGATGAAGAACTGACCAATGAGATTATTGCTGCTGCCATAGAGGTGCACAGGCAGCTCGGACCCGGGTTGCTGGAGTCTGCCTACGAAGTATGCCTGGCCCATGAACTTTCGTTGCGTAATATACCTGTTGAGAAACAGAAGCCCTTGGCTGTTTCTTATAAAGGAATTAAGCTCAATGGTGTTTACCGTATGGATCTCGTGGTTGACAATCGGGTTGTCATCGAACTGAAATGTGTGGAAAAGGTTCTTCCGGTACACGAAGCACAACTGCTGACCTATTTGAAGCTAGCAAATATCCGGGTCGGTCTCATCCTTAATTTTCATGCAATGCGCATCATGGATGGTTTCAGACGCATGATTTTATAATTAATCTATGGCTCTTCTCCGTGTCACCGTGCCTCCGTGGTAAAAGGTTTTAAAGAATGCAGATCCTCACTAACCACCTAAAGCTTCACCACGGAGTCACGGAGAAATTCTGTTACAAAAAAGGTGGCTGCTAGAAATGGGAGTTACGACATAGACAATGATTAGACCTTCATGGGTAAGAACTGGCCAAGGATTCATGCAATGCGCATCATGGATGGTTTCAGACGCATGATTTTATAATTAATCTATGGCTCTTCTCCGTGACACCGTGCCTCCGTGGTAAAAGGTTTTAAAGAATGCAGATACTCACTATCCACCTAAAGCTTCACCACGGAGTCACGGAGAAATTCTGTTACAAAGAAGGTGGTTGCTAGAAATGGGAGTTACGACATAGACAATGATTAGACCTTCATGGGGAAGAACTGGCCAAGGATTCATGCAATGCGCATCATGGATGGTTTCAGGCGCATGATTTTATAATTAATCTATGGCTCTTCTCCGTGTCACCGTGCCTCCGTGGTAAAAGGTTTTAAAGAATGCAGATACTCACTATCCACCTAAAGCTTCACCACGGAGTCACGGAGAAATTCTGTTACAAAAAAGGTGGCTGCTAGAAATGGGAGTTACGACAAAGACAATGATTGGACCTTCATGGGGAAGAACTGGCCAAGGATTCATGCAATGCGCATCATGGATGGTTTCAGGCGCATGATTTTATAATTAATCTATGGCTCTTCTCCGTGTCACCGTGCCTCCGTGGTAAAAGGTTTTAAAGAATGCAGATTCTCTCCATCCATCTGAAAAACATCAAGTCACACCGCGAAACGGTACTTATCTTCTCGCCAGGCATCAACGTGCTCTCCGGCCCGAACGGTGTCGGCAAAAGTACCATTTTTGAGGCGATCGGTTATACCTTGTTCGGGGTTGATGCGCAGAGCTTTGTCGGTAATGTCGACCGCTTTGTCACTATTGGCGCAAAACGAGGTGAAATTGTTGTCGTGTTCCAACTGGCGGATGAAGAGCGTTATCGTGTCAGCCGGACCGTCGGCACTCCCTCGAAGTGGCTTCTGGCCAAAGAGATCGGTGGCGATTTCGAGGTTGAGGAACACAAAGACAGCAAAGAGACTGAGTCGCGCCTGAAGGAACTGCTTGGCCTTAAGTCTGCTCGCTCGCTTGCTGAGCAGTTCGAACTGGTTATCGGCCCGTTCCAGAATGAATTCCTCGGTCCCTTTGTGATCAAACAACCGAGCAAGCGGCGTGACAAGTTTGACGAGATTCTCGGGATCGATACCTGGCGCAAGACTTTCAATGAGACCAAAGTGCTCGCCAGTGCGATCAAGTCGAAGGTCGACGCTTTAGAGAGCGCTATTGGCCCTCTCAAGGATCAGGTGGCAGAACTTCCGCCGAAAAAGGATGAGCACAAGGCTGCCAGGCAGAATCTTGAACAGACCGAAGTGGAGCTGAAGGCACAGCAGACGAAACTTCTGGAGTTGCAAGCTCTGCTGGTTGATGTCAATAAACGTGAACTGGGCTTCAAAGCTCTTGAAATCGAGATCGGCACGCTCAAAGAGCGGATTGATAATGGTAAAGAGAAGATCTGTCATCAGAAATTAATGGTTAGCGAGGCGAACAAGGCACATATAATTATTGATGAGACCACTTCTGGTAAGCAAGCTTTTGAGCTGGCCGAAACTCGCCTGACCGAGTTGCGCCATCAGGTTAAAGTACAGCGCCAGCTTGAACAGGAGGAGGCCGACCTCAATAATCAAGTGGGCAGGCTGAGCGAGCGATTTAAGATCGAGTCAAAAGCTGTTGAAAAAGCCCGAGAGGAGCTTACCGCTGAAGAGAATACTCTGGCCGAGAGCCGGAAAGCTCTGGCCCTTGATGAAAAGCTACATCAGTTAGCAGAGCGTCTGCCGGAAATCCGCACCACCATTGATCGGATGCGCAAACAACTCGGGCAGCTCGAAGGGCGTCGTGCAGCACTTGAAGAGGGCAGCGAGAAGCTCGCCGAGGGGGTCTGCCCGTTCTTTCAGGAGCCTTGTCTCAATATTGCCGAAAAGCCGCCGGGTGATGTCTTCTCCGATAAATTCTCAGAACTCGAGAAGCTACGCCAGCAGCTGACATACGACATCGATAAGACCGAACAGGAAGAGAAGGCGGCCAGCAGAGCGAACGATCGACTCAAAGAGGTTGAGGTTAAGCTTAAAGTTCTGGACGCTCAGGTTGAGAGACTTTTAGAACGTCGCACCGCTAACGAGGTAAAAGCTGAAAGCCTGACAGCATTGCAAAAAGAACAGACCTCAGTCCAGCAACAGCTTGCTGAGAAACAAAAGGTTCTGGCGACCTACAATCGCTTACAGGCTGATATCGAGGCGGCAGAAAAGGACAAGACAAAACATCAGGAAGCGCGGGATCTTTATGTTGCTAACTCCCAGCAAGCCGCTGAGCTGGAACAACGGCGGACAGATCTTTTGAACTTCGAAAAACTCTTCAAGCAGTTGCAGGATGAGTTGACGGTCAAAAATGATGCCTACAGCAAAGCGGGCAAAGAATATAGCGCCGCTGAGCATGCAGCGTTACGCAAACAAAAAGACGAGTTGGGCGTAGAGGTGGGAGCATCAGGGGAGAAGGTTAAAGGGCTGACCGCCGCTGTAACCCGCCTTGCCACCGAGATTGAGAAGCTCAAGCAGATCGAGAAGGATATTGCCGCCAAGCAGGGTCAGGTCAAGTCATATAAAGAGAAGGATGAACTCGTCAAGTTTCTGCGCAACCGGGTCTTTCGTAACGTTTCTGGTTACCTTTCGGAACGCTTCCGCGAGGAGATCAGCCATAGGGCTAATCGTATCTACCGCATTATTGCTGAAGTCGATGAGGAGATGGCTTGGGGAGAGGATTACCGCATTGTGTTGCGCGACATGGTCGACGGTGAACTGCGTGAACGCTTTGATGACCAGCTCTCAGGTGGGCAGACCATGAGTGCCGTGGTCGCCTTGCGTCTGGCTCTATTGCAAACGATCGGCGCACGCATCGCCTTCTTCGACGAACCAACCTCGAATCTTGACGCCAGCCGCCGCGAGAACTTGGCCCATGCTTTCCGCGCCATTGATGTGGGCAAGGAAGAGGTCACCGAGCATTGGTACGATCAGTTGTTCTTGATTAGTCATGATGTGGCGTTTACTGAAGTGACGGATCAGATTTTGACTTTGGAGTGAATCTTAGTGAAGGGGAAAAGTTTGCCGTTGAATCGGCGCAAGTTATACCTCTGCTCATCATGATGGCTGGAAGCCGGGGACACTCAAAAATGAGTGTCCCTTTTAACGGCCTAAGCTGGCTGGATCAATGCGTTGCCTTATCTCCCCAGATTGCTTTTAAGCGCTGATCGCGACCACAGTTCCATCGATAGGCTTTGTAGCGCAGCGGGTTGTTCTTGTAATAATCCTGATGATAACTTTCGTCTCCCTTGATCGGGTAGAAGGTGGACGCTTCGAGAATGGGTGTGACCACGGTTTGGCCCGGGAACATCGCGACAACGTGTTGTTTCGATTCCTCGGCAATGGCTCTTTCGCTTGCATTGGCGACAAAGATCGCTGCCAGGTAGCTAAAACCTTTATCGCAGAATTGCCCACGATCATCAAAGGGGTCGGTGTTAACCCAGTAATGATCGAGCAGTTGCTGGTAGCTGACCTTGGCCGGGTCGTAAGTGATTTCGACCGCTTCATAGTGGCCGGAATGGTTGCCCATATAGGTGGGGTTTTTCAAGGTGCCGCCGGTAAAACCGGAGACCACATCGGTGACGCCATCAAGTTTTTCAAAGTCTGACTCCATGCACCAGAAGCAGCCACCGGCCAGGATTGTTTTGTCGGCCATGGCACTTGTGGCAAAAAAGAGTGAGCAGGTTAAGAGGACGAGAATCGATTTTAATATCATAATGCCTCCGGGTCTGAAGTGCTTGGGTTAATAGCTTTTCGTTATGTTGTGATTGAAGTATAACCGTTCTGCTTAAGGATTGATTAAGGGGCAGGTAAAGATTTGGTAAAGTTTTGAATCGGCCTCGACTGTCGGGCGAGTCCGGTGGTTGTAAGATTCCAACTTGCCTTCACCAAGAATTCAGTAACTTAGGGGTTTTTGATTATGGATTGCCCGAAATGTGGATTTGAAAACCAGCCAGATTCTATCGACTGTTGCCGGTGTGGCGTGGTCTTTGCCAAACTCAAAGCTCGCGCTGCGAATGCTGCTGGCGAGGGACTGAATGCGCACGCTGTTGCGATAGAGTCATCAGGGCAGGGTGGCTTCCTGCGAGAACTGTTTTTCGGGGTTCCCGCTGAGGTCAACAGCCTGTACGTTCTGGGCCGGGTAATCGTTCTGGTCGGTATTGCTGTCTGGGGCTTCAAACTGATTTTTTCAAGTATCGCCAGCAACAACGCCGGAGAGAGCTTGTTGCATCTGGTCAACCTGCCTTTTCATGAAACAGGCCATCTGGTGTTTCGCCCGTTCGGGCGTTTTCTCACTTCGCTTGGCGGCACGCTGGGGCAATTGATTCTGCCGCTGGTCTGTTTCAGTGCCTTGTTGTTTAAAACGCGTGATGCCTTCGGCGCCGCCATTTGCCTGTGGTGGTTTGGAGAAAACTTTCTTGATATTGCACCCTACATAAACGATGCCAGGGCCGGGGTGCTGCCTCTGGTTGGCGGCAATTTTGGTCAGACCTCACCCTACGGATTTCACGATTGGGAGTATCTGCTGACAGAAACCGGGTTGCTCCGTTATGATCACTTTCTGGCTAAAGCATCTCACCTGTTTGGGGCGTTGCTGATGGCGCTGGCGGTCGTGTGGGCAGGGTATGTGTTGTTGCTGCAGTACCGGAAGCGAGTCTGAAGGCTAGGGGCTTTTCGCAGACATCTTTGACTCAGCAATGTGTTGCAGTGGTTTTTAGGGGGGACTGTTCCTGGTTCTCAATAAGTAACGGTTGCGCCTGTTGCCCGATCATCCTTAGCGACACTTGTTTGCTTTAACAAAAGTCGGTTCCAGCGCCATATCCGGCACTTTGCTTAATCTGCCGCCATACTGATTTTAAGCCATTCCTGAATTCTCTCACGTGCTTTTTATTGGTGCGATGGCGAGGATTTAGGACTTTCAAAGCGCTCCGGGATAAGTTAACCTCCAAAGCTTGTTTTGTTCAGTAACGCGTAGCGACCGACGTTAAGAGTAGTAGCTGATGACGACCCAGGACCTATTCCAATTCATCTTTGCCGGCCTGACCAGCGGGGCGATTTATGCCCTGATCGCGTTGGGCTTCTGTGTGGTGCACAATACCATGGGCATCGTCAACTTTACCCAGGTTGATTTCGTCTCCCTTGGCGGCATGCTCCTCTATAGTGCGCTGTTTTCGGCAGGGTTGGCGATGCCGATTGCTTTGCTTGGGGCGGTCTTTGGCGTCACTCTGGTTGCCATGCTGGTCGAACGGATCGGTATCCGTCCGGCGCGCTCCAATGATCCGGTCGTCCTGATCTTTCTGACCATTGGCCTGTCGATTGTCTTGCGCGGATTGATGGCTCTGGTCTGGGGCAAGAACCGCATGGCGGTGCCTTCGTTGACCGGTGATGAACCGCTGCGGCTGTTCGGGGCCGCGATCATGCCGCAAACTCTCTGGATTCTTGCTCTCACTAGCCTCACCATTATTGTGCTGGTCTGGTTTTATCGCAAGACCAGCCTTGGCCTGGCGATGCGGGCCGTTGCCACCAACCCGCGAGCGGCATCAGTGGTCGGGCTGCCGCTGGGTCGCATTCGGATGCTGACCTTCGGTCTGGCTGGCGCGTTGGGTGGTCTGGCGGGGATTCTGGTGACACCGATCACGACCTTGAGCCACGATGTTGGGGTGCTGCTCGGTCTCAAGGGTTTCGCCGCGGCTATTCTGGGGGGCTTCGGTTCCTTACCGGGAGCGATTATCGGGGGTCTTGGTCTGGGGCTGCTGGAATCTCTTTCGGCGGGCTATATCAGCAGCGCCTATAAGGACGTCTGTGCTTTTGTGGTCTTGCTGCTGGTGCTGTTCGTGCGGCCGAAAGGGTTGATGGGCAAGTGAGGCGCGTAAAGCACAGCAAAAAACCTGTCTCACGCAAAGACGCCAAGACGCCAAGAGAACCCCTTGTTTTTTAGCTTGCCTTTGCGCCTTTGCGGCTTTAGTGAGCATAGCGAACGGGCGTGAGAATTGTTAGTAACTTTTCTGGAGCAGGTAGTTAATTTGATTCAACCAAACAGAAGAAAGAAAATATGAAAAAACAATTAATGATGGGAAATGAAGCGATCGCTCGCGGCTTGATCGAGTCCGGTTGCCAGATTGCAACGGCTTATCCAGGCACGCCTTCGACCGAGATTCTGCAAGCGGTTATTGATGACCGTGAGGCGGCGGTTGAGCCATTGCATATCGAATGGTCGGTGAACGAGAAGGTGGCTTTCGAGGTGGCGCTGGCCGCAAGCTATACCGGCAAGCGGAGCGCGGTAGTGATGAAGCAGGTCGGGCTGAACGTGGCGGCTGATCCCTTTATGCGCACCGCCTACTTAGGTGTCAAGGGCGGCATGGTCACCATCGTGGCCGATGACCCCGGGCCGCACAGTTCACAGAACGAGCAGGATACCCGGCTGTTTTGTCTGCAGGCACGGGTGCCGGTGCTCGACCCGGCCAGCCCGGCCGAAGCCAAGGCCATGGTGCCGCTGGCGTTTGAACTGTCGGAAAAATATGAACTCAACGTGGTGCTGCGACCGACCACCCGGATCTGCCATTCGCGGCAGAACATCACCCCTGAACCGCCGGTCATGCTGGAGCGTACCGC
>JAQYVY010000064.1 GCA_030145195.1 Desulfuromonadales bacterium | reverse complement strand
CTAGTTTTTCGACCTTGAGAAGGTCGCCTGCGGAAACTTTATACTGCTTCCCTCCGGTTTTGATGACCGCGTACATAGCCGATGCACCTCGCTTTCTTTCCTTGGATTACGGACCTTGGTCCGCTTAGGAACTGGTACTTATACTTTTGTCGGTACGAACATGTCAAGAAAAAATGTGTCGACCTGTTGGCATAGACTTTCAGTGAGTTTAAATAATGAATTCCCCGAAATGTGGACATGTAATCATAACCGAACCGAAAACCAGTAAAGAGTCCTTCAAAGAACTGGCGTGAATGCATCAAAAAGGTCTGGGAGATTGACCCTCTGGAAGGCCCTTAATGCCGTGCAGCGGTGACTTACCCTCTGCCAATCACTTTCCCGCGCTGTTGAGACTTAAGCTGCTTATTCGTTTTGTTCGCACAAAAGTTTGGTCGACTCAGTATAAACACCTGTATCTCCTTGACTGTCATAAGTGTAACCGTAACTCCGTACCAGCCATGGTCATAGATGACTGTGCCTCCCAGAACTCCTGAACATTACAAAACGGAAATTTTCATGTCATGTCTGCGTCATGTTGCCCGCTTACAATAAATGGGTTGTGTGCCGCAGAGGTGATTGCCTCTGAGCACTAGAAATTGAAGCAAGTAAAGCTGTTGAGAGCAGCTTTTTTATTAGGCGGCCAATTGGCAAGAGTTGACTTGCTGTAGCAGAGAAAATCTGCCCAGGAAACGCCCCTCTTGACGAAGACGTTTAGGCCGCGCCACCCACAAACCGAGCAACCTCAGGACAAGTAGACATTATGCATCAGTGCAACAGTGCCAGAGTTTTTAATCATTTCTTTTTTATTGTTTATCTGCTGGCACTCGCCCTGGTCTGCCGCTATTGGCCTGTCGAAGGCTTCAGTCAGAGTACCATCACGCTCTTCGCTCTGGTCGTTCATCTGACCTATGGCTTTATTTACATTTTACCCGCGTTGCTGCTGACTAAAATGGTTGGTTCTCTCGTCCGCCTCGCAAAAATGACTTCAAAATGGGGGGCGGGAATTAGCTACGCAACGGCCATAATCTCCGCTGGCACGAGCTTGCTGCTGCTCTTCGCAGACAGCCAGGTCTACGAAATCTACGACTTTCATATCAACGGCTTCGTGATCAACCTGATATCAACTCCCGGTGGAATCGAGTCAATGGGGGTGAGCGACAGCGGTAGCGTCGTTTTAGGTTTGCTTGTCTGTAGTCTCTTTGCAGGGATGGCGCTGTTGTTGTGGGGCATCAATTTTCTAGTCCAACGCCGAACGGGTCAACCTTTGGTCTGGCGTTATCGATACCTGATTATTTTCTTTGTTCTTATGACTGCCGGAGAGCGTATCACTTATGGCTTAAGCAACTTCTCAGGGAATGCGCCGGTGCTGGTGACCGCAGACCGCTTTCCGCTCTATCTGCCGATGAGATTCAACACTCTGGCCAAAAAAATCGGCTTGAAGCCTGTTTCTGAAGAAGATCGGATGATCAGTTCCAAGGTTTCTCGCGTGCAGTATCCCTTGCATCCGCTGAGCGTCACGCCGCCCGAGCGTCCGCTTAATATTGTCTGGATGGTTTCCGAGTCTTTGCGCTCAGATATGCTCGATCCCGAGATCATGCCGGCAACCTGGGATTTTTCCAGCAGGTCTCATCGATTCCAGCATCATTACAGCGGCAGCAATAGCACGCGCATGGGCGTGTTCTCAATGTTCTACGGTCTCTACGGCAACTTCTGGTTCCCCTTCCTCGACAGCAGACAAGGCCCGGTGCTCTTCGACGTTCTTAAAGAGCAGCGCTACCAGTGGCGGTTTTTCTCCAGCCAGAAGCTGAGCTACCCCGAATTCGATCGCACGGTGTTCGCCGATCTCCCGCAGCAGGATATGCAGTCCTACATTGAGGGCCCGGGCTGGGAGAGAGACCGCAAGAATGTTACCGACCTGCTTGATTTCCTGCGTCAGCGCGATCCGTCGCAGCCGTTCATGAGCTATATGTTCTTTGAGTCTCCTCACGCGCGTTATTACTTCCCGGAAGAAAGCGTCATCCGCAAACCGTACCTTGAAGATTTCAACTACGCGACCATGGATCTTCAGCAGGACATGCCGCTGATCAAGAACCGCTATATCAATTCAGTACATCATCTCGATAGCCAGTTAGCCCGAGTTCTTGCTTACCTTGAAGAGGAACAGCTTCTTGACAGCACGATTGTCATCATTACCGGAGATCACGGCGAAGAATTCAATGAACACGGCCACTGGGGGCATGGTTCAATGCTCAATGATGCCCAGACGAGGGTCCCCATGGTGATGTGGATTCCCGGCACCGGCAGCGGCGTCGTTAATCATATGACTTCGCATCTGGACGTCATTGCCACGCTGCTCCCCCGCTTGGGGGTACAGAATCCGGCCGCTGATTATTCTCTGGGTTACGATATGCTCGGACCTTCGCAACGCACCTATACGGTGACGGGGCACTGGCGCACCATGGGTTTTATCGGCAACGACTACAAAGCTGTCATTGCCATGGATAATGCTCACATCGGCAAAAACCAGGTGACTTATGCCGATGACAGCCCGTGCGAAAACCCCGACGAATTCTATTCTGCCCACCAGAGCGACCTCGTGCAGATCATGCATGATGTGGCAAGGTTCAGTAAAAAGTAGATCGGCGGCACAGGAACTCGGCGCTAAAAGATAAATGGTGCCGGTCGTTCCAGAGGTTATTGTGCCGATTGGTGACACGTTGGGAAGCTAGGGCGACTACGCGTGTGGTGATAGGGAAGTTGAGTCTGGCTTGTAACGTCGCAAACTTGATGAATAGATACGCGGGTCATTCAAAGAAATCGTGCGTTTCATGAATCGGGAGTTTTGGTTTCATTTTATCCAAGGCCCAGGGTTGAATCCTTTGCGCGGGGGCACATCTTCCCCTCGGCAAGTTCGGGGCCGAGGGTGTGGGGGCAGGATTTGGTCCTGCCCCGGGTTACCCAACAATGATTTCAAACTGCTCCAGGTGAAAGCCGGGTCGGGCGTTAATCGTGATCTGTTTCTCAAAGTCTTTTTCCAGCTCCTCAATACCGAGACGCTCTTCATCGTAAAGCATTGACGCGATATCGGGGTGAACCAACAGGGTCATGCGGTAGCCGGGAGCGTTGCGCATTTCCCGCTGGAGCTCACGAAAAATCTCGAAGCAGGTCGTGGGGCGGCTTTTAACATAGCCTTTGCCTTCGCAGTAGGGGCAGGCTTCGCAAAGGGTTCGGCCGATGCTTTCGCGCACGCGTTTGCGGGTCATCTCGACTAAACCGAGTTCGGAGATTTTGAGAATGTTGGTTTTGGACTTGTCGTTCTTGAGGGCTTCTTCCAGTGCGCTGTGGACTTTCTCGCGATGCGCCTCTTTCTCCATGTCGATGAAGTCGATGATGATCAGTCCACCGATGTTGCGCAGGCGCAGCTGAAAAGCGATCTCTTTCACGGCCTCAAGATTGGTCTTGAAAATAGTGTCTTCGAGGTTGTGTTTGCCGACAAAACGACCGGTGTTGACATCGACAGCAACCAGCGCTTCAGTTTGTTCGATAATGATGTAGCCGCCACTCTTGAGCCAGACTTTGCGCCCGAGCGCGCGGGAGATCTCAACTTCCAGGCCGAAAGCGTCGAAGATCGGTTCCTGCCCCTGGTAATGTTCCACCTTGAAATCGTGGCCGGGCATAAAGGTGTCCAGGAATTCGACGATTTTGCGGAATTCGTCGGGGTTGTCGACGATGATGCGGGAGACATCCTCGGTCAGAATGTCGCGTAGCACCTTGCTGGTCACATCCAGGTCAGAATGCACTAGGCAGGGAGCACCTTTGTCTTCGCGGTGGGCGCTGATGTGTTCCCAGAGGTTGACCAGGTAATCCATGTCGGATTTAAGCTCGTCGCCGGTTTTGGTTTCCGCTACGGTACGAACAATAAAGCCGGTTCCGGCAGGGCGCATGACATCGACCAGATGCTTCAGGCGTTCACGCTCTTCTTCGTGCTCAATCCGCCGGGAAATGCCCACGTGGTCGACGGTCGGCATGTAGACCAGGTTGCGCCCGGGCAAGGAAATGTGCGAAGTGATGCGGGCCCCTTTGGTGCTGATCGGTTCCTTGGCAACCTGAACCAGGATCTCTTGCCCTTCTTGTAGTAAATCCTCGATCGGCGGCAATGGCGGGCGCTCTTCGCCAGTTTCCTCGCCGTGCTGATCCTGACGATAACCGTCTTCCACGTAATGTTCTACTGCATCCATTTCTTCAAGCACGTCGGCCACGTAAAGGAAGGCGGCTTTTTCCAGGCCGATGTCAACAAAAGCGGCCTGCATCCCGGGCAAAACCCGAATCACTCGGCCGCGGTAAATGTTGCCAACGATTCCGAGCTCGCGACGACGCTCAATATAGATTTCGGCGATGTGAGTGCTCTCAAGCAACGCAATCCGCGTCTCGTGAGACGTGGTGTTGATGACCAGTTCTTTGGTCATGGTATTTCTCCTTACAATTTTAAAGATGTCAGATATGTGAAAAGGGCTAAATCAATATTGTGAAAATTGTTCGCTGGGCGTGGCTCAAAACCCTGGTTCGAGTTGACTCAGGTGAGCGCACAAACCCCTAAATTAATCTACACTACTCTCGGTTTCTTTCAACTCGATGGCGGTTTTACATAGGCCGAGAACCCGCACCTGTTCGACCTCCATCTCCAGCAGATGAGCGGCCAGAAAAAGGGGGCTTCCGGATAGCAGTTTCATCCAAAGCACGTTGTCTTCGCGCCAAAGGTCCTCGACCCAGGGGCGCAGATCAACATTAATGCATCGGTTCTTTTTTGGCCGGCCGACGATAACCTCTGTGGCGGCCAGGAACGCGGCTATGCGTTGCTCAAGATCAATGCTCAAGCCAGAAGGGAGCGGCACCCGATAGAGTGCTGTTGCCAGGCTGTTTGCCGCGGAAGGGCCTTTGCGCGGCCAAAGCTCGGCCTGTTTGACGCGGACATCTTCAGGCAGCTCACGGTTGAGCAGCTCGGCTGTCTGCTCCGGGTCGCAGGGTGCTGTCAGCTCAAGATCCACCAGTTCGGTTTCGCTGGCAACCCCGAGCGGCAGAGCGTCACCGAAGCTGATGCGCGGGGCGGGATGAAAGCCGGCCGAATATCTGATCGGCAACTCGGCGCGGCGAACGGCCCGGTGGATCAGGGTCATAAACTCCAGATGACTGAGGCTGGCGGTGCGACCGGTTTTGCTCATGGTCAGGCGTATCTTGGGCAACTGTAAAGGTTCTGCTGTGATGGCCTCGGTGTCAGCCGGCTCTTCAGCCGGGACGGGGGCCAGTCGCGTGCGGTCCGACAGTCTGGGCAGGACTGTTTCAAAGTCACACAGGCCGCAGTGGCTGCACTCGCCGTCGCGGCAATCAGGGGTCGCCTTTTCCTCCAGGGCTGCCTCGCGCTCGTGCATCAGGAAGTCTTTTGTGACCCCGGCGTCAATATGTTCCCAGGGGAAGGTTTCTTCTAGTAGCCGTTGGCGCAAATACCAGCTTGGATCGATATCGGCCAAAGTAAAGGCTTGCTGCCATAGATCCCAGCGGAAATGGTCGCGCCAGCCATCAAAACGACAGCCCAACTTGACCGCTTGCTCAATGACCGCGCCAAGACGGCGGTCGCCGCGGGCAAAAACCCCTTCCAGAAAAGACAGTTCGGCTTCGTGCCATTTCAGACGCAGCTTTTTTTTCTTCAATGCCAGCCGCAGACGGTTCTGACGCTCAAGGGTCTCGGCATGGCTGATTTGAGCGTCCCACTGGAATGGGGTGTGCGCCTTGGGGACAAAGGTCGAAACGGAGACGTTGACATCGGCACCGCCTTGGGTGCCTCGGCCAACGGCCTTGACTTGGGCAGAGAGATCGACCAGCGCATCGAGGTCGACATCAGTTTCCGTCGGCAGGCCGATCATGAAGTAGAGCTTGACCACGCGCCAGCCGAGCTCAAAAGCGGTGCGGGTGCTTTCTAACAGGTCCTCTTCGCAAATCCCCTTGTTGATAACGTTGCGCAGCCGTTCACTGCCAGCTTCGGGGGCCAGGGTGAAGCCGGTCTTGCGAACTTTCTTAATCTCTTCCATCAAGGCCGGGGTTAATGATCCAACCCGCAAGCTGGGTAAGGAGATCGCCACCTGCTGACTGGCATAACAACTCATCAGGTTTTGCATCAGGATTTCAACGGCACTGTAGTCGCCGGTGGAGAGCGAGAGCAGCGAGACTTCATCGTAGCCGGAATGGCGCAAGGCCTCGTCGATTAATTTATGCACGGTGTCGGGTTGACGTTCTCGGACTGGCCGGTAGATATAACCCGCCTGACAGAAACGGCAGCCACGGGTGCAGCCGCGGGCGACTTCGACGGCAACCCGATCGTGAATGGTCTCGAGAAAAGGCACGATTGGCCGGGTCGGGTAGGGTGCCGTATTGAGGTCAGCAACGATGCGGCGGCGAACCTGGGTTCGTTCTGGATTGAGCGACCTGATCTCTTTGATGCAGCCGTCGGCTTGATAGTCAATTGCGAAATGGCTTGGGACGTAGACGCCTTCAATGGTTGCCAAACGGTTCAGTAGCGCAGAGCGCTGTTCGCCGATTTTTTTGCTCTCACGCATGGCCGCACAGAATTCGACAATCGCCTCTTCGGCATCACCGATGATCGCACAGTCGATAAAATCTGCCAGCGGTTCCGGGTTGAAAGCACAGGGGCCACCGACCACGATCAAAGGTGACTGCTCATTCCGTTCCGAGGCGCGCAGCGGCAGCCCGGCCAGGTCGAGCATGCAGAGCACATTGGTGTAGCAGAGCTCGTATTGCAGCGAGAAGCCGATGATGTCGAAGTCAGCGAGAGGACGGCCACTCTCCAGAGAGGTGAGTGGCTCACCGGCGGCACGCAGTTGGGCTTCACGGTCGGGCCAGGGGGTGTAGCTGCGCTCGGCGGCAATCCAGGGCGTCTCGTTGAGCGCCTGGTAGAGAATTGCCGAGCCGATGTGGCTCATGCCGACCTCGTAAACGTCGGGGAAAGCCATGGCGAAGGTGATGTCGACGCTTGACCAGTCTTTGACGATGCTGCCGAGTTCGCCACCGAGGTAGCGGGCCGGACGCTTTAATTGATATAGGGAAGTTTCTGTTGTCATCGCGTAATTATAGCCACAAGTGCAGGTGGAGCGCACTGGATTGAAGTCAATAAAATCGAATCTAACAAAGTAGCATAGTGATGATTTAACCCACAAGGGAAACGTCAAAGAAAATTCAGGAGTCAATTGTTTGCGGAATTATAACCAAAGCAAAGGTTGGCCACTAAGTCACCACCAAAAGTAGGCACCTTTAGGCGAGACACGGAGTAAACGCTGGTATTATTTCCCAAGCAGTAAAATTCTACGGAACTATAACCCAAAAAAAGCTTTAACGCAGAGTCGCTAAGGTCGCAAAGAGAAGCCTAACTGATTTCTGGCGAAATAATTAAATCGTACCATTTATTCTCTGTGTCTTCGCGTCTTCGCGTTAAGAGCGGCTTTATTCTCTTCGCCTTTGTTTTGGTTGTAGACCTGAAGTTTTATGATCCTAAAGATCAATCTTTACTCTTCAAAGCGGGC
This sequence comes from Desulfuromonadales bacterium, assembly GCA_030145195.1. Classification (GTDB taxonomy): domain Bacteria; phylum Desulfobacterota; class Desulfuromonadia; order Desulfuromonadales; family BM103; genus JAQYVY01. The sequence goes on along the minus strand of JAQYVY010000064.1, from coordinate 3,530 downwards.
TTCTTTGTGTCTTCGTGGCTTAGTGGCAGGCAAGCCTGTTTTGGGGTTGCAGGATCGGTCCTTTAGGGGGGGGCAACGCTGCGGCGCAGAGGTCTTCGGTTGTGTCATAGTTGAAAACAAAAAAATGCCCGGCTGATTTCTCAGCCGGGCATAACAAGAGGCAAATCTTTTTCTTCAGCTTTGTTGTTTAGAAACGGATGCCAACTCCAACGTAACCAGAATAGGCTTTGCCGTCTTCGTCACCATAGACATACGCTTCGTCACTGTTGAACACATCGTAAGTTGTTGATACGGTCGTGTAGTGATTCGGGGTGAAGTTGTAAGTTCCCCCAACAGTGATCTGGTATTGCTCGTACGTCAGGTCCGAATAGGAGTCGATCAAGTTGTTTTGATCCCAGGTGTTGTAAATGCCAAGTGGAGATCCGTCAGGCTTTTGCATAGTCATGCGTTCCTGAAAATCCCAATCCCAAGAATAGTCAGCGTAATTGTAAACGATGCTGGCATCAAGCTTCAGCTTCTCAGTTGCCTGATAGTCTGCGCTCAGAGAAAGAGTGTGAACATTGGTTTCGGTTGTAGCGACACTGCATACCGATCCAAACTGGATCGACGAGAGGGTGTCCGCTCAGCCATGGTACCATCCGACGCACATCTGATTCTCGGTTTCCTGTTTGTTGAAGTTATAGGCCATGACCAGATTCATCTTGCCGTTCGGTGCATACCAGAGGCTGACACCAGGAACGTAGGTGGTCTCTTCATACTTGACCTCGTCATTTTCCTGGTAGCGGGTCCGCAGGTAGGCGGTCATTGACAGGTTTGCAGCCGGAGACCATGTGGTGCTGATCTTGGCTTCGTGGACTTCGTCTGGCTGGTTGGTTGCGTCCAGACCTCGGGAAGGGTAGATGGTGTTCCAGTAATACACACCGGTCGTGTTGCCATCGGCCAATGGGTCCGTATTGAGTCCATCTGGGTTTACATAAGTAGCAGAAAGCAGATAGGAGAGGTCTCCATCGACGGTCGCGTCAGGATGACCCTGAGCGATACCGACGGCGTCTTCACCGTAGAAGGGCTCGTCAATGTCTTTGTAGGTGTAGCTGGCACGAGCGTTGAGACCTTTGGCGATACGACTGTTAACCGAAACTTTATAGGTGTTGGTTTCGGTCTCGCCGAGCTCTTTTATCTCGCGATCAATGTTCTCATACTCATAACCAAGCCGCACGGTGGTGCCGCGCGTGAGCCGATAGACTGCGTCAAGCCCCAGCTCTGTTACGTCGCGACTTTCAGCCGACTCGTAGTGAGTATACTGATCAAAGGTGTTGTTGCTGCTGCTCGGGTCGTCGGCGTTGGGAGGGGCGTCGAGGACACTGTCATAAACATTGTCAACCCGATCCTCAAAGTACAAGGTGTAGTCTGGGCCATCAATGTCATAAGTTGTGCCATGCATCGAGAGCCTCAGGTTGCCGATACGGGTCGCACCCTTTAAGGCAAACGACTCAAGCTCACTGCCTAAGGTGTTGCTGCCGACAATCTCGTAGGTGCCGGGCTCATCAACTTTTGTGCTCTCAATATCGGCATTGACGTAGGTGCCGGTAATGACGGTGTTGTGAGGCAGATCCAGCCGGGCTTTGAGCATGTGGCTGTCTTTTTCTGAGTCGGGAGTTTTGTTGTATTCCAGCTCTTCGTTCATGTACAGCATCTGGTCTGTATCCTGGCTGCCGTAGCGCCACTTACCACTGTTCCAGTAGGCATAGCTGGGGTCGTTGCTATTGTCCTCAAACTCCCGGGTCAGGTACTCGTAATCAACGGTCAGCATGCCAAACTTGCCGGTTGCGCCGAAGGTGAATTCTTCGGTTCTTTCGTCGATCTCTTTCGGGTTTGCTTCGACGTGGCAGGCCGAACACTTGCTGAGCGCAATGGCCTGCTCCATGCCTTCCCGCTCCTCGACGCGAACACCAGTGTGGAAGGTAACATTCGGGAAGGTGGGCAAGGTCACTTCAGCTTTGGTTTTCCACTCGCGACGTTGGATGAAGTAGTCCTGATCCAGTTCCCAGGCGTATTGGCCGGGGTTCTTGGTCGCGTTGGTAAAGATGCGTGGTTGATCACCATCAAGGTCACCGGTCATGGTGGCACCGATGTGCTCAAGGTTGTCATGATCTTTCCAGTGCTCAAGTTCCTTATAGTCCAGATCGATCTGGAAGAACCGGTTGAAGTCGAGCTCCACGGAATGAACTCGGTCATGGCTACCATTGATGTCGCTCATGATGTCCATGTAGAACCCCTCATGCTCATATTCGAGGTTCAGCTTCGGCGCAAAACTCAAGCCGTCTTCAGGGCGTGAGTTTGCGTATTCATTGACGCGTGCAGGGTTGTCTTTGAGGTCCAGGCTGTTGACACCTAACTCCAAGTTGCCGCTGAAGTGCGCGGAATCATCTTCCGCGACAGCCAACGTGGAGGTTGTCACCAGGACCAGGACAGACAACAGTGCAAGCAGCCAGATATTGCTTGGCTTCATTGTATTGTCTCCTTAAGTTAACGGGTCAGACCGCCGCCATTGAGTGGTTGGGACGGAAGGTCACTACCATGTACAACCTGATGACAGGTGGTGCACTTGGTGCCAAAAGACATCTGCCAGCCCTCGGTGCCATGTGGGTTTGCAGCTGTGGTTGCGGCGGTATTCGTGGTGCTGCGAGCAGAAACAGACCACTGGTCAGGGAAGTCTCGGTTCATGAAGAAGCGAGTATCCGGGTAATCGATCTGTGCTTGGTCCATGGCGGCTTTTGCATCTAATGAAGACGAGTACGTTTGCACACCAAAGGCCTTGGATCCGGTGTTAAAGTTCGCAGTCGCGGGGTCAAACCCATCGCGGAGCATGTGGAAATGGCCCTCATGGCACTGCATGCAGAGGAATGGTTCGTTCTGGGCCAGCAGATTGTTTGCGACAGAACCGTGTGGGTTGTGACAGATGGTGCAGTCATCCTCAACCGGAGCATGACCGAACACGAACGGACCCTGGTAGCGGGTGTGGCAATCAAGACACAGGTCGTTGGTGCGTTCGTGCGTTGTCAGTTCCCCGTGTGGGTTATGACAGTCGCCACAAGTCATCTTGCCTTCCTTGATCGGGTGGTGAGAAGGGAAGTTGGCTTGAGCTTGTTGCTCCTGATGACACTCGTAGCAAAGCTCGGGATCTTGCTTCTTTAAAGAAGTTTTACCTCCGGCGTGAACCGAGTGGCAGTCGGTGCAAGAGACGTCGGTGATGGCGTGCTCACTGTGAGTCCAGTCCATCAGTTCGCCGTTAGCGTGACATTTGACGCAAACCGCGGCGGACTCTTCTGGCAGCAGATCGCCAAACTTGAGAATCTTGTCGCCATCCGAATCGACATGCAGGCTTCCGCCGCCATGACAGGCTTCACACCCTTGGGTGCCGCCCATATACTCGAACTCGGCCAGACGTGAGTGCACGCCAGCCTTTACCCCTTCGTGACACTCCATACAGGCTTCTTGCCCGACTGAAGTTGCACCGTCTATGACTGGTA
>JAQYVY010000015.1 GCA_030145195.1 Desulfuromonadales bacterium | reverse complement strand
TTTGGCAACTTTGACCGCGACTCCATTTCTTCCTGGAGTTTAGACAGTAATGGTAAAATTCCCTCGGCTGACGGAGATATTGACATTAATGGTTTGGATGACGCCGGCTTATATGATCCCAACCTGTCCAGGGGAGATGGTGGGCAGGTTGACGCCGGTGGTGCCGGTGGTATGTTGCTGGAGAGTGTCGAAGGCCTGGCTGCGGCCATCCAGGCTCAGAATGCTTATCTTCCTGCTGGTGTCGCATGGCGGAATATTTATACTTATCTTCGTCCCGGGAGCAGTTCTGTCGCCGCTGCGGTGAGTGACCTGACAGATTCACAAAACAGATTTTCGCTGACAAACGTCGATCTTACTTGGTGGCACACGGATTTGCTTGGTGTTGATCAGTCGACCTTCGCTCGTTATGCTGATGCTTTCAACCTGATTTCTTACGTTCATGGTTTTGATACTTTTGAAGGTGTGGGTTATATGACCCCCTCAGACTATTACGCTCGTGAATGGGTGCTGGGAGATGTTCTGCACTCGCGTCCGCTGGTCTTTAACTACACCAAGTACACTCCGGTTTATGAAGATGTTTGTGCCCCTGTTGGTGACCCCACTGATCTTCGCAACCCGTTAGACCCTTTCAACTCCTCTATTGTTTACTTTGGTGCCAATGACGGCATGCTCCATGCTCTGCGCGATTGTGACGGTCAGGAAATCTGGTCGTTTATTCCGCCGAACGCGCTGTCGACCCTCAAGTATATAAATGACCCTCAGGAAGGGCATGCGACGTTTGTCGACGCCCCGCCGTCACTCTTTGTTCACGATGCGAACGATGACGGCTTTATTGATCCTGATGATGATAAGGTCGTACTGATCTTCGGTCAGCGTCGTGGCGGTGGGACCAATTATCTGGATGAATCCAGTTCTCGCGGCGCCTATTATGCCCTGGATGTCACTGACCCATATGTGCCCAAGTTTCTTTGGGAGGTTGATAGCGTTGACTTAGGTGAAATTGGTGAAACGTGGGGGCAGCCGCGTTTGGCTAAAGTTCCTGTGGCCACCAATAATTTCAAGGTCGTGGCTTTTTTCGGTACAGGTTATGACAATAATGAAGACTTGCGTTACGGTGCCCTTCAGACCTTCCCCAACGCAAATGATGCTAATTACGACCTGACTGTGGGCGACCCTATTGACATCAATACTGCGCCGGTTGGCGGTGCCGTTGATGGTTCTGATGGTGCGACCAATTCAACTTACCAGGGCGGAGTTGCCAATGTGGTTCCACATTTAGCCGCAGCAGACCGATACGCCCCGAGAGGCAGGGGGCTTATGGCGATCGAAGTGGCGGATATGGAGCGCCCTGATAGTGACTCGCCGTTTGTACCTGATGTGACACCGAGCGATTCAAATACCGTCGGTGAGTTGTACTGGAGTCTTACCAACGCAGACAATAGCGCCTTCGACTATTCTTTCCCTACGGATCTGACTGCACTTGACATGAATGATAACGGCTTTGTCGATACCATCTACGCTGGCGATACCGGCGGCAACTTGTGGCGTTTCAACATCCGTTGCCCCTCTGGGACTTCAGTGCCGTGCCCCGATGAATGGGATGCCACTCTGCTGTTCAAATCAAATCCTGGGGAAGATAGTTCAAATGGACGCAAGATATTCTACAAGCCGGTGATCGCTCATGTCGGGGTGCCTCATATCTATTTTGGCACCGGAGACCGTGAGCATCCTCTAAATCTCTCTACTGAGGATCGCCTCTATTGCGTCATCGACTGGGGCCTGGATGGAACTTATCCGGTTGAAGAAGATAGTCTTGAGGATGTGACCTTGAATGAGCTTCAGGCTGCAGATACAACGGGTGATGAGATTATGGAGATCTACGGCCGACTTTACTCCTCGCCTGGCCTGCCGTATGACGATTCTGGAAATTTCACCTATGGCTGGTATATCAAACTTGATGGCAAAGATCGGGATGTCAGTGGGGATCCCGGGGAAAAATCGTTAGCTCCGCCGACAGTTTTTAACGGACAGGCTTTTTATTCCACCTATCAATTGAGAACTGGATCGAGGTCCGGGTGTGAGGCTGGTAATCTGGGGGTATCCCGTCTTTATCAACTTGATTACAAAACCGGTGAAGCCGTCGTGAATTATGACCTTGAAAATGATCTCTCCGATGGGTCTACGGCGGCTAATGTTCGTGCTGTTGGTGGTGAAGATGGTGAAGTCTTGCAACGTACCGACCGGACTCGTACGCTGGGTGAAGGCATCCCTTCTGGTATTGTTACCTTGATTGATGCCTCTGGCCGCGTCACGCAGTTGATCAGTAGTAGTGACCGGGTCGAGGCATCTGGGCTGGCCGATATTAAGTTGATCAGCCCGGTTTACTGGATGCAGTGGTAATAAACTGAGCAGATTGAAATTAATCAGGCCCGGCCGGTTGTCAAAATCGGTCGGGTCGGTTATTTTGTGTCAGCAGTATGTTGGACTATCAATGAACTGACTGATAGCGTCTCATGTAGGGCAGAGAGACTCTTTGGAGGGTTTATATGAAAAAGTGGTGGTGGCTTGCCGGATGCATCTTTTTGCTGGCGGCTTGCGGTGAAGAGCCGAAAAAAGAATATAAAGAACCTGATTGGGATCGTTTGACCAAGGCTGAGCAAGTCGCGCCGAAGAACAGCGCAAACGAGATGATTGCGCCAGCAACGGATGCCGAAATGGTGGCAACCCGTTCAACGGGGCAGGGTGGGGTGACGTTGACCATGAGCCCTGATCGGCCTGGTGATCGAGGTTGTTTACGGGCCGTTGCTCAGGGGCAGCCCGGTCGTGCTGCGTACCGGTGGTTTGTCAACGGGCAGCTTGTGCCACAGCATGCCGGTGCAACTCTTTGCAGCGATTATTTCAAGCGCGGCGATGAGGTCCGGGTGTCTGTTGGCACAATCGATGTTGGTGCTGACTCGACGGTTACGATCAGAAACACACCGCCGGAGATCCTGGAGGTGTCAATAAGCTTGAATAATGCTCTGCAAAATAGCGCTATCACAGCCACCGCAGTTGGTTCAGATATTGATGGCGATGAGATCGAATATCTCTATCAGTGGCTGATCAATGAGGAAGAAGATGCTGTGTTGACAGAGTCGGTTTTGCCCGCTTCCAGCTATGTGCGAGGTGATAAAATAGAGGTAGTGATTGTCCCTTCTGACGGTACCGATGAAGGCCTTGCCTACCGGCGCGAGATTGTTCTTCCCAAAGGCCCGCCGCGGATTACTTCGCAACCGTCGCAAAACTTCAAAGCTGTTGACTATATTTACCAGGTTGTGGTCGAGAATGCTTCTGAGGCGGTCTTATCCTACCGGCTTGAAGATGCTCCTGCGGGAATGATGATTGACCCCAAGACTGGCCTGGTTAAATGGCCGCTGGTTGGAGTCGCACCAGGGCAATACGACGTTACGATCATTGTGACTGATGCAGAAGGTGGGGAAGCGATCCAGGCGTATAAGCTGAATCTTGGGTCGGCCGAATAGGGTTTGTCCAGAAGGCTGAATTTACGAAACAGGCCGATCTCAACAGAGATCGGCCTGTTTTGGTTTATGGCTTGTCTTCTCCGAAAACCTGCGCGCTGAAAACGTAGATCTCAGCGTCCTCAGCTTCCCAGGCGTTGGTTGGCAGCCCGGCCTTAATACAAGTCTGTTTAAGGAATGTATGGCGGTCCCAGCCGTGTTCGGTGGCAACTTGCGGCAGGAGCACGCCGCGATAAAAACTTTTCTCGATGTAGATCCCGTGTCGGCCAACTTCGATTTCTTCGATGCCCTCAATTTTATGAAGTGGGGACAAAACCGAGATCTCCAGAGTGAAGTTGTCGAGGTCTTCTTCTTTCAGTGGATAGAACCGGGGGTCTTTAGCGGCTGAGGCCTGCGCCATCTGGGCGACTTCCTTGAAGAGAGGCAATTCCGATTGGAAGTTGCCGATACAACCGCGCAATTGGTTGTTCTGTTTGATGGTGACAAAACAACCGTTTCGCTGATTGAGGACTTTCTCTTCGCGGGGTTCTACATATTCCTGGCCGGTTTGCACGCCTTGAATAATGGCTTGGCGAGCAATAGCCAAGAGGGCTTGTTTTTCGTGAGCATTCAACTCTCGGTCCACGCTGCCTCCGAATATTTGCAATGATAAAAGGGTGACTAGAAGAATTCGGCAATCATAGTTCTATGTTGCGATTTTTTCAAGTTATCTGATGCAGTTCTTGCATTATTTTTCGGACCTATAATCCAAACAAAGGTTGTGTTAGCCACGAAGACACGAAGGTGACCAAAAGAGTGATTAAGGGATAAAAAAATCGCAACCTTAGGTTTTCTGAATTATTTAGGAATGGACCAAAGATTTCTCCGTGTCTTGGCGTCTTAGTGGCTAAGCTTTTTGGGATGGCCTGGCCCCTAAATCTGCGGGTTTTGATTTTTTTCTTCGATTTTGTCGATAACGCAGTAGATGCCACCTTCTTTGAGCCCTGGGCGGAAACAACCATTACAGGAGATACAGGTTGAAATGTGGTTGTCGTCCTCTTGCCAGAGGTTAGGCAGCTTTGGCTCGCGGATCAGTGGCCGACTGAGGGCAAATAGATCGGCATCTCCTCTCCAAAGTAACTCTTGCATGACCCCACATGAACGAAGCCCACCGACCAGTATCACTGGGATCTCTACGGCGTGCTTAATGGCGCTGGCAAATTCGGCGTTATAGGCTTCCTGATCCGGGCTGTCGATTTTCTGCCGGACTGGATTCATCTCACCGGAAGTTGGGGTGCCGGAACTGACCTCAATCGCATCAATGCCGAGAACTTCTAGCCGTTGAGCTACGGCGACGGCCTCGTTCAGATTAAAGCCTCCTTGTATATTGTCTGACGCGGTCAATTTGATCGAAACCGGATAGTCACTGCCGACTGCAGAGCGAACCGTGGTGTAGACTTCTTCGAGAAAGCGCATGCGTCTGGACGCATCTCCACCGTAATCATCTTCACGCTGATTGCAGAGAGGTGAAAGGAACTGGTTGATCAAATAGCCGTGAGCGCCGTGCAATTGTACGCCGTCGAAGCCTGCTTTTTTAGCGCGGCGTGCAGCCTCTCCAAAGCAAGCCACTATTGCGGAGATATCCTTTGTCGTCATCTCCCGGGGGAGTTCCTTGTTGCCAAAAGATTCGATCGCGGAAGGCGCCAAAGGGGTTTCTCCAATGACTTTACTGCTGGCCTGCCCGCCGACGTGAACCAATTGACAGAAGATAACACCACCTTCCTGATGAACGGCTTCGGTTAACTGCTTGAGTCCTGGCAGGAGGTCATCATTGTAAATACCCATTGTGCCAGGGTATTGTCTGCCGTCTTCACGTACATAGCTGTATCCAGAGATGATCAGGCCGACCCCGCCGCGGGCAAGAGCTTTACAATATTCCGTGAGCTTAGGCGTCACCGCGCCGCTCTGGCCGCACATTCCTTCCCATGTTGCGCTACGTACAAAACGGTTATTCAGGGTCGTATTGCCGATCTGAAACGTGTCGAATAACGATTTTTCCATGGGGGTCTCCTCGGAGCCTGTGGCGTTTGGCAAAAGCCGATATCAACTATTCTGGTCGTGATTATAACTTCTTTTAGGGATAACACCAATACCACGACTTGGCGGAGGTTTTCACGGGGAATAGTGAGGGGTGAGGTGGAAATTAAAAAACCGGCATTCTGGTCGAATGCCGGTTTTTGAAGTGATTGCTGTTGATGGAAATTAATTGTCGCGCTTTGATGACTTCTTTCGGTCGTTTTCATCGAGGAGCCGTTTACGCAGACGGATTGATTGTGGGGTGACTTCAACCAATTCGTCATTGTCAATAAATTCGAGAGCTTGTTCTAAGGTCAGGATTCTTGGCGGGATGATGCGGATCGCTTCATCAGTGCCTGATGCGCGGACATTGGTCAGCTTCTTGCCTCGACAGGAGTTAACCACCAGGTCGTTATTCTTGGCGTGCTGGCCGATAATCATCCCCGCGTAAACTTTCGTGCCGGGAGCGACAAAAAGACTGCCGCGATCCTGCAGGTTGAACAGAGAGTAAGCCACAGTTTCACCCGCTTCTATGGCAATCAGGACACCATTTTTCCGACCTTGGATCGGACCCTTCCAGGGGGCATAGCCATGAAAGGTATGATTCATCACGCCAGTGCCCCGGGTGTCGGTCATAAATTCGCTGCGAAAGCCGATCAGACCGCGAGCCGGGATCACAAACTCAAGCCGATTGGTTCCTTCCATGGCGTTCATGGCGACCATCTCTGCTTTGCGTGGCCCAAGCTTCTCAATTACCGTGCCCTGATGTTCCTCTGGCACGTCGATCATCAGGTACTCCATTGGCTCGCACTTTTCGCCGTCAATTTCACGGAAAATAACTTCCGGTTTGGACACGGCCAGCTCAAAGCCTTCACGGCGCATATTCTCAATCAGGATCGACAGGTGCAGCTCACCGCGTCCGGAGACTCTGAAGGTGTCGGTGTCGGCGGTGTCTTCGACGCGTAAGGAGACATTGGTACGTAACTCTTTGGTCAGACGCTCGCGAAGATTACGTGAGGTGACAAATTTTCCTTCAAGGCCAGCAAATGGCGATGAGTTGACGATAAAGTTCATGGCCAGGGTCGGTTCATCAATCGAAACGTAAGGGAGCGATTTCGGATGTTCAGCACAGGCCAGGGTTTCGCTGATGCCAATATTCTCAAAACCGGCGATGGAGACGATGTCACCGGCCGTTGCTTTCTGCATCTCAATTTGGTTGAGGCCTTCGTAGCCGAGCAGTTTGCTGATGCGTCCCTTAAAGATTTCGCCGTTTTTCTTGATCAGACAGATCGTTTCGCCGGTACTGACCTTGCCGTTAACGATTTTCCCGGTGGCAATGCGCCCCAGATAATCATTGTAAGCGATCGAAGTGATCAGCATCTGGAACGGTGCGTCTGCGTCACCCGTTGGCGGTGCGACACATTCCTTGATCATCTCAAACAAAGGCTCAAGGTCGTTCGACTCGTCTTCCAGTTCGCGTTTGGCAAAACCCAACTTGGCGCTGCTGTAGACAATCGGGAAGTCGAGTTGATCTTCGTCAGCCTGCAGTTCGCAAAAGAGGTCGAAGACCATATCGACGACTTTTTCCGGGCGTGCTCCGGGACGGTCAATTTTGTTGATAACGACGATTGGACGGAGGCCCAGGTCGAGAGATTTTTTCAGAACAAAACGGGTTTGCGGCATTGGGCCATCAAAGGCATCAACCAGCAACAGCACCGAATCAACCATCTCCAGAACGCGCTCCACTTCGCCGCCGAAATCGGCATGCCCTGGTGTGTCGACAATATTGATTTTGATTCCGTTGTGAATGACCGAGAGATTCTTAGAGAGGATCGTGATACCGCGTTCTTTTTCCAGGTCATTGCTATCCATAACCCGCTCGGTGATGACCTGGTTGTTGCGAAAAACCCCGGAATGCTTAAGCATGGCATCAACGAGGGTGGTTTTACCATGATCAACGTGGGCGATAATGGCGATGTTGCGTAAGTTGCTTGTCATTTTGGAAACCTTCCGTATAACCTGGAACCGTGAGTTCGGGGCGGGAGAAGAATGTGAAAGTTTTGTGCTGCCGCCCGGTCAGTGCTCACTGATTCTGGCTTTGTATGATTTTAGCGGGGTGCACATAATAGTCAGTTGCTGAGGAAATGCAAGGATGTTTTTCATTTTTACCCTTTTGATTCTAACCTATGGGTTGAAACCTTGTTAAAACAAGCCTTGGACTTGTTTGATTGCCATGAATGACCTAACATGCATTCCCTGAGAAATGCAATCGGATGAGTCCTCTGCGAGCAGTAGATATAAATTGTCCTTTTAGCCACCCAAAAGGTTGTGCTTGTCACTACCAAAAGTAGGCGCCTTCAGGCGAGACACGAAGGCACCAAGAAGCTCTTTATATAGGGTATAGATTGATTCTTTAGCTCTGGTGTTTTTAATGTTTGTCGAAAAATGCAAGTGGTTCCGCCGTGTCATGGTGACTTAGTGGCTAATCTTTGTTTGGGTTGTGAAACCAAGAAACCTTAAGGTAATGACCTTGAAAAAAACGATACTTTACCTCTTTATGGTTCCGCTGCTGCTGTGGTTTTCAGGTTGTGCCACGCTGGTTCAGAAGTTGCCGACGGCTTCGCCGCAGTTGACTCTCGACCAGGAAATCGCCTTGGGGCAAGCGGTGCGGTTGCGCACGACCCAACTTCTCGGTGGGCCGTATCTCGATGAGGAACTTGAAGCTTATCTGAATCGCTGGGGTCGCAAGCTCGGGCAAGTCTCTGCTCGTGCTGATTTACCCTACCAATTTGCTGTCGCCGATCGAAGCGAGCCTGGTTTGTTTGTTCTGCCCGCAGGACAGATCGTTGTCACTCGCGGGTTGCTGAGTGAATTGCAAAGCCGCGATGAATTGATTGCACTCTTGGCGCATGCCATCGGACATGTAGATGAAGATCCTTTTGCTGGCCGGGCGACACGTAGCCTGGCGGCTGCATCACATGAGTTCCTGACGTCATCGCCTAAGGGTCGACAGGAAAACCCCGAGGCTTTGGATGTCTTGCTGGCGAAGATGCTTGAGAAGCGAGAATATGAACTTGATGAGGAGTTGACTGCTGATCGAATCGCTCTGGAGTTGTTGGCGAAAGCGGGGTTGGCTAAAGACGGCCTGGCCGTTATGTTGAGTCATTGCCTCGATAATCATACCCTGAAAATGGGTCTGGCGGAGAATCATCCTTGTTCGGTAGGGCGCCTTGACGCCCTCGGACTTGGGTCGGTGGCACCTGTGGGCGATTCCACAGGACAAAGCCTTCCTGCCTCTTTTGGTCGGTTGAAGTCTTTACAGACAGGATATGGGCTGCTGGTGCAGGCCCAGACGCTTGAAGCTGAAGGAAAGGAGTTGCAAGCGATTGCAACTTACCTACAGGCCGCAACTGTGGCTGCTGATGAACCGCGTATTCTTGGTGCCCTCGGCATGGCCTATCTGCGCGCCGGGCAGTTACAGTCGGCGCGCTTGCATCTTCAGAAGGCGGTTGGATTACAACCTGACTACTATCGCACCAGGATGGGCCTTGGTTATCTTTACCTGCAGCTTAATCGTTTCATCGAAGCCGATTCCGAGCTCACAAAGAGCGTTGAGTTGCTGCCAGTGCCGGAGAATCTCTATCTGCTTGCCGAAACCAGGGAAGGCCTGGGTGACAACAATAAAGCCATAACTCTTTACCGTCGAGTGTTTGAAGCGGATCGACGCAGCAAACTCGGCCGTGCTGCCGCCTCACGTTTAGAGGAAATGGAGGGTGATAAATGAGGTGGACACAGATCTTCGACGTCGATGAGACGCTTTGCTGGGAGGGCCGCCCGGCACCGCGCTGTTATGTTTTCAGAAACTGGCTGCATTCTCTTTTTGGTCTGGTACTTTTGTTGGTTACCGCATTCTGGCAGAAAAGTGGAATCGAGATGGCGGCAGAATATCAGTCGATCTGGATGGCCTGGCTACCCTTACCTTTTCTTCTGATCGCTCTTTATCTGACATTCGGTCATATTGTTTTGTCGCGGTTTGAATGGAACCGGGTCTATTATGCCGTGACTGACCGACGTTTACTGATTCAGCGTGGTTTATTCAAACTGCGCGTCATGGCTATGGATCTGGACGATATTACTTACTTTCGCCTGCAGCCCCATGGTGAAAAATTGGGCACATTCCGGGTTTATAGTGCCGGAGAGGCTCGGACCTTGTCGTTGCTTTGTGTCGAATATCCGCAAAAAGTGGTTGCCCTACTGGAAGTCGCCATGGGCGATAAAGCACAACCTGTTTCCTCAGAAACGGCGGAATAGCATTGCCTTTGCCGCCGGTTTTGATTAGTCTCTTACCCCGTTTGCATACCTTTTAAACCCAATTGACAGAACACGCTATGAATAAATCGTTTTATCTTGAAACCTTCGGCTGCCAAATGAATGTAGTCGATTCAGAAAAAATTGTGGCACTGCTCGGAGAAATTGATTACCAACAGGTCGATCAGCCGGAGCAGGCGGATTTGCTTTTGTTGAACACCTGCGCTGTGCGCGACAAGGCCGTGCGCAAGGCCTACGGTCACCTGGGCCGTTTTAAGCCTCTTAAAGATCGTAACCCGCAGCTGATTGTCGGTATGGGCGGTTGCATCGCCCAGCAGGAAGGGGAGCAGCTACTGGAACAGTTCCCTTATCTCGACCTGGTTTTTGGGACGCACAACGTCCATCGCCTCCCGGAGATGGTGCAGCAGGTCGCCGAGAATCGGGTCCGGTGCAAGGAAACTGAGTTCCTTGACCGGGAGACTCGTCTGCAACTCTTTCCGACCCGTACCGGTCAAGAGGCCTTTACCCGCTTTGTGACAATCATGCAGGGCTGTGATAATTATTGCAGTTACTGTGTTGTTCCCTATGTCCGTGGCCGCGAGATTAGTCGTCCCAGTCATGAGATCCTTGATGAAATTCATGAGTTAGCCGGGCAGGGGGTGCGTGAAATCACCCTGATTGGGCAGAACGTTAATTCTTATGGAACCAAGGATGATACCGAGGTTGGTTTTGTCGAACTGCTGGAACAGGTTAACGCCGTTGAGGGCATTGATCGAATTCGTTTTACCACCTCTCATCCGAAAGATATTTCTCCCGAGTTGATTGACTGCTTTGGCCGATTGGAGAAGCTTTGCCGACATCTCCATCTACCTGTCCAGAGTGGGGCTGACACGATTCTCCGAGCCATGAATCGCGGTTATACCCGAGAACATTATCTGGGGCTGATTGATCGGTTGCGTGCGGTCTGTCCCGATATCCGTTTGACTTCCGACATTATTGTTGGTTTTCCGGGTGAGACAGAGGCTGATTTTGCTGAGACCTTCTCGCTGTTGGAACATGTCCGATACTCTGAGCTTTACACCTTTATCTATTCGCCGCGCCGCGGCACGGCCGCTGCGGATATTGCAGATGACACTTTGACTGCGGCCAAGAAAGCACGTTTTGATCGCATGCTTCTTTTGCAGCAGGACATTTGTCAGCAGGTCTGGGAGCAGGATGTCGGCACGGTGCAGGAAATTCTGGTTGAAGGTACCAGTAAGTTGGGAGAAGGGCAGTTGTTCGGCCGTAATACCTGGAATCGCATTGTTAACTTTTCCGGTGATGAGAGCCTGGCAGGGACGCTTGTGTCGGTGAAAATCACCAGGTCTTTTCGTAATTCGCATTTGGGTGAACTGGTGCAAAGTGCCTCGTAAGGTGTGTTTGTGTCGAACCCTGGTAAAGTTGAGGAGCTATGAACGAACAGGATTTCCAGTTTTTCAAGGAACTGATTGAGGCACCCAGCCCCTCTGGGTTCGAACAGCCGGCTCAGAGGGTGATTCGCCAGGCCTTAGCTGATGTGGCCGATGATATCCGTACGGATGTCATGGGCAATGTGGTGGCGCATATCCAGGGTCCGGAAGGTGCTCCGCGTCTGATGCTGGCCGGTCACTGCGATGAAATCGGTTTTATGATCAAGTATATCGATGAGCATGGCTTCTTGTTTTTTGCTCCCATCGGTGGCGTAGACGCCCATCTGGTACCAGGGCAACGGGTGATGGTGCATACGGCTACAGGTGCGGTTGTGGGAGTTGTCGGTAAACGGCCCATACACCAGATTGAACCCCAAGATCGTGACAAGGTCATGCCATTTAAGAATCAGTTCATCGATATCGGTTGTCATGATAAGGATGAAGCCAAACATCTGGTCGCTATTGGTGATCCTGTGACTTTTGCCGTCGGAGTCGAGCGTTTACAGGGCACACGTGTGACCTCCCGCGCGCTGGATGACAAAATGGGTGCTTTTATTGTGGCCCAGGTTTTGCGTGAAGTCCGCCGCGCTGGCGAGTCGGTTGTTGACCTCTACGGGGTCTCAACGGTTCAGGAAGAGGTTGGTCTGCGAGGCGGTGCGACCAGCGCCTATGGCGTTCAGCCTGATGTCGGCATCGCTGTCGAGGTTGGCTTTGCTAGCGATTATCCCGATGCCGATCATAAGCATTCTGGAGAAATTCGCCTTGGCAAGGGGCCGGTTATTGCTCGAGGTCCTAATATCAATCCGGTGCTTTTCGACCTGTTGGTAGCCACGGCAAGGGAGGAAGATATCCCCTGCCAGATTATGGGCATTCCACGCGCTACAGGGACCGATGCCAACGTGATGCAACTGGTCCATGGTGGCGTCGCCACAGCTCTTGTCAGTATTCCTTTGCGCTATATGCATACCCCGGTCGAAGTGCTTGACTGGGCGGATATTGAGGCGGCCGTCCGACTGCTGGCTGCTTTGTGTAAAAAAATAACCCCTGCCGGGTCTTTCGTGCCGAATTGATCAGCTCGGGTGTCTTTTGAATGTTGTTAAAAAAAGCTTGACACCCTAAGGTTTTTTAGCTACTTTCCGAGTTTCTGTGAGCCCCGTTAATTTCACAGATTCGATATAGAGAGGATAATTAATGAGTACGCAGATTGCTAAAGAAGCAGATATCCAGAAAAACTGGTTTGTCGTTGATCTGGAAGGTAAAGTTTTGGGCCGGGTCGCAACTGAGATTGCCCGTGTCCTACGTGGTAAGCACAAAGCAATTTATTCCCCGAGTGTTGATACTGGCGATTTTGTCGTTGTGCTCAACGCTGAAAAAGTCGTCTTGACCGGGAATAAACTGACTCAGAAGATGTACCATCGCCACAGCGGTTACACCGGTGGCCTGACATCGATTCCGGCTGGTAAGATGCTTGAGAAAGCACCCGAAGAACTGATCAAAAAAGCAGTGAAGGGGATGTTGCCGAAAAACAAACTGGGACGTTCGATGTTCAAGAAACTTAAAGTCTATTGCGGTGCCGATCATCCGCATCAGGCACAGCAACCCAAAGAACTTCAGGTTTAAGGGATTCAGGAGATAATAGACGATGGCAGATCAGAAAATTTACGCCACCGGTAAGAGGAAAACTTCCATTGCCCGCGTATGGATGACACCGGGTACTGGTGAGATTGTAATCAACAAGCGGACAATCGACGAATATTTCGGTCGCCCGACTTCGAAAATGGTTGTGCGTCAACCGCTTGAACTGACAGACAATATTGGTAAATTCGATATTTCTGTTAACGTTTGCGGTGGTGGTCCTTCAGGGCAAGCTGGTGCTATCAAGCATGGCATCACCAAGGCTCTGCTCGATGTTGACCCTGATTTGCGTGACACATTGAAGAAAGCTGGTTTTATTACCCGCGACAGCCGTATCAAGGAACGTAAGAAGTACGGTAAGCGTGGCGCTCGCCGTAGTTTCCAGTTCTCCAAGCGTTAATGCCCTGCGACCTTTTGGTCGCTTGGAATATTTGGCTGTAATAGGGAAACCCGCGGGTTTCCCTATTACTGTTTTAAGGAGGCTACTATGCATCGAATTGCAGTGATAGGCGCCAGTGGTTACACCGGAGTGGAGTTGCTGCGTTTGTTGGCAAGACATCCTGAGGCAGAGCTTGTCGCAGTGACTTCAAGGCAGTATGCCGGTCAGTCGGTTGCAGAGGTGTTCCCGTCGTTGCGTGGTGTCTTTGATCTGATATTTGAAGATGTTGATCCTGCTGCTTTAGCCGGTCGGGTCGACCTGGTGTTTACTGCGGTACCTCATCAGGCGGCGATGTCGATGGTTCCAGATCTGCTGGCTGCGGGCTGTCGGGTTGTCGACCTGTCGGCAGACTTTCGAATTAGCGATGCTGAGGTCTATGCCGAGTGGTATCAGGAACATACTGCGAAAAATCTTCTTGATGAGGCGGTTTACGGTTTACCTGAGCTTTTCAGAGAGCAGATTCCTGCCGCGCGTCTTGTAGCTAATCCAGGGTGTTATCCAACCAGTGTGGCTCTGGCTTTGGCTCCCTTGCTGCAAAAGAGTCTGATTGATCCAGCGACGATTATCATCGACAGCAAGTCAGGGACCAGTGGTGCCGGACGTGCGGCCAAGGTTGATACGCTCTATTGCGAAGTCAATGAAGGCTTCAAGGCTTATGGCCTGCCGCGCCACAGGCATCTCCCGGAAATTGAACAAACCTTGAGTCGGGTGGCGGGAAGCGATGTCGTGGTCAGCTTTAGCCCACATTTAGTTCCCGCTACTCGAGGGATTCTTAGTACCTGTTATGCCTCGCTTGCGACTCCGTTGAATCAGGAAGAGCTCCTTTCGTTGTATCAGGAGAAATATGCCGAGGAGCCTTTTGTCCGGGTGTTGCCTACGGGAGTGTTGCCGAATATTTCTCAGGTAAGGGGGAGCAATTACTGCGATATCGGGCTGGTTTTTGACCCGCGTACCAACCGTGTCATTGTCGTTTCCGCCATTGATAATCTGGTCAAAGGCGCCGCCGGTCAGGCTCTGCAGAATATGAACCTGATGCTCGGTTTACCGGAAGAGACCGGCCTGTTACAGTCACCGCTTTTCCCCTGAGATTGGACGTAAATATTATCAAAAGAGAAGGCCACCTGTAATGAGGTGGCCTTCTCTTTTGATTGTTCGTTATTGACGTTTATAAGTTACGCTCACGCCGGTTGTATCACTCCAGCCCTGGTCTCGCCCCTTGCCACGCTACAGTACAGTTATGGCCGTCCTGTTTGGCTTCATAGAGCGCACGATCAGCCAGATTAAGCAGTTCGTAGATGTTCTTACTGTCACCTGGAAATATGGTGACGCCGAACGACATGGACAGGTTGATACTCGATATGCCTTCAATGTTTTTGGCAAAGTCTTCTTGCTCAACATGCTTGCGCAACTTCTCCGCGGCCGCTACTCCACCGTTTTTGTCAGTTTTTGGTAACAGTATTACAAACTGCTCGTTGCCAAAGCGACAGACGAGATCGATGCCTCGCGTGTTTTTCAAAAGAGTCTGACCGACCTGACGCAACAGCGCATCACACCGCATTCGGCCGAATTTTTCATTGTGGTCCTTGAAATTATCTATATCGCACATAATGATTGAAAAAATTGAACTGAAGCGTCGGGCCTGGGCTACCTCTCGTTTTAAAATCGTCTGGAAATATTTGCGGTTGGAGAGTCCAGTCAGTTCGTCTGTATTGCTCAAGTCACGTGTTTTTTCAAAAAGTTGAGCATTATCAATCGCAATGGCAGTCTGGTTGGCAACGGCTTGAATAAGTTTTAGTTCGGAGGCGGAGAATGCTTCAATTTGTTTTTTGTGCAGATTGATAATACCGACCAATCGCCCTTTGACGATCAGTGGAACGGAGATCATTGAACCGCGGGTGACGATCTGTCCATGGTAGCTTAAATTGCGTTCGTCCTTATCAAGGTCCTTGATATAGATCATTCTCTGACTCTGGGCGGCTTCACCCGTAATTCCCTGATCGAAGGTAAAACGAATGTTGCTGAGAACCTCCTCATCCAATCCGGCTGTTCGGACGACCTCTAGCGCGCTGTCGCCGGGATTGTAAGCTAAGAGTACAATATGGTCACAGCTCAGAATTTCATTCATGACTTGAAGAATACGGTCGAACAGGGACGTTAGCGCCATGGCTGAGGTCATCGCTTGGTTCAACTGGTAAAGCGCGGAGGATTCCCGTTGCAGGATGCTTAGCTCATAATTAAGCTTGTCACGTTCGCGCTCTTTTTTCTCCAAAAGGGCGTGAGTCTTGACTTCTTGCATAGCTATAGCATCGGCGATGTCCTTGCTGGAACGCTCTTGGTAGGATGACTCAAGGTCTTCTGCCATCTGATTGAACGATTGGGAAATCTGCCCAAATTCATCAGAAGGTATGTCGATAATGCGGTAGTTCAGGTCGCCGCGACTTATAGCTTCGGTTGCGTTGCGTAACTCACGAACTGGTCGCGTGATGCTGTCGATGATACGAAAGTAGATGATAACTCCAAGAATGATCGATGCCAGTACGACTAAGATCAAGCGGACGAGCATTTCATTCTGGAGTTCAGTGTTTCGTTTGAGGGATGCTTCCAACGATAACAGGACCATATCGCTACTGCCTAGGGGGATGGCTGAATATTGGTGTCGCTCCGCACCGTTCGGTCCATTGTGGTCGATATAGAGTTTTTTACCGCTGCCAATAAAGTTGATCTGATCTGGGGTCAGGTTTAAATTGGTTGCATCCGCATGGCTTTGCGCCAGGGTGATCCCTTCGATATTCATCAATGTTGCAGTAACATTCAGGGATGAGGCGATTTCGCGCAGAAAAGCATCTCCCATCGTTGTCTGTAGCAGGAGGATACGAGTGATTTCTCCGTGGGCGTAGAGTGGTGCTGCAACCATCAGGGTCGGAGAACCGCCGAAATCGTTGGTATAGCGAAAGCGGGCCTGATTGCTTCGGCGCACCTGGTCGAAGAGTGCTATTAGTGACTCAAATTCAATGATGCCTTTGATGTCAGCCGGGTAGAACGATGTTGAAATATTGGCTTTTTCAAGAGAATTGAAAAATTTGTCCTGAAGAATTCCGGTCTCAGTAGAGAACTCAGCCCGTTCTGCCAATGATTGGAACTGTTGGAGGAAGGTGGCATATGTTTGCAGAATGATCTCCTGCTTTTTGAATTCCCGAAAGAGAACTTCTTGAGCAGCAGAAAGCCGTTCATCTGCACTGTTCATGAAGGAAGTCCGTGCCAGATGCAAAGACCCCAGGATTGCGGATACCCCGAATAACAGCAGCAGAACCAGAAAAGGGAAGAATATTTTCCTTCGCAGGGAGCGAAAGTGCTTCGGTCTTGACGAAGAGGATGGAGAGTCAGCAGTTTTCATCGGAGGCCATTATAATTTTAATAACTGACCCTCAATGCACATAGTAACAAAAGCTGCTGCTACCTCTGGGTCAAATTGACTGCCGGAATGATCCCTGATTTCCTGAACCGCAACCTCATGAGGCAAAGCTTTTCGGTAGGGGCGATCAGAAGTCATCGCGTCATAGGTGTCACAGACGGCCAGGATCTTCCCTTCAATAAGCCAATCATCACCTTCCAGCCCATTCGGGTAGCCTTTGCCATCGTAACGCTCGTGGTGCTGCTCGATAATATCACGAATCGGCGCAAGAAAACCTATCGGCTCAAGTATACGCACACCTATGGAGGGATGCAACTTGAGAATGTCGATGTCTGCTGGCGTCAATTTTCCTTTCTTGTGAAGTATGGAGGCATCAATGCCGATCTTGCCAATGTCGTGCAGAATGGCCGCCTGTTCAAGCCGTTTGAGGGGGTCGCCTTTGAGCCCAAGATTCTTGCCGAGGGCAACACTGTAGCGAGTCACCCGATCAGAGTGGCCGCGAGTGTAGGCGTCGCTTGCTTCAATTGCTGAGACCAGTGCCTGTACTGTATTGAGGTAAGAATGCTGCTGCTCTTCGTAGAGACGTGCGTTGCGAATAGCAACGCTCGCTTGCGCGGCAATGGTAGTTAGTAGCTCAAGGTCGGCAGACAGGAAGCTGGTGCCGTCTAGAGGATTGGCAACAGTGATAGTGCCGATGACCTTTTCTTTGTCAGTCAGGGGGGCGCAAATAACCGATTCGCGAATAAAACCGAGACGGCTCATCTTGCTGAACTCGCGGCCCTTGTCAACCTCATCCAGAAGCTTTGGCTGATTGTTGTTGATAACCCAATAAGAAACGCCGCCAGGTTTTATCGGGATTTCCATGCTGCGATCAAATTCATCGGAAATGCCAGCGGCACCGCCAACCAACATATTGCCGGTCTTGTCGTTTAACATGAGGATATAGCCAACTTGTGCTTTCATGGTTTCCATGCTCTTGCTGCTGAGCAGGTCCAACAGCTTGGTCAGATCCATCGTGGCGTTAATCGCAAGGCCCATTTTATAAAGAGCCTGCAAGCGATCCACCGCCTCACTGAGACCGATGTTCTTCTCTTCCAATTCGCTGGCTAAGTCGGCAATCTTGAAGTTTGCCTCTTCGATCTCTTCAATGCGTTCTTCAAGATTGATATTGAGATATTCGATTTCCTTGAGTCGCTCTTCAAGGGCGATGTTCATGGCCTGAACTTCTTCGTTGTGTGCCAGTTTTTCCTGACTGACAGCGAGTTCACGCTCATTTTTGATGGTGCTATCCATCAATTCTCGAAGTCGTTGCACCATGTAGTTGAACTTTGAAGAGAGCATGGTCATTTCGTCGGAGCTGCTGACGGTCGTGTGTGCATGCTCAAACTGGCCCTTTTCGACATGGTCCATGGCCGTGACCAGTTTGCGAATCGGTGCATCGACATAGACCAGCAGGAAAGCCGTAATGGTCAGGACCAGAATGATCAGCATGACACCAGAGGCAATCATGGTCGCGTTACGACCGCTGCTTTGCATATGTGCCAACTCTTCGAGAGAAAGACTCAGGTTCAGAACACCCAGAATTTTGATTGATGCATCGTGGCAGGCATAGCAGGCTGGAGCATTCTGTATTGGGACCAGTGAGTTGAAGTGATTGTGGTCACCCAAATTGGATTGAAATGCAAAATTGCCGGTACGGTAGGCCATCAGTTCCGCAGTGGAAACTAAGTCTCCGATTTCATTTTGTTTTGCAGACATTAAGACGCGACCAGACTCATCAAAGATTCGGACATCCTTGATCGCCGGTTCGTTGTTGATCTTGCCGAGAATATGGCTGACACGATCATTTTTACCGTTAGCCATGTCAGTAATAATACTGTTGCGGACTGTCTCTGCAAGCAGACGACCATGCTCGGCGGCCAGTTTGCTGAGAAGGGCTTTCTGGGTCTGCAAGTTGTACCAGGTCGTCAGGCTGATAGCGATCATGAGGATGAGACCAGATAATCCCAGGAATTTAATTTTAAGTGAGTTCATATACCAAAGATAATTAGTGTCAGCCTTAAAGCTGAGTTGCAAAAGTTACGTTAAATCGCGAGCGTGCCGTTATATGACGAGCCTGATAGTGTGTCAAGCAGGTCACTATTTGTGCGGATTTGGTGGCCGACTTGACACTTATGGTGCATGTCTATACGATATCGTGCTTCCATCTTGAGGACATCCGTATGCTCTCATTACCTTTACCACACTATCGCCATGTTTATCATAAGAGTAGTTTGCAAAGAATACGCCACAAAGACCTCAAGTCTCCACGGTTATTAAAAAATGTCTTTTAATTTTCTCATTGTTGTCATTGGTGTCGTGCTGATCGTAGAGGGAATCCCCTGGTTTCTCTCGCCGAAGGCGGTCAAGCAGGTGTTGAGTCAACTGTTTTTGCTGAGCGATCAGACCCTGCGTGGCCTCGGTTTGTTTTTTATGGTTATTGGGCTACTGATCGTTTACGCGTTTAGAGTTTCTTAAACTTATATGAATACATGTATGCATACAAGAGATAATCACTGATGCTGCTGTCCGATTTCGATTTCCTGTTGCCTGAGGATCTGATTGCTCAGGAGCCCGCGGTACAGCGTTCATCATCGAGGTTATTGCATCTGGTTCGGACCGAAAGGCGGATTGCTCATGAGCAGTTTGCTGATCTGCCTGCGCTGTTGCGAGATGGCGACCTGCTGGTTCGCAATGAGACGCGTGTTTTTCCGGCCCGTTTGCTTGGACAAAAGCAGAGTGGCGGCCGAATTGAAGTGTTGCTGATTCGTCAGGTTGATGTGGCGACGAATACCTGGCGGTGTTTAACTAAAAGTTCGAAGTCGGCCCGGGTAGGTTGTGAAATTATTTTTGCAGAGAACTTCTCGGGCGAAGTTACCGCGGTAGAAGAGGACGGTGATCGGCTGGTGCGTTTCCACTGCGTCGGTGATTTTTTTGAAAAGCTGGATCAGATCGGGCATATCCCCTTGCCGCCATATATAAAACGCAACGATTGCGAATTGGATCGGGAGCGTTACCAGACGGTTTTTGCCAATAATGTCGGGGCTGTTGCTGCCCCGACGGCTGGGTTGCATTTCAGCGAAGAGACCTTCGACTTGATGGCGAAGCGGAATATTGATGTTTGTGGTTTGACTTTGCATGTCGGACCAGGGACCTTCTTGCCGGTTCGGGTCGAGAATCTACAGGATCATCGCATGCATAGTGAAGTCTATGAGGTTCCGCAATCAACGGCTGAAAAAATTAACCTGGCGCGAGCAGAAGGACGTAGGATCGTGGCTCTTGGCACGACGGTCACCCGTACTCTTGAATATGCTGTTGATGCAGAAGGGAGACTAAATCCTGGCTCTGGCGAGACGGATCTTTTTATCCAGCCGGGGTTCCAATTCCGACTGGTGGATGCACTCTTTACCAACTTTCATCTGCCTAAATCAACCTTGCTGGTGTTGGTCTCTGCCTTCGCCGGACGTGAATTTATTCTTGAGGCTTACTGTGAAGCCGTCGCGCAGCGATACCGTTTCTTCAGCTATGGTGACTGCATGCTGATTGAATAGTTACACCAGACCTGAAACCGAAACAACTAACGCAAAGACGCAAAAGAACGACCCAATGAAGACGCAATAACAGAGCCCCTGTTTTAAATAATGGCTCTCTTTGCGCCCTTTACTTTTAAACTTTGCGCCTTTGCGTTAAATGTTTTATAGCTCTTATTCGATTTGTAGACCCGAGTTATTTATGACTGAATCAAAGCAATCACACATACCCGATAAAAAACAGCCATCACCTGTTCCTGATGGTGCCTGCTCCTTCCAGTTGCATGCCGAGTGTGTTGACACCTCGGCCAGGCGTGGAACGTTGCAGACCAGGCGTGGCTCGATAGAAACTCCTGCCTTTATGCCGGTCGGCACTCAAGGCACCGTTAAGGGAATGCTGCCGGAACAGCTAAAAGAGATCGGTGCTCAGGTTATACTTGGCAACACCTACCATCTGTTTCTGCGTCCGGGTCATGAACGTCTGGCCCGGCTTGGTGGTTTGCATCATTTTATGAACTGGGATCGTCCGATTCTGACCGACAGTGGCGGTTTTCAGGTTTTCAGCTTGGGTGACCTGCGTAAGATTGATGAGCGGGGGGTACGTTTTCAATCTCACCTTGACGGTAGTGCGCATATGCTAACTCCTGAATTGTCGATCGCTATTCAGGAGGCACTCGGTTCGGATATCATGATGGTATTTGATGAGTGCATTCCACATCCCTCCACCCGCCAGTACGTGATCGAGTCTACGGCTCGTTCGACGCGCTGGGCTGCTCGCTGCAAGGCGGCGCGGTCCGACTCTGGCGCGGCGCTCTTTGGCATCGTTCAGGGAGGTATGCATGAGGATCTGCGACAGCAGAGTGCCGAGCAATTGCTTGAGATTGGTTTTGACGGCTATGCTTTGGGCGGATTGTCGGTGGGAGAGTCGGCGGATATTATGTACCAGGTCATGGAATGGTCCTTGCCGCTGCTGCCAAAAGATAAGCCTCGTTACGTTATGGGCGTCGGGACGCCAGAAAATCTGGTCGAGGCGGTGTCTCGCGGTGCTGACATGTTTGATTGCGTGATGCCGACGCGGAATGCCCGCAACGGGGTTTTGTTTACGAGCTTTGGCAAACTCAGCATCAAACAGGCCCGTTATGTCGAGGATGAATTGCCGATTGACCCCGATTGCGACTGCTATGTTTGCCGCAACTACAGTCGGGCATATTTACGTCATCTTTATCAAAGTAACGAAATCCTCGCATCGGTATTGAATACTACCCACAACTTGTATTACTATCTGCATCTCATGTCTCAGATGAGAAATGCTATCGCGTCTGGAGATTTTGCGGATTTTCGCGATGAATTCTACCGTAAACGTACTGTAGCCGGTGAAGCCTGAGGGCTTTTACCGGTTATCTAATTGACTGACAACCAAAAATTGTCTTTTTAAGGGAGGACACATTATGTTCGCAACAAATGCATATGCCATGGCTGGTGGCGCTGGCGCTGGCGGAGAACAAGCAGGCGGCGGTGCTGAAGGCATTTTCATGCTGCTCATTATGTTTGCAATCTTTTACATGCTGCTGATTCGTCCGCAGCAGAAGCGTGCCAAACAGCACAAAACACTGATTGACAGTCTCAAGGCTGGCGATCAGGTCATTACTGCGGGTGGGATACATGCCAAGGTCGTTGCTGTCCAGGACACTCTGGCAACCTTGGAGATTTCGAGCGGCGTGCGCATTAAAGTCAATCGTAGCTCAATTGTTGGTGCCCAGACTGAAGCGCTGGCCGAATAACTTTAATTCAAAGCCATACCTCAAAACGACCCGTTGTGAATGGGTTGTTTGGAAGGAGATGCAACAGAAATGTCCAATAGTCTCAAAATTAGGACCTGCGTGGTTCTGAGCTGTCTTGTGTTAGCTCTGGGTTCTCTCGGACCGACACTTTTCGGCGACAACTTGCCGGATTTGTGGCGTAAGGCTTTTGACCCGATCCATCTGGGCCTCGACCTGCAGGGTGGTATGCATCTGGTGCTCGGCGTCGACGCCGATAAAGCGGTGGAGAGTCGTCTTGATACGATTGTCGACCAGACCGATGATCTGCTCCGTGAAAAGGATATCATTTTCAAACGGGTCGATCGTTCTTCTGGGGAAAGAATCGTTGTGACCGTCTATGATGAAGAAGCCGGTCTTCAGGTTGACGCCATAATGGATGAGAGCTTCCCCAGTCTGGAGACAATGACACTGACCGCCGAGGGCGGCTATGTTCAGAAACATTACCGTTTGAGTGACAACGAAATCGCCGAGATCAAGGAATTTGCGGTTCGTCAGGCGCTTGAAACCTTGCGCAATCGTGTTGACGAGTTTGGCGTGAGTGAGCCGACACTGCAGCGTCAGGCTGATAATCGTATTTTGATTCAGTTGCCGGGAATCAAGGATCCGCAACGCGCTATCGATTTGCTCGGCAAGACGGCTCTTCTCGAATTCAAAATGGTTATGGAGGGTGTTAGTCCGCAGGATGCTGCCGCCGGGAATCTGCCGCAAGGTGGACAGTTGCTCTATGAGCGTCGGGTTGACAACCGTACCGGTGTGGTGACGGAAGTGCCACTGGTTGTTGAAAATAAGACCGTTCTGACTGGTGATTTGCTCTCCAATGCTCAAGTACGGATTGATAATCGCTTTAACGAACCGTATGTCGCTATCGACTTCAACTCTGTCGGTGCCAAGCGTTTCGACCAGATTACGGCCTCCAATATTAATCGTCGCATGGCTATCGTGCTTGATGACACCGTCTATTCCGCTCCGGTGATTCGGGAGCGCATCTCTGGTGGCAGTGCTCAGGTCAGCGGCAGCTTTTCCGAGCAGGAAGCGACCGATCTGGCAATCGTATTACGTGCCGGTTCATTGCCCGCTCCGGTTAATATCCTTGAGAACCGGACGGTTGGCCCCTCGCTTGGACAGGATTCAATCAACCAGGGAATGCTCTCGATTTTGATCGGCGGCTTTCTGGTCGTGCTGGCCATGTTAATTTACTACCGACTGTCTGGCTTGGTCGCCAACGTGGTGTTGATCCTGAACCTGATTTTTATCATGGCCATGTTGTCAATCCTGGGTGCCACTTTAACGCTTCCCGGAATTGCTGGTATCGTTCTGACCGTCGGTATGGCAGTCGATGCCAACGTGTTGATCTTTGAGCGTATCCGTGAAGAGTTACGGCTGGGACGCACCGTTAAAGCGGCTATTGAGGCAGGCTACGCCAAGGCGTTCATGACCATTATTGACGCCAATATTACCACCCTGATTGCTGCGCTGGTTCTCTTCCAGTTCGGTACCGGTCCGGTCAAAGGTTTTGCTGTGACCCTCTCCGTGGGTATTCTCGCTTCTCTCTTTACGGCCATTTTCGTTTCGCGACTGATTTTCGATTTATTCTTGTCGCGGCGCACGGTAGATCGTCTGAGCATCTAGGAGCAGTCAATGCAGATAGTTAAACATGATATTAATATAGATTTTGTCGGTAAGCGCAAGCTGGCCCTGATTCTGTCAGGAATTGTCATCCTGATTGGACTGGCGTCTCTGGTGATAAAAGGGCCGAACTACGGCATTGATTTCGTCGGTGGTACTCTGGTGCAGGTCAAGTTCTCTGCAGACACCGACGCTGCGAAAATCAAAGAGGCCATGGGTGGTCTTGAGCTCGGTGCGGTCGTCGTTCAGCGTTTCGGTGATAACCCGAATGAATTCCTGGTCCGGGTTCAGGAGTCAAGTGTTGAAAGTAAGGGTTTGTCCCTACTCATTTCCAAGAGCCTTGAGACCTCTTACGGTAAAGGTCAAGTTGATATCCGCCGGGTTGAAATGGTCGGCCCGCAAGTTGGCAAAGACCTGCGTCAAAAAGGGATTCTCTCGATTGTTTATGCCATGCTTGGTATCCTGATCTACATCACCTGGCGGTTCGAATTCCGCTTTGCGGTCGGTGCGATCGTTGCTTTGCTGCATGATGTCCTGATCACTCTCGGCGCTTTTTCTCTGTCCGGCCGTGAGATCGACCTGCCGATCATCGCCGCGTTCCTTGCTATTATCGGTTATTCTCTTAACGATACGATCATCGTCTATGACCGTATTCGTGAGAATTATGGCAAGCACCAGAAAAAAGGCTTCTTAACCGTGGTCAATCGTTCTGTTAATGAAACGCTGTCACGAACCATCCTGACCTCCGGCACGACTTTGCTGGTGGTGCTGGCACTCTTTGTCTTCGGTGGTGGCGTGATCCACAACTTCGCTTTTGCCTTGCTGATCGGTGTTCTGGTTGGTACCTATTCCTCGATTTTTGTCGCCAGCCCGATCCTGATCTTTTGGGATGACTATCGTTCCGGTGCAAGCAAAAAAGCTGTGATTTCTGAAGGGAGTGCTTAATGAAAAAAGAAACCTTATTGATAGCAATTGTCACTCTGGTGGCAGGTTTCATCATCGGGCTTCTGGTCGGTCAAAAATCTGACCCTGCAGTCAAGGTCTCGGCTTCGGCCCCACCGGCTGCTCAGGCACCGTCGATAAATTTGCAGCAGAAGCTTAATGAGCTGAAGAAAATTGTCTCTGTTGATCCGGGTAATTTCCAGGCCTGGGTTGCTCTTGGCAACGAGTATTTTGACGGCAACCAATTTATGGATGCGATCGAGGCCTATGACAAGGCTCTGGCACTTCAGCCGAATTCCCCTGATGTCCTCACTGATCAGGGCGTTATGTTTAAGCGCCTGGGGTGGTTTGATCGGGCTATCGCCAACTTTTCAAAAGCTAATGAAATAGCTCCGACTCATGCTACCAGTCTTTACAACCTGGGGGTTGTTTATCGATATGACTTACAGGACTTCGCCAAAGCTCAAGAAGTTTGGACGCGTTTTTTAGAGGTTAATCCGTCCGGGCCAGGTTCTGACCGGGTACGTCAGGATCTGGAGTTTTTGAAAACGCATCCACCCGTGGCGAAGTAAACGTCGAAAAGAAATATTCAGATCGGGCCGGCGCATGCAACCGGCCCGATTTTTTTTCGTACCCATGAGTTAAATAAAGGCAAAAACAGTTTCAGCAATTTATTAACGCAGAGGTGCTGAGACACAGAGGCTATTGTTCATGTCTGAGCCAGGACTCCCTTAAATAGTCACTTTTCCTCTGCGTTCTTTGTGGCTCATCGGTTGAATTTTATTGGGGTTTGTGCGTAGTTTTTTGGGATAGGCACCATGTATAGTTTTTACCTCACACCCTTACGATATCTGATTCCTGGTCTCCTCTGCCTGCTCCTTGTCGGTTGTCTGACTGACAAGAAAAAGATTGTCAGTGGCGTTCTGCATGGTGATCTGGTGTGGCAGGGTGATGTCTTTGTTGCTGGTGATGTGGTCTTGGAAGAGGACGTCAAGCTGACTATTCTGCCTGGCACCAGAGTGCTTTTTATGGCGCCTGAGACTGGTAACAGAGGTTGGGTTGATCATCCGCATTTCCCCGGCAGTGAGCTGATTATCAAAGGCCAGATCCATGCTGTCGGGACACCTCTTGAGCCGATTTTGTTCGCGGCTGCTGATCCCTCGGCTCCTGCTGGCTTCTGGGGTGCGATCAATCTGGTAGGAAGCCAGGAAGCTGTGTTTGAATATTGTATGTTTCGTCAGGCCGACAGTGCCGTGCACAGTTGGGATTCCGCTGTTTATATTGAACAGTCGGTTTTTGAAGACAATCTGGTCGGTATTCGTTTCAATGATTCGGAAATTCTTATTGAACACAATTTGTTGCGCAACAATCATACTGGCATTCGTTTCCATTTAGGGGCTCCGGTCATCTGCCAAAACGAATTTTTGAATAATAGCGTCAACCTATTCGTGACCTCGCATCCCCGTGATTATCACATCGAGAACAATTCTTTTGGCGAGCCTGAAGAGTATCATGTCGTCTTCGGCGAAGAGGTTCCGAAAGATGTCAACCTGTTCCGAAATTTCTGGTGGCAGACTGATGTACAACCAATGGCGACTCTGATTTATGACGGTCGCCGCAGTTCTTATTTGGGACGGGCGATGATCGAACCTTTTCTGAATAAACCCACTCCTCAGGTTGGTCTGTCGTGGAACCCGTAAGCGAACGTCTCTGGGTGCCACGCAGTGCGACCCCCGATGCCGCAGATTTCTTCTCTTATCGACAGGACCTTGGCCTTTCCTCACTGGTGGCCCAGATTCTAATCAGCCGTGGAATGGCTGCCGATGATGCCCCCAAGTTTCTTGCGGCGCGTCTGGCTGATCTGCCTGATCCTTTCCTGCTACCCGACATGAGCCTGGCTGTTGATCGACTTCAACAAGCTTTAGCAGGAGAGGAACGGATCGAAGTCCACGGTGATTACGATGTTGACGGCATCACGGGCACGGCTGTTTTGCTGGAAGGTTTTCGCGCCATGGGCGCGCCGAACCTAGCTTTTCATATCCCGCTGCGTTTGCGGGATGGCTATGGCCTCTCCGCTGAAGCCTTGCGAACGGCTGCAGAGCTGGGAACGCGGGTCGTTGTTTCGGTTGATTGTGGTGTCTCTGCCCACAAAGAAGCCCTGATTGCCCGTGAGTGTGGCCTTGATCTGATTATTACTGATCACCACCAACCTCCGGAGTCGCTGCCGACAGCTCTGGCTGTGGTTAATCCACAACGGCAAGAGTCGAAATTTCCTTTTCGTGATCTGGCTGGAGTCGGGGTGGCCTTTTTTTTGTTGGTTGCGCTGCGCAAGCGGTTACGGGATTGCGGTTGGTTTGAAGAACGAACCGAACCTGATTTACGACGTCTTCTTGATTTGGTTGCCTTGGGAACAATTGCCGATCTGGTCCCTCTGCAGGGAGTCAACCGCATCTTGACGCGAGGTGGTTTGGCTTTGATCGAAAGTGGCCAAAGAGTTGGGATCAAAGCACTGAAGCAGGTTGCGGCAGTCAAGGCTGTTACGTGCGGCGTGGTTGGTTATCAACTGGCCCCGCGGCTTAACGCCGTCGGGCGGATGGAAGATGCCGGACGTGGTGTGGACTTGTTGCTGGAGCAGGACATGGTGCGAGCCTTGACCACGGCACGACATCTGGATCAGTGTAATCTAGAACGCCGGGAACTTGAAGCACAGACGCTGCGTCAGGCGGAAGCCGCTGTTGCTGAATTGCCCGCTGAACATACCCATGCGATTATTCTCGCAGAGGAAGGCTGGCATCCCGGTGTGATTGGCATTGTCGCCAGCCGTTTGGTCGATCATTATTATCGACCGACAGTCCTGGTGGCTATGGATGGTGACTCCGGCAAAGGCTCCTGTCGCTCGATTCGAGGTTTTCATCTTTACCTGGGCTTACAGGCCTGTACCGAACAATTGAGTTCTTTTGGCGGCCATGAGATGGCAGCCGGGTTGAGCCTGAGCGTAGATCGACTGGACGCTTTTGCCGCGGCCCTGGAAGCCGAAGCCAGACTCCAGTTGTCAGTTGACGATCTGACCCCGAAATTGCGGCATGATGGTGTCGTCCTGCTCGAGGATATTGATCTCGCTACGCTGCGTGAGTTGGAACAACTGGCACCTTTTGGCATGGGAAATCCTGAGCCGTTGCTGGTTGTTGAATCAGTGCGAGCGATGCAGGTCCAAACGTTGGGTGACAAACATCTGCGTTTTACCGCTTGCCAGGGAGCTTTCAGCCATCCTGCCATCGCTTTTGGTATGGCCGAACGGCGTGATGAGTTTCAGGGCGAAATTGACTTATTGGTGAGCCCACAGATTAATCTCTACAAAAATCGCGAGTCGGTGCAGTTGCGGATCAAGGATGTTAAACTGAGTAGCAGGAAGTAAGCGACGGGCACGGCCAATCATCGCAATGATTCAGAAGAGCGCGAGCGATTGATTCCAGCCTCCGCCGGTCAAAATAAATAAACACTCCCTTGTCAGTTTTGACTCACGAGGGGCGAAAGGAATGTAACAGTGGCCAAGAAAAGAATGATTGTCATTGGGGAGGCTCTTGCCAAGCAAGGCTATTGCAGAATCAGCTTGCGTAAGAACATAGTCGCCAGAATTGATGTTGAAAACTGGGTCGAGGTTTTAGCTCAGCACTTCGACAAGTCTCTCCATGAGATGTTTTCTGACCTTCGGGCAAATCCGGGATTTTATGAAGACCTGTTTCGCCGTGAGTGGAGTAAGGATCGTCTGAACGTCAGCTTGACGACGGCTCGCACGGTGCCGTCAAGTTTCCAGTGCACCGTTGGTTACGAAGAGAAGGAAGACAATGAATTCGATTCCGAACTTTTGAAAGCCTCTGAGTAGAAAGTGTCACTTATAACCAGTGCCAACACCCGAGGCTCTGCTTCCTGAGTGTCTCTATTATAGCTATGAAGAGCGCGTCTGAATTATTGCTTTGTCACGTCTCACTCGATTGTCTCACTAGGGGGAATTCGATGTATCCCAAACGCGTTGTCTTGCTTTTGCTCCTGATCGTTTTGCTTCAGTTCTCCGGATGCGTTGGATCTAAACAGAAGTCACCTGATGTCGAGCGCGGTCGTTATGTGATTGAGATCATGGGTTGCAATGATTGCCATACTCCTGACTACATGGGGAGCAGTGCCTTTCTCCCTGAAGACGAATGGTTGGTCGGCGGGACCCTCGGTTTCCATGGTTCCTGGGGGACGGCATACCCCGCCAACCTACGATTGATGCTTAACGATATATCAGAAGAAGAATGGCTGGTTCTTGCCAGACAGATGCGTCAGGATTCGCCGATGTCCTGGAGCTCAATACTCAAGGTGACGGAACAGGACCTGCGTGCCGTCCACCGGTTCGTCAGGTACCTTGGCCCCAAAGGCGTGCACGCGCCAGCCCGATTGCCGGCCGGGGTGACACCGACGACAGATTACTTCAATTTTCCCGAACCACATTAGAGGTAGATGAGCGAGGTGTGAATGTCCAGGCCCGTTCAGGGATGGCACCAGGAGCAATCTATTTCTCGCTGAGTGTTCCCTTGAGATAAACAAACCAGTAGGCGAAGCCAACGAAAATCATGCCGCCGATAATATTGCCGATGGTCACCGGAATCAGGTTGCTAATAAAGAAGTTAGACCAGGTAAGCCCTGGGGTATTTAGCCCCAGTTCGGCTTTTAGCATCAGCCCGGTTGGGATAAAGTACATGTTGGCGACGGAATGCTCGAAGCCGCTGGCGACAAAGGCCATGATCGGCACATAGCACGCGAGGATCTTGCCGGGAATGTCCCGAGCGGCCACCGCCATGAAGATCGCCAGACAGACCAGCCAGTTACACAGAATCCCACGGACTAAGGCAACTCCGAAAGAAAGTTGACACTTGGCTGCCGCAATATTGACCGCATGTTCCGCGACCCGACCCACTTGCCACTGTTCTGATTGAACCATCAACCAAGCCATAAAGAGCGAGCCAACCAGGTTGCCAAGGATGACAATCGTCCAATTCTCGGCAATTTTATGCCATGGAATTTGGCCCTGCAGAGCGGCTTTGGTCAACAAGATGTTACCGGTAAAAAGTTCTGCTCCGCAGATGATAACCAACATCAGGCCGAGCGAGAAGACGCTGCCGCCGAGTAGACGGGAGACGCCCAGACCGAAATGGGTTGCGGCATCAGAGGTGACCAGCGTGGCCAGTTCGGCGCCAAAGGCGATGTAAAATCCGGCCAGCAGGCTCAAAACCCAGGTGCGAGATAGGGGCTGGGTCAACACCCGGCGACCGCTCTCGGCAATCGCCTGGGTTGTTTCAATTGGGGTCAGAAAGCGCTTTTGCATAGGTTTTGTCCTTAAAGCCCCACTTCTTTTGCAAGTTTTTTCCATGCTGGCAGACTGCGCTCAATCACATCCATCGCAACGCAGTAAGCGATGCGGAAGTAGCCGGGAGCGCCAAAGCCGGAACCGGGCACCAGCAGTATGTTTTGTTGTTGGGCTCTGCGCACGAATTCGACATCGTCAGCCAGAGGTGAATTCGGGAAGAGATAGAACCCGCCACCAGGCTTCACCATGGAGAAACCGAGTTCGGTCAGGTAATCGTACAAGAGGTCGCGTTTGGTCTGGTATTCGCTGATATCGACGCTCTCCTGTTGCAATCTCGCAACCAGTCGTTGCATCAGGGCCGGGGCGTTGACAAATCCGAGCACCCGGTTGCAGAAAATGGCTCCCTCGATGAAGAGAGAAACGTCATCCATGGCCGGATTGGCTGCCAAGTAACCGATGCGTTCTCCCGGCAGGGCCAGATCTTTTGAGTGCGAAGTCACCAGGATGGCGTTGCGGATATATTTGAAAACAGGCGGTACGGTGATGCCATCAAAAGCCAGTCGCGCATAGGGCTCGTCAGAAATCACATAAAGACTGCGACCAAGTTCGGCCTGCTTGCGTTCAAGCATTTCACCTAAAGCTTTGAGAGTCTCTGCACTGTAGATTGCACCGGTTGGATTGTTGGGTGAATTGATGATTAAGGCCCGGGTATTCTCCGTAATGGCTGCCTCGATAGCGTCAATGTCCGGCTGGAAGGTCTCCGGGTCAGTCCAGACCTCAGTTGTTGTCCCGCCGTGGTTGTCGACATAAAATTTATATTCGACGAAAAAAGGCGTCAGAATAATCACTTCCTCGTTGGGATTGAGGATTGTTTTCAAGACGACATTAAGCGCACCACCAGCGCCACAAGTCATAATGATATGACTGGCGTTGACCGGGACATCAGAGCTCTTTGCCAGGTGTTCAGCAACCGCAGTTCGAGTCTCTTCGTAGCCAGCGTTGTTCATGTAGCGATGCATGCCGATGTCAGGCTGATTAGCAAGACGCCGTAATTCACGATGAAATGCTGCCGGTGGCTCCACCGACGGATTGCCGAGGGTGAAGTCGAAAATGTTCTCTGCGCCATGCTCGGCGATTAGAGCAGCCCCTTCTTCGAACATGCGGCGAATCCAGGAAGAACGCTCGATGGCGGTACGAACCTTTATAGAAACTGTCATTGATGAATTCCTTGAAAATAGCATTGTTAGCTCAGAAAAACTGAGTTGGGAGTTTAGCTGTACCGCCGTCGTTGGTCAAGGATTGTTGCTGGTCGCGACTGCTTGCATTTTAATGACTCATGGGATAAATTCACAATTCCCGAAATACAGGAAAGGACCGATCTCGTGAACGAAATAAATCTGCAAGATTTGCGACGGCAAATTGATAGCCTTGATGACCAGATTCTTGATCTCTTGAATCGCCGTGCCGAGGTGGTTATCGCGGTCGGTAAGTCTAAAAACGAGAAGCAGGGTGAGTATTATGTGCCGAGTCGCGAGAAGGCCATTTACGAACGTCTGCTCAGCAAAAGCACCGGACCTTTTCCGGAAGAAGGGATAAAGCGGGTTTTTCGCGAGGTCATCTCCGCATCTCTTTCGCTTGAACAGCCCCTCAAGGTTGCTTTCCTCGGCCCGCAGGCGACTTATACTCACGTCGCGTCGATGCAGCAGTTCGGTTTTTCAGCGCAGCTGGTCCCTCTTAAGAGTATCCCCTCGATCTTCGATGAAGTGAGTCGTGGACGAGCGAGTTATGGGGTGGTCCCGGTTGAGAATTCCAACGAAGGTGTGGTGTCTCATACGCTCGATATGTTTATGTCGTCCGACCTCAAAATTATTGCTGAGATTATGTTGTCGATCTCACATGATCTGCTGAATCTTTCTGGACAGATCGAGGATGTGCGTAAAGTCATTTCTCATCCACAGGCCATTGCCCAGTGCCGCTCATGGCTTGAAGACAATCTGCCCGACCTGCCGGTGGTCGATTCTTCCAGTACGGCCAATGCCGCTCAGCAGGTTGCGGAAGATGCCAGCGCCGCCGCGATTGCCAGCGAAACCGCCGCCACGCTTTACGGACTACGGGTAGTCAAGCACAAGATTGAGGACAATTCGAATAACTTCACGCGATTCCTGGTGATTGGTAACGAGATGCAGGGCCCGAGCGGTAAGGACAAAACCTCAATCATGTTCAGCGTCAAGGACCAGGCTGGGGTGCTCTACAATATGCTTGAGCCGTTCAGTAAGCGTGACATCAACCTTGCCAAGATTGAGAGCCGGCCGATGAAGGGCAAGGCTTGGGAATATATTTTCTTCCTCGATATGGAAGGGCATATCCAGGACCCTGAGATCGCAGAAGCGATCGAAGAGTTGCGCAAATACTGCCAGTTCCTCAAGGTGCTCGGGTCATACCCGCGAGCACGGAAGTGAGACTGCCAGCATTTAACGCAAAGCGACAAAGATCAAAGATACAAAAGGAAAGTACGCAAAAAAGACCAACGATTAAAGAATGAAGTTTTACCCTTTGCGTTAACTGTTTTGTCCTTGGTCTGGTTCTCTTTGCCGTAGAATTAACTTTGTTTTGGATCGTAACCCTCAAAATTAAATAACTATGAATGATTTTTATATAGATAAACTGGCAGTTGTGGGCGTTGGTCTGATTGGTGGCTCGTTAGCTCTGGGGCTGAAGGCCGCCGGTGTGGTCGGGCAGGTTGTCGGTATCGGCCGGGGCTTGTCGAACCTTGAAAAAGCCCTCGAGCTTGGCGTCGTCGATGCTTTTACCCAGGACTTGGCGAAAGGCGTTGCCGATGCGGATGTGGTTTTTTTGGCGACGCCGGTGCAGTCTCTGGGCTCGGTGTCGCAACAGGCGATGCCGCATCTTAAGCCAGGAGCTATCCTGACTGACGGTGGCAGTGTCAAGCAGGCCGTGATCGATGCCATTGAACCGTCGCTGCGAGACGATGTCCATTTT
This sequence comes from Desulfuromonadales bacterium, assembly GCA_030145195.1. Lineage (GTDB taxonomy): Bacteria > Desulfobacterota > Desulfuromonadia > Desulfuromonadales > BM103 > JAQYVY01. The sequence goes on along the minus strand of JAQYVY010000015.1, from coordinate 33,254 downwards.
GTTCCCGGTCATCCGATTGCAGGCACTGAGAACAGTGGGGCTGACGCGGCCTTCGCAACCCTATATCAGCAACGACGCTGTATTCTGACACCGACCGAACGCACCGCTGAGGTGGCCCTCGAAAAAATTCGTCAGATGTGGCAGATCGTTGGTAGCCAGGTGGAGATTATGGCCGTGGAGAAACATGACCGCGTGCTGGCTGCGATCAGTCATTTGCCTCATATGGTGGCTTATGCTTTGGTTAATGCTGTTGGTGCCTATGATCGCTACGATGAAAATATTCTTGCCTATTCGGCAGGCGGGTTTCGGGATTTCACTCGAATTGCTTCTTCCGATCCAACCATGTGGCGTGATATCGCTTTGACAAACCGGGCGGCACTGGTTGAGATGATGGAGCAGTTTGAAAATTTTTTTGCCGAGCTGAAGGAAGATGTCGCCAGTGGCTCTGATGAGCGACTGTTTGAGTTCTTTCGCCGTTCGAAGCAAAGTCGAGATGAAATTATTTAAGGCAGTGCTGAGTGATGAGTGAGCATAAATTAGAAACCAGAATTATTAAACCGGTGAAATCATTGCGGGGAGAAATCTTTGTTCCTGGTGACAAGTCGATATCTCACCGCTCGATCATGCTCGGCTCCCTGGCAGAAGGGACCACCAGAGTGAGCGGTTTCCTGATGGGCGAAGACAACCTCTCAACCTGGAAGGCTTTCGAGTCGATGGGGATTGACATTCGCCAGACGGGCCAGACCGAACTTGAAATCGATGGCAAGGGGCTTGACGGTCTTTCGGAACCCGGCAATGTACTTGACTGCGGTAACTCCGGAACGACTATGCGCTTGATGAGCGGCCTGCTGGCCGGACAAAGCTTTTTCTCAGTTCTGACCGGAGACCAGTACCTGCGTCGGCGGCCGATGAAACGGGTGTTTACGCCTTTGAACGCCATGGGTGCCCGTATCTGGGGGCGCGATGGCGGCGAACGTGCACCTCTGGCAATTCAAGGTACGGACCTGCGACCGACGACCTACGCTTCTCCGGTCGCCAGTGCCCAGGTTAAGTCGGCGATACTGTTGGCCGGGTTGTCTGTTGAAGGTCAAACCACGGTCACAGAGCCACATCTCTCTCGCGATCACAGCGAGCGGATGTTGGCTTATTTCGGTGCCGAGGTCAGACCCTTCACCGGCGGCGTCAGTCTGGTCGGTCGCCCTCACCTGGCGGCTCAAGAGGTGCTTATCCCTGGTGATATCTCGTCGGCTGCGTTCTTCATGGTTGCTGGGCTGGTGACTCCCGGAGCGGAACTACTAATTCGCAACGTCGGTATTAACCCGACTCGTAGTGGCATCATCGATATTCTTACTGCCATGGGCGGTCAGATTGAACTGCTCGATCTCCGTGAACAATCGGGTGAGCCGGTGGCTGATGTTCTGGTCCGTTACAGCCGACTCAAGGGGATTGAAATCGGTGGTGATGTGGTCCCGCGCGCTATAGACGAGTTCCCGGTGGTTAGTGTTGCCGCTGCTCTGGCAGAAGGTACGACAATCATCCGTGACGCGGAAGAACTGCGCGTCAAAGAGACGGATCGGATCGCGGCGATGGTGAGTGAACTCGGTAAACTCGGTGCTCAAGTGGAAGCCCGCCGTGACGGTATGGTGATCAAGGGAGTCGAGCAACTTAAAGGCGGCAAGGTGTCCTCCTGTGGCGACCATCGGATCGCGATGAGTTTGGCTGTCGCTGCACTCTCAGCTGACGGTCCAGTCTCTATCGAGGACACCGCTTGCACGGAAACCTCTTTTCCGAATTTCTGGCAGATTCTCGAAGGGGCTGGTGAGGGGTGAGGAGCCGGTTGCAAGCGATTAACGGACAGCAACCGATTGGTGCCCGTCGCAGACCTTAAAGTCGCAAGTCTCAAATAACCAGTTACGAGTTTTTATGAATAAATTAATTATCGCCATTGATGGCCCGTCCGGGGTCGGCAAGAGCACACTGAGCAAGCTTCTGGCTGACGAACTGGGTTATGTCAATCTGGATACAGGGGCCATGTATCGTACGGTGGCTTTTGCTGCGGAACGTCAGGGCCTCAACATTGATGATCGTTCGGAACTCGCGAAACTCTGCAAGGATATTGTGATTGAATTTGCTCGTGATGGCGCATCTGAACGCGTGCTTCTCAATGGCGAGGATGTCTCTGCGCAAATTCGCACACCGGAAATTAGCTTAATGACCGCGCGGGTGGCTGCTTGTCCCGAAGTGCGGCAGGCGATGGTTCAGCGTCAACGTGAACTTGGCTCCGGTGGCGGAGTGGTTCTGGAGGGCCGAGATATAGGAACGGTGGTTTTTCCTCAGGCCGAGGTTAAGCTTTTTCTTAAAGCTTCAGCGCATGTGCGTGGTCAAAGACGATTTTTGGAACTACAGGCCAAAGGTATGGGATCCAGCCTTGCGCGTACGGTTGCAGAGGTTGAGGCGCGTGATGCTGCTGACATGAATCGTTCGACCTCACCGTTGCGGCAGGCTGAAGATGCTGTAGTCATTGACACTGGTGATCTGGATATATCCCAGGCGCTGATGCGTATGCTGGAAGTTGTCGCCGCTCGTCATCAAACGTCAGATTCAGCGGGGGCTTGAAGGTGGAAGTTATCGTAGCCAAAAGCTCCGGTTTTTGTTTCGGTGTCGAACGAGCCACCCATATGGCGTTTGATGCTGCAGCGGAAAATGAGGAGATTTGTTCTCTTGGCCCGGTTATTCATTCGCCGCAAGTTGTTAGAAAACTCGCAGAGCAGGGCGTACAGGTCGTGTCCAAGGTTGATGAAATTCCTCCCGGTTCGGTGATCATACGTTCTCATGGTGTCACTTTTGAAGAGATGAACCAGATTTTGGCTCGTGATCTTTCCGTTGTCGATGCCACCTGTCCGTTTGTTAAAAAAGCTCAGGAATACGCCAGCCGACTCAGTCGCGACGGTTACACCGTTGTGATTGTTGGCGAGATGGCACATCCCGAAGTGCAGGGTATCGTCTCTTACGCGAATGCTGCCACGGTTCATGTTGTTGTCGATGCGGTACAGGCCGAGGCTTTACCGCGCATGAAAAAGGTTGGCATTGTCGCCCAGACCACCCAGGTCTTTGAGAATTTTAGTCAGATAGTTAATATCTGCCTGGCCAAGAGCCAGGAACTTCGTGTTTACAATACGATCTGCGATGCTACCTCATTACGTCAGAATGAGGCCAGAGAGATCGCTCGGACGGTTGATCTGATGTTTGTGATCGGTGGCCATGCCAGCGCTAACACCACGCGACTTGCGCGAATTTGCGGTGAAATTCAGCCGCACACCTGGCATGTAGAGACGGCGGAAGAACTCAAGCCAGAATGGTTTGATAAGGTGCAGCGGGTTGGTGTGACCGCAGGTGCTTCCACGCCGCGCTGGTTGATTGACGAGGTTGTTTCAAGGGTCGCCGAGCTAGGAAAATAAAAGTTTGAGTTTTCATTTTGCCTATGCTATCTTCGGCGACCATGGCCTAGAGCCATACCACCGTTTTTACGGTGGAATTTGTTAGGGGGTAAGCTGTTAATGGTGGAAAGTAACGACAAAACAAGTGAAGAAACAGAAGGACTGGACGTGGATCAGGACATGGACATGGATCAGGAAATGGATCCGGACATGGACATGGATCAGGAAATGGATCCGGACATGGACATGGAACAGTCTTTTGAAGAGATGTTCGAAAGCAGCATGCAAGAGCTGAATGTTGGCGATGTTGTTGTTGGAACTATTGTACAGGTCACTGGTGACCACGTTGTTGTCGATGTCGGCTACAAGTCGGAAGGGGTTATCCCTCTTGCCGAGTTTAAGGACGAAGAAGGCAAAATCAACGTTAACGTTGGCGATGAAATCGACGTTCTGTTCGAGCGACGCGAAAACGAGAGTGGTCTTATCTCTCTTTCCAAAGAGAAAGCTGATCGCCAGAAGATTTGGGGCTCTCTTGAAGAAGGCGCGGTGGTTGAAGGCCGGATCGTTGGTCGCATCAAAGGTGGCCTGACAGTCGATATTGGCATAAACGCTTTTCTGCCCGGTTCCCAAGTTGATCTGCGACCGGTTCGTAATCTCGAAAAGCTGCTCGGTGCAACCTTCGACTTCAAGATCATCAAGCTGAACAAGCGGCGCGGTAATATTGTATTGTCACGACGCGTTCTGCTCGAAGAACAACGTGAAAATATGCGTTCCGATACACTTGAAACTCTTGCTGAAGGGCAGGAGATTGAGGGTATTGTTAAAAACCTTACCGACTACGGTTCATTCATTGATCTCGGTGGTATTGACGGTCTGTTGCATATCACCGATATGTCCTGGGGCCGCGTCAATCACCCCTCCGACGTCCTTTCAGTTGGTGAGAAAATTAATGTTAAAATTCTCAAGTATGACCGTGAGCGCGAACGTGTCTCCCTTGGGCTGAAGCAAATTACGCCAGATCCATGGCTGCAAGTCGAAAGCGGCTATCCTGTTGGCAACCGCGTTCAGGGCAAAGTGGTCAGTTTGACTGATTATGGCGCGTTCGTTGAGCTCGAAGATGGCGTAGAAGGTCTGATTCATGTCTCAGAAATGAGCTGGACTAAGCGCATCAAACACCCCAACAAGTTGCTGACGGTTGGTGATGAAGTTGAAACCGTGGTGTTGGCTCTTGATATCCCAAATAGACGCATCTCGCTTGGCCTCAAGCAGGTTGAGCCGAACCCTTGGGAAGTGATTGGCGAGAAGTTCCCGGTCGGTACCGTCATCGAAGGCCAAGTCAAGAATATCACCGACTTTGGTGTGTTCGTTGGTGTTGACGAAGGTATTGATGGCCTGGTTCATATCTCGGATCTCTCCTGGACCAAGCGTGTCAAGCATCCGTCTGAAATATTCAAGAAAGGCGATACGGTTAAGGCTGTGGTGCTGAATATTGATCGGGACAACGAGCGTTTCTCTCTCGGACTCAAGCAGTTGCTTGCCGATCCCTGGGAGGCGATCCCAACCAAGTACGCTCCGGGCACCATCGTTCGCGGCAAGGCAACCTCGGTCACAGATTTTGGTGTCTTCCTTGAAATTGAGGAAGGTATCGAAGGCTTGATTCATGTCTCTGAACTGAGTCAGGAAAAAGTCGAGACGCCTAAAGATTTTGCCAACGTCGGTGATGAACTCGAAGCTGTCGTGCTGAATGTCGACAACGTTGACCGAAAGATTGCACTTTCGATTAAGCAGTTGACTCACCATAAGGAAAAAGCTCAAGTTCAAGAGTTCCTCGGAGCTCAGAAACAAGCAACTTCCAACTTCGGAGATCTCTTGCAAGGGGCAATGGGTCGCAACGACGAGGACTCTGCTGAGTAGCTTTTACACCTAATGTATAGCGCGTTTCTGGACTAGTCCAGAAACGCGCTTTTTTTTGGAAACCATGAAGAAACGTCCGTTTCTACTTGCTTCGGCCCTGTTAGCAGGTGTCTTCGTCTTTTTCCTGGCGTTGGTTATTGCTGTCGCCAGTTTTATGGGGCGTCCGACCGGCTTTGCCCTTGGCGACAAGGTCGGTGTTATAGAAGTCTATGGCGTCATAGCTGATTCCAGGCAGATCATCTCGCAACTCCATGATTTCCAGGATGACGACAGCATCAAAGCGATTGTCCTTCGGGTCGATTCTCCAGGTGGAGGTGTTGGTCCATCACAGGAAATTCACGATGAGGTCAAACTCGTTGATGCGGAGAAACCGGTCGTTGTTTCCATGGGCTCCGTGGCCGCCTCTGGTGGTTATTACATCGCTGCTCCGGCCCGCGAGATTGTGGCAAACCCTGGGACGATTACCGGTAGCATCGGCGTCATCATGGAGTTTACCAATTTTCAGGATTTGCTTGATAAAATCGGATTGAGCAGCCAAGTGATCAAAAGTGGACAGCACAAGGATATTGGCTCGCCGACACGGCCAATGACCAATACTGAACGCGCTCTGCTCCAATCCTTGATTGATGATGTTCATAGCCAGTTTGTTGCATCGGTATCAATTGGGCGGGAACTCGACGAAACAATTGTCCGGAGTTTGGCTGATGGGCGTATTTTTACCGGTCGTCAGGCGATGGCGATGGGGCTGGTAGATACTATGGGCAACCTTGACGTCGCGATCCGGCGTGCTGCTGAACTCGGTGGGATTGAAGGCGAGCCAAAGGTTGTTTATCCCGAAAGCGAAAAGCCTCGTTTCATTGACTTGTTTATCGAGGAATCACTCAACCATCTACAATATGCATTACAAAAACAGCGTACCACCGGGATGCAATTTCTTTGGCCCGGATTTGATTGATTTTTTTATTGCACTGCAAATAATGCAATCTGATATAACTGAGATGTTTCAAGTTTAGGGCAAGGTTACAAGTATTATTTTTTGGGGCCTTTGCTCCATCAATTCATATTCAGGAGGTCCGACATGACGAAAAGTGAACTGATTGAACAATTGACGACTGATAATGATGTTCTGAGCAAGCGTGAATCTGAGTTGATTGTCAATTCCATCTTCGAGAGCATCGGTCAGGCTCTGGTTGGAGGTGATCGTGTAGAGATTCGAGGCTTCGGTTCATTTACTGTTCGTGAACGTGATGCACGCGAGGCGCGTAACCCCAAGAGCGGTGATGTCGTGAAAATATCCGCTAAAAAGACGCCATTCTTTAAAACCGGCAAAGAGTTGCGCGAAAGGGTTAACGTCGCCTGAACGGCCTCTTTCGCTCGTTTAAGCGTTTAGCTAAAGAATGATAAAACAGTTGAGGCTCCGTTTACTAACGGAGCCTCAACTGTTTTATCTGTAGGGTTGTTGCTTGCTGATTGAATACAACAACCTCCAAAACACCGACAGCTCATTCCTTTTAGAGAGGACCGAGTGATACGGAGAATACCTTAGAGGGGAGTTTTAGGCTTCCCGTTCAAGTACGGGCTTGCTCACCACTACCCGATTCTTCAGGTAATATATCTTTCAGTTGGCCTGCACACAAGAAAATCTGTCGCGCGTTCCAGAGGTTGTCAAAGAGCTCTTGGTGTCACTTATTACTCATGCTAGCATAGGGTTCGTGGCTGTCAACTGGAATGGCCTTTTTGCTGTTGTTCCGTGAATGAATTAACTCAGGCGCGGGGGGCTAAACACTCTTCCATAACGATTAATACTCGATAATTTATACATGATGAGCAACCAACTCAAGCCTGGCGTTTATCGCTTTTCTGTCGGAGCTGATAGCTCCGGTCAATGTCTTGACCTTTTTCTCGCTGGTTGTTCGGATGGTTTCTCTCGTAGTATTGCCAAACGCTTGGTCAACCTTGGAGGCGTTCATCTCTCTGGTAGACGCATTCGGCACTGCAGTCAAACAGTTGCTGTGGGTGAGTCTGTCGAGGTTTTTGTTGATGCACAGCCACTTGAACCTCAACCTCTGGATGATTCTCAGCTGCTTTATCGCGATCAATGTCTGATAGTGCTTAATAAACCGTCAGGCATGGCGACACAGCCAACACCTGCCCGCTATAAGGGCACCATTTATTCTGAGTTACAGAAATTGCTTTCGGACCAGAGTCGGCGATGTGTTAACCCGAGTATTGGTATGGTCCAAAGACTTGACCGTGATACCTCCGGTGTGATGGTCTTTTCGATTCATTCTCGTGGTCACAAAGCATTGACCGAGGCTTTCAGAAATCACCAGGTGGACAAGCGCTATTGGGCCCTTGTTGCTGGTCGTCCTGACGAAGAGTCAGGAGCTTTTTGCTCGCTGTTGGCCAAACGCAGATCTACCAACCGGACGGTCTCCGTCGAACGTGGTGGTAAACATGCCGAGACGCGTTATAAAGTTTTGCAGACGAACGATGTTGCCACTCTGGTTGAAGTTGAGCTGCTGACCGGCCGTACTCACCAGATTCGAGCACATTTTTCCGAAGCCGGTCTGCCCCTGCTGGGAGATACCTTTTATGGTGGCCCTGATACAATCTTGGGGTTGCCAGTGCCTCGACAGATGTTGCATGCCAGAGACCTGGTTTTTGATCATCCGGCAACGCATGAGCCGTTGTCTTTTCGTGCACCGCTGCCTGATGATTTTTGTGTAGTCCTGCAGCATTTATTTGGTGATTCCGTCGAATTGTCAGCTTTGTAAATAAACAACAGGCTAAAGGCGTTTAACGCAAAGACGCAAAGACGCAAAGAATAAGCAAGTCTTTAGTTGCTTTGTTTAAGTCGTAAAAGCAATTGGACGCTGATTAAAGCTGATGGACGCTGATCAAGCTAAGGGCTGAAACTGTTTAACGCACGAAAAGTAGTAAAGGCAATGATTAGTTTAACCCTTTTTTATCGCTTTCTCCGCGCCTTCGCCTCGTGGCGCCTACTTTTGGTGCGTCTTTGCGTTTAAATATGCTTTTAAGGTTTCAACCGGTTTTTCTTCTTAACGAGTTGCAAGAGAGCATCGACTGAAATGATGGTATATCCAAAAATTGATCCGATTATTTTCCAAGTCGGTCCATTGGCGATCCGCTGGTACGGGATGATGTACCTGCTCGGTTTCGGAGCGGCCTACCTGCTGATGAGCCATTTGGCGAAATTACGTGATCTGGCTTTAGATCGTGATGGTGTCTCCGACCTGTTGTTTCAGGGAGTCCTCGGTGTTGTGATCGGCGGTCGCCTTGGTTACGTTTTATTCTACAACCCAAGTCAGTACCTTGCTTCTCCGCTAGAGATTTTTGCTGTGTGGCAGGGTGGAATGAGCTTTCATGGGGGCTTGATCGGGGTCATAGTTTCCTCGGTACTTTTCTGCCGTCGCCGAAACTTACCGTTGCTGCTAGCAGGTGATGTGGTGGTGACCTCTGCCACCATCGGTCTGGGGTTGGGTCGGATTGGCAACTTCATCAATGCAGAATTGTGGGGTCGTGTCACAGATGTACCATGGGCGATGGTCTTCCCTGGGGCCGGTCCGCTGCCACGACACCCCAGCCAACTTTATGAAGCGTTGCTTGAAGGTTTGCTGCTCTTTGTAATCCTCTATTTGCTACAGCGCCGCAAGGTGTTAGCGGGGGTACCTTTCTTTAGCTTCTTTTTGGGCTATGGCTTGTTCCGCTTTATCGTAGAGTTCTTTCGCCAGCCCGATGCTCATCTTGGTTTTCTCTGGGGTGGGGCGACCATGGGCCAGTTGCTATCGTTGCCGATGATGATTGGCGGTCTGATTGGCGTTGTCTGGGTTTTACGTCGGAGAGGGCCAGTTGCATGAATGGAATTCGTGGTCTTGTTTTCGATTGTGATGGGGTTCTGTTCGAGAGTCGTCAAGCCAACCTGGCATACTATAATGTGATCTTGAACGCTTTTGACGTTCCGCCAGTAGACGCCGATGATCATGACAAGGCGCATCTTTGTCATACTGCCGCTAGTCGCAATGTCTTTTCCGGTCTGCTTGGTGAGGAACGGGTTGACAGAGCCATGATTATGGCAGCTGAGCTTGATTACAGGGAGTTTATTCCCTTTATGCAACCTGAACCGGGGTTGTCGGAAGCTTTGGCCAGCCTATCCGCACACTTTCCGCTGGCGGTGGCGACAAATCGTGGTTACAGCATGCCGGAGATTCTAGAGCATTTTGGTCTGTCAGACTATTTCACTACCGTGGTGACCAGTCGTGATGTTGCCCAGCCTAAACCGCAGCCAGACATGCTGCTTGAAGCCGCTGACCGACTCTGTGTTTCTACCCATGAATTGTTGTTTATTGGTGACTCAGAGCTGGACCAAGCCGCGGCTTTGGCTGCGAAGATGCCTTTTGCCATCTATCGAGGTTCTCTGGCTGCGGATGTGCGGATCGATCATCATCAGGAACTGGTGGCGATGTTTGTGGGCCAGTGAAACGTTGCTTTTGTCGGTGGCGAGCTTAAATAAAAACCGTCAGGCTTTTAGCGCAAAGACGCAAAGACTCAAAGAAAAGCAATTGGCCACAGATCAAAGCTGATGAGCGCTGATCAACCAAAAGGCTAAAAGAATAACGCGAAGACGCACCAAAAGTAGGCGCCACGAGGCGAATGGGTGGGGAAAGAACGCAAAGGGAAAAGATTGGTTTAACCCTTTTTGTATTTTTCTCAGCGTCTTTGCGGCTCTGCGTTTAAATTCGCCTTTAAGGTTTTAACCAAAAGACTTTACTTTTGCATCTTTCTTAAACTTTATCCACCACTTTGCGTTATCTTTTCCTGAGGGTTTTGTCGCTTTAAAAACAAAACCAATTAGCCACAGATCAAAGCGGATCAACACTGATCAACCCAAAAGCGAAAACCCCTTAACGCGAAGACGCAAAGACGCAAAGACGCAAAGACGCAAAGACGCAAAGGTTAAAAGACTTAAAGGGAAAAGATTGGTTTAACCATTTTTATAGTTTTCTCTGCGCCTCTGCGCCTCTGCGTTTAATTGTCATTAAGGTTTTAACCAAAAAGACTTTACCCTTTGCGCCTTTGTTAAAACTTTGTTCACCTCTTTGCGTTATCTTTTGCCTGAAGGTTTTCGCTTATCTTGCAACACTAAGCATAAAGAAAGGGCCTCTCCATTACAGAAGAGGCCCTTTCTTATACAAGTTATTAATTCAACTTTCAGTTTTGCAGATTCTTGACCATCTCCAGCACATGTCCGTTATCAGTCGGCAGATAAGATATTTTATCCATAATCGTGTGAATGATATAGACGCCGCGGCCGTGTTCATCGAGGGGGGGGCGCGGTTCGATATACTGGTCGACATCAAACCCCTGGCCGAAATCAAAGACCTTGATAATCAGGCGTTGCTCGGCAATGCTGATTTCGATGTGGACTTCTTTGGTGGGGTCACCCTCGTTGGCATGCTGAATGGCGTTAGCCATCGCCTCTGTGAGGACCAGATTGAGATCGTAGGCCAGCTTTTCCCGATCACCACCGAAGTGCCTGAGCGTACGTGCGATGTTCTCACCAATGTGGCCGATAAGACACAGGTAGCGAGTCTGGTTGGGAACTTTTATGTCTACAGCAATCCGGTCAGTGATCATTTAAGTCCGCCTGGTTCCTGATGTGCCGGAGCGGCACTATTGCTGAAAGCTTGCCAGTGCTTCGCTTGAATCGGTGAAAATCTCAAATACTCGGTGTAAACGTGTCAGTTCAAACATCGATTTTACCTGAAGCTGCAATCCGGCTAGCTTCAAACTGCCATTACGGGAACTTGCATTTTTAAATCCTGAAACCAGAGCGCCAAGTCCCGATGAATCAACAAAGCGAACCGCTTGGAGATCAACCACCAAGTTGGTCTTGCCATCTTCAAACAATTTGAGCATCTGATTCTTCAGGTCGCCGCTGTTATGTGCATCCAGACGTTCTTCTTGAACCTCCATCAAGACTGCAGCCCCTTTGTCCTCGATCTGCAAATTCATTCTAAACTCCTTGTGAGGGTATTGGGGTTGTCCACTCATTTTTGAATCATCGTGAAACGGTAGCCAAGCCATCGCCAGACTGCATCGCCCAGATTCATAAATTATGACAACTCAGCTGATATAGTACCACAATGTTAGAAAATTTAAGAAATTTTCTCGGCGTCATCAGCCAGTTTTGCGCTGGTTGCCTGCTCAATATTATGGTCCAACTTCATGACGACGAGAGAAACATCGTCATGAAAGCTGTGACGTCCAGAGAAGATACGTACCTGCTCGAAAATAAGGTCGATCAACTCTTGAGGAACTAAATGTGAGTGTGTCTCAAGGAGTTTGGTTAACCTGGCCTCGCCGAAAAAGTCGCCTTGACTATTCTCTGCTTCGATCACCCCGTCAGTATATAAAAGCAGAACATCGCCTGCTTCCATATGAAGACTTTTCTGTTCGTATGGAAAAGAATCTTTGACCCCTATGATCAAGCCTTCGCAGTCGAGTCGTGTGCACAGGTTCTTTTTTTCGTGCCAGAGCAGCGGCGGAGAGTGGCCCGCACTGGCATAGAGTGCTTGCTGAGTCTCGGGGCGGTATTGCAGATAGAAAAGGGTCACGAAAAGTTCCGCGCGGGTCAGGTCATCGTAGAAGAAGTGGTTTAGCTCTTGCATAATCTCCAGAGGGTTGCCGGCCCGGTCGCTACGTGAGCGGATCATGGTTCGGGTTTCCGCCATAATCAGGGCGGCACCTACATTATGTCCAGACACATCAGCAATCACCAGATCAAGACGACCGTCTTCATGCAACAGATAATCGTAATAATCGCCGCCGACTTCCTTGGCCGGGACACAGATTCCGGCCAGCTGGACGCCAGGAACATCAGGTATGCTGGTCGGTAGCAGGCCAAGTTGGATGTCTTTGGCAATAGCGAGCTCACGTTGCTGCTCGCGGGCGGTAATCAGTCGGTCGGTCTGCTGGGCATTGCGCCAGGCAATGCCAACCTGACCGGCCAAGTTTCTGAAGAGTTCAACAAACTCTTCGGTGAAAATTCCTTTCGCTGATCGCGAAAAAGCCGAAAGGACGCCGATTGGTTCACCCTCAACGGCAATTGGTGCATGAGCAAAAGACAAGATTCCTTCGCGCCGAATGATTTTGGCCGTTTCAGGTTTGGTTGTAAAGTCAGAGTCGTTGATCACTGATACCTGATTGGTCAAAAAGGTTTCGCCGATAAAGGTCTCCATGTTGAGATTGCGTTCCGATTCACCAAAATGCTTTGAGGTCATGCCGCGTTGACTGCGAACAGTCAGGGTTTGACGGTCTTCGTCAAGGATGCGAATGACACAGAGATCGAATTTGAACTGGTCGGTGAAAATCATCAGGATTTCATCGAGAGTCGTTTGTAAGTTGGCGCCGCTTGATACCACGTGAGCGGCTTCATAGAGGACGCTGAGTTGTTCTCGGCTGGCGGCTCGACTGAGGTTGACCGTTCCGAAAACGTTAAAGACGTCTTCCATGTGACTCCCGCGCGCGGCGAGGTAATTGTCGATGATAATACGGGCCGGGGCTGCGCCAACTGACCCTGCCAGAGTCAGTTCGGTAAAACGCTTCAATTGCGGCAACTCGTGTTCGGATAGACTCCCTTTTTCGTCAATTTCGCGGTTCCCAAGGTATTCGGCAATTGCGGCGTGGGATTGTTTGATACCAATAAATTTAGCCATCAAATCGACAAATTCGATGACTGATGGCGCTTTGGTGATGCGGTGGTGTTGTTGTCGACCTGATGGTTTATGGTAGACATCGACAAACTTTCCAATTTGCTCTTTTTCCGCAGAACTGGGGATGGTCAAGATTGAGATGCCGACAAAACAACCAATATTGGCGAACAGTGTCCAGAAGAGCGAATGAGTCCAGAGGTCGAAGCCGCTCAGGCCAAAGAGCGCGGTCGGTTTTAACAGGTTGATGCCGAATAACCCTTGCTCAATGATTGAGCTGTTCAGCCAGCCTGATTCCACGAACGAAGGAACCAGCAAGGTGTAGAACCAAAGTACAAAGCCGCATATCAGGCCGAGGGAGGCACCGCGGTGAGTCGCCCCTCGCCAATAGAGGCCACCGATGACCGCTGGTGCAAACTGAGTCGCGGCAATAAATGAGATCAGGCCGATGTTGACCAGGGCAACGGATTCGCCGAGAAAGTGGTAATAGAGATAACCGAGAAGGATGACGAACATAATGCCGAGGCGCTTCAGGTTAATCAAGAGTCGGGAAAGATTGCCGCCCCGGGTGTAGAGTTTGAGGATGATTGGCATCAACAGGTGGTTGAGGATCATGGTCGACAAAGCGACAGACTCAACCATGACCATGCCAGCCGCTGCCGAGAAGCCACCGATGAAAACGATCAGCGCGAGCCAGGGGTGTCCGGTTGCGAGCGGCAGTTGTAAAATGAAAAAGTCTGCAGAGGCAGCGTTTCCATCCATGTAAAGCAAGCCAGCCAGGGCGATTGGAATAACGAACAGGTTGATGAGGAACATGTAGGCCGGAAAGCGCCACATCGCGCTCCAGATATGTTCTTCGCGACAGTTCTCTATGACCATGATATGAAATTGCCGCGGCAGGAACATGACCGCCATCATGGCTGCAAAAGTCAGGGTGAACCACGAGGGGTAGGGCACTCTGCTGGTGTCGAGCATCAGGAGCGCTTTGCGTTCTGGAAAACGGGTTAGAAACTGCTCAACGATATCGGCAAAGCCGTCGAAGAGGCCATAGGTAATAAACAGGCCGACCATGAGGAATGCGACAATTTTAAGTAATGATTCCAAGGCAATGGCAGCCACGAGCCCTTCGTGCCGTTCCGTAGCGTCGAGATGCCTGGCGCCAAACAGAACGCCGAAAAGGCCGAGCAGAATGGCCACGACAAAGGCAGTATCCACTGTTTCCGGAAGCGCTGGCAGGTATTGCTTGATGCCGCTGGCGTCTTGAATGACCGGGACAGTCAGAAGCTCGAAGGAGAATGAGACCGCTTTTAACTGCAAAGCGATGTAGGGCATGATGCCAAGCAAAGCAAAGACCGTGACTATGGCACCGAGAGTTGCTGACTTGCCGTAGCGACTGGAGATGAAGTCAGCGATGCTGACAATCTTCTGCTCCTTGCTGATCCGCACCATTTTGCGCAGAAGAAACCACCAGGAAAACGCCATCAACGTTGGCCCGAGAAAAATCACCAAAAAGTCGATACCACTGGTTGCGGCGCGACCGACGCTGCCGTAAAAGGTCCAGGAGGTACAATAGACTGCGAGTGAGAGGGAGTAGACCGTCGGGTTGTCGATCAAGCTGCGCCCACGCTCGCGTTGCCGGTCGGCATAGTAGGCGACGGCAAAGAGGAGGCCAAAATAACAGAGTGATATGCTGGCAACGATCCCGACCGGTATCATGTGCGGTCCTCGGGTGTTTGCTCTGTGTCATCATCTTCGATATGCGTTTTTCTACTGAGAGAGACGGAAAAACGATAGATGATCAGGATTGAGACAGGCCAACCGACAAAAAGATAGACGATGATAAGCGGGATGCCGAAGAAGAGAACATCCCTGTTGAAAATGTGGAGGAAAGGGAAATTAAGCATGACCACGCCAAGAATGAAGAAAATCACCCAGGCCTCTTTGGTTTGTCGAACTTTATGCGGGGTCATCAAATCGCTCCCTGAGCGGCGAGAAGGCTGTTAAACCTGGTTTCGAACTTCCAACCTCTCGTCACGGCAAGTCAAGTTCGAAAGCCTTCTAACATTTTGATTAGAATAACCTGAGCATTATAGTCCACTGGTCGCATGCTGTCGATAGTTAGAACACAACGCGTAATATCGACCGGATCGAACTGTTCTTTCTGTTGTTTTAATAGTTCTGTGCGACCGTCAGAAATGTCCTGACCGGACTCTCGGCGGCGCTCTAGGCGCGTCAACTGAGATTCATCCGGGCATTCCAGATGCAGTATAAAAGCCTGGTGTCCGGTTTTTTTTGCAGTCTCAAAAAACCTTTCCCTGTCTTCCCGCCGAGAAAATGAGGCATCAATGATCACACTGCGTGATTGCTGCAGGATTTCAGTGGCCTGATCAGCCAGCTTACGGTAGGTGCGCTTGGACATAGCCGGGTCGTAGAGCCCACAGTTGAAGTCATCGCGGTTTGCTGTCTGTTGCGGCCAGTCGGCCAATTTCTTCCGGACGACATCGGAACGAAGATGCACGGCCTGACATGCGCCAGCTAGCTCTGTAGCCAAGGTCGTTTTGCCGACGCCCATACGACCGACGGTCATTAACAGGGTTGGGGGCAAGCAGTAGCCAAGAGCGAGATTGAAATATTGTCGGGCCACTGTCGTTGCTTCTTTTCGCAGCGCTATTGCGACCTCCGACTCCCCGGCCAGAATGCTTTCCACCTTGCCGCGGACCCAGGCTCGGTAGCTTTTGTAAAAGGGGAGCAATTGCTCAAGGTCTTTGTCGTTGGCTTGATTCTGATAGCTGTCAAGGAAACGACACGCCAAATCCTTGCGACCCATGAACTCAAGATCCATCAGCAGAAAGGCCAGGTCTGCAGCGATATCCGCAACCCGAAACCGGCGATTGAATTCGATGCAGTCGTAGATGCGGATCGGCTCGGTCATGCAGATATTGCCGGTATGCAGATCGCCGTGGCCGTCTCGAACAAAACTCTGCTCATCGCGTTTCGCCAAGAGTGGGCGCAGTTGTGTCAACTGCGCCTTAACGATTGCACTCATGATTCGATGAGCTTCAGGTAGCAGGGCCGTGCCTATCGCCGCTTCGGTTTGAGTCAAGTTCTCCAGCCAGTTTTCGGCGACGACCTCGGCATTACTCCTGCCATCGTCCAGACGACAAGTCTCAGCCTGGTTCAATAACAGCCAGAGCCGGTTCGCCAGCCGATCAATTGCGTGCGGCAATTCTTCCGCGTTGCGAGAGATGATTTGGTTGAGCATCAATTCGTCTGGCAGTCGACGCATCTTTACGGCCACATCCACCAGTTCGCCGGTTCCGTCGAAGCGCAGGTGGCCATGGTCGAGGCGTAACTCGCTGACGCCGAGATAAGTGTCAGGGGCGAAACGATGGTTGAGGCGGACTTCCTCGGCGCAGAAAAATTGACGTTTCTCCAAGGTGGTGAAGTCGAGAAAACCGAGATTAAGAGGCTTCTTGATTTTGTAGACATGGGTCTCTGTCAGATAAATGCGGGAGATGTGAGTCTCCTTGAAATCGACAGTTCTGGTCATGTCGGGATATGTGGATGGATCGAGCAGTTGCTGATGTATTTTCTCCATGGCCGTATCGTCCGATAAACAGCTAGAGAAATAATTCTTAATTGCCGATTTTATTAAAGATTATCAAATGATATAGACATGTAAAGTCGTCTGCCTGCAAGTCTGGTTCAATTGACCGGAGTACGTCTCTATGCTACTTTATTCGAACTCAACCTTTTGCCGATATTGGATTTTTTTATGTTCGAAAGATGGTTCCTTCGTTTGACTTTGCTGCCGTTATTGTTACTCGTCAGTTGTGCCGCGACCAACGTGCAGAGGAATGCCAACGATGGGGCCTCGGCTGAAATTCCTTACGTATCACGTCTTGACGAACCGCAATCGAATGCACTTTATCACTATGCGCGGGCGCGCATGTTGCTGGGGGATGGTGATCTGGAGACGGCCGCCGAAGCCTATGTCAGGGCGATTGATTATGACCCTGATAACGATGATCTGCGTTTCGATTTGGCCGAACTTTATCTCAGGCTTGAAGACCCTAAGCTGGCGATGCGGGTAGTCGAGGATGTTCTGTTACGCAATCCCGACTCGATTAAAGCTAATCTGGTGCTCGGTAACGCCTATTTCGGCAACCAGCAGCCCGCCAGGGCTGTGCCCTATTTTCGTCATGCCTTGGAACTTGACCCTGAGCGTGAGCAGGTTCAACTGCATCTGGCGATTGCTCTGGTGCGCGCTGGCGAAGTGGATCTGGCGACCGATGAGTTGAAAAAATTGTTAAAGCGCAACCCGGATTCGAAGCCGGGCCGGCTGGCTCTGGCCAGGCTTTATCGTGAAACCGAACTGAATGTGCTAGCCGAGGAGCAGTATGTCGATCTGATCAGGCGTTCTCCTGAAGTGGATCAGGCCCATCTGGAGTTGGGGCTACTCTACGAGGATATCAAAGAGTGGGAAAAAGCTCTGAGCCTTTTCCAGAACATGCAACAACGGCGGCCACTCGATTTTACCTTACGTCATCATATCGCCCGCATTTTTGTCGGTATGAATCGCTATGCTGAAGCTCTCGAAGAACTGAATGTCATTATTGAGCTCAAGCCGGATGATTTCGATGCCCGGCGTAAGGTCGGCCTGCTTTATCTCGAACAGGAGCGTTGGGACGACGCCATCAAAGTGTTCAAAGAACTTTCTGATTTGGCTCCGGATCTGGAGTTGGCTCGCTACTACCTTGGCAGTGCTTACGAACGTCAGTCCGAATGGTCGCTGGCTTTAAATGCTTTCCTGGGGATTGAACCTGAATCGTCTTTGTATGATGACGCCGTTGCTCATATCGGTTACATCTATCTGGAAACAGATCGTGTTGACGAGGCGATTGCTCTGTTCGAAACGCGGAGGTCAGAGACGGATCCGCGACCACAGGTTTTCTATTATCTGGTGTCACTCTACATGTCTGATGATCGTATCGAGGAAGCCATCTCCGTAGCCAACCAGGGAACCAGCCTGTACCCGGACGATGTTGACTTGATGTACCAGAAGGTTTTGCTGCTTGAGAGGAGCAAGCGCCATGCGGAGGCCATCACTGGGATGCTCGAAATTGTTGCCATAGAGCCGGAACATGCCGAGGCCCTTAACTTTCTGGCTTACGCCTATGCTGAGGATAACCGGGCTCTCGATGAGGCCCTTATCTATGCCGAGAGAGCCATCGCCTTAAAGCCAGCAGCGCATATCCTGGACACTCTCGGTTGGGTTTACTATCGCCTCGGCCGTCTGGACGAAGCTCTCGCCGCCGTTGAGAACGCCAACAGCCAACTGCCAAAAGACGCCGTTGTGCTTGAACACCTCGGTCTTATTCACTTGGCACTGAGCAACCTTGAACAAGCCCGTCTCGCTTTCGAAAAAGTCCTTGAGATGGATCCCGATAACGTCGTAGCTCGTGAAAAACTTGATAGCCTTGCTGCCACGCAGGTCACTGTGCCAAACCCTTGAATAGGACGCTGATCAAAACTGATGAGCGCTGATTTTAAACCCTGAAGGCAAAGACTTTTAACAATTTATTAACGCAGAGACGCACCAAAAGTAGGCGCCACCAGGCGAAGGCGCAGGGCAAATGAATAAAAGCATGAGTCAAAACCTTGAATTGGCCACAGATAAAATCTGATAAATGCTGATTTAACCCCTAAAAGGTTAAGTCTTTTATATGTATCGTCGCCCCAGAATTTTGCTCTGGTTTTTTTCCTTACGGGTCTGTTGGTTTTACCCTTTAGTATAGATTTAAAGTCTTGGTTCATTGATTTTGCTTGATCAGCGCAAATCAGCGTCCAATTGCTTTTGCTTTTCTCAGTGTCTCTGCTCCTTTGCGCCTTTGCGTTAATATTGTTCTTTGTTTTGCTTGATCAGCGTAAATCAGCTTTTATCTGTGGCCATTGCTTTGTTTCTTTCAGTGGCTTGGCGTCTTAGTTGTTCCCCTTTTTTCGATTATAATACTGATAATTAATGGCCATGAAAAATAAATCGTTGTTCAACCTATTGATGTTTTTGGCAATGTTGCTGTCCGCTTGTGCGCCGCTCCAATCCAAATTTTCTGGAACGGCTGTCAATGACGAAGTCGGTCAGTCACTGTTGCAGGGGTGGCAGGAGCATTCAGCTTTGGTCCATTCGGTACAAGGGCTTGCTAAGGTCAAGGTGCGAACCGAGGAGGGCTCCAGAAGCGGCACTCAGGTCATTCTTGCGGAGCAACCGGGACATCTTCGCGCCGAAACATTGAGCCCTTTTGGTACTCCTTTGCTGACCTTGGCTGCCAACAGTGAAAGGCTGTCGGTACTGATGCCGACGCAGAATCGTTATTACACGGGCAAGGCCTCTGCGGAAAATCTTGGACGCTTTGCCAGAATTCCACTTCGTTTGGAAGATTTGGTCAGCGTTCTGCTTTACCAAGCGCCCCTGATCATTGCTCATGCAGAGGAAACCTTCGCCCTCGATCGTGGAGGCTGGTTGCTGATCCGAAGTAACGCCAACCATCGTCAGGAGCTTGAATTCGACTCCGACCGCAATCTTGAAGAGGTGCGTTATTTCGACAGTGATGAACTCTTTCTGAAAATCAGTTATGCCCGTTTTGACGATCAAGAGCCCCGTTTCCCGAGCGCTTTTGGCATTGAAATCCCAAAGCTTCAAACCACCGCCAGCCTCGAGTTTTCCGAATTGAGCACGAATCGTGAGTTCTTGCCGGGGATTTTTGAATTGAAACCACCCGCAGGAGTAACGGTCATCGCCTTGGATCCGGAAGAGGGTGAGATTCAAGGGAGTAGCCATTAGTGCTGGTTTAAAACCTTAAAAACCTATTTAAACGCAAAGACGCAAAGACGCAGAGACGCTGAGAAATCTTTGAACAAAAAGACAAACTGTTTTTCCCTTTGCGACTTTGCGTTAAACGGTTTTAGCCTTTAAGGTTGATCAGCGTCCAATTGCTTTTGCTTTTCTCTGCGTCTTTGCGCCTTTGCGTTAATATGGTTCATCGTTTTGCTTGATCAGTGTAAATCAGCTTTTATCTGTGGCTAATTGGTTTTGCTTTTCTCTGTGCCTTGGTGTCTTTGTGGCTAACCTTTTTTTGCTCTGTTTTGTTTGATCAGCGTCCAATAGCTTTGGCTTTTCTTTGCGACTCTGCGCCTTTGCGTTAAGATGGTTTTGAGCTTTTTGCCAGATCTGGAAATTCTAAGGAGTCCCAAATTGAGAATTCTGCTGGTTCTATTTGTTTTTTTACTCATGTCCTGTAATCAGCAGGACGTTGTCGTGCCCGCTGAAGGTGAAGCCGCCAAGCCGGTCCTTGGTGATACCTTTATCGAGGCGTCGATCGGCGAGCCAAGCAACCTGTTGCCAGTCCTCTCTTCGGATTCTGCCTCTTCAGCGATCAACGGATTAGTTTACAGCGGCCTGGTCCGGTATGACAAAAAGCTGGTGCTCGAAGGCGAACTGGCAGAGTTCTGGGAAATCTCCGAGGACAATCTGACGATTACTTTTCACCTGCGCAAAGGGGTTGTCTGGCATGACGGCGCACCATTCACCAGCGCCGATGTGATGTTCACCTACCAGATGTATATCGATCCCGAGGTCCCGACCTCCTATGCCGAAGATTTTTTGCAGATTGCTAAAGCTGAAGCTCTCGATGACTACACCTTCCGTGTCACCTACGAGCAACCCTACGCTCCGGCGCTCGAAAGTTGGGGGACCTCGATTCATCCGAAACACCTGCTCACCGGGCAGGATGTGACCAAGAGTCCGCTCTCGCGGGCTCCCATCGGCACCGGGCCGTTTAAGTTTATCAAGTGGGATGCCGGTGAAAAGGTGGTGCTTGAAGCCAATCTCGACTATTTTGAGGGCCGCCCCTATATCAATCGAATCGTCTACCGTGTGATCCCCGATGCTTCGACCCAGTTTCTGGAATTGCAATCCGGGGGGCTCGATTTCATGAGCCTGACCCCGATTCAGTATGCGACGCAAACCGATACCCCGGCGTTCAAACGCAACTTTAACAAGTTCAGCTACCTCGCTTTTGGTTATACCTACCTGGGTTATAACTTGCAGAAACCGATCTTCCAGGACAAAAAAGTTCGCCAGGCGATCTCCTATGCCATCGACAAGCAGGAGCTTATTGATGGGGTCCTGCTCGGACTTGGCCAAGCGGCAACTGGACCTTACAAGCCGGATACCTGGGTTTATAACGCAAAGGTGAAACGCTATGATTATGCCCCTGAAAAGGCTCGTCAGCTCCTCGACGAGGCTGGCTGGGTCGATCATGATGACGATGGTATTCGCGACAAAGACGGTCAGCCCTTTGCGTTTACCATTGTCACTAACCAGGGTAACGACCTTCGCACCAAGTCAGCCGAGATCATTCAGCGCCGACTCAAGGAAGTTGGCATAGAGGTCAAGATTCGAGTGGTTGAATGGGCCACCTTCCTCAAGGAGTTTATCTTCCCGGGGAACTTTGATGTCACCATTCTCGGCTGGACCGGTGGTCCCGAGCCTGACCAGTACAATATCTGGCATTCAAGTAAGACCGCTCCGCGAGAGCTTAATTTTGTCAAGTTTCAGAATGCAGAAGTCGACGAGCTACTGGAACAGGGCCGACGGACTTTCGACCAGGCCGAACGTAAACAAATTTATGACCGCTTCCAGGAGATCCTCGCCGAGGAGCAGCCTTACACCTTCCTTTATGTTGGTGAAGCCCTGCCCGCAGTGGCCAAGCGCTTCCGCGGCATCGAACCCGCACCGTCAGGGATCAAGCATAATTTCATCAAGTGGTATGTTCCGGCCAGTGAGCAGAAGTATGCGCGATAAGCTAAGTGAAGGATTAATTGCAGGGACACAATACAAAAAACCATTGTGTCCCGATAATTAACGTGAGAAACCGAGACCGTCCCCATACCCGTTGTGGGTTGAGAGTACAATGCTGACTTATCTTTTAAAACGGCTCGCCATGATGATCCCACTGTTGATTGGAATTACTCTGATCAGTTTTGTTGTGATCCATCTGGCACCGGGTGAGCCGACTGATATGCAGACCGACCTCAACCCGAAAGCGAGCGCCGAAATGCGCAATCGGTTGATGGAGCGTTACGATCTCGATAAGCCGCTTTACGTCCAGTATGGCAAATGGCTGGGACGTCTGGTACGGCTCGATTTTGGTGAGTCCTTCGCCCAGGACCATCGGCCGGTCATGGATAAGATCGCTGAACGTCTGCCCATTACTATTATTATCAATGTCCTCTCCATTCTGGTCATTCTGCTGGTGGCTGTCCCCATCGGAATTCTCTCAGCAGTTAAGCGCAATTCCCCGTTTGATCGCGGCACCACGATCTTTGTTTTTATCGGTTTTGCCATGCCGTCATTCTGGCTGGCGTTGCTGCTGATGGATTATTTCGGGGTTCGTTTGGGGCTCTTTCCGATCGCGGGTCTCAAGGATATTGGCCATGAATATTACAGCTGGCCCGGGCAAATATGGGATTACGTCCGGCATATGATCTTGCCGGTGTTCGTCTCCGCCTTCGGTGGCTTAGCTGGTTTTTCTCGTTATATGCGTTCCAATATGCTCGAAGTGATTCGCCAAGACTACATTCTGACTGCTCGTGCCAAAGGTTTGTCGGAGCGAACAGTTATATACAAACACGCCCTCCGCAACGCTCTTTTGCCACTGATCACCATCCTGGGTCTCTCGGTGCCGGGGTTGATTGGTGGTAGCGTGATCTTCGAAACAATCTTTGCCATCCCCGGTATGGGTAAGCTCTTTTACGATGGGGTCATGATGCGCGATTACCCGTTGATTATGGGTATTCTCGTCATTGGCGCTGCTCTAACTCTGGTCGGCAACTTGTTGGCTGATATCAGCTACGCTATGGCCGACCCACGTATTCGAAAAGGATAAAGACTACTTTAACGCAGAGGCGCAGAGGCGCAGAGAAAAGCTAACTAAAAGCAATCGGCCACAGATAAAATCTGATTTACACAGATCAAGCAAAACGATGAACCATATTAACGCAAAGGCGCAAAGGCGCAAAGACGCAGAGACGCAGAGACGCAGAGACGCAGAGAAAGGCAAAAGCAATTGGACGCTGATCAAAGCTGATTTACGCTGATCAAACAAAACAGGGCAAAAAAAGGTTAGCCACAAAGACGCCAAGGCACGGAGAAAAACAAAAGCAATTAGCCACAGATCAAAGCTGATTTACGCTGATCAGGCAAAATTAAAAGGCTAAACATTTAAGAGCTATGTTCAATGGTAAAACCGACAGACCAAGCAGGAAAACCAAAAAACTCGGTCTTCAATCTTTAAATCAGCCTTTATCAGATTTTATCTGTGGCCAATTTAGTGGTTTGACTCAGACTTTTATGTTTTTGCTCTTGACAAAATCCTTTGAGCTGGCTAATGTGCGCGCACCAATTAAGTCTTGAAATTCTTGTAGAGATGCCAAACCTCTCGTGAGGGAGGGGCGGAAAGCCACGGGTCTTTTTCTTGAAGATAGCCGGGTTGCCAGGAAACATCTCCTGAGTGCCCGGCTTTTTTGTGTTTATACCGTGTATTGCGTAGATTGTTGGTTCAGGTTTTACATCCTCAGAAAGAGGGGGGGGGGGCAAATCCATTACTACATTTTTGGTGAGGTCACTGTGACCGTTTGTTGGCGGAGTCGTGTCGAGTTCACTGCTTTGTTTTTTAGTTAAACCTGTAATGTTATGCAAGGGGGGGTCGTAGTTTTACCTACAAACCAACAAGAAAACTATCCTGTAATTTTAATGCAATGAAGTATTGATGCCGTGAAGAGGTTGGAGGGGGCTCAAAGCGGGGTCTGAGGAGGTTTTGATGTCTTGAAATCTTTTGGCAGGGCACAGGGTACTATCTTACCCCAATATGTCATTTAATGTGATGCAGGTTTAGGCCCGCCGAATTCGGCGGGCCGTTTTTTTGATGGCAACCGTAGTTAATCGGTCTTAAATGGAAGATGAATTCCTGGGACACAATGGGGAAGCTATTATGTCCCGACAATTCATACACGCTTTTACATAGATCTCTCTGCCGTCTCTGCGTCTCTGCGAGAGGCAAGTCCTTGACCTGAAAACCATTATCTCGCCCGTTCATTGCATTCACTCAAGCCCGCAGAGACAGCAGAGAAACCAAACAAGATCTAAAGGTTTTACTAAAAGAAGCAAGTTTTCCAGTTTTTGCCTTTGACTTCTCTGCCGTCTCTGCGTCTCTGCGAGAGGCAAGTCCTTGACCTGAAAACCATTATCTCGCCCGTTCATTGCATTCACTCAAGCCCGCAGAGACAGCAGAGAAACCAAACAAGATCTAAAGGTTTTACTAAAAGAAGCGAGCTTTCCAGTTTTTGCCTTAGACCACTCAGCTGTCACTGCGTCTCTGCGAGAGGCAAGTCCTTGACCTTAAAACCATTATCTCGCCCGTTCATTGCATTCACTTGAGCCCGCAGAGACAGCAGAGAAACCAAACAAGATCTAAAGGTTTTACTAAAAGAAGCAAGTTTTCCAGTTTTTGCCTTTGACTTCTCTGCCGTCTCTGCGTCTCTGCGAGAGGCAAGTCCTTGACCTTAAAACCATTGTCTCGCCCGTTCATTGCATTCACTCAAGCCCGCAGAGACAGCAGAGAAACCAAACAAGATCTAAAGGTTTTACTAAAAGAAGCGAGTTTTCCAGTTTTTGCCTTTGACTTCTCTGCCGTCTCTGCGAGAGGCAAGCCTTTGACCTTGAAACCATCCTCACGCCCGTTCATTACATTCACTTGAGCACGCGGAGACAGCAGAGAAACCAGAGAAACCAATCAAGGTCTAAAAGGTTTTACCAAAAGACCCAAGCTTTTAAGTTTTTGCCTTTGATCTCTCTTCTGTCTCTGCGTCTCTGCGAGAGGTAAGCCTTTGGCCTTAACCCCATTCCATTTATTGGCATTTTCTGGTAATAGTTAAAAGATTTATCATGTCGCTAAGAAAGATTTTTTTACTATCATAAGGATCTCGAATGTTGTCGATAGAAGATATCAAACAGGGGCGGTCGATGATCGCGGTGGTTGGACTCGGTTATGTTGGTTTGCCCTTGGCTGCTGCGTTTGGACGGCAAGTGCCGGTCATTGGTTTCGATATCAGTGAAAGCAAAATCGCGGAACTGAGGCGTGGCTACGATAGCACCGGAGAATTGAATGAGGCCGATCTGGCGGCGACTCGTATCGATTACACCACCGATGCGAAACGCCTCAAAGAGGCTTCGTTCATTATTGTCACAGTGCCTACCCCCTTGACCGACAACAAGAAGCCTGATCTTTACCCGCTACGGGCTTCTTCTGAAACCATCGGTCGCAACCTTTCTCCCGGCAGTGTTGTCGTCTATGAATCGACCGTTTACCCTGGTGTCACCGAGGAGTTCTGTGTTCCAATCCTCGAAGCCCAGTCAGGTCTGAAGTGCGGGGTTGATTTCACGGTCGGCTATTCCCCTGAGCGGATCAACCCGGGCGATAAAGTCCACACCGTTGACAAAATCACCAAGGTTGTCAGCGGTCAGGATCAACCGACCCTTGAGGTCGTTGCCGCCGTCTACGAAATGGTTGTTACCGCTGGAGTTTATCGTGCGTCCAGTATCAAGGTGGCTGAAGCGGCCAAGGTGATCGAGAACACACAGCGTGATCTCAATATCGCTTTGATGAACGAACTGGCCTTGATTTTTGACAAGATGAATATCCCGACCAGCGAGGTGCTCGAAGCTGCGGGAACCAAATGGAACTTCCTCCGGTTTACGCCGGGCCTGGTCGGCGGGCACTGCATTGGCATCGACCCCTATTACCTGACCTACAAGGCCGAAAGTATCGGCTATCATCCCCAGGTTATTCTCTCCGGGCGTCGCATCAACGATGGCATGGGCAAATACATTGCCGAAAAAACGGTCAAGTTGATGATTGAAGCCGACAAGCCGATCAAGGGCAGTCGAGTGCTAATCCTGGGGTTGACCTTTAAGGAGGATGTCCCTGACATCCGTAATACCAGAATTATTGATATTATTGAAGAACTGAGCAGTTACGGGGTTGTTCCACAGGTCCACGATCCCATGGCCAAGGCCGAGGAAGCCCGCACCGAATATGGCCTGGAGTTGATTGATTGTCATGCGGGTGCACCCTATGACGCCATCGTCTACGCGGTCCCGCATGCCGCGTTCAAAGCTCTTACCCCGGATGATTTTGCTCGTCTTTGCGCCAGTGATTCTGGCCGTGGGGTTGTGATTGATGTCAAAGCGCAATTGGATCGTTGCGCCATTGAGGCCGCCGGGATGGTTTATTGGGCGTTGTAAGCTCAGCGTCTGGAGGGTGGGACTACCCGGCAATTAGCCATCTTTTGTCGACATTCATTTTAATTTGACATAATTATGTTTAATTTAGTATAACAACGTAAACTAAGCTACTAGAATCATGAGTTAATACCATCTATACGTTTAAGATGCTGCCTGGGCTAAGTATTTTGTGCTGCTTTTATGGGTGGCTCGGGTGATTTGCGTGACGCTAGTTGTTGTGAAATACGGGTTGTTGTCAGGGCGTGTCAGTGCTGTTTTGACCAGTGTTTAGGTACAGAGTGGCAAGGGCTATGGAGTTGATAAGGATGGTGTCGATGAAGCGAAGTGCTCTCTTTCTTATGGTCGTGGTTGGCTTGGCTTTTTTTATGGGCGGCTGCTCTCGCTACGAAATGTATGCTCCGGGAACAGTGGTGGATATCAACGATGAAACAGCAGCCATCGTTGAAATGGAGGATGTCTCAGTCGCGGCACGTGCTCCTGATGAGATCGTCACCGAATATCGCGTCGGCGCAGGTGATGTGTTGTCAATCTCGGTGCCGGGCCTGGTCGAAAGCAATAACCGGGATGATCGATATCGTCGAGACGATCAGGGTGACACTCTGGGCAGCTTTCGTGTCTACACCAGCGGCAAAATTCTCTTGCCATTGGTCGGCGGCATTGAAGTCGCTGGCATGACCGTCGAGGAAATTCAGATCAAGCTGATCGAAGTCTTTCTCAGTTACATCAAGAAACCGGTTGTCTCGGTCGAAATTCTTGAGTTTAAGTCGCAGCCGATCTACCTTCTCGGTAAATTTAACCAACCGGGTCTGTACTACCTGGATCGTCCTACTTCGCTGTTGCATGGTCTGGCGCTTGGCAGTGGCTTAGATGATCGCGCTAACCTGCGCGGTGCTCGCCTGGTCCGTGCGGAACGGGTTTTGCCGGTCGATATCTATCAACTGCTGAATTACAATGACGCCAAACAAAATGTGCAGCTGCGTTCCGGTGATGCCATCTATGTCCCAGGCAACGAAGACCAGCAGGTGTTTGTTTTCGGTCAGGTGAAAAAGCCGGGGGCGGTGAACATGGATAATGGTCGCCTCAACCTGGTTCAGGCTCTCAGCTCTGCCGGTCTGGGTGACAAACCCTACGACGACGAACATATTCGGATCATTCGTTCTTTGACCCCGACCCGCGGCCAGTTGCTGGTCGTTGATCTCGGCATGATGGCCAACGGTTATGCCCTGCCGATGCCGTTGATGGATGGTGATATCGTCTATGTGCCGAAGACCAGGATGGGCGGTTGGAATGAAGAACTTCAGGAGCTGTTACCGTCGTTGCAGGCGATTGGCGCGACCTTGCAGCCCTTTGTGCAGATGAAGTACCTGTTGGATAGTAATGACTGATAAGGTAGAGTTTTAGGGGTCAGAAAACTAAATTAAAGCTAAAATATTTAACGCAAAGACGCAAAGACGCAAAGAAAAGAAAATCATTTGAACGCTGATCAAGCCAAAGGCTAAAAGCTTTTAACGCAAAGTGAAAAGAATGGTTTAACCTTTTTGTTTAAAGCTTTCTCAGCGACTCTGCGACTTTGCGTTTAAATGTGTTTTTAAGGTTTTAACCCAAAAAGCAATTGGCCGCAGATCAAAGCTGATGAACGCTGATCAAGCCAAAGGCTAAAAGCTTTTAACGCAAAGTGAAAAGAATGGTTTAACCTTTTTGTTTAAAGCTTTCTCAGCGTCTTTGCGCCTTTGCGTTTAAATGTATTTTTAAGATTTTAACCCCAAAAAAGCTTTACCCTTTGCAACTTGTTTTGGGTTTCATTGCGACTTTGCGTTATTCTTTTGTCTTAAGATTTTATTGTACTTTCTAATACTGATTCATCGCTGTGATAGCGATTCGTAATTGAGAACATATGAACGATCAAAAAACATTTTACCCGCTGGTCGGGGTTGAAAAAGAAGTCCACCTCATCGATTACCTCAACGTCGTGTTTCGGCGTTGGAAAATCGTTTTGTTTATTATGCTTGTGGTGTTCTGTGTGGTTTCACTGCGGACCCTGTTGATGCAGCCGATCTATGAAGCTGCGGCCACTCTGGAAGTCGGTGGTAAAAAGCAGCAGGGTTTGCTCGAAGGGATTGATGTTGGTGGCGATGGGTCGGTCGAGACCGAAATAGAAAAGCTGCGTTCTCGAAGTCTCGCTGAAACCGCCATCAAACAACTGAATCTGCACTGGCAGATCGGTGCGTTCAGCAAAGGTCTGGATTTTACCGTCCGCGAGTTTTCGGTCCAGAACAAGCTACCAGGTTTGCTCATTGAACTGACCGGCCCAGAAACTTTTCGGGTGAGCGATCTATCCGGGACGGTGCTCTGTGAGGCGCACAATCATAAACTCTGTGATTTTAACGGCGGTCAGATTCTGGTTGATATCGATAACGGCCAAGCCGGTCAATTCCTCGAATTTGAACAGGTTTCGACCGATGAGCTGGTCGAGAGTTTTATGGATAAACTCAGCGTTGGCGAAGTTGGCAAGATGACCAATGTCATTCGGGTCAGCTTTCGTGACACCGATCCGGATAAGGCCCGTGATGTCGTCAACCTGTTGATTGATGGCTACCTCTCCAAAAATGTCTCCTCTCGCACCCAGGAAGCGGGCAAGGCGGTCGATTTTATTTCCCAGCAACTGGATGGAGTCAGGTCAAAGCTCGATTTTTCCGAACAGCGCTTGCAGGAATATAAAGTACAAACCGGTTTAATCACTCTCGGCCCGGAGGGCAGTTCACTGGTTGAGAAGATGGTCTCCTTAGAGCAGGAGCAGGCTGAATTGAACCTCAAGCGGCAACGGGTCGATTTCGCTATCAGTTCTCTTCGTCAAGCCGTCAAGCAGAACCAGACCTTTAGCCCACCAACGATTGAAGATTTCCCGCAAATTGCTGAAGCGGCCAATCAACTGGCAGAATTGGAAGCACAAAAGAATGGTCTGCTGGTTGATTACACCCGGGCCCATCCTCAGGTGGTTGAAATCCAGGCTCAGATTCAGCAGGTGCAGGAGGCGATGCTCTCCAACTACAAGAGCGTCAGGCAGGAACTGCTCTTACGCGAACGGGATATCGCTCAAACCATCTCTGGTTTCGAAGGTCAGCTCGAAGACATTCCGGAAGCGGAACTCGAACTTGCCAAGCGGCTGCGGGTCAACGAGGTCAACTCGGGGCTCTACACCTTCCTCTTACAGAAGCAACAGGAAGCGCAGATTGCCCAGGCTTCGACCATCAGCGACGCTTCGGTGATCGACCCGGCCCTGACGCCACGCCGCCCGGTGGCTCCGAACAAACGCAAAAATCTCGCTCTCGGTCTGATCCTCGGGATCATGCTCGGTGTCGGCATGGCATTCCTGCTGGATTACATGGATCAAACCCTCAAAACAACCGAAGATATCCGGGAGAAACTTAACCTCAATGTCTTTGGCATCATCCCCCGGATTCCGTTTGCCGATGAAGATGCCAAGCTGCCAGGCAAGCGCCTGGTGACAACGTTATCGCCAAAATCGCCGGTGGTGGAGGCGTTTCGTGCCTTGCGCACCAATCTCAATTTTGCGACCGGCAAAGAAAAGCATAAGCTAATTATGATCACCAGCTCGCTGCCGAATGAAGGCAAGTCAACAGTCTCTGGCAATCTGGCGGTGGTTATGGCCCAGACCGGGGCCAAGGTGTTGCTGGTTGGCTGTGATTTGCGGCGGCCCTCGCTGTATCAGATGTTTGATCAGAAGAGTGAGCCCGGATTGGTCAATCTTTTGCTGGACAATAACCAGGACGCATTGCACCGCAATATCAAAGGGACTAATCTCGACTTCCTCTCTGCTGGTACCGTGCCACCCAATCCGTCGGAAATCCTCGACTCCAATCGTTTCAAGAAGTTTCTGGAGATTGCCCGGCAACGTTACGATTACGTGCTGATCGATGCCACTCCCGTTCTGCCCGTCACCGATGCGCAGATTATTGCGCCTTTGGTCGACATTAACCTGGTGGTGTTAGAGCCCTGTCGGGTTCCCGAAAAGGCCGCCCTGCAGATGGTTGAAACCCTGCGTGCGGTTAACGCCAAAATTACCGGGATTATTTTCAATGACAAATCGGGCCGTGGCTTCAAGTATTATGGCTCCTACAACTATTACGGCGACAAGTACTATCGAGGGTACTACGGCGAAGACGATGCGGAGCTGAAAGATGGTGCTTTTGTTGCGGCGATTAAACGCGCCTGGGGACGGTTGAATTCTTGATAATACAAGCTAGAGGCAAAAAAATAACGCAAAGGCGCAATGGGGTGGGGAAAGAACGCAAAGGGTAAAGATTGGTTTAAGTATGCGTTATCTTTTGCCTGAGGGTTTTGTCGCTTATATTTAGTGACCCAAGATCCATCTTAAGACTTACTTTAAAGGTTGAAATGATTGATTGGCACTGTCATATCCTTCCTGGCCTGGATGATGGCTCCATTGATATTAGCGATTCGATCATTATGGCGACTCGCCTGATGGAGTTTGGCTTCGACACCATCTGTTGTACCCCTCACTGTCTCAAAGGCTACTACGAATATAGCGCTCAGGCTGTTCGTGAAGCGACCTTGATGCTGCAGGCCGATCTCGATAATTCCGATATTCAACTCAACCTGTGGCCAGGGATGGAATATTGTCTCGACGAATGCTTCGCGGCCTTCGCCGATGACCTCCTCCCCCTCGGTAACACCCGCATCATCCTCTGCGAAGCTCCTCAGCAAGCCAATGCTGATGTCGTTCAGGAAGGCCTTGAATTGATTATCGCGCAAGGCTATACCCCACTGATTGCTCATCCCGAGCGTAACGAGCTTTTAAGCAGTATCCTGCTGCAACGTTCCCGGATGATGGATGCAGAGTTACAGAAGCAGCGAGAAGAGGGTCGAAAAACCAGGGCTGCGGATGAGGGCCGTTTCGTCGAACCGGACCGGTCATCCCAAACCCAAGGGTTCTGGAAAAAGTTGTGGCCGTTCTCACGAAATTCTGCAAGCGATGATTCCTCCGAGAAAAATGGCTTTCGCTTTGGCTTGCCAGAACAATGCCTTTTTCAGACAAACCTCGGTTCTTATACGGCCTACTATGGTGTACCGAACCAGATGCGCGCTTATAACCTTCTAAAAACCGGAATCTTTACCTGCCTCGCCAGTGATTTGCACGACAGTCAATCCTGCTCACAAGTTTTGGATAAAGAGAAACTTTCGACCAATCCTCTGCTGAAAAAATTATCTGAGTGGAAAGGGGAGGTTCCTCTTCCCAAAGTTGTGGAATCAGTGAGTCCACAGATGGATTTGGGGCTTTGATCTTAAAACCATCCTCTCGCCCGTTCGTTACACTCACTCGAGCACGCAGAGACTGCAGAGAAACCAATCAGGATCTAAAGGTTTTACCAAAGAACATAAGCTTTTCGGGTTTTGCTTTTGACCTCTCTGCCGTCTCTGCGTCTCTGCGAGAGGCAAGCCCTTGACCTGAAAACCATCATCACGCCCGTCCGCTTTGCTCACTAAAGACACAAATGGAAGATGAATTCCTGGGACACAATGGGGAAGCTATTATGTCCCGATAATTCATGCCCCAGGCAATTCAAATGGAAGTTGAATTCCTGGGACACAATGGGGAAGCTATTATGTCCCGATAATTCATACCCCGAGCGGGACAATTAAGTGTCAATGGGCGTTTAATCCTGACATTTTTTGTCACCTGCTATGCGCAAGCAATGCGTGAGCGGGGCTTTAAGGGCCCTTGAAGGGTTAAGAGTGCGGAGCCGGGTAGTTTTTTAATGAATTTCTAACAAAAAGTTTGCCTTGCCTTGGTGCCATTTAATCTTAACGATAAATAGCCCACTTAGTTTAAAAACGAGCCTCATATCACATGAATCAACAACTTTTCGCCCATTCATGCTACGAACGATCAGTCAAATCGCATAAAGGCCCGCCGATTCGCTAGCCTTTGATTGCTTTTATTCGGCCCACAGCTAATGTTGTCGCCATGTTGACCTATATCCCCGATGTTTGGCTTTTTTTTTGCATAAATAACCATTGGGTTACCCTCGAATCGGGAAGGCCAAGTTAGAGTGTCCGCTGCCGTGACACCAATTAGCGAGTTCCGTCGTCAGATTCCTCAGACAACTAGAGAGTGTCAATGCAATCAGAATATAGCTTGCGCAACAAGAGTCTCAACAACAATATTTCCTCTACAATATATCCCAGTGATTTACCTACAGCTCATGCGCCCAGGGAGGTTGTCATGCCGGATCGTCGTCATAAGACCGTTTTTCGTTTGCTGAATAATTTGTTGCTCGCACTGGTGATGGTGTTGGGCTTTGCTGGAGTGTCGTGGGGCTACCTCTGTGACCCGACCGATCCTGTCACCTATTGTGCCGAGTGCTGTGATATTAATGCGCCACCAGGTTGTGCTTCACCTTTGCCTATGTTCCCAGTCCCAGAGAGTTGCCCTGCTGGCTTTGTGAAAGATTTTTCTCCTGCTCAGTATATGTGCTACCCCGATGCCGATGACGACGGCTATGGTGATTCAGGTTCGTCGTTGGAGACGCTTTGGAATGGTCAGCCGATTTCATACCCGTGTGATTACCTCGAAACAGCGGCTGCTGATTCGCTTGGTACCCTTTCTTACTTTTCCGACACCAACGATGATTGTGCACCCACTGACAGCGATTTTTTTCCCGGTGGAGACAGTGATTCTGATGGATTTACCGACTGTGATGATTTTTGCCCCAGTGACTACAGCCTGACTAATCTTGATACGGATTTTGATACCATCGGCGATGC
>JAQYVY010000014.1 GCA_030145195.1 Desulfuromonadales bacterium | reverse complement strand
TCTTTTTTTCGATATAATCGGTGATATTATGGGCCTCTTCAACCGACAAGTGTTTGCAAACCGTCAGGTGAAAATCGATCAGTTTCTGCGAGCCAGCACGTCTGGTGCGCAGATTATGGTAACCGAACAGGTCGTGTTTGTGGTCGTCGATTAATTGTTCGATCTCAAGTCGAATAGTTGCTGGTAATTGTTCGTCGAGAATGTCTCGCATGCCATTTCGCAGCAGGCGTATCGCTTCGAACAATATGTAGGCGGCGACCAGCATAGACATGGCCGGGTCGAGCCAGGGCAGGTTGAAACTGGAGAGCAGGACCAGACCAATCAAGAGCGCCAAGTTGGTGTAAACATCCATGGCAAAATGCAGCGAATCGGCTTCCAGCGCTGATGAATCGGTGGCTTCGGCAACGCGCCGCAGGTGGCGACTGATCAGAAATGAGACAATCAGACTCACGGTCATGACCGCGATACCGATATTGGTTTGGCTGATTGGTTCAGGCTTTATGATGCGTTGAATCGCCTCATAGATAATCCATATCCCGGAGATTGCAATAACAACGGATTGAAAGACTGTGGCGAGAGTTTCGAACTTGCCGTGGCCGTAAGGATGACGCTCATCTGCTGGTTGTTCGGCATGGCGGATCGCCATGAGATTAATTCCCGACATAAGAATGTCGAGCAGCGAATCGATGGCGGAAGAAAGCACCGCCAGGCTGCCGGTCATCAAGCCTGTCGTCAGTTTGAGGCTGGCCAGCCCAAGGGCAGTCATGATTGAAAGCCCGGCGGCTGCAACCTTGGGTGATGTTTTGGTTTGACTCATGGCAGCTCTGTGACGGGTTCAAGTGGGCAGGCCTGACGCCAAAGGTCATAGCCGTTGTTGCTGATTGCCCAGAAATCCTCAATCCGCTGGTGATAATATTCGAGATCACTACAGTTGGCGTCGATCGCTGTCGCGAACTTTTGATCGATCAGCCCTTTGGTTGCCAGAAAAAGGTAGAAAACTTTTGTTCCTGCGAGAATATCCTGTAGCTCAGCTAAGTTGGGTTCCATGTTGCGGATAATGTACCAGTGTCCTGCAAACTGCCTGACCCGTTGCGCATCGATGGTGAAAATATTTTCGTGCCGGTCGCCGATGATGAATTCCCGAAGGAAGTAATCGGCGCCATGACATAATTCGCCAGCCTGGTCAGGAGGAAGCTCGTCTTCCTGACAGAGGCTTTGAAACATGTGGCGAATCAGGCTGACACAGAGTTTATCGACACGTATTTCGTCGTCGATATGGTTGATTGTGTAGTCTGAAATCTTCAGACCTTGAAGAATGTGGGACGATTCTGTTGCTGGTGACATTGAGATTCCTTATGGCAAGCTTGCAATGTTCAGTAACATAATTCACCTTAAGCTGATTTTGCAACCATTTGAGTGTATTTTGCCCGCCTTTACTGTTTACACTTTAAGCTCTGATTTGTTAACATAATACCTGGTTTGTTGAAGTATTGATAACTGACTGCGACCCTAGTAATGGGTTGCTTTTTTTAGGTTCAGAGTCCCTGACCTGCGGAAAGTCTGTCGATGGCAAAAAAAACCCCCATGATGCAGCAGTATCTGGAGATCAAGGCCGAACATCCGGATTCGATCCTGTTTTTTCGTCTGGGCGACTTTTACGAGATGTTTATGGATGATGCGGTGGTCGCCTCCCGCATCCTCAATATTACCCTGACTGCACGCAATAAAGGGGCTGCTGAAGAAATTCCTCTCTGCGGTATCCCTTTTCACAGTTGCCAACCTTATATTGCCAAGTTGGTTCAACATGGTCACAACGTCGCCATTTGCGAGCAGGTCGAAGATCCGAAAACCGCTAAGGGCATCGTCAAGCGGGCTGTTGTCAGGGTTGTTACTCCCGGACTGGTGGTTGATACCGATACGCTTGATCCACTGCGCAATAACTACCTGATGGCTTTGTCTCCTGTTGCCGACGGTCGTTGTGGCGTCGCCTATGTTGACATCACGACCGGTGAGTTCCGGGTTACGGAATTCCCTGAAGTGCAAAATGTCGGTGGCGAGATTATCTCCCGTGACCCGGCAGAAGTTTTGTTGCCTGAAGGTGAGGGCGGTGATGCTCTCTTGAAAATGCAGGCAGATGCTCTGCACGGTCGAATCGTCAATCGTCTGCCCGAGTGGGTTGCCGCCGAGGATCGAGCCCGCCAGGTCCTACAGGAAGTCTTCCCCGATGGTTCGCTCGAAGGTTTCGGCTGCGCGACGATGCCCGGGGCCATTCAAGCTTCTGGCATGGTTCTTCATTACCTTGAGACGACCCAAAATAGTGCTGCCTCTCATCTTCAATCACTTCAAACTTATCATGTTCGCGATCACATGATTCTTGACGACTTCACCCGGCGCAACCTGGAACTGACCGAAACGCTTCATGATGGTGGCCGCCGTGGTTCTCTGCTCGGGGTTATGGATCGAACTGTAACGGCGATGGGAGCTCGTAAACTCAGGCATTGGATTGCTCATCCGCTGGTCGATCTCGCGCAGATCCAGGCGCGTCACAGTGCGGTGGAAGAGTTGGCCCGCGAGAGTTTGTTGCGTGATGATTTGCGCCAGCTTCTCGATGGCGTTTACGATCTCGAACGTTTAAATGGCCGGATTGCCATGGCGACCGGTAATGCCAAAGATCTGGCTGCGCTGAAAACCTCGCTGTTGAGATTGCCGCAACTCTTAGATCTGCTTGGCCGTGCCGACTGTCCTCTGCTGGTTGATTTGTGTGCCCGGATCGATCCGTTGCCGGATATGGTTGACCTGATTGATCGAGCTATTGTTGATGATCCACCTTTTACGCTGCGAGATGGCGGCTTGATCTGTTCTGGTTTCCATGAAGAACTTGATGAGTTGCGCTCTATCAGTCGTGAAGGCAAGGGCTGGATCGCCCGGCTTGAGCAAGAGGAGAAAGAGCGTACCGGGATTACCTCTCTCAAGGTTCGATATAACCGGGTCTTCGGCTATTATATCGAAGTCACCAGGACGCACCTGGACCGTGTCCCCGATGATTACCAGCGCAAACAGACCTTGGCCAATGCCGAGCGTTTTATTACTCCAAAGCTTAAAGAGTATGAGGAGAAAGTCCTCGGCGCTGAAGAAAAGGTTGTGGAGATCGAATACTCGCTTTTCCAGGAAGTGAGAGGCCAGGTTGCAGCTCAAGGGCAACGCATTCAGGCTGTTGCCGACGGCATCGCCACCCTTGATGTTTTGCTTGGACTGGCAGATCTAGCGCATGAACGCAACTACTGTCGTCCGATGATGGATGAGACGACTGAGTTGTTCATTGAAGAAGGCCGGCATCCGGTTATAGAAGCCATGCACCTCGGTGAGCGTTTTGTCGCCAACGATGTTCACATGGATACCGTCGAGCGGCAGATTTTGATCATTACCGGGCCCAATATGGCGGGCAAATCGACCTATATGCGTCAAGTAGCGCTGCTAGTCCTGATGGCACAAATGGGCAGCCTGGTGCCTGCAAAAGAGGCACGGATTGGCTTGGTCGATCGAATCTTCACCCGGGTCGGTGCTAGCGATAACCTGGCGCGCGGCCAGTCGACCTTTATGGTTGAAATGACCGAAGCCGCGAATATCCTCAACCACGCGACTCCACGCAGCCTTATTATCCTGGATGAAATTGGTCGTGGTACCTCGACTTTCGATGGTGTCAGTATCGCCTGGGCGGTGGCTGAGTATTTGCATGATCATGCACCGGTTGCAGCCAAGACGCTCTTTGCGACCCACTATCATGAATTGACTGATCTGTCCCGAACCCGGGAACGGGTGCAGAACTACAATGTGGCGGTCAAGGAATGGAACGACCAGATTATCTTCTTGCGCCGGATTGTCAAAGGTGGCGCCAGCCACTCCTATGGGATTCAGGTTGCTCGCCTGGCCGGGTTGCCCGCAGCGGTGATTACTCGGGCCAAAGAGGTGCTGCAGAATCTGGAGTCGGGCGAATATGTTGCCGGAGCACCGCGACTGGCTCGCAGCAAAAATGTTAACCGTCAGGTCGCAACGCCACAACTCGGACTTTTTGAACAGGCGGATCCGCTTAGACAACGGATTGAGGATCTGGATGTTTCGGTCCTGACGCCTCTTGAAGCTCTTAATCTGCTCGATGAACTTAAGAAGATGCTTTAACTTATGACCCGTATTGCCCTTTTTATCATTATCTTTGTCAGCCTGTTGCCTCTCCCCGTCGGCGCTGCGGAGACGTCTGAACAGGCTTACCAAAAAGCCCGCAAATCCTATTACTCGCTACAGAATTCGTCACGCAAACAGATGTATCGTGAAAACTGGGATCGAGTTATCTCGCAGTTCAAGGGCGTGTACGACCACTTTCCCAAGACCAAGCGTGGTGGTGATTCCCTCTTTATGTGCGGCAAAGCCACCTCTGGTCTCTATGGCATCAGCCGAATCGCAAAAGATGCCGAGCGTGCGGTTGAACTGTTCGAGCAGATGGCCGCAACCTATCCCAAAAGCAACCTGGCTGATGATGCTCTCTTTCAGGCCGGAGAACTGCTTGAAAACAATCTTGGTGATCCAGCACGAGCCTATCTGGTTTATCAGCGTCTGGTGAACAGAACCCCTGCCGGAGATATGACTGGCAAGGCGAAGCTCCGACTGGTTGCTCTGGCTGAACATGCACCGATAGAAAAGTCCCCGGTCGTTGTTGTAGCGCCAACGGTCAAGGCCGATAAGGATCCAAGCCCAGAGACGCTAGTGCCCGGTCGCAGCCTCACGGCAATTCGTTACTGGTCTAATCCTGGCTATACCCGGATCGTGCTGGATGTCTCTGCCGAAGCTCAATTCTCGGCACACTATCTTGCCCCTGAGGTCGCAGGAAATGTACCTCCGCGTATCTATGTCGACATTGAAAAGACGGCTCTCGATGAAGCGCTTATGGAACCTAAAGTTGTCGATGACGGTTTACTGCGCCAGATTCGTACCGGATTGCCGGTTCCAGAGACAGTGCGGGTGGTGCTCGACCTCGATAGTATTGGCGATTACAAGGTGTTCCCGTTGAGTGATCCCTGCCGAATCGTCATTGATATCTCTGGAGATAAATCGGTCGAATTGAAACGGCGTGAACCAGAAATCCGCACCTTGCCTAAATCCGACCGCGATGCCATTGCTAAAGTCCTGAATGACGTCCCCAAGGATCAACCGCCATTGCATCTTCCCGCAGCCCCGTTATCTCCGACTCTGCGCCGGATTGTCGTTGATGCCGGTCATGGCGGCAAAGACCCCGGAGCGGTTGGCCCCAGCAAGGTTCTGGAGAAGGATGTTACGCTTAAGCTGGCTAAACAGTTGGCCCAAGAGCTGCGCACACTTCTTCACTGCGAAGTTATTCTGACTCGCAGCAGTGACGTGTATCTGCCTCTGGAAGAGCGGACAGCTATTGCCAACAAGGTTGACGCCGATCTGTTTATCTCCTTACACGCCAATGCCAACAAAA
Source organism: Desulfuromonadales bacterium (assembly GCA_030145195.1). GTDB lineage: Bacteria > Desulfobacterota > Desulfuromonadia > Desulfuromonadales > BM103 > JAQYVY01. Next base: position 62,241 of record JAQYVY010000014.1, on the reverse strand, counting down.
ACCGCACAGCCTATGGGATTGAAACGTACTATCTCAACTTTTCAAAAAATAACAAAGCCGCCGCAGTTGCTGCCCGTGAAAACGGCACCTCTCTCAAGCAGGTGTCCGATTTGGAGATGATTCTATTCGATCTGATGGCTAATTCGAAAATTAATGAATCGAGCCGCCTCGCTACGGAAATTCAAAAGACCCTGGTTAAACAGGTCAGTCGTCAATACAGCAACGTCAGAGACCTTGGTGTCAGGCAGGGTCCCTTCTATGTTCTCCTGGGTGCCACTATGCCCTCTGTTTTGGTGGAAACGGGATTCCTCAGCAACCCTCGCGAAGAGAAGCGGCTGGTTAGTAAGGCATTCCAGAAATCAGCCGCTAAAGCAATTGCCATGGCCGTAAAGAACTACGCGGTCAGTAATAAACTTATAGCCTCCAAATAATATGAAACCAGACGATACTCATACCGATTTTTTTGCCACAGAGTTAATGATGGCCGGGGATGTCTCTTTTGAAGAGAGACGCTCATTCCTGCTGGATGCAGCGCGGGGCTTCCTGGAGTTCCGTCGCAAGCTCTGTCACGCTGTTCACAATGCTGGCGGTAGTGGTCGTGAGGTCGTTGCGTGTATCACAGCAATGGCCGACGAATTGATATACAGCCTTTATCAGTGTGCCTCGGCCGACTTCCCCACGGAAGGGAAGGTCTGTTCTGCTGTCATAGCTCTCGGAGGTTACGGCCGAGCAGAATTGAATCCGCTCTCTGATATTGACGTGATGTTCTACTGCAGTGACATGAACAAGGACCTTGCTGAGAAAATTGCCGAGCGGGTCCTCTACCTTTTGTGGGATCTGAACCTTGATGTTGGCTACAGTGTGCGGACTTCATCCGAATGTCTGACGCTGGCCCAGCAGGACATTACGATCCGTACGGCTATGTTGGACACGCGTTTCCTGGCTGGTGATGAGGTTCTCTATGACGAGTTCCAACGCCAGGTCATGAAGAATCTGCTGAGTCGGGGGAGTCAGAATTTTCTGAAGGCAAAATACGAAGAGAATGAAACCAGGTTGGCCAAATATGGTTCTTCAGTTTACATGCTCGAACCCAATATCAAGGAAGGCGAGGGTGGCCTCCGCGACCTGCACACCGCTGTCTGGATGGCTCGCGTCAAATTTAAGGCGAAGAACCTCCGCGATCTCTTGAAAAAAGGGGTTATTTCAAACCATGAAATGATGGAGATAGAGGCGGCTTACGACTATCTCTGGCGAATTCGCAATGAACTGCATTTCCAGTCCAAGCGCAAAACCGATCAAATTCAGTACGAACAGCAAGTGCAGATAGCGGCTTTCCTTGGCTACAAAGACAGTAAAAAAGCCCTTTCGGTAGAGCAATTCATGCAGGACTATTATGCGCAAGCCACTCGGACCGAACATTTGGCTTCCACTTTAATCTTTAGCGCCTTCAAGGATAAAGACCCATCAACAGGGATTTTTGGTTATCTTGGCCGACGCACTATAGATGAAAATTTTTTCAGTTATCGCGGTGAGTTGAAAACGAGCACCAAAAACCTTTTTGTCAATCTTCCAGAGACCATGATGCAGACTTTTCTGCTGGCCAAGCAGAACAAGCTTGCTCTGAGTGCAGACGTTAAGGGCCAAATACGCGATAACCTGTTCCTGGTTAATGACGGTTTTCGGCGCAATCGTAAAGTCTCGGCGATGTTCCTGGAAATTCTGCGTGGGCCCACAGGCGTCGCCCAGAGTCTGCGTGATATGCATCATCTGGCGTTCCTGAACAAATACATTCCCGAGTTCAAACGAATTTACTGCAAGGTTCAACACGACGCCTACCACGTTTACACCGTTGATATTCATTCGATCTTTGCTGTCGAGGAGATAGAGAAGCTTTGGTCCGGAGTCTACCAGGAAGCCAAACCTCTGCTCACCCGTGTTGCCGCCGATATTGGCATGCCGGAAATTATTGTGCTGGCGGTGCTGTTTCATGATATTGGCAAAGGTGAAGGTAAAGATCATTCCAATAACGGCGCGGATATGATACCCAAGATTGCTCGCCGTTTGAACCTTTCCAAGGAAGGAAGCAAGCGTCTCGAGTTTCTGGTCCGTCACCACCTGGACATGGCTCATATCTCGCAAAGACGTGACCTGAATGATATCCGCCTGATTCAGGACTTTGCCAATACCATGGAGATGGTTGAAACTCTGAAGATGCTATATATGTTGACCTTCGCAGATCTTAAGGCGGTCGGACCGGATGTCTGGTCTGAGTGGAAGGGCCATCTTCTGCAAGAGCTTTACGAAAAAACTTATGAGACCCTTGAACGTGGCAACTTTATGAGTGGTCTGCGTTCTGAAAGAGTCCGTAACCGCAAACGCAAGGTTCTGGCTGCGCTCAAAGATGATTTTGACGAAAACCGGGTAAAACGTTGGCTACGTTCAATGAGCCTGCGTTACCTGTTGACCCTCCGTTCATGGGAAATCAAGGAGCATGTCGCTCTTGAGTTGTCGCGCGGCAATGAAACTGTCGCCATGCAGGTCACTCACGATGTCGATGCCGAGTACACCAATGTCACGATTTCAACTCTGGACGTACCGGGCCTCTTCAGTATGATAACCGGAGTCATGACTGCCAACGGGATCAATATCCTCGGTGCCCAGATTTACACTCGTACCAACGGCTTCGCCCTGGATATTCTGCACGTCAATAAATTGATTGGCGGCATTTTGGACGACCAGAACAAATGGGACAAGGTTCTCTCCGACCTGAAGTCAGTTCTTGAGGGGCGGTTAAAAGTCAGCTCTCTGGTTGCAAAACGACAAAAGTCTTCTCCTCTGCCAACACAGAAGATACAGCGCTTCCCTGATCGTGTCGATTTTGATTGTGATGTATCCCGTGAGCATACCGTTATCGATATTTTTACCCACGACCAGATTGGTTTGCTTTATCGTATTACCAGAACTCTGGCGGAGCTTGGTCTGTATATACATGTGGCAAAAATATCGACTAAAGTTGACCAGGTAACCGACACCTTTTATGTTAAGGATATTTTTGGTCAACCGATCAACGACGCCGAGAAGCGCGAAGATGTCAGGCGGGCACTACTGAAGAGCATGTCAGAGCAGGTGTGAGCCGTATGCATGACTATCTCGACCATTTCATGAACTACTTAGCGGTGGAAAGAGGCTTGGCGCAGAACACTCTGGATGCCTACGGCCGGGATCTGGTGCGCTACCTTGAGTTTTTGGAAGCTGGCGGGGTTGCTTCACCCGATAAAATTACGTCTGCGCTGATTCTGCGTTTCTTGAATCAATTGAAGCAGAAGGGCCTCTCCGCACGCAGTCGTTCCCGGGCCCTGGCCGCGATCCGGACCTTTCACAAATTTTTGACTCGGGAAAAATTTGCCACCAGCAACCCAACCGACCAGATCACCGCGCCTAAAAGTCTCTCCACGCTGCCGCACACCCTTTCACCCGCAGATGTCGAAAGGTTATTGACTGGGCCCAAGGGCAATACCCCTCTGGCGTGGCGCGATCGGGCGATGCTTGAAATTATTTACGCGACCGGATTGCGAGTCTCTGAACTGGTCACCTTGCGACTCACTGATTTGCAAATGGATGTCGGTTACTTGACGGCTTTTGGTAAACGCAGCAAACAGCGCATTGTCCCCCTTGGCGGGGAAGCCCTTGCCGCATTACGCGAATATTTACGCCACGGTCGTCCTCTGCTCGACAAGACGCAAACGAGTCAGTTTATTTTTCTGAACCGTTCAGGCGAGGGCTTGACACGTCAGGGCTTCTGGAAGATTATTAAACGCCGCGCGTTACAAGCCGGTATCACAAAAAACATTACGCCTCACACCATGCGTCATTCCTTTGCCACCCATTTGTTGGAGAATGGGGCAGATTTACGTTCGGTTCAGGCGATGCTCGGCCATGCAGATATCTCAACAACCCAGATTTATACTCATGTTTCTCGCGAGCGCTTGCGGAAGATCCATGCGCAACATCACCCTAGAGGCTGAAATCAGAGCTGAGTGCTGGGTGCGGAGTTGAGCGTAAGGCGAGCAAGGGACTGTTCCAGACTATCTATCGATGAAACCTTTAACTTTTAGCGGATGATTATGAAATATATCATTTTACTCGGTGACGGTATGTCCGATGAGCCGATCGCAGAACTCAACGGCAAAACCCCGTTGCAGGCGGCACACACTCCCAATATGGACCGTTTGGCGCAACAAGGGACCATCGGTCTGGCAGCGACCGTTCCCGATGCTTTTCATCCCGGTTCAGATGTCGCAAACCTGTCGGTTTTCGGTTATGACCCTGCCTCCTGCTACACCGGCCGTTCTCCTCTTGAAGCTGCCAGTATGGGCGTTGAGCTTGGCCCTGAAGATGTCGCTTTTCGTCTGAACCTGGTCACTCTTGGACAGGCTGGTGGAGACATCTATATGCAGGATTTTTCTGCGGGTCATATCTCCACAGCAGAAGCCAAAGAACTGATCCAATGCCTTCAAGACGAATTGGGTGATGATGAATTCCAATTTTACCCAGGGGTTTCCTATCGGCATCTTATGGTCTGGCGTGGGGGGCGCGATGATCTGAAGATTGCACCGCCACATGATCTGACCAACCAGAGTGTCCTCGATCAACTCTTGCGAACAGCGGAAGCTATGCCGTTGATGCAAATCACCACCTCGGCGCAACTGTTGCTCAAGGATCACCCGGTCAACAGTAAACGCGAAGCGGCAGGCAAACCTCCGGCTAACTCGATCTGGCTCTGGGGCCAGGGTAAGAGGCCCCAGATGCCGACTTTGCATGAAAAATTTGGTTTGAGCGGTGCGGTCATCTCGGCGGTTGATCTGATCAAAGGGCTTGGCATTTATGCGGGCCTGGATGTTATCGAGGTGCCTGGGGCAACGGGATACCTTGATACCAATTACCTGGGCAAGGCAGAAGCGGCCATCAAAGCTTTGAAAACACGAGATTTCGTGTACTTGCACGTTGAGGCCCCCGATGAGGCTGCTCATGGTGGTAGCTTGCAGGATAAACTTGAGGCTATTGAGCGTTTTGATAAGGATGTTGTCGGTACAGTCATGGCCAAGATCGGAAGTCTCGGAGAGTACCGGATTCTGTTGCTCCCTGATCATCCAACCCCGGTCGAGAAAATGACACACACCAAGGATCCGGTGCCATTCGTGCTCTATGGCTCTGAAAATGAGTTTAATTCCTCCTATAGAGCTTCAGAGTATTCCGAACCTTGCGCCAAAGCTTCCGCTTTGAGTGTCGACCCTGGGCATACCCTGATGTCCATTATGGTCAGCGGTCAATTTTCTTAAGGCAGCATTGACATGGATTCTGATTAAGGACGGCTTCGGCCGTCCTTTTTTCGTTTGGCCCGTTGAGTATTCGTCAAATTCTGCTTTACTGATAGCAATATATCTTTACAAATCATCAAGGAGAAATTCATGAAATCTTTACTCGCTGTCCTTTTGGTTTTTTGCCTGGTTTTTGCCCCCGCAACAATCTGGGCAAAGGCCGGAGGGAAAGGGAAAAAACAGAGCCCTTCGCCGAGTGACTCTGCTTATGAAAATGCCTCGGATAATGCCCGCTTTATGCGCGGTGATGACTGGCTGGGCGGACAGGGGCAAACGTCAGAGGACGCGGATAAACCCAAAGACAAGAACCGTGATAGAGACAAGGTTCAAGAGATGGATCAAGAGATGGATCAAGATCAAGACATGGAAAAACGTCAGCACAAAGGAGATAAAGACGAAGACGCTGATACCGTGTCCGATGAAAGTGTGAAACAAAAGAAATTGAAAAAAATAAAAGATGATTCAGATGGTGAGTCTGATGTGTCTGATGAAAAGTCAAAGGCAAAGAAAAAGTCTAAGGGTGATTCGGTTGAATCTGATGATGAAGAGTCTCCTGACGGCAAAAGAGAGCAAAAGAAAACAAAGGCTGATGAACTCCTCGAAAAGGTAAAAGCAGACCGACAGAATAGCGCCCTGGAGAAGGGTCCTGGCTCCAAGGGGAAACCAAAGAAATAGCTATTGCTACCCATATATATGCTAGGTGATTGTCCATAGGTGATGGTCAATAACGGTTAGACTTCGTCCCTCCATACTCAATGAATCCAGAAGATTCTGGATCACGGCACCAAATAAGCACTTCTCCAGAATAAGGTTCAAACCGATCAGGCTCCCCGCAAGAGGAGCCTGATCTTCTGTTTTGTGCCGTTTTTAATTCTCTAACAAGGCCCTTCTGCATGTTGTCGCCCCAATCTCTTCGAGGCTCTGGTTTCTATCAATCTGAGCACCGTAAAGATCAGTTGGCATCCTCGATGCAAACTCAATGCAGTAAGTTACAGGCGATGTCAGAAATACACTGTTGTTTGTTAGATTTAGTAATGTAGCAATCTTTCTAAGTATCTGTAACTAATGAGTTTATTTTTGTTGTCGGTCCGGTTGTTTGTTGTCGGCCCTAAAACATCGATTGATTGAGCGCAAAAAAAGTAGGCAAGTTGATTTCAATGATTGAGCACCTTTCCGGCTTTTGGAAAAGAACACCTCTTATTGTATTGGTTTATAGAATAAATGTATCCGACAACAATAAATCGATGCAGCCTTCCTCCTTGGGCTATTGCCTCACGCTACTACAACCGGCAACCCAAGGTTTTGGAAATCCAGGGCGTGCGTCATAATGGTCGCCCCCTGTTTGAGAAACTGGATACTTTGGATGACCCTGATCTGCGAGGGACGCAGTTTCACGATTTTATGGATGTGCGTTTCCAGTTGCACCAGTGGCAACGAGAAGAGACACCCAATAGTCGTAAAAGCCTGAAAAACAGTTATCTGCGGTTTTTGCGTGGCTGGCTGTTTGACAGCAATTCCGTCGAAGGCGCGGTTTTGAAGGGTTGGGTTGAATCGCGTCTCGGGCTGGCGCCGACTTTTCACCGTGAGCCGATTGACGACATACACGCGGAGGCCTATTTCCGCTATACGGTTGATCGGATGAATGGCTCGGCTCGAACCAACGCTATTCTGCCACAATTTGACCTGCTCTACGCCTTCGTCCAATACGAGCTTGCACGCCGATTCCCGGGGCAAACGCATCTGATGCTTTATCGTGGCATCTACGATTTTTCCGAACATCAGATTATTGAGCCATTGGAGAAAAACCATTATCTCTTAAGGCTGAACAATCTGAACTCCTTTACTGATGATTTCGAAAAAGCCTGGGAGTTTGGCAGCCGGGTGCTTCAGACCGAGGTTCCTTTGACTAAGGTGTTTTTTATGGGTGGGCTCTTGCCGAAATCTCTTTTCAAAGGAGAGGGTGAGGCGTTGGTTATCGGTGGTGAGTATGAGGTCAAGGTGTTGACTGGTGGGTAACAGCGAAAGCCTAAAAAACGAAGCCAAAAGTCAACCCCATGTCTTAAACCGGGCCCGTGCCGCATATCTTGGGCTGGCGATTGGTGATGCGCTGGGGGCGACGACCGAGTTTATGACACCGGGGGAGATCAAGGTGGCCTACAAGGTACACCGCAAAATTATTGGTGGTGGCTGGCTCTATCTTAAGCCAGGTCAGGTCACTGATGATACCGAGATGTCGTTGGCGTTGGGGCGTGCTTTGCTCGCCTCTGAAGCTTGGGATCGCAAGGGTATTGCCGATAATTTCCTTGCCTGGATGAGGAGCCAGCCGGTTGATATCGGGGCAACTTGTCGCCGGGGAATTCGCGATTACATGTTCAAGGGGCAGCTGGAGACGCCCTACAACGATTGGGATGCTGGCAACGGTGCAGCCATGCGGATGATGCCGGTTGCGCTGTTCACTCTGGGTCATGATGAACTATTAAGTCGCTATGCCAAAGAACAGGCGCATCTGACCCATAATCATGTCTTGTCAGATGCTGCATGTTTGGTTATTGGTCGCATGGTGCACCGCTCGATCTTTGGCTGCAACCGGTTCGAGTTGCATGAGCTGACTCGTGAACTGGTGGCTGAATATCACACCTTTCGATTTAACAATTATCGTGGAAATGCCAGCTCTTACGTTGTTGATACTTTACAGACAGTTTTCCATTACCTCTTTACCACCGGTAGCTTTGAAGAATGCCTGATCGGGGTGGTTAACCAGGGAGGTGATGCGGATACGACCGGCGCCATTGCCGGGATGATTGCCGGAGCCTTTTATGGACTGGAGGAAATCCCTGCGCGGTGGTTGAAGAAGTTAAACCGCGAGGTTCGCGAAGAGGTTGAGGCGCAAGCCAGCAGGTTGGTTAAACTCTCGCCCTGGGGCTGTTCCCGGCTCGAATAATCAACGAACAGACAAAAAGGAAATATTATGCATGAACAAAAGCCCAGACTGCCCATTACAATCGTCGCAGAAAAGATGAACACAACCCCGCTGAACGTCTTGATACACATCAAACGGAACCTGTTGCAAGCCGTTGAAGAAGAGGGCACCTGGATGGTCGATAGCCAGAGCCTTGAGGCTCTTTTGGCAAAGACCGGCGGCAAAAAAGTTGCTGACGTCTGTGCGAGCGGTTGCGCGAAGAAACATGCTTGCGGCGGTGGCTGCAGCTGAAGAGTGAGGTCATAACCATGGGGATCGAAATCAAGCCGTCAGATCTGTATTACAAGTATCGTCGCAATAAAGAATTTCGTGACGAAGCGAAATTTACCGGTAAACCGGATAAAAGCCTCTACGACCGGGATGACCTCTACGATGTGATCCCAATGCTCGAAGCGGTTATGGATGAACTTCATTGTCTTGATGCTAACGTGTTGCACCGCTTGGAAGAATTGGCTGGTGATGAGATGCCGAAGTTTATCCGAAGCCGTGAAGATGTATTCGATTTTCTGGTCTCGGTGATGCAGGAGGTAACAGGCGTCGGCGATGCGTGAAATCACAACAGACCTCTAGCAGCTTGTCGGACTATCAGGGCTGAAGCGAAAATTTGAATGTTTGAGACCATATTTTAGCTCTTTTGAGAGTAATAGCCGTAGCTATTTGAGCACGATCATGCCGCAGTCATTGCGATAATTAAGGAGTCATAAGATGCAACGCGCAAAAACCGGTGACCGCGTTACGGTCCATTACATCGGTACACTCGACAACGGCCGCATATTCGATCAGCGCGATGATGAGCAGCCACTTACATTCACCCTTGGTGCCGGGGAGGTTTTCTCCAGTCTGGAACATGACATCATCGGTATGGTCATCGGTGAGGTGAAGAATATTTATATCTTGGCGGCGCAGGCGTACGGACTGCGCCTTGATGAAAACCTATTGCAAGTTTCGCGGCAGATGTTTCCTGTCGAACGTGAGTTGCGTATCGGTGAGAAACTGAGCCTTGAACTCGGTGGTGCCGAACAAAGGGTGATGCGGGTTCGCAATGTCGATGCGCAGCAGGTGTTGCTTGATGGCAATCACGACCTTGCTGGCTGTGATCTGACTTTCGCGCTGCAGCTGGTGTCGATCGACTAAACGGTGACAGTCCAGAATCGTGGTAGTTTAATCAGTCTCAACACAATCTCTGCTTCTGTTCGGAGCCACTTTTGTTGGCGCTTAACCACACTTTGAATTGAGTTTCTACCCCGTTTCCTTTAAATAACCGGTCCCTATAAAATCCTGATTCAGGCTTTTTAAAATCGTCAATTCAATGTAACCTGTGCAGCATGATCAATCCCCTGAAAAAATCCAGTTCTCTACCTCCTCGTCCTGCCGGTTTCAAGCTCTGTTTGTTGCTCCTGGTGCTTTGGGCTGCCGGTATCCTCACTCTGTCATTGATGCCAAATCCGCCGCAACTCCCTGGAATCTTTGGTTGGGACAAATTGCTGCATGCGTGTGCTTATGCATTATTGACTCTGTTGGTCGCTTTGGTCCTGTTGCGGTGGCCTGCGCGCATTAAACGACCCTGGTTGACCGCATGGATACTCACCGTCGCTTACGGTGCTTTACTGGAAGTTTTGCAGGTTTCACTGCAGACCGGTCGTTTCGCTGAATGGGGTGATCTTTTTGCCGATGCTCTCGGTGCGTTGATCGCTTGTGTCGTATTTCGTCATATCAAACAGTCATCCTTGTTACATCGCAACAGGGGAGATCGACACCGTGGATAATTTGATTTTTGATGCTGCCCGTCAGGGCCACACTATTCTTACCGTGAATGACCGTCTGGCTCGGCATCTGCTTCGACAATACGACCTTGCCCAGCAGGGAAGTGGGTTGAGCGCATGGTTGCGGCCGGAGATCCAGAGCCTGACTGCGTGGCTGGCCCGGCAGGTGCAACGGCTTTCGCAACGGCCTGATTTCCTTAGTAAGGTTCAGTGCTTACGTGTTTGGGAGATGATCATCGAGGCAGATCTGGAGCAGACCGGTAATTATCTCCTGCAGGTGAAGCCGACGGCACAACGTGCCTACCAGGCCCATCAATTATTGGTTCAGTATGCGGCAGATTTTCGTGCGTCTGAGGGGGCCGAAGACCATCGGGCTTTTTTGCGCTGGCGAAGTGTTTGGCGGCAACAGTTGGTGCAGCATGGCTGGCAAGACAGCGCTGAACGTCCCTGGTTAATTGCTGCCGCAATCATTGCTGGACGGGTGCCGGTACCGACGCACGTGATTATGGCCGGGTTCGATGACATGACCCCCGATGTACGCCAGCTGTGTCAGGTTATGACCGATCATGGCACGGTGGTAACCGCATGGCATCCCGCACCTTTCCAGCAGGCGCAGCGACAACGGGTTGCAGCTCACGACCCCGCTGATGAAGTGCGTCGCTGTGCGCGGTGGATAAACCATATCCTCGAAACGAACCCGGCCGCTGCTATCGGTGTGGTTGCGCCGCAGATGGAGATTTACCAGCCGCTGGTCGAGAATATCTTTCCGACTGAACTCGACCCGTCTGCAGTTCTTGACGGCGATGAGGTGCCAACGGTTTTCAACCTTTCCTTGGGGCATCGACTCGATCGTGAAGGTCCGGTTTGCGCCGCCTTGCGTCTGTTGCGGGTCGGTAAGGTTTTGTCACTCGACGAAGTCGGCTGGTTGCTTCGTTCGCCCTATGTTGGACCGGCCGCAGCTGAACGTGACGCCAGAGCTCAGACTGACCGTGAACTGCGTCGCTGCGGTCTGGCCGAATGGTCATCCTACCGTCTCGTGAAAACAATCGACACCCTGGGAAAGAAGTTTCATCCTGATGGCTTGCAGTTTGCCAAAATCATAGCAACGCTCCAAGACGCATTGCAAAATAACGCAAAGCGAATGCCGAGTGAATGGGCCGAGTCTTTTCTCCAGCTGCTACGACAACTTGGCTGGCCCGGTGATCGTGTCCTGTCGAGCCGCGAATACCAGGCGATCCAGCACTTCAACGGCGTCTTGGGCGAGCTTGCCAGCCTGGACCGTGTGACTGCACCCTTGAACCGCGTCGAGGCACTCAAAGTTTTTGCTCGACTCGTTTCTTCTGCGGATTTTCAGCCGGAAGGAAGCGACTGCACGATTCAGGTGCTTGGCGAACTTGAAGCGAGCGGCATGACTTTTGATTATCTCTGGGTGCTCGGTTTGCACGATGCGGCATTACCGCAACCGCCGAGCCCCAATCCTTTTATTCCTCTGCCAGTACAGCGACAGTATAAAATGAAACGCGTTGATGCCGAGCGAGAGCGGCACTTCGCGGCACAAATCGCCGAGCGGCTGTTTCTCGCAGCACCGGAAATCGTTTTAAGCTGGCCGCGTCAGGTTAACGGCAGTGAACATCGGCCCAGTCCGTTTATCACCGATATCAGCGAAGGGGAGCCGTTGTTGGCTGAATCGCAGAGTCCATCCATGCAGATGTGGTTGTCTCGGCCGCTTCTGAAAACGCTTGATGATTGTCGTGTCAACCCCTTGATTTCGAAGAAGTCTTTTACCGGTGGCACTGGCATCATCAAAGACCAGGCGCTCTGTCCGTTTCGCGCCTTTGCTCATCATCGACTGCGGGCCGTGGGACTCGATGCTCCGGAAATCGGAGTTGATAATATGGCGCGTGGCACCCTGGCTCATACGGTGCTGGAGATCTTCTGGAACATGACGATAGACCAGTCAACCTTATTGGCTTTAGATGAGCAAAGCTTGATGCAACGGCTCGAACAGGCTGCGGAGCAAGCGCTGTGCCGGTTTGAAAAAGAGCAGCGGTGCGACCTGCCGACTCGGCAACGCCGGATTGAATCGCAGCGTTTGGTCCGGCTCGCTCGTCAATGGCTGGAGCTCGAAAAGAAGCGACCACCGTTTCGGGTTAAGGCTTCCGAGATCAACCACCAGGTTGCGGTCGGGAAACTGACTATTCGTACCCGAATCGACCGTATCGATTCATTGGACCATGATCAGGATGCGATTATCGACTACAAGACCGGTCGCCCTGATCCGTCACAGTGGCTGGAGCAACGGATCACCGAACCGCAGTTGCCGCTCTATTGTCTCGGTCGAAGCAAAGATCAGGTCGGCGCGGTGATGTTTGCCACCGTTCGAACAAAAGAGAAAGAATGTGGGTTTCGCGGGCTGGCTCGGGATGCTTCTGGTTGGCCTGGCGCAGGCCAGAGAACTTTGGGTGCTCTTATGGAGGAAAAGGGGCTGGCCAGCTTCGATGACGTTTTGAGCCATTGGGATCAGGCGCTACCGCTTTTGGGCAACGCTTTTGCTGATGGCGAAGCGGCGGTTGATCCCGTCGACCCAGAACGGACTTGCCAATATTGCGATTTAACCTCTTTTTGCCGGATTCTGGACGTTGAGGAGATTATGACTCTGAAAGAGGGCGAGCATGCTTGAGCAGCCAGCAAACCGACCCATTGATTGGGATGAACGACAAAAAGCGGTTGATATCAACCGCTCCTGTATTGTACAGGCCCCGGCTGGTTCTGGCAAAACGGAGCTCCTGATTCAGCGTATTCTTGCCTTGCTGGCGGTTGCCGAGACCCCTGAGGAAATTCTGGCCATCACTTTTACCCGCAAGGCCGCTGGTGAAATGCGCGTGCGTTTGCTTGAAGCTTTAGAACGTGCCGAAAACGACCTTCCGCCTGAACAACTCCATGCCTACGAAACCTGGCAGCGGGCTCGTTCGGTGTTGGCTCGTGACCAGAAGCAGGGCTGGGGCTTACGGGAAAACCCCTCACGTCTGCAACTGATGACCATAGACAGCCTCTGCGCCTTCCTGACCCGCAGAATGCCATGGTTGGCCCGTTTCGGCGACCAGCCACAGGTTACTAACGACCCCTCTGAACTCTACCGCCTGGCTGCCGAACGCTTGATCGCGCGCGTTGACCGGGGTGGAGCAGGGCAGGAGTCCATCGAACGGTTGCTGCGACATCTGGATAACCGGATGACCCTGTTGCGTGACATGTTGGTCAATATGCTCGGCAAACGGGATCAATGGTTACGACATCTCATGGCGCAAAGGACCGACGCTGCCCGTCAGCTCCTCGAATCCGGATTGAGCGCTTATGTCTCGACTGCTCTTTGCCGAGTTCATGATGTTATGGGGGATGCGTTGGGTTGCGAATTGTTTGAGCTTGGTTCCTATGCGGCCAAGTGTCTCTCTGTCGAGAAGCCCGTGCATCAGCTTTTGCCTCTGCTTCAGGGTGATCTGCCCCCTCGGGGTGAAGGACTGGACCCGTGGCTGGCTCTGGCTCACCTGACACTGACTCACGCTGGGTCGTTGCGCAAAAGTGTCGACAAACGCGTTGGGTTCCCTGCCGACAAAGCTTCTTCGGCGGTCGAGATGAAGTCCCGAATGCTTGACCTCCTCGAACTGTTGCAACAGCGCCAGCCTGTCGTCGCTGCCCTGGCCGCACTGCGCGCCCTGCCAAAAACCAAATATTCATCCGACCAGTGGGAGACGCTCAAGGCCCTGATCGAGCTTTTGCCTCTTGCCGTGGTTGAATTGCAGGACGTCTTTCGCGCTCGTGGACAAGTCGATTTTATGGAAATTGCCGGTGCGGCGCACGCTGCCCTTGGCCAGGCCGGTGCTCCCGAAGAGCTGCTGCTGCAACTTGACAGTCGTCTGCGTCACATCCTGGTTGATGAGTTTCAGGATACTTCGTATGCCCAGTATGACCTGTTGCAGCTACTGACCTCCGGTTGGGAGCCTGGTGATGGCCGCAGCCTCTTTATCGTCGGCGATCCCATGCAGTCTATTTATCGCTTTCGCGAAGCCGATGTTGGCTTGTACCTGCGGGTTTGTGAACGCGGGCTTTCTGGCCTCCAACTTGAAAAGATTGTACTTCGGGCAAATTTTCGCTCTCAGGCCAACCTGGTTGCATGGGTGAATCAATCCTTTGGCGATATCTTCCCCACGGAGGAAGACGCGGTGCGTGGAGCCGTTTGCTTTGCTCCAGCGGTGTCGATTAAGCCGGAGCAAACAGGCGTTGCAGTCAGTTGCCACGGTTTTATCGAAAGGCACGATGAGTCCGAAGCCGCGGTCGTACTAAAGTTGGTGCGACAGGCGCGTCAGGTCGACCCGGCCGGGACCATCGCCGTTTTGGTCCGGTCACGTAATCATCTGCGAATGATCGTGCAATGCTTCAAACAGGCCGGTCTTCGGTTTCAAGCTCAAGATGTTGATCCTCTGGCCAGACGTCAGGTGGCTCAGGATCTTCTGGCACTGACCCGCGCTTTATTGCATCCGGCCGATCGGGTGGCCTGGCTCGCCGTACTGCGAGCACCCTGGTGTGGCTTGACCCTCAATGATCTTGCCACGCTCTGCGATAACGATGCCCGCTCTACTCTTTGGCAGCTATTGACCCGTCCGCACGAGCAAACGGAAATGTTCGATACCATCTCGGTCGATGGCCATGAGCGGTTACAGCGTTTGCAGCCCATCTTTGAGCGAGCCATAACGCAGCGCGGGCGTTTGCCCCTACGACGATTGGTTGAAACCACCTGGCTTGCCCTGCACGGACCCGCCTGCATTGATGAGACGGATCTAGCCGATGCCGAACAGGTGTTTATGCTGCTTGATGCACTGGACGAGGGGGGCGACCTGGAGCGATTGGAAGCTCTTGAAGAACAGCTCGGCAAGCTCTTCGCCGCACCTGACCCCCTGGCGGGTCCAGAGCTGCAAGTTATGACCATACATAAAGCCAAGGGGCTTGAATTTGATACGGTCATTCTGCCTGGGCTTGGTCGCAGTGTACGTGCGCAAGAGCGCCCCCTGTTGCGTTGGTTGGAACACCCCGACTACGAACTGCTCCTGGCACCGATCCCACCGATCGCCGAAGCTCTTCCAGAGCCGACGTATCAGGCCATCGGTTCGATTCTGACCGATAAAGAGACCTTGGAATCGTTACGGCTTTTGTACGTTGCGGTGACCCGAGCCAAGACAAAACTTCACCTGCTGGGCCACTTAAAGCCAGGGCGCGACCAAGCGCCCGCGCCCGCATCAGGTTCATTGCTGGAGATGGTCTGGCCGTCGCTGGAGCTTGATTTTATTTCTTCACTAGCGGAAGAGACTGCCGACAGACCGTTGCTTGATCGCAAGCTTGATTTCAAACGTCTGCCGCTTGCCTGGTCTGCTCCAGCCGTTCCGCAACGACGATCTGCCCCCGTGCAGGAGTTCACACAAGCTTCTAGTGGTGGACACGACAAAATGGAGGCAATTGAAAACCGGTCTGCTGAAACAGGTCGCGTTGTTGGCGTCTTGGTTCATGCCTGGCTGGAACGGATTGCTGGCGATGGTTTAGAGCTCTGGTCCAAGACAGCCTTGGCGAATTCCACCAAAGCTCTTGAGACGGAATTGTGCAGTCACGGGATTCCCACGAGTCGGCTTAAGGTGTGTGTCGATAAAGCTTTGCAATGTTTGGTGAACTCGCTCGAAAGCGAAAGAGGTCGCTGGTTGTTGCAGTCACGTGCCGTAGCGTCTTGTGAGCTTGGCTTAAATGGTTTGATCGACAATAAGCTGATGCATGCTGTTGTTGATCGTACTTTTATTGATGAACAGGGTCTTCGCTGGGTTGTTGACTATAAAACCAGTCAGCCTGGTCACGGCGAGGATCCGGACGCGTTTATGCTGCGGGAGTTGACTCGCTACCAAGGGCAGCTGCAGACGTACCACACTCTTTTTCAACAACTCGAACCGAACCGTGAAATTCGTGCGGCAATCTATTTTCCGATGGTTGATGGCTGGCTGGAGATGAATTCGCCTGGTCAGGCGTAGGTGTCGGGCCATTGATACAAAAAGACACAACACGACACTCCGTTGAAATCGTCGTGTCGCCGTGTCGGTAGAGCCGTTTGAACGAGCGTCTAGTCGCTGATAGAGTGACCTAAGTCATCCGTTTTTCGCTGCCGCGGTAATGTGATCCGCCCTTGCTTCGGATCTGATCACGACCGACCACAGCCCAGCCGCTAGACCTCTTGAAACTTGTTACCTTCTGCTTTTCCAGCAGGTCATCAAGCATGTTCGGCCTGACCATGTCAAAATTTCCGTCGCTGTACATAATTCTGATCATCATGGCAAATGCTCCTTATGCTTTGTAGTGCTACATTGTATCACATTGTCTGCAGAATAAACACAAAAGCAAAGCTCCCGGCTCCGACAATCTTCAATTGATGGTCGGTCGATCCATGGACACCAGCTCGATACGAAATGTCAGAGAGCGTCCGGCGAGCGGGTGGTTTGCATCAAGAACGATGGTCTGGTCTTTGCGCTTAACAATGAAGAGTTGAAATACGGTTCCACTCTCAGTCGTGACTTCAAGCTGATTGCCGATGCTCAGGTCGAGCCCTTTGGGTAGGGTGTCGATGTTGACCTCTTCCACCAGCTTGGGTTGGCGAACGCCGTAGCCCTGTTCCGGGGGGAGAGTGATGGTTTTCTGGTCGCCGATCTCCATGCCAATGATTGCCAGTTCGAGGCCGAGCAGAACTTCATTTTCACCGAGCACGAAGGTGAGCGGGGCGTTCTCATCAGAGGAATTAAAGACGCTGCCGTCTTCCAATAACCCCTGTAATGTGACGGTGACGGTGTCACCTTCTTGCGCTTTATTCATAGGTCCGATCTAAGTTGATTCTTTATGAGATTTAAGTTTTGATAACGCGTCGCATGAGCTTTGTCAAGAAACTTGGCGCTTTGGTGAGGAGTGTCATGATAAATTTTACATTCGATTGCCATGGGCCATCGCTTTGGGGTACATTGAGAAAGTACGATTTAAGCTTATGGCTCTCCCCCATTACGCAGGATAATGTCTGAATCCGTGAATTCTGATTGAGTTCGAGAGTGCAGGCCATTGACTCTCTTCATTTTAAAAAGCATGCACATAAAGGTAGAAAGTTGACAACGAAAATGTTTAGAAACAGACCCTGGCTGCGCCCGGCCATTTTAAGCTTGATGTTGATTTTGGTCGGCTTGTTGCTTTGCCCGACAGCAATGAAGGCCGCCATCACTGACGCGTTCGATCAGAACCGAAACCGGTTGCTCTCTTATGTGCTGCGACACCAGACCGAATCACATTTCAGTGGCAAGGAGATAGACAACGAACTCTCCAAGGCGGCTTTCCATCTCTATATTAAGCAACTTGATTATCAAAAGCGTTTACTGTTGTTTGCCGAAGTGGAACAGTTAGCAGTTTTTGAAGATCGCATTGATGATGAAATCTTGAGCGGCCGCGTAGTTCTTGCACCGTTTACCTTCCGTTTGCTCGAAAATAGCGTTGCCAGGGCCGAGAAAGCTGTTGAGAAAATTTTTGCCGGGCCTTTTGATTTCAGCGTTGATGAAGATTATGAAACGGACCCCGAAAAGCTCGAATTCTGCAAAACGGAATCGAATCTGGTTGAACGTTGGCGGTTGGATCTCAAGTATCGTACCTTGAATCGCTACCTGAACCTGCTCAAAGATGCTGGCTTTGATGACCCGCTGAAAGCAACGGCCGAAAAACTGGTAGAAGCGGAGGTGGAAGCACGAGAAAAGGTACGCAAACAGTACTCTGAGTATTTCAGTCGTCTGAAGAAAGAGACCCTCAACGACCATTTCGATCGCTACCTGAATGCCTTCTCACGGGCATTTGACCCGCATACGACTTACATGCCTCCTCAGTCGAAGGAAGACTTCGACATCAGTATGCGCGGCTCTCTGGAAGGGATCGGTGCAACTCTGCGCGAAGAGGACGGATATATCAAGATTGTCAAAATTATCCCTGGCAGCGCTTCGGATCGACAGGGTCAACTTCAAGCCGATGATGTGATCCTTGCTGTTGCCCAGAGTGAGGACGAGCCTGTCGATATTACTGACATGCGTCTTCGCGATGCGGTCTCATTGATTCGAGGCAACAAGGGGACCGAGGTGCGCTTGACGATCAGACGCCTGGGGCACACGCCTTTCGTTATCCCGATTGTACGCGATGTTGTGATTATCGAGGAATCGTTTGTCAAGTCAGCATTGGTCGTTGATCCCGTGTCGGGAAAACGCTTTGGTTATATCAAAGTGCCAAGCTTCTATCGCGACTTTGAAACGACCCGCAATGGCGGCAAAGGTCGCAACTCAACCGATGATGTTCGTGCCGCGCTGAAAGAGCTTGATAAACAGCAGCATCAGGGGCTGATCCTCGATTTGCGTAACAATGGTGGTGGAGCCTTAACCGACGCGGTCGGCATCACCGGGTTGTTTGTGGGCAAGGGGCCTGTCGTTCAGGTTCGTAGCGGCCAAGATGCCAAACCCGAGGTGCTCTTCAATTATAATCCCCAGGTCGCTTATCACGGTCCCGTCGTTGTCTTGGTCAACCACTTCAGTGCGTCGGCTTCGGAAATTGTTGCCGGAGCACTACAGGATTACGGGAGGGCGGTTATTGTTGGCAGCGCACATACCCATGGCAAGGGTACGGTGCAGGTCGTCATGGATCTGGACAAGAGCCTGACGCTTCGAAATATGCGCCAGTATATGCCGTTGGGAGCATTGAAAATCACAACCCAGAAATTCTATCGTGTGAGTGGCGATTCGACCCAATATCGAGGTGTTGTCCCTGATATTATCTTGCCGGATCGCGGCCAGAACAACAAGTTTGGCGAGCGTTACCTCGATTATAGTTTGCCCTGGGACACCATCTCTGCGGTAGATCACAAACACTGGACCACGCCCCTGGATTATGCGCGTCTGAACTCAAATAGCCGCTTAAGGGTTGAAAGCAGCGAAGACTTCAAGGAAATACAGCGCATTGCCGATGTCCTGGGCGAGCGGATTAAAGATACCCGGCAGTCATTGCGTATCGATAAAGTCATCCAGGAAAGAGCTGACTTCCAGGGAATGGACAGTCCCCATGGCAGTGGTTCCCTGGCCGAAGCGGAAGAGTCTACCGACGAGAATTCCGAGGCTGAAGAACCGGAGGCTGAAGAGAAGGATGATCAGCAGAAATTGATTGAGGCGGTACTAAAGGATGCTTACACTCAGGAATCGATGGCGATTCTAACCGACCTGATAACTCCTGAGGTCGAGGTCGTCAAGCAAGGCCGCTGAACGAAGGGTATACGAGATTAGACCGGGGTGGCTCTTTTAATAGAGCCACCCCGTTTTTTTTGATAACGAAGGCAGTGACATGAGTCGGCTGCAAGACGTTGACTCTGTTTGGGTCATCTGAGCGCCGGGTGATCAACCAGGCCCATGGCGCTAACCAGCCAGCGATAGGCGGGATGTTGCTCGATAATGTTAGCCAGCTGCACGACTTTTTGTTGGTCAGTGCCCTCGACTTCAGGGAAAACGCTGAGGACATCAGCCGAGGCCAGAGATGCGAGTAGGTGGGGTGCTGACTTTTCCGCCTGATCCGGTTTCTCTGGCATCTTGTTGATGATAACGCCTGCAGTTGAAAGACCCATAGCCTGGGCTGTGAAGGTTGTCAATAGCGTGTGGTTGAGGGTGCCCAGTCGTGGGTGGGTTACGATCAAGAGCGGCAGTTGAAGCTTGCCGACCAGGTCTGCCATGAGAAAACCGCCTCGAATCGGCACCATCAAGCCACCAGCCCCTTCGATCAGAACGAGCTCCTTGTCTTGCCGGAGTTTATTGTAGGCAGTGATGATCTCGTCGACGTCGATCTGGCGTCCGGCAAGATCAGCCGCCTGACAGGGTGCCAGGGGGAGGGGGTAGCGATAGGGTGAGATTTGCTCGTCAGGATCACTGCTTTCGGCAGCCCAACGCAGCAGGGTCGCATCGTTGCCAAGCTGTTCAGGGTCGGCGACTCCGGTCTCTATCGGTTTCATGACCCCGACTTTTAGGCCCTTGAGCGAAAAGTGTCGTGCCAGAGCAGCGGTGACAATCGTTTTGCCAATCCCGGTATCGGTGCCAGAAATAAAGAGGGCCGGGCAATTTTTATCAGCAAGCATGTGTGTTGACCTCGACGTCCCTGAACATTTGCATGTCAGTGCTTTTGTCTCTTCCAGAAGTTGTTAGATAGTTGCCAGTCATTGTGCCGCTGGCTCCAGCCATAAAAATCCAGGACTGGAGTTCCCGGAGGTTGGTCTCACGACCACCGCAGACACTGATCGGCTTCTTTGGTAAAAAATAGCGGAACATGGTGATGGCACGCAGACAGTCCATTGGGGTCAAGACCCTTCTGTCCTCAAGAGGGGTGCCTGCCACCGGGTTGAGAAAGTTCAGTGGCACCGAATCGACATCAAGTTGGCGTAGCGTTTCGGCGAGCTCAACCCTTTGAAGTGCGGATTCGCCCAGGCCCAGAATTCCGCCGCAGCAGACTTTCATGCCAGCCGCTTTGGCTCGCTTAACTGTGACCACATCTTCTTCATAATCATGGGTCGTGCATATTTCCGGGAAGAAAGAGCGTGATGTTTCGAGGTTGTGGTGGTAGGTGACACAGCCTGCTGCCGCGAGTTCCTTGGCCATCTCCTCGGTTAACAGACCCAGTGAAGCGGATGGTTCAATGGCGTAGTTGGCGCTGATTTCACGCAAAGCCCCAAGAATTGTGTCGAACTCCTCTCCCTCTTTCGGTTTGGTACCACTGGTTACAATGCCGAAACAATGAGAGTTTTCTTGCTGGGCCTGCTTCGCCCCTGCCATAATTTCCTGGTGTGTCTTCAGCGGATAAACCGGGGTGTTGGTTGCGTAATGCGCCGATTGCGCACAAAAAGTACAGTTCTCCTTGCACTTGCCGGACTTAGCATTAATTATCGAGCAGAGGAGGACTCTGTCGCCGAAAATCTCTTCTTTGAGATGGTGTGCCCCCGCCATGTAAGCCGTATATTCCGCTCCGCGTGCATTTATCAGCTCCACGCCCTGATTGCGTGTTGGTGCCTGGCCTGCTTTGACTTGCCTGAGCAGCGCTGCTGCTTTATCGTTGTATATCATTTATGAACTCCTGTGGTCGTTTTCGCTTCAGGATTATCGGCTATCATACAGATGTTGTCAACCAGCCGCGTTGATGAGTTGACAATACTTTTATACCATTTATGTGATATTTGGTATATAATGCATTGACAGACTCTGCTTCTAACTGATAAAACAATATTTCATTTTTACTGTAATTGGAGTCAACTGGAAATGGTTAAGAAACTGATCGGGAAGAAATTAAAGTCTACACGTCTACGCAATGACATGACTATTCAGGAGTTAGCTACAGATTCTGGTGTCTCGTCAAACATGATATCAAGAATAGAACGTGGTCTCACAACGCCTTCTGTTGAGATCCTGGTTAAGCTGGCAGGGTCTTTCGGCATGAGTATAAATTACTTTGTTCAGGAAGCAGAAAAAGGCACAACGGTGATTCATACTCGTAAGGGGCAGGGAGAACCCATCTTTTTCTTTGAAGACAAGCATCAGATTGTCAGCTTGACCCAAGGACTGAGAGATCCGAACTTTACAGTTTTTTGCGACACGCTTGAACCTCATTGCAACAGCGGCGACGGTGGGATGGTTCATACGGGCGAAGAATTTGCTCTGGTTCTCGAAGGCAGCCTGGAGTTTATCGTCGATGAGGCCCGTTATGAGCTCGCCGAGGGTGACTCCATCGTCTTCAAGGCCTCGTTCCCGCACCGTTGGTGTAACTTGAGTGATGGGCAAACCCGCGTGTTGTGGGTTGTCTCTCCCGCCCCAAGTCTCAACTGAGCCCAGTTTGTTAGAATAGCATTCCAGCATCAGGCTGGCTTTGAATAAGTGACTGTTCGGTAAAACTTGATTGATAGATAGGGTTTCCGCAGACAAACAAATTTACCCTGGAAGATTGTTGGTATGAAATTAAAAAAAATAGTTGGTAAAAAGCTCAAAGCGATTCGACTGAATAACGACATGACTATCCAGCATCTTGCCGCTCGATCTAAAGTGTCTTCAAATATGATTTCCAGAATCGAACGCGGACTGACAATTCCGTCGGTAGAAATATTGATGAAGCTGGCTGTTGTTTTCGATAAAAGCATAAATTACTTTGTCGAAGAGGTCTCGACGACGCATGAAATCGTGCATTCTTCTCCTGGGGAGAGGGACACAACCGTTTATGATGACAGTGATAATATGCACACGGAATCGTTCACATCCGGGCTGAGAGACCCGCAGTTCATGTCCTTTCTCTGTACTGTCCCCAAGCACGGGACTAGTGGCGATAAACATATGCACCACCCAGGGGATGAACTGATTTTTCTCCTTGAAGGGCAGCTGCAAGTGACCATCGCTACTGAGGTTTACAACCTCTCTTCTGGAGACAGTCTCTCTTTTAAATCACACCTGCCGCACCGCTGGGACAACGTTGGCGATGGTGATGCCCGTATTATTTGGACATTATCTCCCTTTACAACGATCTGATCTTTTTGTTGTCTCTACAGAAGAAACCTCACAAACCTTT
This sequence comes from Desulfuromonadales bacterium, assembly GCA_030145195.1. GTDB lineage: Bacteria > Desulfobacterota > Desulfuromonadia > Desulfuromonadales > BM103 > JAQYVY01. Next base: position 39,445 of record JAQYVY010000014.1, on the reverse strand, counting down.
GAAAATACTGGTTGAAGTTCTTGACACACGGGAACAACACAGTAATATTGTCTTGAGTTTGCTGTTTATGTTGCCGCAAATCGAACCAGGCAGCAGAAGATAAAATGCTCCGGAGGTATTATGAATAAGTCAGAATTGGTTGAGGCTTTGGCCGCCCGTAATGGGCTTACTTACAAAAAATCCGAAGAGATCATAAATATTGTTTTCGACTCAATGGCAGAGACCCTGACGACGGGTGGACGGATCGAAATCCGCGGCTTTGGCAGTTTTGTCGTCAAGGACTACCAGGCCTACATGGGTCGGAATCCGAAAACCGGCGAAGTCATTAAGGTTCGTCCGAAAAAATTGCCATTTTTCAAGGTCGGCAAAGAATTGCGTGAGAAGGTCAACGGTAAAGCCTGACTCGTTTGCGCAGCAACAGTCTAAAAGCCGGGAACACCTAAGTGTTTTCCCGGCTTTTTTTTGTCTTTTATTTGTGAAGCTGGGCCATAGCTGTTTGTGTCACTGTAATTGACTGAAAAGGTTAGCCTTTTATCGGTTCGGAAGAATCTCTGGTTTGGTAGCGGTTATGGCACGATAATTGTTTAATTATCAATAGGTTTCCTCTGTTTTCATCCGAGCGGCAGGTTTTGATAGGCCCTGAAAGCCCTGATATCTAATGCTGATGGCCTGACTCTGCCGCCAAAGGATAAGTTGATTTTGTCGTTCCATAATGGTAGAACCACGGGAATTATTTATCGATTTGAGGACTGTACCTTTTTTATGCCGCGTCTTTTGAACTGCTTATTATTGCTGCTGATGTTCTTGCTGTTTGTCTCTGCAGAGTCCATGGCAAATCCCGGCCAGTTTGGTGATTCGGGTTTGTTGTCACAACCCGTTGCGCAAACCCTGAATGAGGGCAATATCTGCGTGGGACTGTGGGCTAACTGCTCTGATGGCGTTGATACTGGAACTGGCAACACGGGTGGCAGCTTAATTATCCCGACCACTATAACCATGGGTTTGGGCACCTTTATCGAATCCTACGGTTCCTACCCGAACCTGCTTTTTAATGGCGATGAGGATACCAGCGGTCGCGGTTATGCCAACGCCGGCTTCAAATTGCGGGTTTTCGGCAAAAGATCGGACGCCTTTCGCATTGCGGTTGATACCCAGGCACGACGTCTGGTCTCTGATAATACCGACTTTGATGGTTTGACTGATTATGTTGGTCGGGTCATTGCCAGTTACAACCTAGACCAGATCGGTATTCACGCCAACGCCGGTTACGCTTCCAACGATTCGCCATCTACCCTCAAATATGATGACCAGATGTTGTTTGGCGGTGGCCTGGAGTATTTTCCGGTGACACGTTTGCGCTTGCTTGCCGAATTCAGCTATGAAACCGGAAAGCTTGCCGGCATGGAAGGTCCGACTGAGGCCACGATTGGCTTTCAGTATTTCATAACCCCGCATCTGACATTGAATCTTGGCGGCGCTATGGGGCTTTCAGACGGTAGCCCCAACTGGCGGGCCATCTTTGGCCTCACTACCTGCCAGGGGGTCGGTACTTTTAACCGCCCGGTCCCCAGGTTGGTTGACCCGGATGTTGTCGATGAACCCCTCGAGCCGGTCAAGGTCAGCAAAATCAGACTTCTGACCCCCTTGCTTTCAAAAGCTCCAATGACACCATCGCCGATCAGTCATCTGGAGATTCCGCTCAAGGATCCGAATCAGCAAGTTTTTGTTGATCCAGCCAGTCGCCTCAAATCGCCAGAACTTTCTGCCCTTGAGATTTCACCGGTCAGTTCGGTCGGAACACTCAGACCTGTCAGTGACTCAGCGTTGCCGCAAGAACCGTTTGTGGCAAAAGTAAAGCGGCGCTTCCGCTTGCCTGACTTTACCTTTGAATACAATCAATGGGATCTGTCTGAGGAAGGGCGTAAGGCACTTTCTCTGGTTGCAGAAGAACTGCGCCAAAGGGGTGAGTACTTTATCCTCAGTATTGAGGGACACACTGATAATGTTGGCTCCGAAGCCTATAATCAGGATCTTTCTTTTAAGCGTGCCGTGGCGGCAGCAACCCACTTGGTCTTACGTGATGGTCTGGATCCGGCCCGGATTTTTGTCAAGGGCTTCGGCGAAAGCACACCTATTGCCGACAACGCATCTGACGAAGGTCGCGCCAAAAACCGCCGGATCGAATTGCTGCTTCTGGTGCCTGAAGGTTTTGAAGAGGTTGAACTCGAGGTCATTCCTAAGGAGATTCCTCAAGGGCAAACCTTGCCGTTAAGGGGCGCAGATAATGCGACCGTGGTTGATAGCCCGACGATTGACCCTTTGTCCATAGAAGAGGCGATCATGGAGAAAACGGGTTCGGTGACAGCCAAGCCAGCTGGCGCCTTTAGCCAAATCGACACTGTTGAAGGTCAGAAGACGCCACAATGATTTTCGATGGAGGAAGCTCATGCGACACCTGATTTACATACTGGTTCTTTTGGCTGTTAGTCTTCCCGGCGAGCTCAAAGCTGACGATGCACTTTTTGAATCTTTCATCGATAGTCGAGAAGTTATCGCAACCATCTACTTCCCGGCCAACACTGCGGCCCTGCATAGAAGTGAACATGACCAGATTTCGCGGGTCATGGCGACCCTGCGCAAATTGCAAGCCAATGGTCATTTGATCCGAGTCGAAGGTTACTCGAGCCCGGAGGGCAGTGGCGAAGGCAATATGCATTTGTCGATGTTCCGTGCCCGCACTATCGCCGAGATCATTGCGGCCAAAGGCTGTGAGGCTGAAATCACCTTGACTGGTTACGGGGATTTACGTGCGAAATTAGATGATTACGATAAGGAGCGTCGGGTTGAAATTGCGGTCTATGATCAGCCTTCGGTTTTAAAGAAATTACGGCTTGCCGAAGAGATTGAGTTGCCATTGCCATTGCCATTGCCGGTGCCGTACCGTAGCCCCATTGCCAAAGAGATAGAGTTGCCATTGCCGGCACCGAAGATGGCCAAGTCCTTCTCTGACAAACCTGTCATTGACGCCCTGACGATCGAACAGGCCATCATGGAAAAGATTGGTGCAGTATCGGCGCCATCCTCGGGATCTTTCAGTCAACTTGACCCCGACTACGTGAACCGGTAGATTCTATTAAGACGTTTTTTGTGTTCATCTTATTATTCCTTTTTTGCATTCATAGGAGATACTCCAGAGCCATGATCAATGCTGATGATTTCTCCACGATAAAGAACAGTGTCATGCTACAAGGTTTTACTGATGAAGATTTGGGAAATCTTGCCGCTGTTTGTGATAAACGTGAGATGGCAGAAGGAACCACGGTTTTTATCGAGAACATGCCCGGGGAGTCGCTGTTCCTGGTCAAGAAAGGAACCATCCGTATCTCCAAGATGTTTGCTGAGGGTGATGAAAAAACCTTGATTGTTCTGGGGCCTGAAGACATCTTTGGTGAGATGGCCGTCATCGACGGTCTGCCGCGTTCCGCGACCGCCAGGGTCGCAGAAGATGCCGAACTGATCAGCTTGAAGAAAAAAGATCTGGAAAAGCTCCGCAACGAAGATGCTCATTTGGCGCTGAAACTGGTCAGTAATATTGTGCGTGTTTTCAGCAAGCGGGTTCGTGAAGCAAACGAAGAATATCGCGACATGTTGATTTGGTCGATGCAAAAATCCTGAATTTCCTGAAGACACCGGGGTGATTATGAAGATAAAATTGTTCCTAACAGTTCTTATCGCCTGTATATGTTCTGCTTGCAGCGTCAATGTCTCGCCTATTGCATCCCCCACTGGCACCATTAACCTTGCCGACAACTCCATTACCGAAACCCGCAATGATGTTGCGTTCACAGTTAAGCTGGACACCCTGTCGGTTGCTCCCTATCAAATGGTTGACAATATCACCTCTTTTTATGTGGTGATTGAGAACAAAACCGACACCTCGATCTCGTATCCGAGCGAGCATTTTGTTTTAAAGGATGGCGCTAGCCGTCAGTATCGATCAATCACTCCGGAACGGGTTCGGGACATTGTCAGCAAAGATACGGTGTACCTGATTCCGTACCCTTATGTCGGTTACTATTATCTTGAGGATCAGGCGCTGGTTTCCTTTTCTGACACCTTCTCTAGTTCCGAACCGTTTTATGCTGAATATCATCCCCAAGACCTCTTCACTCAAGCTCTGCCGGAAGGCCCGATTCTGAAACAATCAAAGGTTGCCGGGCTGGTTTATTTTATCGCCGACCTGGAAAGAACGGATCGAGCGGAAGTCTTCATCTTCCCGACGGCTGAGGCCACCGGTGAACCGATCGCCAGCTTTTCTTTTGCTGTAAAGAAATAAAGACTTCGAGAATGCCTGCGCCTCCGCTTCGGAGGCGTTTCCATTTGTATAACATCTGTAAAATACACCCTGTTCAGGGAGTTCTTAATGCTTGACTTGATATTGAACCAGAAGCTCATTTTTGGTCTGATGGGCGGTCTGGGTCTCTTCCTTTTTGGCATGAAGGTGATGTCGGAAGGCTTGCAGAAGATTGCTGGCAGTCGCATGCGGAAAATCCTGGCCGCGCTGACCAACAATCGTTGCGTCGGCATGTTGGTCGGTATCGGCGTAACCGCAATCATTCAATCCTCTAGCGCAACCACAGTTATGGTTGTTGGTTTTGTCAATGCGGGCTTGATGTCGCTGGTCCAGGCGATTGGCGTTGTCCTTGGCGCTAACATTGGCACTACGGTGACCGCTCAACTGATTGCTTTCAAGATTACCAAGTACGCCCTGCCAGCGATCGGGCTTGGTGTAGGCTTTAAGATCTTTGCGAAAAATAGAAAATGGAGCTACTTCGGCGAAATCCTGCTTGGCTTTGGCCTGCTCTTTTTTGGTCTGGACGTCATGAAACAGGCCTTCGATCCGCTTAAGACCAGCGAAGAGTTCCGGCAAATCTTCATGTACGTTGGCAACAACCATCTCATGGGAGTCCTGATTGGCGCCGTGCTGACGATGATCGTGCAAAGCAGCAGCGCCACGATCGGCATTACCTTGGCCCTGGCATCCACTGGCATTCTCTCTTTCGAGGCCAGTGTCGCCCTGATTCTCGGAGAGAATATCGGTACCACTATCACCGCTAACATCGCCGCCATCGGCACCAACCTGGCGGCGCGACGAACCGCCCTGGCGCATTTCCTGTTTAACTCCATCGGCGTTTGCTACATGTTGGTCTTCTTCTCGTTCTTTACCAACGTTATTGCGTCGATAACTCCCGGAGAGGCTGACTTTGTGATCCAGACGCAAGATCAGGTGGCACGCATGGGGGGCTCAATCGGCGATAAACCCTTTATTGCCCGCCATATTGCCAACACTCACACCCTGTTTAATATCATCAATACCCTGATCTTCCTGCCCCTGGTTGGCATTCTGGCCAAACTGAGCACCGCTGTGGTCAGGGGCCGTGACACAGAGGTTGAGTTTCGTCTGAAATATCTTGATACCCGGGTTCTCAATACTCCGCCGATTGCGCTTGCTCAGGCCCGTTCCGAAATTAAACGGATGGCGAACACCGCCCAGGAAATGGTTGTGGAAACACAACTTTTTCTTCAGGACAATGATCTGAAGCGGATACCAGCGCTCCAGAACAAGGAAGATTTGACCGACCTGCTGCAGAAGGAAATCACCGATTTTGTGGTTTCCCTGTCGCAAAAATCGATCACCCTCGAGACCTCCAAGGAAATTGCCTCAATGATGAACATGATCAACGACTTAGAGCGGGTCGGTGATCATTGCGAAAACCTCTGGAGCCTGTGCCAGCGTAAGCTGGATCAGGGCATCACTTTTTCCGACAAGGCGCAACGTGAAATTGCAGATATTTCCAAACTGACGCGAGAATTTCTTGATACGATTGTTCGCGCTCTGGACGAGAAGAATACCGAGATCTTCGATGAGGCCAATGTTCTGGAGGAAGAGATCGACGTCATGGAAGAACAGCTGCGCAACAACCACATTCATCGGCTCAACACCGGTGAGTGCAGTGTGAACTCAGGTCTTATCTTTATCGATATGCTGCATAATTTCGAAAAGATCGGTGATCACACCTACAACCTGGCCAAGGCCGTAGTTGGGATAAAATAATGTTAGCGTCAGTAGATGTCGGCAGCAACACGCTGCGTTTGTTGATCGGTGAGGTGGTGGCGGGAGAGGTTCGTCCCGAGAGCTACCAGCGCCACATTTGCCGTCTGGCAGGAGACTTTACCGTCACCGAGGGTCTGTCTGCCGCCTCGCGGCAACGGGTCCTCTCTGCGTTGCAGGACTTTGCCGAGAGTTGCTCTTTAGCTGGTGTCGAGCGTATTCGCGCCGTCGGAACAGCCGCTTTTCGCATGGCGGTGAACGGCCCTGACTTTATGCGACAAATCAGGCAGCAGACTCAGTTGCCTTTGGATATCATCACCGGGGAACTGGAGGCAGAGTATATGGCCTCGGGTGTTTTGAGCGCCCTCAATCCTCGGCCAGCACAAGCCTTGCTTGTCGATATTGGCGGCGGCAGCACCGAGCTGGTTCTGGTGGCCGGAGAGCAAGTCCTTTGGGCCGTCAGCCTGCCGCTCGGAGTGGTCCGGCTCACCGAGGGTTATCCTGATTGCGATCTGCGGCGTCACTGGATTAGCCGACAGCTTGAGTCGATCAAGACTGAGCTGGTTCAGGTCTGTGAAGAGGCCGGAATCCGTACCGACACGTTAGCCCTGGTCGGAACTGCGGGGACCGTGACCACCCTGGCAGCTCTCGATCTGCAGATGGCCGAGTATGATTGGCGACGGGTCAATAATTACCGCATGACAGCCGCCTGCATCGACGCGTGGCAGGACACTTTGAGGTTATTGCCGCCTGCTCAACGTGAAACGCTTCCGGGTATGGAGTCTGGGCGAGGCGACCTGATCATGGCGGGCATTGAAATTATCCAGGAGCTCATGACCCTGCTTGACGCGGAGGATTTATGGGTCAGTGATTTTGGTCTGCTGGAAGGTCTGTTGCTGAGCCTGGAAAGTTCCCCAATAGAGTCGTCATCACGTTGACAATCCGCGTCCATCTCCGTTATTATCCTAACTCTTTTCGTCGCTTGAGTTTTCATTCAATCCTTCGATATATCAAAGTTTTTGAGGTTTTATTAATATGCAGAAAACAATTTTATCGGGTAACGAGGCCATCGCCCGAGCCGCATTCGAGGCTGGGGTCCAGGTTGCAAGCGCTTACCCGGGAACCCCGTCCACGGAAATTCTTGAGAACATCACCCAGTACCAGCGCATTGACGCGTCCTGGTCGCCCAATGAGAAGGTCGCCCTCGAGGTCGGTATCGGCGCCTGCTTCGGTGGTGCCAGAGCGTTAGTGACGATGAAACACGTCGGCGTCAACGTCGCGGCCGATCCGCTCTTTACCCTGGCCTACACCGGAGTTCGCGGTGGCCTGGTGCTGGTGGTGGCTGATGATCCGGAGATGCATTCGTCCCAGAACGAGCAAGATAGCCGGAATTACGCCAAGTTCGCCAAAGTCCCGATGTTCGAACCAGCTGACAGTCAGGAAGCCCTTGATTTCACCCGCCTGGCTTTTGACGTCAGTGAGCAGTTCGATGCCCCGGTCCTGTTGCGCAGCACCACCCGCATCTCGCACTCCAAGTCGGTTGTCACCCTCGGCACCCCGGTCGCAGAACTTGCCGAAACCAGCCTCAAACGCGATCCCGGCAAATTTGTCATGCTGCCAGGCAACGCCCGGATTCGTCACCCGCTGATCGAGCAGCGCCTTGAAGAGATGGCAGAATGGGCCTGCGATCAGCCGTTTAATCGAATCGAAGAAGGCGAGGGCGAGATCGGCATCATCACCGCCGGAGTCGCCTATCAGTATACCCGCGAAGTCTTCCCGGACGCCCCGATCCTCAAGCTGGGCCTGGTACATCCATTGCCCAAGCGCTTGATTAGAGAGTTTGCGGCGCGGTTTAAAACCATCTATGTGATCGAGGAGCTCGACCCCTTTATCGAAGAACAGGTCAAAGCCATGGGCATCCCGGTGATTGGCAAAGAAAAAGTGCCCATCTGTGGCGAACTGACCCCCTGGCGCCTGCGCAAAGCCTTTGACCTCAACCCGTTAGAACTCGCCGAGATTGATGAGCCGTTGCCGCCACGACCGCCGAACATGTGTCCCGGTTGTCCGCATCGCGGGGTCTTTCATGGGTTGAACCGCCTCAAGGCGTTTGTGACCGGTGATATCGGCTGCTACACGCTGGGCTTCATGCCGCCGCTTTCAGCCATGGACAGCTGCATTTGTATGGGCGCCAGTATCGGTAACGCCACTGGCCTGGCCAAGGTCTTAAAGGCTGAGGAGCAACAGAAGGTTGTCGCCGTGATTGGTGATTCGACCTTTTTGCACACCGGTGTCAATGGCTTGATGGACATGGTCTATGCAGATTCGACCGCGACCGTGATTATTCTCGACAACAGCACCACCGGCATGACCGGTCGCCAGGATAATCCAGCGTCCGGATATGCTTTGTCCGGGCAAAAAACCTATCAGGTTGACCTGGAAGCCCTTTGCCGCTCGCTCGGGGTCAAGCATGTCCACACGGTTGATCCCTACCTGCTGGATGAGACCCGGAACCTGATCCGCGAAGAGATGGCCCGACCCGAAGTCTCGGTGATTATTACCCGCCGGCCCTGTGTCCTGATTAAGCACGATGTGCTGGAAAAAAGGCCACCGCTCTGTGTCGATGCCGACAAATGCACCGCTTGTAAGGCGTGCCTGAAACTCGGTTGTCCGGCGATTGAATGGTCGCCAGGTGAGGGTGAGTCCAAGGGCTTTGCCAAGGTTGATCGTTTGTTGTGTATGGGCTGCAGCGTCTGCATGCAGACCTGTAAATTTGGTGCGTTTGGAGTCTGTGATGAAAAGTGATGTGGTAACAAATATATTAATGGTCGGGGTTGGCGGTCAGGGAACCCTGCTGGCCAGTGAGATTCTGTCGGAAGTCCTGATGCAGGCTGGCTATGATGTCAAAAAAGCCGAAGTCCACGGCATGGCTCAGCGCGGCGGTAGCGTGGTTTCTCATGTCCGTTTTGGCAAGAAGGTGTTCTCCTCGATTATTCCCGAAGGTGAGGCCGACGTTTTGTTTGGCTTTGAGCTGCTTGAGACTTATCGCTACCTGTCACTGGTCAAGCCTGAAGGCACAGTGGTGGTGAATAATCTGCGGATTGCGCCGCCATCCGTGGCTTTGGGCCAACGGACCTATCCGGCAGAGATCGCTGACAAGCTGCAAGGGCACGTTAAAAATGTCCAGCTGGTCGAGGGCCAACAGTTGGCCGAAGAGGCTGGCAACCCGCGAACGGTCAACACCGTGTTGCTGGGGGCCTTGTCCAACGCCCTTGAACCAACCCAAGAGCAATGGGTCGCAGCGATCAAAAATCTGGTGCCGGAACGGTTCCTCGAAGTCAACCTGAAGGCCTTTGAGTTAGGTCGTACCATTCATACTTAGAGTTTATTCGTCCGAAGGAAAAAGACCGATGATCTGGAATGAAGAGTTTGAAACTCTGCCACGTGAAGCGATTGCGTCCCTGCAGGCAAAACGTTTGCAACAGACGGCAGAGCGGGTTTACGCTACGGTTCCGTTTTACCAGAAGCAATTTGACAAAGCTGGCTTCAAGCCGGATCAGATCAAGTCGCTTGATGACTTGAAACGGATTCCTTTCACCCTCAAGCAGGATATGCGTGACAACTATCCCTACGGGCTGTTCGCCAAGCCGTTGGATGAGATTGTACGAATTCATGCTTCTTCCGGCACCACCGGCAAGCCGACCGTGGTCGGCTATACCCGGCGTGATATCGACAACTGGACCGAGATGATGGCGCGCTCCTTTGTCGCTGCCGGGGCAAGTCGCGGCGACATCATTCACAACGCCTATGGTTACGGCCTCTTTACCGGCGGTCTGGGTGCGCACTACGGCGCCGAAGCCATCGGCGCCTCGGTGATTCCGATGTCGGGTGGCAACTCCAAGAAACAGCTGATGATTATGCAGGATTTCGGTTCGACGGTGTTGACCTGCACACCTTCTTACAGCCTCTATCTCGCCGAAATTGCCGCGGAAGAGGGCATTGACATCCGCAAGCTCAAGCTTCGGGTCGGCATCCTTGGGGCCGAGCCCTGGACCGAAAAGCTCCGTGACGAGATTCAGGAGAAGGTCGGCATCAAGGCCATCGACATCTATGGCCTCTCCGAGATTCTCGGGCCCGGCGTCGGCATCGAGTGTATTGAAGCGCAAAACGGCCTGCATATCTGGGAAGACCACTTCATCCCGGAGATTATTGATCCCAATACCGGCGATATCCTGCCGGATGGTGAGCAAGGCGAGCTGGTCATCTCTACCATCACCAAAGAAGGCATCCCGATGCTGCGCTACCGCACGCGCGACATTACCCGGATTATTGCTGAGCCTTGCATCTGTGGCCGCACCCATCGCCGCCTGGCCCGCATGTGCGGCCGCACCGACGACATGTTGATTATCCGCGGCGTTAACGTCTTCCCGTCGCAGATCGAAAGTGTGTTGATGGATATCGAAGGGGTCGAGCCGCATTACGTGCTGATCGTCAATCGCGACGGCAACCTCGACACTCTCGAAGTTCAGGTGGAAGTCAATGAGCAGACGTTCTCCGACGAGGTCAAGGTGCTGCAAAGCTTAAGCCGCACGATCGAGAAGGAGATCAAGGATCTTTTGGGAATCAGTTGCCGGATTCGTCTGGTTGAACCGAAAACCATCGCCCGCAGTGAAGGTAAAGCCCAGCGGGTCATCGATAACCGCCCGAAATAAAGCGGAGAGGAAAGATTATGAAAGTCCAGCAGATTTCCATCTTTATCGAGAACAAGTCCGGTCGTCTGGCCGAGGTGGCCAGGGTTTTGGGCGAAAAAGGGGTGAACATCCGCGCTTTGTCGCTGGCAGATACCTCTGATTTTGGCATCCTGCGGCTGATTGTCGACAACACAGATGTCGCCAAGGATATTCTCAAGGCGAGCGGCTTCACCGTCAGTAAGACCGAAGTGGTCGCGGTCGAAGTCCCCGATCAGCCCGGTGGTCTTTCCAGCATCCTGGGGGTTCTCGACGAGGCGAAGGTTAATGTCGAATATATGTATGCGTTCGTCGAGCGCAATGCCGGCAATGCCGTGATTATCTTCCGTTTCGACGAGACCGATGATGCGATCAAGGTCTTGCAGCAAAAGGGCATCAGCATCCTCCCCGGAGATCATATTTACGGGCTTTGATGTTCGTCGTTGCTTTTGGTTATCGATAGATAGAGCCACTCTTTAAAGTCAATTCTGGGAAAATATAGTGAGTCAATTGAGTCATAAGATCTGGGATCCCTTACACGAATGCCTGAACCGAAGCGATTTGGAACGTCTCCAGTTGGAGCGCCTGCGCACCACTCTGGACCGGGTCGCCAATGTACCCTGCTATCAGGAAAAGTTTCAGCAGGCCGGGGTGAGCGTCAACGACATTCATACGCTGGATGATCTGGCCAAGCTGCCCTTCACCACCAAAGAGGACTTGCGGCTGAATTACCCGTACGGCATGTTCGCGGTACCGATGCGTGACGTTGTGCGGATTCATTCGTCCTCTGGAACAACTGGCAAACCGACCGTGGTCGGCTATACGCGCAAAGACCTTGATGACTGGTCAGGTCTGGTGGCCCGGTTTATGACCGCTGCTGGCGTGGTGGCCGACGATATTGTGCATATCGCCTTTGGTTACGGCCTCTTTACCGGCGCGTTCGGCCTGCATTACGGTGCCGAATTGATCGGTTCCGCCGTCATTCCGATGTCGGGCGGCAACACCGAACGCCAGATCATGATCCTCAAGGATTATGGCGCCACCGCGCTGGTCTGCACCCCGTCTTACGCCTTGACCCTGGCTGACCGGATTGAGCGCATGGGCCACGACCCGCGGACTTATCTCAGCCTCAAGGTCGGCCTGTTCGGTGGTGAGCCCTGGAGCGAAGGCTTGCGCCGCGAGATTGAAGAGCGGCTTAACATTATTGCGACCGACAACTATGGGCTTTCCGAGATCGTCGGCCCCGGTGTGGCGGGTGAATGCCTCTGCAAAAACGGCATGCATATCTTCGAAGATCATTTTCTGCCCGAAATCATCAACCCTGAAACCGGCGAAGTGCTGCCTCCCGGCGAGAAGGGCGAGCTGGTCTTGACCAACATCGTCCAGGAAGCGATTCCGCTGATCCGCTACCGGACCCGTGACATCACCCGCCTGCATTACGATCAATGCGAGTGTGGTCGGACTCTGGTGCGGATGGATAAGACCATGGGTCGCAGTGATGACATGCTGATCATCAAAGGGGTCAACGTCTTCCCAACTCAGATCGAAGAGGTCTTGTTCCAGGTCGAAGGCTGCGAGCCGCACTACCAGTTGGTGATCGAGCGGGAAGGTACCCTCGATACCCTGGAGGTTCAGGTGGAGGTCAATGAGAACATCTTCTTTGATGAGATGCGCAAGCAACGGGCCTTTGTCGAGTCGCTGGAAAAACGCTTGGCCACCAATATCGGACTGCACGCCAAGGTCAAGCTGGTTGAGCCTTCTGCTATCACCCGTCACGAAGGCAAAGCCAATCGCATTATCGACCGGAGAAAAGGTTGATTTTACAACTTAACTGTTTGATTCTTATAGGTAAAATAGCTAGTTCAAGGTCCGGCTTTAGTGCTTGACAAAAGCAGGTAGATACATAATAATCCGAGTCCTTCGGGATGTAGCGCAGCCTGGTAGCGCACTTGACTGGGGGTCAAGTGGTCGCAAGTTCGAATCTTGTCATCCCGACCATATTTAAGAGAGCGGCAAAGGGTAAAACCTTTGTTGCTCTTTTTTTGTTGGCAGGTTGAGAGGCTTTTCGTTTTGTGCAAAAAAAAGGCCCCTGGACCGGAGGGGATGGTCCAAGGGCAAACACGATGCTTCAGAAGCACCATGTGAAGTTCTAAAAATACTTAGCTCGGGGACAAAAGTAAAGTATTTTAATCGAATCGAAGGGCTTTAATAAACACCAAGGCCCTAAGTACACTAAGAAAACCTTTGACATTACTACGTTAAACTTCGGGTCCTTCGTGTCTTAGTGGTTGAGTTGTGTTAAGCTGTCCCGCATTATGAGTTCTAACTCACAACAGGGTAAGTGCAGGTTACCAAGGAGCGCTTCGGCTGAAGCGAAGATTGATTTTATGGAAAAACTGGATAAATTTTTTACGGCCATGGGCCTGGATGCGAATGCGACTCTCGCTCAATTGGATGAGAAAACCCGTGCCATGAAGGCTCGTTTTGACCAGCAACTGATGGCTAGCGATGAGACTGTTGCGGCGAAAGCGAAACAAAATATCGACAAGCTCGAGAAAATTCACAGCTTGCTGGCAGCTCACATCTCAGCCACTGAGCCTGCAGCTCCTGTTGCCGTTGCCGAGCCTGCTGTCGCCGCAGAAGTCGCGGCACCCCAAGCAGCACCTGTTGTAGTACCCGAAGTAGCGCCTGAGGCCGATGCGTTGACCGCTGCTGCGCCAGAAGACACCAGCCAGACCTCCCGCTTGAAAGGTTTGGTACAAAAAGCCAAAGCCGCGTCGACTGATACCCTGAGTCTCGCCAAAGATAAATCGCTTGAGTGGGTGGCAACAGCCCTGGAAGAGATCAAGACGCTTGAGCCGTTTTTGAGAAAATGCGGCTTTATTGTCGGTGACATCAAGGTGTCAATGTCGGTGACCCCCAGCGTGACGGTGGTTATTGAGCAGTGTGTTGATGGACAAGATAAATTAGTCGAGCTGCTGGAGAATCTGGAGACCCTCACCAAAGGTCAGCGGGTGCTGATCAAGGGCATTCAAAGCGCTTATGCGCTGGATCAATATGCCAGCAAATATGATTACACCGTCGGTCAAATCGAAATTGAACAAGGACTCACTCCGAGCGTGCATGTGCATATGAACTCCAAGTCGTCCCGGGCCTTTGGTTGATTTGTTTGCTGTGAGCAGATAACCCGATTTAACTAGGAAAACACACAACCTGCCTCTCGCCCGTTCGCTCCGCGTGAGGCAGTTTTTGGTTTTGACTAGCAGTTATCCGGGTTTACCCGATTATAAGGTCCTAAATCTTTATAATCTTGATATAATCTCGAAGTAATCGTGAAGCTAATTACGGTTTTCGATTCGGTTCTAACAGTATCTTTAGTGCTTCATAAATTCAGATGATCCCCTTTAACGGGGAAAACCCACAACCGGCCTCTCGCCCGTTTGCTCCGCTCACTCAAGACGCAGAGAACGCAGAGAAAAAAACTACGCCTGGTTCTGATTGGTCTCTCTGCGAGCTCTGCGTCTCTGCGAGAGGCCGCTTTCGATTTTGACTTGCAGTTATCCGGGTTTACCTGATTATAAGGTCCTAAATCTTTGTAATCGTGAAGTATCGTGAAGCTAATTACGGTTTTCGATTCGGTTCTAACAGTATCTTTAGTGGTTCATACGTTCAGAAGATCTCCTTTAACAGGGAAAACACACAACCGGCCTCTCGCCCGTTCGCTCCGCTCACTCAAGACGTAGAGAACGCAGAGAAAAAAACTACGCCTAGTCTTGATTGGTCTCTCTGCGATCTCTGCGTCTCTGCGAGAGGCCGCTTTTGATTTTGACTAGCAGTTGTCTGAGCTTGCCTGATTATAAGGTCCTAAATCTTTATAATCGTGAAGTAATCGTGAAGCTAATTACGGTTTTCGATTCGGTTTTCTTGTTCTCCTTGGTGGTTCATAAGTTCAGATGATCCCTTTTAAGGAAAACACACAACCGGCCTCTCGCCCGTTCGCTCCGCTCACTCAAGACGCAGAGAACGCAGAGAAAAAAACTACGCCTGGTCTTGATTGGTCTCTCTGCGATCTCTGCGATCTCTGCGTCTCTGCGTGAGGCAGTTTTTGGTTTTGACTAGCAGTTGTCAGGGTTTACTTGATTGTAAGGTCCTAAATCTTTGTAATCGTGAAGTAATCATGAAGCTAATTACGTTTTTTGATTCGGTTCTTTTCGTGCCTTAGTGCTTCATAAATTCAGATGATCCCCTTTAACGGGGAAAACACACAACCGGCCTCTCGCTCGTTCGCTTCGCTCACTCAAGACGCAGAGAACGCAGAGAAAAAAACTACGCCTGGTCTTGATTGGTCTCTCTGCGATCTCTGCGTCTCTGCGTGAGGCCGCTTTTGATTATGACTAGCAGTTATCCGGGTTTACCTGATTATAAGGTCCTAAATCTTTATAATCGTGAAGTAATCGTGAAGCTAATTTCGTTTTTCGATTCGGTTCTAACAGTATCTTTAGTGGTTCATACGTTCAAAGAGCCCCTTTAACAGGGAAAACACACAACCGGCCTCTCGCCCGTTCGCTCTGCTCACTCAAGACGCAGAGAACGCAGAGAAAAAAACTACGCCTGGTCTTGATTGGTCTCTCTCTGCGAGCTCTGCGTCTCTGCGTGAGGCAGCTTTTGATTATGACTAGCAGTTGTCCGGGTTTACCTGATTATAAGGTCCTAAATCTTTGTAATCGTGAAGCTAATTACGGTTTTCGATTCGGTTCTAACAGTATCTTTAGTGGTTCATACGTTCAGATGATCAAAACACACAACCGGCCTCTCGCCCGTTCGCTTCGCTCACTCAAGACGCAGAGAACGCAGAGAAAAAAAATACGCCTGGTCTTGATTGGTCTCTCTCTGCGAGCTCTGCGTCTCTGCGTGAGGCCGCTTTTGATTTTGTCTAGTAGTTGTCAGGGTTTGCCTGTGTCCAAAATATATGGCAGAGTTATCTACTAATCGCATCAACAAGGAGGAAACCGTGGGTAAGAAGGACGTGCAGCTCAATGAAGTACTCGATAACCCGGAGAAGGCTCTCAGCTTAAGCGACGAGCAGCTCGATGCCGCCACCATGGGCGCGGTCAAGCTTTATGCCGCCACGGCTTCGCCCGAGCTGGTGGAGAAGATCATGCTGCTTTATCGCCACTACGTGACCCGGAGTCATCCGGCTCAGCGGGTGCACAACTATCAGCTTACCGTCGATATGGTGCTGGCCGGGGAGGGCGGAGTGCACGCCCTGATGCCCTTTGTGTGCTGCGATCCGGCCCGTCCGGTGGCTTCACCGGCGGCGCTCGACTACGCGGTGCTAGCCCCTTCAACCACAGAGGGTGCAACCGCAGGTGCTTGTGAACTGCTCGACTTATATGAACGCGGCGCCTTAGCCAACGGCCTGGCGGTTCTGGGTGGGCTCCTCACTAGCGGTGACCGGCGTATTCTGGCGCTGTTGACCGCACCTTGCCGCGAGCTCGAGTTTGAGGAAGTTGAAATTCTGATCAAATGTCGCGGTAGTCTTTTGACCGCGGCCGTAATTGAGTTTTATCTCTCCTGGCTTGAGTCTCTCGATAGCCAGCAAGAGTGTGATCTGTTCGAAACCGTCGCGGCTGGCTTTGCCAATTTAGCGATCGCCGCCACCGACCCGGTTGTCTACGATATCGAACGAATCATCCCCAGTACCCCGGAGAACGCGGTGCGCATCC
The DNA here is from genome assembly GCA_030145195.1 of Desulfuromonadales bacterium. GTDB lineage: Bacteria > Desulfobacterota > Desulfuromonadia > Desulfuromonadales > BM103 > JAQYVY01. The sequence goes on along the minus strand of JAQYVY010000014.1, from coordinate 22,883 downwards.
TCGCTCAATGGCCCTTCGCCGAATATGCCGCCAGCATTCGCCCTCGCCTCGAAGCGGTTGCCCAGCGTGAAGAGGGTGAGCCGATCATGCCGATTGTGATGTCGAGCTGGGGGCTGGGTTAGCCGCCAGCCAGACGGTACGCCCGGTCGCTTCCTTAGGCCTTACCCTCAGAAGGTTCGATCAGTCGAGCATCGAAGTGAGGTAACTCCTCAAAATTTCTCGAATTTACCAGAGTAATACATTGTAGATTGTTAACCTTTGCTGTATTGTGAATCTTTCAGGAGTATTAACTCAAAGGTGGGTGACACTTGTCGAGTTCTGAACTGGTTAAAATGCGCACCAGAGAGCTGCTAGTCTTTCTGACCAATCATCCGACTTACGTGTTGAACAGTCGCGAGTGGCTGGTGTTTTTAACCGTAGCCATGGCCGAAGGTGTGACGACGCCCGAACTGGTTGAGCAGCTGCAGATGCCGCAACAGACCCTGTCGCGTAAAATCCGCACTCTCGGTCAGACTGTTGATGAGGCGGGTGCGCTGCAAGGTTACAACCTGATCCGGATTGTGCCGAAAGGTAAAGCCCATAGCCTGTTTTTGACCGATGAGGGCAAGGCCTTGTGGCAGGATTATTGTGCGATGCACGACAAGGTCGATCAAGTGATTATCGATCAATTCAAAGATGGTGAGGTTTTTAGTTATTGAACGCAGGTCGCAGGCCCTAAGGGCAGCATAAAGGTTTCCACGTCCCTTGTGCCGCGTCCCACGTACCGAGATTTAACGATAAAGGCAAAGCCGGGGTAACCCGGTGACGCAAAGCTACGGATCCATTTCGGCCAGGCCGGGAGGGACCGCCGGGTTATCGAATATGCAATATATTGATTGAGGTTAGAGAGGGAGAGTGTTGCGCTGATCGCGTACGCTCTCTTTTTGTTTTTAGACCTCTAACAAAAGCAAAGGTTAGCCACGAAGTCGCTAAGACGCGAAGTAAGATCTTGTGGTTTTCCTTAAACGTCTAAATTGTAAGCTCGATATCAATGTTTTAACCCTGTAAAAGGTGTTCTTGGTGTCTTCGTGTCTCGCCTGAAGGCGCCTACTTTTGGTAGTGGCTAACATGCTTGAGGTCGATATGACAACACCCGAGGATACAATCTGCCCCTTCTGCGAATGTGTCGCTAAGAACCGCATGGTGGTCGAATACGGTTCGGTGTTTGCGATTCGCGATAAGTTTCCGGTCACCGAAGGTCATTTTCTGGTGATCAGCAAGCGGCATATCAGCGATTATTTCAACATGAGTTACAACGAAAAGCGTGATGCCGAGTCGTTGCTCTCGGTGTTGAAGCGGCAGATCCTCGTGGATGATCCGAGTGTGCAAGGTTTCAATGTTGGCATGAATTGCGGTGAGGTGGCCGGTCAAACGGTGATGCATGCGCATATTCATCTGATTCCGCGGCGGGAGGGTGATGTTGAGGAGCCGCGGGGTGGGGTGAGAGGGTGTGTGCCGGGGAAGATGGGGTATTGAGGTGGTGATGTATTTAAACCAGGGGACTTTCGATTTTTGGGGTGAAAAATGATTCTCAAAGATGTCGATGATCAGAAAGTACTAGATAAATATCAAAAGGCCGGTCTTGCTGCAGAAAAACAGATGGCTTTTTATTTAAAAAGAGCCTTCGGTAGCGAAGCAAATGTTTTGGTGATCAACTCTTTGCGTCTAGAAAAGTTAGGAGATGCTGCACAGATCGATCATTTGATTTTGCATGAATACGGCATGATTATCATTGAGAGCAAGAGCGTCTCTACTAAGGTTGCTGTCAACGAATACGGAGAATGGGTGAGGTCAGTTGATGGGAAAGCTCAAGGGATACCTTCACCTGTGAAACAGGCTCAAAGGCAGGCAGATTTTCTGAAGAGCTACTTGACGCCGTTCACAGATGTCCTCTTAAAAAAGGTCATAGGGATACAGCTTAAATTCGACAAGATGCCAATCGATCTAATCGTCGCAATCTCCGATCAAGGCATCATCGCCAGGCCGAAAAAACATGTTGATGAATTGAATTACATCCGTAAAGCGGATCAAGTCGCTGATAAAATTGAAGAGATACTGACCAAATATAAAAAAGAAGATGCTCTGCTGAGGCTTTCCTTCAAAACACCCTATTGCTTAGGTGAATCAGCACGTAAAAATACCAGCCAGTTCCTTTTGAAAAGGCACAAGCCGTTGACCAGTGGTACTACGCGGCAACCTGTGGTCAAACAAAAAAACGCTGTGAAGAGTGCTCCATTAGCGGCATCGGCCTGGCCGAGTTGTGACAAGTGCAACGGTACTAGCGTTGAAGTTGCTTATGGTAAGTATGGTTATTACATCAAGTGTAAAGAGTGTGATCAGAACACTGCTATTCGGAAAAGTTGCCCCACCTGCAAGGATAAGTTGCGTGTTAGAAAGCAGAAGGAAAGCTTCTTTTTAGAATGTGCCAAGTGCGAAACTTCGAAGTTGTTTCATAAGAATCTTTAGAGTTCCGGTGACACATTACTATCGTGTCACCAGGATATGGTTTTGAGGGTCAGGTATTGAATGGTGCAATCTGTCAACAATAAAGATTTGACCCCTTTGATTCTGTTGTTTAAGAAGTAAGATGGTGTGTCACCATAATAGGTATTGTGTCCCTTGATTTTTGGAAGAGGGTTTATTGATTCTTGGGGTTTGGTGATTGGAATGTCCAATGTCAAGGGCTGACCCCTTTGTTCTGACATGAAGTCTCATGTAAAAAAATGTGATGAAGCTATAAACGCTATGCTTGATGTGCTCTTTATTAAATATAATCTTTCTGTGGCTGACCTAAAAAAAAATGCAGAAACCCAATGGTCATATATGAATGAGCTACCCCCAGAAGAGAAACAGTGAGTTTGTTACATGAATGTTCATTGAAAGTCTTAGTTAACAAGATCAAGTTTTTATTTTCATCGTTGGTCTGGAAGTTCTTGGGACACCTCACATAATTAGGAACAGATGTTTAGAATTGAGAGAACTTCTTGGTTTAGCAGAAAGATAGTAATTAAGTGAGGTGTCCCCGGAACTCGCAATGTCAAGGTCTGACCCCGTTTACCCTAGTAATATAGTTCCCTTGTATTCAAGAAAGTTTAAAACAGGTATCAAAAAGTGTAATATGTCATTTTTCGAGCAGCTATCAAATTTCGCTTTTTATTTTAGGTTTTCCTTCTACTGGTATGTAATTTTTGGGGCAAGAAATGCAGCAACTCCCACCTTCAGCAATTCGAGATAATCAAGGCCGAGGAAAAGTCGGAGACTTCCTTGCTGATGCTATAAAGGAAGGCTCTAAACTCTCCATTGTCTCGGCGTATTTCACTATCTACGCCTACGAGCGCCTTAGAAACTCTCTCAACCAAATTGACCACCTCGATTTTCTCTTTGGTGAACCCTCTTTTCTGAAAAGCCTCGACCCAGAGAAAATAGACAAAAAAGCATTCGAGATGATGGATGAGAAGCTAGTTCTCTCTAATCAAATACAACAAAAAGCTGTCGCCAAAGACTGTGCAACTTGGATTGAAAAGAAGGTCGATATTCGTACCATCCGTCAATCAAATCTTCTCCATGGCAAGATGTATCATATTGATAACCACGGTATCGAAAAAGCTATCATGGGCAGCTCGAACTTTACGGTAAGAGGCCTTGGGTATGGAAGTATCCCCAATGTTGAGTTGAACTTAGAGGTCGCAGATGATCGTGATCGACAAGACCTTAAGCGTTGGTTTGATGAATTGTGGAATAACGATGATCTTGTTGAGGATGTGAAGGCTGATGTCCTCACATATCTTGAGCAACTCTATATGGAGAATTCACCAGAATTTATCTATTTCAAAACGCTCTATGAAATTTTCAAGGAGTTTTTGGAAGACCAAGAGAAAGGTGGCCTGCTTGACGAAGCCACCAATATTGCTGACACCAACATTTGGAAAGCCCTTTTCGATTTTCAAAAAGATGGTGTACGTGGTGCGATTAATAAAATCCTCAAGCACAACGGTTGCATCATCGCCGACAGTGTTGGCCTCGGTAAAACTTACGAAGCTCTTGCCGTCATAAAATATTTTGAGCTTCTCAATCAAAACGTTCTTGTCCTTTGCCCGAAGAAGCTCCGCGAGAACTGGACAATCTATCAGGCGGCAAACCCTTCTGAACTTAATCTTTTTCGTGAAGACCGCTTCTGTTACACCGTGATGAGTCACACAGATCTTAGTCGCGATGGAGGGAAGTCTGGCGATATTGATTTGTCTACGGTTAACTGGGGGAACTTCGGATTGGTCGTGATTGATGAGTCACATCACTTCCGAAACAACACCAAAGGCAAGAGAGACGAAGAGGGGAACATCGTAAGTATTAGCCGCTATGAAAGATTGATGAATGACATCATCAAGAGTGGTGTAAAAACACGTGTTCTCATGTTGTCCGCGACTCCCGTCAATAATAATCTTAGAGATTTACGCAATCAGTTCTATTTTATTACAGAAGGCTCAGATAGCGCTTTCAGTGAAACGCTTAAAGTTACAAGCTTGGCTGAAACCCTCAAATCCGCTCAAGGTGTATTTACACAATGGTCTAAAAAGTCTGAGAGAGATGTGCGCGATTTGCTCGAAAAACTCGACTCCGCATTTTTTAAGTTGCTTGATGAATTGACGATTGCGCGCTCTCGTAAACATCTCCTGCGTTTTTACAAGGACAGCATCCACCAAGTCGGCGAATTTCCGAAAAGGGAAAAACCTAAGTCGGTCTATCCTCCTATCGATTTAGAAGGGCAATTTCTTTCTTACGATCAACTTAACCAGGAAATTCAAAAATACAAACTGGCTCTTTTTAACCCATCAGCCTATATAAAAGACGAGCACCGCGACCATTACTCGGCTATGAATGTGCCAAACTTTTCACAAGCTAGCCGCGAGTATTATTTGATTGGCATGATGAAAGTGAATTTTCTGAAGCGTTTGGAAAGTTCCATCCGATCCTTTGCCATTTCGATGAAAAGAACTGTCGACAAAATCGAACTTTTAGAAAAACGGATACGTTCATTTCAGTTGCTTGAAGAAGCGAAAATGAACGGAGAAGATCTCGACTTCGATGACTTGGAAGTAACAGATTCAGAAGATATGGACCTTGTCGATGCTTGGCAAGTTGGTGGAAAAATAAAGTTTAAACTTAGGCATTTGGATCTGGATAAGTGGCTTGAGGATTTGGCTAACGATAGTGCTCAACTGAGAAGTCTTTACAATGTATCTCGCGAAGTAACAGTTGATCGCGACGCCAAGCTTGGTTTGCTAAAGGAACTTATACAGAACAAAGTTAAAAACCCTACTATCAACAAAGACGGAGAGAAAAACAGAAAAGTTCTTATCTTCACAGCTTTTGCAGACACAGCATTGTACCTTTATGATGCCATGAAGGAATGGGCTAGAGGGGAGCTAGGTATTCATGTAGGGCTTGTAACCGGCGGGCAAGTCGAGAATCGCACAACATTGGGCAAAAACGACTACAACCATATTCTGACGAACTTTTCCCCAAGAGCTAAGAGTCGTGCCAAGATAAGCAGCCTGCCGCAAGAAGAAGAAATCGATCTGCTCATCGCCACAGACTGTATCTCCGAAGGCCAAAACCTCCAGGATTGTGATTGTTTGATCAACTACGATATCCACTGGAATCCAGTGCGCATCATTCAACGTTTTGGCCGAATTGATAGAATCGGTAGCCGCAACAAGAGTGTTCATTTGGTTAACTTCTGGCCAACCAAAGATCTGGATAATTACATCAGCCTTAAAGACCGTGTTGAAGCTCGGATGGCACTCGTTGATATTGCCGCAACGAGCGAAGACAATCTCTTGGAAAAGGACATTCACGATCTTATTGAGGGTGATCTCAAGTATCGAGATAAACAGCTAAAAAAGCTCAAAGACGAAATCCTCGATCTCGAAGATGTGTCGGACAATGTTTCTCTCTCTGAATTCACTTTAGATGATTTCAGAATTGAGCTTACCAATTATCTCGAATCCAATAAGCAGAAGCTACAAGAAGCCCCCCAAGGGTTGTATGCTGTTGTGCCGCCACCACCCAAAGACGACCCACGCTATCAAATCGTGCAGCCTGGTGTCGTTTTCTGCCTGAAGCAGACTGGAGATACCGCTGGAAATGAGCGTGTCAATCCGTTGCAACCACACTATCTGGTTTATTTGCGGGATGATGGGCAGGTGCGTTTCAACTTCACACAGGCCAAACAAATTTTAGAGATGTTCCGTCTCGTTGCGTCAGGCCATTCCAATCCATTAGATAAACTATGTGATCTGTTCAATTCGGAAACCAGCAACGGTGGTGATATGTCACATTATGATGACCTTCTCTCTAAGGCGGTTTCTGCAATCGTGCATACGTTCAAGAAAAGGTCACTGACCAGCTTGTTGTCGGGTCGAGGAGGCAAGCTTATCGATCAAAGCAAACAGGCTTCAGGGAAAGAAGATTTTGAGCTTGTGTCGTGGTTGGTTATTAAGGAGCCGTAATGACTGATATCCGGTATGAAATAAAGTCAGCACTTAATAGCTTCGATGTTGATGACGTTCGTAATTCTTCACTGCATCTTTTGAATATCCTCGGTTATACGAGCGAGAAAATTAACCCTATACCCAATGCAAACCCACAAGCCTTACTTGATTTGCTTAACGAGGTAGGTGGTGATGAGAGCTTCGATCAAGAAAAAGCCCTCTTTGCTGAGTGGAAAGCCGCTGATCTTCTTTTTCAACTGACCGACGATGAGCTTGGCAGCACCCTCAATCTATTCCAAACCAATGAGGTCAAAGCTGGACTGTTTGAATCATACATCTTCTTTGTCATTCAGCTCAAAAACCATAGTTATCCGCGTGGCAAACTCGCCCAGATCACTCGCAAGCTCAATCGGGTGTTTCCCATGCCGGTAATGGTGTTTTTTGTTTACGACGCTCGGCTTAGCATCGCCATAATCAACCGCCGCCATCACAAGCGTGACATTTCGAAAGATGTTCTTGGAAAGGTCACCCTGATACAGGATATCAACCTCGCACAACCACATCGTGGCCATCTTGAGATATTAGCCAGTCTCTCGTTTGAGGGACTAGGTGGAAGTCGCTCAATTACTAGTTTTGATGAACTGCACCGTGCTTGGAGCGAAGTTCTCAATATCGAGTTGCTCAACAAGAAGTTCTACCAGCGCATTGCTGAATGGTTTTTCTTTGCTGTTCACCAGGTCCGTTTTCCCGATGGGGGCGTGGCTGACGAACAACAGCGCAACCGCATCGCCGTAATCCGCCTGCTAACTCGCATTATCTTCTGCTGGTTTGCGAAGGAAAAGGGCCTGATTCCAGAGGCAATGTTTGAAGAATCTTTCGCTAAAAAATGCCTTAACGACTTTGATCCTGAAACGTCGGAAAAGGACAGCTACTATAAAGCTATTTTGCAGAATCTCTTTTTCCCTACGCTGTCAATTCCTATCGATGAACGAAAATTACGCACAGAGCGCCGTTTTCATGGCAAAAACAAGCACTATATGGATCACAGCCGGTTGCGTTATGCCGCACTGTTTAAGGATGTCACGGCCCCGGTAGAACTCTTCGAAAAAATTCCTTTTCTCAACGGCGGTCTGTTTGAATGTCTCGATTACCGCGAAACCCGTGGTGCATTCCATTGCGAAGTCCGTGTTGACGGTTTTTCCGATCATCCCAAAAACCCGCTGCATGTTCCTGATGCTCTCTTCTTTGGACGGGAGATGGCGGCAGATTTGAGCGCCGAATTGGGAAAAAAGAAAGCCTCGGCAAAAATTGACGGACTGATTCATATTCTCAACGATTACAAGTTTACCGTTACTGAGAATACTCCGATTGAAGAGGAAATCGCCCTTGACCCCGAATTGTTGGGCCGCATTTTCGAGAACCTGCTAGCAGAATATAATCCTGAAACTGAAAAGACCGCCCGTAAAGAAACCGGCTCATTTTATACGCCGCGAACTATCGTCGACTACATGGTCAACGAATCACTTAAGGCCTATCTGTCGCAGAAGCTGACCGAGAAACTATCCAACGTGACGGCTGAGGACGCCCAGGTCGGGCTCGATATCCTCTTTGCCTACACTGAGAAAGAGCATCCTTTCACCGCGCAGGAACAGCAAGCGCTGGTCGATGCCATCTACGATATCAAAGTCCTCGACCCTGCCTGCGGTTCTGGTGCCTTTCCCATCGGTACCTTGCAGAAGCTGCTCTACGTGCTCGATAAGCTAGATCATCACCATGATCGCTGGAAAGAACGTATTCTGCATGACACCCCGGCGGCCATGCGCGATGAAACCCGTAAACTTCTCGATCGCAGCAGCGCCGAATACAGCTGGAAGCTCGGTTTGATCCAGAACTGTATCTACGGTATCGATATCCAGCCGATCGCGGTGCAGATCGCCAAGTTGCGTTGCTTTATTTCCTTGTTGGTCGATTTTGAGATCAAGACTGATGAGGAGAACTCAGGTGTGCCGGCCCTGCCAAACCTCGCTTTCAAATTTGTCGCTGCCGACAGCTTGATCAAGCCCCCTGGCGAAGCAGAGGAGGGTCTGTTCTCTGACCCATTCTTTGAGCGCTTTGCCCAGGCGACGGAAGACTTTTTCTTTGTCAAAAGCCCCAAAGAGAAAACCCGCTTGCGTGAGCAGATTGAGTCGCTGATCGAAGAGAAGATCGACCAAAACGAAAAAACTTTGGCACAGCAGAGAGGCACTGATCTGGCCGTTGCCAGCCATCGCAAGGAGCTGGCCAAGCGCAACCAGGCGGCCGTCGCCCGGCAGGAGTACGAGATCGCCCTTTGGGAGAGTTACCGCAACCTCTTTGCACGGCGTAACGACTTTGTTCGCTTCTTCGATATCCGCTACTTCTTCCCCGAGGTCAAGACAGGTTTCGACATCCTCATCGGCAACCCGCCATACAAACAGATTCAGACGTTTCCTAAAGATAAAAAGGATGAGTGGGTCGCTCAGAATTTCAAGACCTACGCTGCCTCCGGCGATATTTACTGCCTCTTTTACGAACGCGGCGCCAAACTGCTCAAGCCTGGTGGGCACCTCTGTTATATAACCTCAAATAAGTGGATGCGCGCCGACTATGGCGAGGCGCTACGGGAATTTCTCGCGACGCAGGTCAACACCACCTCTGTTCTCGATTTCGGCATGGCGCAGAACTTTGGTAGCGCCACAACCTACACCTGTATCCTGCACTTCAACCGGCAAGAATCTGTCGGAACTACCCAATGTTGCTACGCCGCTGACGATCGGCTGGCCATGGCTGACCCTGAGGGCTATTTCGAGCAAAACGCGGTTGTGATGGATGGGCTTGGCGGCCAATCGTGGGTGATGGTGTCGCCGCAGGTTTACCGTATCAAGCAGCTTGTGGCAGAACAGGGCGTACCGCTCAAAGAGTGGGATATTAATATCTATCGAGGTGTTTTGACTGGCCTTAATGAGGCGTTTTATCTGACTCAGGCGGAACGGGATGAACTTGTTGCCAGTGAGCCTCATGCTGAGAAATTGTTGGTGCCGTTGTTGCGAGGTCGGCATGTTAAGCGTTGGAGGCAGGACTGGGACGGGACCTGGTTGATAGCGACATTTCCCAGCCAAAATATAAATATTGAGAAATATCCTAAATTAATGGCAAGGCTATCTTTGATTCGGAAAAAGCTAGAACCAAAACCTCTGGGATATAAAGGGGGCAGTTGGGGTGGTCGAAAAACTGGAAGTTATGAATGGTATGAAATCCAAGATACAATTGCATATAAAAATGAATTCCTTAAAAATAAAATTATTTACCAAGAAATAGCCCAAAAAATACCCTTCTTTTACGATGAAACTGGAACGTACACCAATGATACTTGTTATATAATCACTGGGGATAGATACCTTAAGTACCTCTTGTCCCTTTTAAACTCACATTTATTCCGGGCATGTTTCAAGGACAATTTTCCGGTGAATCAAGGGAATGCATATAGGGTAAAAAAGGTCTTTTTTGAAAAAATCCCTATAAAAAAGCCGGTTCCAGAGACAGCCGACTTCTTTGATTCACTGGTCACCGCTGTACAACTAGCAAAGCGCTGGATCGAAGGGGTAACCCCAGCACCAAAAGTGGTCGCCAGCTTCCTTGAGGAAGTCATCGACGCCTGTGTTATGGAAATCTATTTCGCTGAACATATGCGAGAACGCAAGCTCGATCTGATGGATCATGTGCGCCCGCTGCTGCCGGTCGATCTTGACTCGCTCAACGAAGCTGACCAATGGCGAGCTGTGGTTGTCTTCTTCGAACAGGCCAACGCCCCCGATCATACCATCCGTAACCGGCTGATGCGTATCACCAGTGACAGCCCAGACCTACTGGCTGTGATCAAAAAAGAGGGGAAGGTATGAGCTTGCGGATCAAGAAGATCCAGATCAAAAACTTCAAAGCCTTTCAGAATCTCAATGTCAATCTTGCCGGGCGGCATCTGCTCGCCTACGGCGCCAATGGATCGGGCAAATCCTCTCTGTACTGGGCGCTCTACACCATGTTGCAAAGCGCAGGCAAGTCGGCTGACCAAGTTCAGAAATATTTCGATCCGGCTCACAAAGAAAACCTTCTCAATTTGCACACAGCCGCCGACACGGAAGGGGAAATTAACCTGACCCTGCAGAACGATGATGGCAGCGTCACCCATAGCTATGCGATTGCCAAAGATCAGCACGGCACCGCAAACATCCCCGACATCCTCAAAGCCAACCTGGCCAGTGACTTCATTACATATCGTGTTCTGTACCGTTTTTTTCATTTCAGCAATTCTCAGACCATCGATCTCTGGCCGGTCTTTGAACAGGAAATCCTGCCTTTCTGTCGATCTTCCTTGCATGAGGATGTTTTTGGGCTATGGCAGAAAATTAAGAAGAATCCGTTTCGAGAGGTGCAGCGAAGGTACTGGCGAGGTCCAAATGCGGCTTGGCTTTATGATCAATATGATGCTAATTGCGATCAATTTATCCACGCGATGAATGAAATTCTGGGCACACTCACAACCACAGCTCAAACCTTTTATAATAAGCATTTTCAGGAGTCATCGGAGCCTGAACTTGAATTGAGAGTCGGCCTGATCCGTGAACCATCCTATGACCGACAGAAAAGAAAACCGGCCAAGCCAGCGATCGGCTTGGGCATCCGAATCGGTGGTACTGAAATTACCAAGCCTCAGACTTTCCTCAATGAGGGAAAACTGTCTCAAATTGCCATTTCCATTCGCCTGGCTGCCACCTTGTCTAACCTGCAGGATGCACCTCTGAAGCTGTTGGTTCTCGACGATCTACTGATCAGCCTTGACATGAGCAACCGCATGAAGGTGGTCGATATCATTCTTGGCGATGATTTTGCTAATTATCAGAAAATTATCCTTACACATAAGATAGGGTTTTTTCAGGAGTTCAGACGAAATCTTGGGGCAAGCCATACGGATTGGTGCTTTAAGAGATTTAGCGGTACACCGCAATTTGGGATTGGCCTGCGCCAAGAAAAAACAGATCTACAAATGGCACAAGACCATCTGCATCGCCATGAATTGGAAGAGGCTGCCATCAGACTACGAAAGGCTGCCGAAAAGACAGCTTCATTGTACAAGCAATGGTTAACTGGAAAAAATCTTAGAGTAGGTGAGTTTCATTCTTTGACTGATAATTTACGTGAGGCAAAAAACAAGCTTCTAGCACAAATGCCAACGAAACTTTATCAAAGGGTTCTCAAAGGATTGCTTCGTGAAGACTTAGACAAGATTGTTCCTGTAGATGACACAGATATTGATAACGATGGAACTTTATCCCCGGGACAAAAAGGTAAGCTGAAAAATCAGAGGGAAAATTTAAGAACATTACTAAAAGACAACCACTGGCAACAGATGAAAAATGTTGAGTTGCTGGACCAAATCCTTCAGCAAACAGCACGTGTGCTTAATCCCGCTACTCATGGTGGTACGGAGCCGCTGTATGATCTTGAAGTAAAGAAAGCAATCCGCTTGATAGATCGTTTTGAAAAATTACTACAAGTTTAATTAACCTGGTTAAAAGAGCTATGAACAAACAGAATGAAATTCAAAAAATGGAACAACGAACCAAGACGTTGGAACTCCTAAATAGTCAACTTCAGGAAATGGCAAAAAATGCTCCTCCTGGGGGCTATCTCAGAGCAATCAAGAAAAAGTATTTTCGTCCCAAAACAAACTGGGCAATGCTGTCAACACTTGTGGGATTGGCAGCCTTATTGACAACTGCAATAATTTTCCTGTGTGGTCGGCTTTAACAGACTGGAGGGGTAAATGACTGGGAAGAAGACGGGAGAAAAGGCGGAACACATCTTTTTAAAAGGCGATAAACTCTACCAAGAAAGAGCACGACAAGCTTTCCCAATTCTTGTAAGGCAGGCCAAGGCTCAAAAAGAAATTTACTATTCTGATCTAGCTGAAGAACTCGGAATGCCAAATCCGAGGAACCTGAACTACGTTCTTGGGACGATTGGCAACGCCATGATGCAACTAGGTGAAAAATGGGACGAGGAAGTTCCGCCCATTCAGAGCGTGGTAGTCAATAAGTCTAAAGGTTTGCCAGGCGAGGGCTTTGAGTGGTTCGTGCCTAATAAAAAGGACTATGAGAAAGCAAGTCCTTCACGGAAACGCCAGATTATGAAGGAAATGCTGCACAAGTCTTTTTCCTATGATTACTGGGATGACGTCCTAGAAGAATTCAGTTTGCCCCCTTCGACCAATCTCGTTGTTTCCACTAAAAAGAACAAATCAAACCCACCAAGTTTTGGCGGTTCAGGTGAAAGTGATGCCCACAAGAATTTAAAGCAGTTTGTTGCGAACAATCCGCAAGTCGTTGGGTTGCCTTCAAATGTAGCCGCAGATGAGGAGTATTCGTTCTGGTCAGCTGATTCTGTTGATGTGCTCTTTAGACAGAATGATTCTTGGATTGGTGTAGAAGTGAAATCCATCAAGTCAAATGATGATGATTTGCGTAGAGGCCTTTTCCAGTGTGTTAAATACAAGGCCCTGATTGAAGCAACTCAGATGGCTCAACAGATTCCGATAGACGCAGAATCGTTATTGGTCTTTGAAGGTTTCTTCCCGCAGTCCTTAATTGGTCTAAAAAATACTTTGGGAATTAAGGTCATTGATGAAGTGGAAGTTCCGAAATAGCACATTAAAAAATTGAGGAGAGGCTATGCTTTGGTCTGAAAAGAGTCAGTACTATGAAGAGCCGTTTGAGCTTGAGTCTGATCTTGAATCTGCAATCCAGGTGGTTAAAAACAGCCTTTTCGGAAGCGAACGTGTCTACCTTGAAACTAAAAAATTGATTGGCAAAAAGGGACGCACTCAAAATATCCCTGATGCTTACCTGATTGATCTGTCGAGCACAAAAGAGCCGAAACTATATGTCGTTGAAAATGAACTCGCCAAGCATGACCCTCTCAAACACATAGCCGTGCAAATCCTTAGTTTTTCTATTTCTTACGAGACTACTCCACAAACAGTTAAGCGCGTCTTGAAAGATGCCCTCTCAGCAGATGAAGCCGCATTCTCTATGTGTACCAAATATGCACAAGAGAACGATTATGAGAATGTTGATTATCTACTTGAGGAGATTATTTTTCGTGACGAATCTTTTAATGCATTGGTCATCATCGATGAAATCCCAGGCGAACTAGAGAATGTGCTGATAAGAAAGTTTCGCTTCCCCGTAGAAATATTGACGCTCAAACGCTACACCTCAGGTAATGGTAATAAACTTTACGAATTTGAGCCTTTCCTGAGTGATGTCTCCTCTGAAGGATACATCATCGAAGCTAAAGTTGGATCGAAGACATCAACCCTTGACCCTGCTGAGATAGACACCATTGTGGTCCCTGCACAAGAAGAAGGTTTTAAAGAGGTATTTGTCGGTGAGGATTGCTGGTACCAGATTCGTATCCACAGCACTATGCTAAGCAAAATAAAGCACATTGCTGTTTATCAGGTCGCACCTGTTTCAGCAATTACTCATATCGCACAGGTTAAGTCGATTGAACCGTACAAAGACACAAACAAATATAAGTTGAATTTTGAAGAGTCAGCAAAGCCCATAGGCCCGATTAAAATGGTGCCTAAAGGCCTTGTTAAAGCTCCTCAAGCTCCGCGATATACAGCTCTTCGACTGTTGGAGAAAGCTTCTAATCTTGATGAAGCATTCTAGCTAAAGTCTGCACTGTTACAGAGAGAAAACGGGGGCAGCCATTGACATTGGGCAACAAAGGGGTCAAGTCTCCGTTTGACACATGTTTTCTCTCTTGCTAGTCTTCCCATCATGAGTCGACCATTACGCATTGAATATCCAGGGGCCTGGTATCACGTCATGAATCGTGGCCGCCGTGGTGAAAACATTTTTGCGAATAGCGAAAATTACGAGACTTTTCTCGCGTTGCTTCGTGACGGGGGCGAGCTTTGGAATGTCAAGATCGGTGCCTACTGCTTGATGTCGAATCATTACCACCTGCTCGTGCAAACGCCGCGAGGCAACCTTTCACGCTTCATGCGACATTTGAATGGAATCTACACCCAAGAAAAAGGGGTCAGCCCTCGACATCGGACAAAATCAAACCAATAAATGTCTCAGAAAAGCGGGGCGTCCATAAGATTATAAGATCCCACGCTAGCCCTTAACGTAATGCACAAAAAAACAACGTAAGCGCCTGATATTGAACGTTGTTTATGAATCTTTGGAGGAAAGAGGGAAGATGAATAAAGACGTGCCGGGGTCGGACCAAGTTAACTAACTGAAATCATATAAATTATATGCTGAAATAGCCCCAGAAAACACACTGTGGAGCTATTTTTAGAACAAGGGGTCAGCCCTCGACATCGGACAAGCCAAGCCAACAACCCCCCAGGTTATGAGTCGGGGACACATTACTAATGTGTCCCCAATCTCCACAGCACCCGAGGAAAAGCGGGACGTCCATAAGATTATAAGATCCCACGCTAGCCCTTAACGTAATTCACAAAAAAAACAACGTAAGATCATTATATTGCACGTGTTTTATGAATGTTTGGAGGAATAGAGGGGAAAATGAATAAAGTCCTGTGTGCATTCGTTCTTGTTCTATTGTTTGTCCCATCCCAAGCTCTCGCAGCAAAAGACGGTTATTCTGAAACCGTTCAGTGGTGGCAAAGTGTCCACCAGCAAATGCAGCCTTACTCACTTGGAATTCGGGGACACATAAGTAATGTGTCCCCGAACTTCTAAACACACTTATGACTTATCCTGTCACACCACCACATCAAGCTACCCACAACGCAAGAAGGCAACAGGGCAGGGAGGCCCACACCATCACAGACTGATACTAACCTTTAAAATATAACTGAAACCTTCTTATCGATAGCGACCAAGGGAACAAGCCCGATGTCGTTGCAGCAACCAGCCCACTGTGGATTGGTGCTGATACCAACGGATTTTAAAATACCGGCAGATAGGGAAGGTGGACGTTCTAAAAAAGTGACGTGACCCTTCCAAGCCTATGGATGGGTTTTTTTGTTTGTGCAAGGGTTGCCTTGCAGGCCCCAAGGGACAAGGAGGTCAGAGAATGCGGAAACAACTTAAGAAAGCATATAACGCGGCGATGGCAGATGATTTTGCAACGGCCTATAAGATCTGGCAAGAGCTGGCTGCTCTGGATGTGGCCGAAGCGCAGAACGGTCTCGGCTACTGTTACAGTTTCGGCAAAATCGTTGAGAAAGATCTGGTTGAGGCTTTGCGCTGGTTCCGTCTGGCAGCAGAGCAGGGTTTTTGCAAGGCCCAGTACAATCTCGGCCTTTTTTACAAGAGCGGTAAAGACGTAGAGCGAGATATCAACATTGCAGAGAGCTGGTTCAAGCTGGCTGCCGATCAAGGTTATGAGTTTGGTCAGTACCAGCTTGGTTTGAGCTACTGTTTCGGTTACGGCAACACCCTTGATAAAGAGCTGGCCTACGATCTTTTCGAAAAAGCCGCGCAGCAGGGCAACGCTGAGTCGGCCTTTCAGTTGGGGTGCATGCTGCGGCTCGCAGATGGTGTCGAAGCAGACCTGGAGCAAGCAGCGAAATGGTATCATCTTGCAGCAGAGCAGGATTACCCTCCAGCGCACCACGATCTGGCGCTCATGCATCTGAAGGGTTTATTTTATGAAAAAGACTCTTTAAAGGCGATTCACTTCTTTGAAAAAGCGATTCAACTTGGCTGTGATCTGGCGATCTTGAACCTCGGCAACGTGTACTTTTATGGTGACGGTGTCCCCAAGGATGAAGCAAAGGCGCGTGAATATTTCATTTGGGCTTTTGAACTAGGATACCTTGAGGTCTGCATCAAGCTCGCCTGCATGGTCAAGAATGGCCAGGGTGGCCCAAAAAATGTCGACCTGGCCTTGCGTATTTTGCGCGTCGCTGTGGAGGAGGCTGAAGACATCACC
This sequence comes from Desulfuromonadales bacterium, assembly GCA_030145195.1. GTDB lineage: Bacteria > Desulfobacterota > Desulfuromonadia > Desulfuromonadales > BM103 > JAQYVY01. The sequence goes on along the minus strand of JAQYVY010000014.1, from coordinate 6,354 downwards.
GCCTGTGCGGCGATCGGATTTATTTACCTGCATGGTGAGGGTGTCGAGCAGGACTATGTGGAGGCCGCCGAATGGTTGCGCAAGGCCGCAGATGGGGGCAATGCGCTCGCTATGTATAATTACGGCCTGATGCTGCGCCAAGGCGACGGCGTCGATCAGGATGAGATCGAAGCTGACAAGTGGTTCTGCCTTGCAGCCAGACAAGGTCAACCTGACGCCCGACGAATATTATTTGATGCCTGAGAAAAGGGGAAAGATCAACCTTGAATTCGGGGACACATAAGTAATGTGTCCCCGAACTTCAAATCAGGCAAAAGTTAGTCACGCAGAGCGATTTAGATTGGTTAGTGCTTTGTATGAAGCAATAACCAACACACCGATTAGACAGCGACCAGGAAGAACTGAGCCCCGCGCTGTCAAACGAAGACCCAAAGCCTATCCTCGAATGACTTCCCCGAGACATGAAATGGAGAAGTCTTTGCGAGAACGCAGAAATCATGCTGAGTCTGCTTAAACTAGCGCCATTAGACTATAGCGTCAAAAATTGGGATGTTTTTATTGTGAAAATAGTATGTTAACTTGGTTCAACCTCAGGACAGGCCGGCACAGGACTTATCAAAGCTGGCTATGGAGTATTTAACTAATGACAGAAAACACGACAACTGAAGAAATCGAAAAGTTCTTACAGCAACACAAATTGCCTGAGAAACTTGAAAGTTGGTTAAAATCCAAGGACTTCGCTAAAAGTTGGAAAGGCCACTGGGCCGAGGGTATGAATTCTGCCAAAGTGGTACTCGAAGAATCTTCACCCAAGATGAATGTACGGGCATACATTCGCAATGGAGGGTTATGGGTAGAACTCCGTGAGCCAATGCCTAAGGTACGCCTTATTACCTACGAAATTCAGCAACATGTCGAACCGTTAAAGGTATTTCTGCGCGCTTGGATTTATGAAGAGGATTGCGATCTCTACGAGACAATGCAGCAAATGGGTAATCAAACGTTCATTGGGCAGGAGTGGCGCGTTCAGAAAACAATGCCTACGCCCAGCTGGGCTAAATATGTACTCAATTCAGAGCATAAGGTCTTGGGTCTCGGTTACATCTCACATGACTTGAAATTCTTTTCTGATCGCAAGGCTATCTCGGACAATCTTAAGAACCTGTCGAATGAATTCATCGATTTTGTCTTTAATGCATCAAGTGCAGAATAACCTGTTGACTGTTCTCCCTCTCGATTGACCTGGATGGTGGCATCAAGGTCAACGATAGGGAATCGGGATAAAAAAAAGGGTCAGCCCTCGACATCGGACAAGCCAAGCCAACAAATTCCCCAGGTTAGTAAAAAAAAGGGAACACGGGACGTTGTCGCTATTGTGATATTCAGCTCATCAAGTCCCGCAACACCTCAGCTCCATCAAAAATAATCTTCCTTCGTTCTCACGCAGGACTCACCGCTGACCGTGTATAACCCTGTCGTGCTGCAAAAGGCCTGGGATATCTATACGTGCATGGCGTGGCATTTGGGGACAATAGGAGCGATGCTGGCAAATGTCAATATATCAACAACGTCCCCTGAAATGGATCTTAAATAACCTCACAGTTAATTATCATTCATTATCTCAGATTCCTCCGTGAACACAACTGGCAGAAAACTGTTACACTGATTAAACGATTATTTAGATAGGGAGACCCTATGTCTGCAGAGTCTATAGAAAAAATCCGACTGGGAGTTAGCTCGTGTCTGCTCGGGGAAAAGGTCCGCTTTGACGGCGGACATAAACATGATCGCTTCCTGACCGAGACGCTCGGCCGTTATGTTGAATACGTACCTGTTTGCCCGGAAGTTGAGTTGGGATTGCCGACCCCCCGAGAGACATTGCGCCTGGTCGGCACACCGGACAACCAACGCCTGGTTTTCTCAAAGAGCGGCGAGGATATCACTGATAACATGCAGGCTTGGGCAAAGAAACGGGTTGCCGAACTGGAAAAGGAAGACCTGAGCGGATTTATCTTCAAGTCCAAATCGCCGAGCAGTGGCATGGAGCGGGTCAAGCTTTATGATAAGAACGGCAGCCCCAACACCCAGGGAATCGGTCTGTTTGCCAAGGCTTTTATGGAGCATTTTCCACTGTTGCCGGTTGAAGAGGATGGGCGCCTCAATGATCCAGGCTTAAGAGATAATTTCATCGAGATCATCTTTACCCTGAAACGCTGGCGGGAAAGTATTGCCAACGGCAAAACCCGTGGTGCTCTGGTCGTTTTTCACACTCGGCACAAGCTGCTATTGCTCGCCCACAGTCCAGAAATTTACCGTCTCATGGGTAAACTGGTAGCTGTTGGCAAAGAAGTAAAAACCGCGCAAATCTATGCGGACTATCTAGCGTTACTGATGAAAGGGCTGCGCTTGCAGACAACCACACGGAAGCATGTCAACGTCATGCAGCATGTCCTTGGTTACTTCAAAAAACAGCTCACGGCCGATGAAAAACAGGAAGTTCTTCAGGTCATCACTGATTATCGTTCAGGACTGATGCCTCTGATCGTACCGATCACACTGCTCAATCACTTCATCCGGAAATATGAGCAACCATACCTGACGCAGCAGGTTTACCTGAGCCCACACCCATTGGAACTACAACTGCGTAATCATGTATAGCCCGTTTACAAGAGAGCATCAGGTGTTTTGTAGTGCGGATAAGACACATCAACGTTAGACAAACGGGGTCAGCCCTTGACATTGGACAATTGAAACCAGAAAGGCTCGATCAGAGCCGGGGACACTTGAAAACAAGTGTCCCTTTTGAGTCAAGTGGTTGTTGTGTGCGCCAGAACCCGCTTGACTAAGAACTGCAAGAAAGCATCGAACAGCCTGCCCGGTGGCGTGCCCATTCCGGCCGCTTGCCGGCAAACTCCTCGTATTCCGGTTGCTCCGCATAGGGCCGCCGCATCACTTGCAGCAGCTCAATGACCAGACTGTGATCTCCCGCTTCGGCTTTGTCGATCGCCATTTGCGCCAGGTAGTTGCGCAAAACATACTTTGGGTTGACTGCATGCATGCGTTGCTGGCGTTCATCGCTGTCGCATTGGTCTTTTGCGACCCGTTGCAGGTAGCTGCGCAACCAGGCTGTAATTTGCTCCTGGTTGTGCCCGGTCAAGGTTTCTGGCTGGTAGTAAGCCTCGCGCAGCGGGGCGAGTAAGCTGGCATCATCCGGGGCTTTTGTCGGGATCAGGTCAGCCAACTTGCGGTAGAAAATCGTCATGTCGGTTTCCACCAGCTGCAGCACTTTTTCCAACTCAGCGATCAAAGCCAGATCGGTCTCTGCCTCGAAGCTCTTCAGACCAAGTTTTTGCGCCATCATCGCCTGCCAGCCTTGTTTGTAACTGTCCCAATAAAGTTGCAGCGCCGCTTCCAGCGGTTCTGCCTGCTCGATCAGCGGATAGATAGCGTTGGCCAGCTGAGCGAGGTTCCAGAGGGCAATCTGGGGCTGGTTGCCGAAACGGTAGCGACCGCCGGCGGCGTCTGTGGTGTTGGGGGTCCAGTCGGGATTGTAGCCATCGATCCAGCCGTAGGGACCATAGTCGATGGTCAGGCCGAGGATCGACATGTTGTCGGTGTTCATTACGCCGTGGACAAAGCCGACGCGCATCCAGTGCACAATCATCGCTGCGGTGCTGCGGCAGAGTTCTTCAAACCACTGCAGGTAAACAGCCACCGAGGGCGCGCCCAGGTGGGGGAAGTCGGTGCGGATGGTGTAGTCGAGCAGTTGGCGCAATGGCTCGATTTCGTTGCGTGAACTGAAAATTTGAAAGCTGCCAAAACGGGTGAAAGAGGGCGCGACCCGGCAGACCACGGCGCCCGGTTCCTGTTTAGGATGGCCGTCGTAGAACATGTCGCGGGTCACCTGCTCGCCGGTGAGCAGCACACTTAAGGCACGGGTGGTTGGTACGCCGAGGTGATACATCGCTTCGCTGCAGAGGAATTCGCGCACCGAGGAGCGCAACACCGCCAGGCCGTCGCCACCGCGTGAGTAGGGTGTGAGTCCGGCGCCTTTGAGTTGCAGCGCCCAGCGTTGACCACGCTGGTTGATAATCTCACCCAGATTGATGGCCCGCCCATCACCCAACTGACCGGCCCAGTTGCCGAACTGGTGGCCGCCATAGCAGCAGGCATAAGGGTCCATTCCGTGGAGCAGGCGATTGCCGACAAAGGCCTGGGCGAACTCCTCTCCTGTACAGCTCGCTGGCTGCAAATCGAGCAGTTTGGCGACCTCTGCGGCGTAGGCGATCAGTTGCGGTGCAGCCACCGGCGTCGGTTGAACGCGTGAGTAACAGGCACCGTAGACCTGACGCACGTGATTGCCAAGCTCTGGATCGGCAGGCAGTTCACGGACGAAGGCGTTGTCGAACTTTAGCGCGGCCAGAGAGAGGTTGGCTTGTTGCATGGGGGCATCTACTTTCATGACTTAATTCTCTCACGGCTCTTACGCCCGGGGCAAGATGCGCTCAAGAGAAAGTAGATGCCAGGGACATTTAAAAACAAGTGTCCCTTTTAAGTGTCCCCGATCTCCTATGATTTTGTTTGAATGGAATCAAAGTCAAAACCGGCAGTTCTCGCACTGCCAGGCGACGTACTTTTTTCAACGCTAAAAAAGTAAGCAAAAAAGCTTGTTTCTCCTGCGGAGGGCATGTGTACACCAATAGCTCAGGGTTTTATACGTTCATTGATTGGGCGGTAAGATTCTGCTGGTCTGCACCCAATGGCGGGGGGCCTGTTCTTAAAGGCCCCCTGTGTGTTTATGAGGTTTGTTGATGGCTGCATTCTCTCTGAATTAATTCATTTCTGTCGAGTAAAACACCAAAGACCAGAGCAAAGCTTAACGGCAGAGAAGATCATCGTTTACATGACGGATTGTAGAAACGGGGGCCCAGAAGGAAGGCCCCCTTGGTCTCTTTGCCACGGAGCACCGAGCTGGCAGAATGCACAATCGGTAGCAAGAACACCGCATCTGCGCAAAAACAAATGCCCAGCGCAGCGTAGATCGTTTCTTTGGTGACTTTCTTTGAGATCAGCCAAAGAAAGTCACTCGGCTGCCGGGCGAGTCCGGCGGTTCTAAGAGGAAGGGGACAAGTCTCCGTTTAAAACACGTTGGCCCTTGATCTGGTTTCACATTGACGAATCAAAACCCTGAATCAGGCCTGCAAGATTGCCTCTTGAAGATTGTTCCCTTGTACTTAAACAACATTCATAAGATTATAGACTTTCAATGTGTCGGGGTTTGACCTTGGCAACTTACTGATATGACAACAAAGCCAAACAATAAGGAGCGGTAATTATGAGTGTTGTGAAAATTATGCCATGCTTGGACATGAAGGATGGCCGGGTGGTCAAGGGCGTAAATTTTGTCGATTTGAAGGATGCCGGCGATCCAATCGAAAATGCCTTGTTTTACCAGAAAGAAGGGGCCGATGAACTGGCCATGCTCGATATTGCGGCGACCGTAGAAAACCGCAAGACACGGCTACAGTGGGTAAAAGACGTTGCTGCGGTGATCGACATCCCGCTGACAGTTGGTGGGGGGATCGGCTCTCTGGAGGATATTGAGGCGGTGCTGGAGGCCGGTGGTGACAAGGTTTCGATGAACAGTGCGGCTGTCAGCAACCCCGATCTGATCCGCCAGGCGGCCCAAAAATTTGGCTCCGAGAAGGTGACGGTGGCCATCGATGCCCGTAGAAACGATACGATGCCTTCTGGCTTCGAACTGGTCGTTTCCGGGGGGAACAAGCCGGTCGGCAAGGATGCAGTCGAATGGGCCAGACAGTGCCAGTCGCTCGGGGCCGGGGTGATCCTGCCGACCAGCATGGATGGTGACGGGACCAAGAAAGGGTACGACCTCGCGTTCACTCGCGCCATATCCGATGCCGTCGATCTGCCGGTGGTCGCCTCGGGGGGAGCCGGAACCTTGGAACACTTTTACGAAGGGGTGATGCAAGGCGGTGCCCAGACCCTGCTGGCCGCTTCGGTTTTTCATTTCCGCACCTTTAGTATCCGCCAGGTTAAGGAATACCTGGCTGGCAAAGGGCTGCAGGTGAATCTTTAGGTGTCCCAGGTGGGGATTCGGGGACATAATGTACGTGTCCCCGATCTCCTATGATTTTGATTGAATGGAATCAAGGCAAGACCTGGCCCCGGAACACAAGAATCCCGACATGTAGTGGTTCAATGAAACCGGACACCAACTTAGGTGGTATATTACCATCCAAAGAGAGGTGTTCACTGATGAAAAGAGACAGACGATCATTTTCAATAGAGTTTAAACACGAAGCTGCCAGTCTGGTTGTTTCCCAGGGTTAT
>JAQYVY010000013.1 GCA_030145195.1 Desulfuromonadales bacterium | reverse complement strand
ATCCTCCGGCGTCAGGACCTGCTCTACCAGAATCCCGCGCTTCAGCAGGTAGTCCCGATAGCTTCCGGGCAAAAGCCCACTACTGACCGGCGGCGTGAGCATCTGCCCGCCGATTTCAACCACCAGGTTCGCCGTACAGCACTCAGTTACTTCTCCGCGTTCATTCCATAGCACAACTTCATCGGAATCACCCGCTTCGGCAAGGCGAGTCTGGTAAATCTGTCGTTGCGTGGTTTTGTGGTAGAGCAGGACATTTCGTGAGTCGACGGGTTGTGCTGCCAGACGGATCTTCAGCGGCCTTCCTGGTGCTGGCTCAATCGCGGTAAAGGTCGTATCCATATGGCCATCGCGGTGCAACAGCAGGCGAACTCGCTGCGGGGTTGCAGGAAAGGCCTCTGTCCGTTTCTGCAAGTATTTGTGGATGTCATCTCGGGAGCAATCGATATCGAAATATTCCGCTGAGGACTGTAGCCGATCTAGGTGTTCCGGCAGAATGAAGTAGCCATGGTCCGGTGTCCAGCGCAAGGTCTCGATCAGGGCAAAGTCAGCGATTGGTTGTTTGAGGACGGCGGCTTTGTCGAGGCATTCCTGGTACTCGTCAGCACTGTCTGAACCCCAGGTGATACCTGCGCCGACGCCATAGGTGGCGCGCTGTTGCTGTTGGTCAATCAGCACCGTGCGGATGGCAACGTTGAAATGGGTCTTTTGCTGTGGCGCGATCCAGCCGAAGGTGCCGGTATAGATTTGCCGTGGGTTTGCTTCGGTCGCGGTGATGATCTGCATGGTCATGGCTTTGGGAGCGCCGGTGATCGAGGCACAAGGGAAGAGGGCCTGAAAGATGTCGGCCAGGGAGCCTTTGCTGTGTGCGCTGACGGTTGAGGTCAATTGCCAGACGGTGGGATATTTTTCCAGGGTGCAGATCGCTTCGGTCTCCACTCCCCCCGGTGGCGCCAGACGTCCCAGGTCGTTGCGGATCATGTCGAGAATCATGATGTTCTCGGCGCGGTTCTTGGCGGATTGCTGCAGCTCGTTTGCCTGGCGGCGGTCTTCTGCGAGGGTTCGCCCCCGTGGTGCAGTCCCTTTCATGGGGCGCATCATTAACCGCTCGCCGTCTCTGTTAAAAAACAGCTCTGGCGAGACGGAACAGATCGCCCAGCGATCACCTTGCAGGTAACCGGCACCGTCAGCCTGCTGACCATGAACCAGCTGTAAAAAGAAAGCCCAGGAATCCTGAGAGAACTCGCTGGTGAGTGGGAAGGTCAGGTTGACCTGATAGCTTTCGCCACGAGCAATGGCGGCGCGAATCGCAGTAACTTTTCTGCAAAACTCAGCGGCCGTTTCTTCTGCGTGCCAGTTCGGGAGTTTGGGTGACTTGCCTGGCACTGGCACTGGCACTGGCAATTCGATCGGTTCTGCTTCAGCGAAAAGCACGAAACGCAGCAAGGGGAACTCGCCCGGCGGATGGGTTTGCAAGGCCTCATCGAAAGCGGAGGCGGCTTCGTAGCTGACCCAGCCCGCAGCAAAGAGCCCTGCCTGCTCCACCCGTTGTTCAATATGTTCCAGAGCGGGGTGCACCTGCTCTGGAGCGTGGACTTCAATGACTTCAAGCGGAGTGCTGAAGCGTAACCAGCTTTTGATTTGAGGGTCGTATAGGACGGCGAGTTCGGGCATGGTGATGATCGTCGCTGGCTCGGGGTTTACTCGAACTGGGCCTGAAAGGTTTTCAGCTGGCTGCTGACCTGGTCCAATTCGGCTCGGAGGGCGGCGACTTCCTCCTCCAGTCTGGTGATACGCTCATTCTCGGCAACGACCTGTAACCGGGCCGGTTCGGCCGGTGACGACCCCGCCTCATCGATTTCCGGAGTGCCCGCAAGCAGATGCGCAAAGCGCTGTTCCTTGCGCCCTGGCTGGCGTGGTAGCTGTATAACCAAAGGTTCTTCCCGTTCCATCAAGTTCTGCAGCAACTCTTCAACTGCCTGCAGATCACCCACCGGACACATTCGCTCGGCGCGGTTACGTAGCTCACCAACGGTTTGCGGGCCACGTAACAGCAATTCGGCCATGATGGCCATATCCTCTGGATCCAGACGCAGCAGCCCTTCCAAATTATGACAGTACTTGGCGGCACGCACCCCTTCTGCCGAGTGGTGAGCCAGCTGCTTCTGGCGCAGACTGTCCAGTGCCCGGACCACATCGGTATTTTCCAGCTGCATGACCGGTTCGCGGTTCGACTTCTGGTTGCAGGCGTTGGTCAGAGCGTTGAGGGTCAGGGGGTAGTACTCGGGGGTGGCCAGGTCTTTTTCGACCAGGCAACCGAGGACGCGGGTCTCAATGTCGTTTAATAGGATGCTCATGGGGGTTCTTCCTTGCCAGTGATTATTCGGAACGTGACTCTTATCGCGTCATCATAACGGCTTAGCTTGCAAAAGCCAATTGTTGCTGTTTGAATTGATAGCGGTTGACGTTCCTTTCAGTTGGTATTGCTTTAGCTTTTCAGGCAAAATAGGCGTTCATCTGATGTGGTTTATGGGAACCATGTCTCGTTTTTGTCCAAAGCCTTAAGGAGGCCCGATGGAAAGCTTTAAACTACTTTACTGGCACTGGCTGGCTTTTGGCATGATCCTGATGCTGCTGGAGTTGGTCGTCCCGTCTTTTACTATCTTCTGGTTTGGTCTCGGCGGCCTGATCGTCGGGCTGTTTTTATTATTGTTCGCCGAGATATCGGTTGCCTGGCAGATTTTTCTCTGGGTGATCGCTTCGACAGGGTTTGTGGTGTTCTGGTTCAAGGTGATGAAGCCTCGCATTAAAGACCAGACCATGGCCGGAATCTCCCGTGAGGCGGTGCTCGGTGAGACGGCGATGGTCGTGCGTAAGCCTGACGGGGAACGGCGAGGGGAACTGCGCTTTGCAGTGCCAATGCTCGGTTCGGACACCTGGAGCTTTATCGGAACTGAAAGCGTTGAAGTCGGAGAGCGGGTGGTCATCCTGGATATCTCAGGTAACGCTATGGTCGTTGAGCCGATGCACAAATCAGATTCAACAAAAACCGAACAGGAGGGTTGAACATGGCCGGAATCGTTGTCGTTGTCATTTTTGCAGTGCTGGTTATTACCACGATCTCTATGGGCGTGCGGATGGTGCCCCAGGGCAGTAAGTGGGTAGTGCAGCGCTTCGGTAAATATTCCAAGACCCTGAGTCCCGGACTGAATATTATCATCCCTTATATTGATGCGGTGGCTCACAAGGTGACCACCAAGGACCAGGTGCTGGATATCCAATCACAGGAAGTCATCACTATGGACAATGCGGTGATCCTGGCCAATGCAGTGGCTTTCATCAACGTGATTAGTCCGGAGAAGGCCGTCTATGGAGTGGAGTCTTATCACCTGGCGATCCAGAATCTGGTGCAGACCTCGTTGCGCTCGATCATAGGTGAGATGGCTCTTGATTCTGCACTCAGTTCGCGCGATATGATCAAGGCTAAGTTGAAAGCTGCTATCTCCGACGATATCAGCGACTGGGGGATAACCATGAAGACGGTTGAGATCCAGGATATCAAGCCTTCGCCGACCATGCAGAAGGCGATGGAGGAGCAGGCGGCAGCGGAACGAGAGCGGCGGGCGACGGTCACCCGTGCCGGCGGAGAGAAGGAGGCCAGAGTTCTTGAGGCCGAGGGTCGTCTGGAGGCGTCGAAACGTGATGCCCAGGCGCAGGTCGTGCTGGCTGAGGCCACGCAAGTGGCGATCAATAAGGTGACGGAGGCGATTACCGACCAGGAATTGCCGGCCATGTACTTGCTCGGCGAGAAATATATTAATTCAATCGAGAAGATGGCCCTCTCCAATAACGCCAAGACCTTGCTCCTGCCGGCTGACTTACCTGCAGCGTTGCGCGGTCTTTTGGGTGGGGGGAGGTAGACAGACCAGAAAGTTAGAATGTCTGAGAAAAAAAACTTCTCTGTCCGAAGCCTTGAAAGACAATACCTGTTTTGTGATGGTGTTTGTCAGCGTCCCTAGCAGAAAGAAAGTCGCCTGGGTCTGTGGAAAAAGGGCCAGTTCATCAAGCCACGTTGCGAGGGGCAGATTTCTTTTTCCTCAGCGGCCAGCCCAAGATTTGTCGGGAACTTAACCCACAAACAAAACTGTCTCTCTGCGCGATTTCTGTTAACCACTTAAATACAAAAGCTTGAGTGCCCCTATTGGTTTTGATACTCTACGGCGGCTGTAATTAACTCGCTACGTAATTTGTCACGGAGTCAAATTGCTCGTTCAAAATAATCAATACAACATTGGCCACATCTGCACCAAACAGCAGTGTGATAATGGCTTAGGCCAAAAGATTGCTTTCAGGTGGTTGCCTGCCAAGGGCGAGCCGTCCAGCATCAGCTTTGCCGAACTGGATGTGCAATCAAATAAATTTGCCAATATCCTTTGTTCTCTTGGTTTCACCACAGGCGATATCTTGTTTACCTTCCTGCCTAAATGCCCTGAGCAGTTTTTCAGTTTTCTTGGGACCCTGAAAAACCAGACTATCTGCGGCACCTTGTTCTCTAACTTTGGCGATGAAGCGCTTCTGGATCGGCTCGGTGACTCCAGGGCTAAGGGCCTTGTCACCAAAAAGAGTTCGCTGAAAAAAATTGGCCGCATACGCGAGCAATTACCACACCTCAAGTACATTCTGGTCACTGATATCGACGCTCACCAGTCTGCCGATATTCTCAGCTATTCGGCTTTAATGGCGGAGGCCTCGGCAGAGTTCACTACTGCTGTGACTGCTCCAGAGACCCCGTCGGTACTGCATTACACCTCCGGCTCCACTGGCAAGCCGAAAGGGGTCTTACACAAGCACGGAAGCGTGCTGATGCAGAGTGCAACGGCCAGAGAGGTCTTGCAGTTGGGACTAGACGATATCTATTGGTGTACGGCTGACCAGGGGTGGGTGACGGGGACCTCTTACGGCATTATCGGGCCTTGGAGTCTCGGCGTGACACAGGTCCACTATGGCGGGATTTATGACGCGAGCAGGTGGTTTGAACTCCTTGAGAAAGAAAAAGTCACCATCTGGTACAGCGCCCCCACTGCGCTGCGCATGCTTATGCGCGAGGCGAATGCCCTCTTTGCCAACTATGACCTTTCTGCCCTGAAGCATATTTTCAGTGTTGGCGAGCCGCTCAACCCCGAGGTCATTCAATGGTCCCGGGCCGTCCTCAACCGGGAAATTTACGACACATGGTTCCAGACTGAAACGGGAGCCATCATGATTACCAATCGACCGGACTTGGAGGTCAGGACCGGATCTATGGGCCAGCCTGTGGCGATGATTGAACCGGCGATTCTGAGCGACGATGGCATCCCCGTTGCCGATGGCGAGCAAGGCAACCTGTGCCTTAAGTCGAACTGGTCTTCGATGTTCGTGTCCTACCTGAACAACGACACGGTTTACCAACAGAAATTTATCAAAGGCTATTACTTTACTGGTGACACGGCGGTCAAAGACCGGGATGGTTACTACTGGTTCAAGGGCCGCAATGATGATGTCATTAACACCGGGGGACATCTCGTCAGCCCGATCGAAATTGAGAGTGCCCTGTTAGAACTGGAGCAAGTCGCCGAGTCGGGAGTTATTGGGGCTCCTGATGCTTTGCTGTTTGAGAAGGTTGTCGTCTTCGTCCATCTGCACTCAGGCCACGAGCCGAGCAAAGAACTTGAAATCAAGTTGCGCTTGCACATTTCGAATAAAGTTTCTTCGATTGCCACGCCTCGCGAGGTGTTTTTCGTCGAGAAGGTCCCCAAGAATAAGAGTGGGAAAATCATGCGCCGGGTTTTGAAGGCAAGATATCTTGGCCACGACGAAGGTGACACCTCAACGCTGGAGGATTGACATGAATATCATTGAACCTTTGACCCATATATTCAGGGCCGTCTTTGACGATGAGGACATTACCCTTACTCGGGAGATGAACGCGGACGACATTGATGGTTGGGATTCCTTTGCACATTTAAATCTGTTGATGTCTATTGAAGAATTTTTTGAGATCACTATTTCTGATGAAGAAGCGCCGGGCCTTCGTAATGTTGGCGACCTGATGGATATTATTAAGTTGAAAACTTGAACGGGGCTTTTCTGCTGTGTGAGCAAGGCAAAGAGACCAGAATGTGTCTGCTGGCCCAATAAGCACTTCACTCTTTTAAGAGCATATACATGATAAATTTATTGAGAAAATATAAAACAAAAAAGCTTTTTCAGCAGTATGGCGTGGATTTTCACGCGAAAAACAAACTGCGTAAAAAGTCTTTATTAACCATGGAAGAAGGCTCATCAATCTCCAGCGTGACGATGGCCTTTAACCGATTGGAGATTGGCGCGAGGTCCTATGTCAGGAGTGGCTCAGAGTTCCTCAATATAAGCGCTATAGGGCGGTTTTGTTCAATTAGTAATGGTGTGGTTATGGGCCACGCAAGTGCGGGGCATCCCTTAGACTGGGTGAGCTCGCACCCGTTTCAATTCGTCGACGCCCCTCTGAAGTACGCTGTTGCAAGCACTCCGACGAGGATTGAGCACGATGTCTGGATTGGGCGCGGAGCAATTATAATGGAAGGTGTTCACATCGGCACCGGAGCCGTTGTCTCCGCATGGTCCCTGGTGACTCGCGACGTGCCCCCCTATACAATTGTCGCCGGGATGCCTGCGCGGGTCATAAAGCGGCGGCATGCGCCCGAAGTTGTCGAGGGTTTAATCCATAGCGCCTGGTGGGAATTGCCTGTTGAGTTTTTGCTGCAGTTGCCCTTGGATCAGCCCGAAGCTTTTCTTGCTTCACTCCAAAACATCAGCAAACCAGAACTTGCAAGCTATAAACGAGTCGAAATTACCCGGAATAATTCTCGCGCTATATGACTTTCTTTGAGAACCTGATTTATTAAAATGAAGGGGGTGTTTTGGTAACTGCTTTATTTGGAGGCATGATGCTGTCGCCATCATCTGCTCAGTTTCTCCACTAAAACATAGTCGCAAGGTCCATCGGTTTTCTCGACCAGCGAAAAGATCTTCACTCACTTGCCAGAGCCTTGTTGGGTTTCATGGTTGACAACCAACGGTAAGCCTTCAACCCTGCCTGAATACCCTCAGCTTCAAACCCCCAGGATCTTGAACCGCCGTGTGCTTAACCACGGATACTCATTCCGGTTGCCTTGCCCGCAAGCGCATCCGTCAGTTCACTTGTATATGCAAGGGGGGGCGGGATGATGGAATAGAGCGCGAGTCAGTTGCGCCTGCTCCCCTTTTTTGTTCGATGGGAAGGTTTGGCTTTTTGCGTGGAGTCTGGCAGCAGTTGTCCTGTCAGCTTCTCACGGTTGCAGCTGCGCAGGGCATCGATCACATCCTTGCGGTTTTCCGGAAGATGCCAGAGCAGTAACGCTTTTTGCTGCCGCCGCTCATTGGGGTTGCGAGGGACATGCACCACTTCTCCTGTAAATGGGTCCTGGCCCGTATGGTAGATACAGGTCGCCAGGCTGCCCGGAGTCGGGGTGAACTCCTGAACCTGTTCGACGCGCAAGTTGTGCTCTTTCAAGAAGAGCGCGACATCGATCATATCGTCGAGAGTGCAGCCGGGGTGGGAGCTGATGAAGTAGGGGATGACCGCCTGTTTTTTGTCCAGTTTTTGACTCTGTTCGCGAAACTTCTGCAAGAATTTCTCAAAAACCTGTGGTCCCGGTTTGCGCATGACTTTTGTGACCTTGGGGCTGGTCGATTCAGGGGCCACTTTGAGCAGGCCACCGACGTGATGTTTGATTAGGTCGGCAAAGTACTCCGGCTGCCGGTTGAGTAGATCGAAGCGAATCCCCGAAGCGACAAACAGATGCTTCACCGCCGGGTGTGACCGCAGTTTGCGCAGGAGCGCTACGGCCTGCTGGTCGCTGGTGTCGAGGTGTTTGCAGATCTGCGGGTAAAGACAACTCTCGCGGCGGCAGGCGGCCTGGGCCTGTGGGTCGTTGCAATGCAGGCCGTACATGTTTGCGGTTGGGCCGCCGACGTCTGTGACCGTGCCGCGAAATTCCGGGTGACGGCTCAAACGGTCGAGCTCATCGACTACGGATTTTTCGGAACGCGACTGGATGGTCTTACCCTGGTGATGGGTGATCGCGCAGAAGGCACAGCCGCCAAAGCAACCACGGTGGCTGGTGATCGAAAATTTGATCTGAGCGTAGGCCGGGATCGGCTCGCGGTACGATGGATGCGGCCGTTTGGTGAAGGGCAGGGCGTAGATCCGGTCGAGTTGCTCTGCTTCCAGGGGCATTGTCGGCGGATTGACTATGACCATACGGTTGCCATGGGGCTGGAGCAATGCTTTACCGCTATAAGGGTTCTTCTGTTCGGAAGCCAGCTTGAAGGCAAGATTATAGGCCGCGGTGCTGCTGCTGACCTCTTCGTAGGCGGGCAGCTGAACCGCATCATCAGGGCCGGTTCTGGCGAGGTAGGCGGTTCCGCGCAGATCGGTGATGCTGTCGATGGTTTCTCCCTGGTGCATGCGCCAGGCCAGAGCAGTGAGTGCAGATTCGGCCATGCCGAAGAGCAACAGGTCCGCTTTGCTGTCAACCAGCACCGAGCGCCTGACCTTGTTGTCCCAGTAATCGTAGTGCGCCAGCCGCCGCAGACTGGCTTCGATCCCGCCGATGACCGTCGGCAAGCCCTTGAAAGCACCCTTGACTGCTGCCGTGTAAGCGATGACCGCCCGATTTGGCCGCGCGCCCGAACGCCCCCCCGGAGTGTAGGCGTCGTCGTTGCGCACCTTTTTGGCTGCGGTGTAATGATTGACCATCGAATCCATGGCCCCAGCTGAAATGGCGGCAAAGAGGCGTGGTCGGCCCATGATTTTTAAAGCCTCTGGATCGCGCCAGTCCGGTTGGGCCAGGATGCCGACGTGAAAACCCTCGGCTTCAAGCAGCCGTGCCAGCAGGGGGGTGCCAAAGGTCGGATGATCAATATAGGCGTCCCCGGTCACAAACAGGATGTCTAGTTCGTCCCAGCCGCGCTGTGTCATCTCTGCCCGATTACACGGGATGAAACTGTTGTGAGTTATTTCTGCCAAGGGGAACCTACTTCTGCTGTGCCTGGTTGATGACCTGGTAAATGGCCTCGGCCATCAAGCGGTAGCCGATGGCGTTGGGGTGGATGGTGTCACTCTTCATGTTGTTGTCACTCAACAGGTCGACCAGAATGTCGCCCTCGAAAGGGATGGCCTGCTCCTCTGCGAGCTTCGCGTAGAATTCTGGCACCTGAATGCCAAAACCCAGCTTCGGTACGCCAACCAGAATCACCTCGGCCCCGTGCGCTTTGATCAGTCCAATCATAGACTTGAGGTTGCTGAGGATGCGGTCTTGATCCATGTGCCGCAAAAAGTCATTGCCGCCGTGACAGAGGATGACCAAATCCGGTGCATATTCGTCGAGAACTTCCGGCAGTCGTTTCAGTCCCCGTGCCGAGACTTCGCCTGGAATGCCCTCGTTTATGACCTGTCGGCCGAGCAGCTCGGCGAGGACCTCTGGGTATGATTGACCATCAGCGGCCCCGGTACCGTGGGTCAGGCTGTCGCCAAACGCCAGAATGACCGCGTCCGCTGGTAGCGGCGTTATCTTTGGACCAGAATCACAGCCGGTAAAGGTGCTGACGAAAAAAAACAGGGTCAAGATCAAGAAAAGGTTTCGACGCATGACGACCTCGTGCCAAGATGGTGAGAGAGACCAACCAGTTCTTATCATGGCATAGATGACCTCTATAAAGGAATACTCCAGTTGGAACAGTGGCTTCTGGAACAGGGCTATCCGGCGCTTTTTTTGCTCAGCTTTTTGGCCTCCACGTTGGTGCCGCTTGGCAGCGAGTGGCTGCTGGCGGTGCTGTTGCTGCATGGATTTGATGCCTCAGTGGTTGTGCTGGTCGCCACCGTCGGCAACAGTTGTGGCGCATTGACGACTTACGCCCTCGGCTGGTGGGGTGGGCCTTTTCTGGTGCAACGACTGTTGCGGATCAGCCCGGAGAGCCAGCAGCGGGCCGAGCAAACGTTCACCTGCTTCGGCAGCTGGGCACTGCTTTTTTCCTGGGTGCCGGTGCTGGGCGATCCGCTCTGTTTGGCCGGTGGTGTCCTCAGGGTCGGGCTCTGGAGATTTCTTGTGCTCGTCGCTTTTGGCAAGTTTGTCCGCTACCTGGTGGTTGCTAAGCTGGTTCTGGAGGGAACTAAATTTTATGGATAAAGAGTTCTGGTTCAGACGTTGGCAAAAGAATGAGATCGGTTTTCACAAAACCGAGCCGCATCATTATCTGCAGAGATTCTTTGCCGCTCTGCAAACGCAGTCGGGCGCGACCTGTTTCGTCCCACTCTGCGGCAAGAGCCCCGATCTGGTCTGGTTGCGCGAACAGGGCCTCAAGGTGATTGGCATTGAGCTGAGTCATATAGCGCTTGACGATTTTTTGCGTGAGAATTGTTTGGCTGGGAAATGGACCACCCAGGCCGGGATGCCTTGTTGTTGTACTGAGGGTTACACCCTTTTCTGCGGAGATTTCTTTGCGCTGACTGGTACTGCTCTGGCTGGTGTTCGCACCGTATATGACCGCGGCTCGCTGGTCGCTCTGCCGCCCGAGATGCGCACTCGTTACGCGGCGCACCTTGCGGCATTGCTCCCTTCTGGCAGTCGGATGCTTCTGGTCAGCTACGAATACCCTCAGAGCGAGACCGCGGGACCGCCATTCTCGGTCTCACAACAAGAAATTGAGCGCTTGTTTGGTGACGAATTCCAGGTTGAGTTGCTGGTTAAAGAAGATGTCCTCTGGTCCCATCAGGGGATGTCTGATCGTGGCGTAACGCAATTGACCGAGTTTGCCCTGTTGCTCGTTCGGCGTTAGCTCTTTTCAGTCTATCTGTCCGCTCCGCCTCTTCCGCCAAGCCGCCCGGTTTTTCCAGAGGGCATCACTTGAGTAGACCCCCAGCCCAGCCCAGATCAACAGGAAACTGATCAGATGCCCTAATGAGAAGGGTTCGTTGTAAAGCCAGACAGCCAGGATAAAGTGCAGGCTGGGAGTGATGTATTGCAGAAAGCCGATGGTGGTTAACTGTAAACGGCGGGCGGCGACGACAAACAGAATCAGGGGGATCGCCGTCACCACGCCAGAGAGCGGCAGGAGCAGGTCAAGTCGTAGCGACCCCATCAGAAACACACTCTCCTGCTGCATGGAAAGGTACACCAGATAGCCGAGAGCGATTGGGCCGAGCAGTAAAGTCTCAATCGTCAGGCCGACCATGGCTTCGACTTGGGCGATTTTGCGCAACAGGCCATAGAGGCCGAAGGAGGTTGCCAGAACCAACGCAATCCAGGGCAGTTGGCTGTGATGGAAAGTCAAATTCAAGACGCCGAGCAGCGCGAGCAGGGTGCTGAGTTGCTGCCAACGATTTAATCTTTCTCGTAAAAAAATGTAGCCGAGTAAAACGCTGATCAGCGGGGTGATGAAGTATCCCAGGCTCGACTGGAGGACTTCTCCATGCTGGACGGCGTAGATGAATACCAGCCAGTTAGTGGCGATCAGCAGCGTTGAACCACACAAGGTCAACAGATTCTGACGGTTCCGCATGGCCATCATGACCTGGCCGAGTTGATGCCGAGACGTCACCAGCACCAAGAGGAAGACAACCGACCAGACGATGCGATGACAGACGATCTCCAGCGGGGCGGCCCCTTCGAGGGCCTTGAAAAAAACCGGAAATGAGCCCCATGTCAAATACGCCGCCAGCCCGAAGATCACGCCGGTCCGGGTGCTGTCCTGATTTTGCGACGGAGTCGCCTGGTTGTTGTTAATAAAGGCCAAAGCTTTGATCTCTGCCACTACCAAAAGTAGGCGCCTTCAGGCGAGACACGAAGGCACCAAGAAGTACGTTTTACTGGGTAAGAAAGGATCTTTTTCGATTTTGCACTTTTGATGTTTGCACAAAAACACAAGTTTTGTTCCCGTGTCTTTGTGACTTAGTGGCTAACCTTTGTTTTTATTGTAGCTCCGTTATTTCTTCTCTTGAGCTTTTTTGAACAGGTCGGCAAAAGAGCCCATGCCGCCAGAGACCTTCTCTTCGTAGGAGGTCTCCAGTGATTCTTCTGACTGATCCCTGACTGGAACCAGCGAGATTCGGCGCTCTGCAGCGTCGATCTTTTCGATCGTGACCGACAGTTCCTGGCCCACGCTTAAGACATCTTTGGGATGCTTGATGCGCTTTTCGCCAGCAATCTTCGAAATGTGCATCAGGCCATCAATCCCCTCTTCGAGGGTGACAAAGGCGCCAAATTGAGCCAGCCGCGAGACCTTGCCAGGGTAGCTTGCGCCAACTTTGAAAATCGTGCCGACCTTGCCCCATGGGTCAGCCAGGGTGTCGCGCAGGCTGAAAGCGAAGCGCTCTTTTTCCCAGTCGCAGCTCTTGATGGCGACTTCGAGCTCCTGGCCCACCTGCAAAACTTCTTCGATGTTTTCTACGCGGCCGTAGGAAATCTCGGAAATCGGCAAGAGTCCTTCGAGCCCACCGATGTCGATGAAGGCCCCGAAGTCGCGAATGTTGGTCACAAAGCCCTTGACCACCATCCCCACTTTCAAAGTTTTCATCAGTTCTTCGCGCTGCTGTTGGCGCTCTTCCTCCAGAATGACCCGGTGCGAAACGACGATGTTGCGGCCCTGTTCCTCGAACTTGGTAATCCGGAAGGAATAGGTTTGGTCAACGACTTCTTCAGCGTTCTCCAGACGGCGCAGACCGAGTTGCGAGAAAGGGCAGAAAGCGCGGACATTGCCGGGCAGTTTGATTTCGTAGCCGCCCTTGATCTCTTTTTCAACGCGACCCTCGACCGGGATGCTGCTACGCCAGGCCTCTTCAAGTTGGGCGGTTCCTGATGAACCACCGCCGAGGCGCATGGTAAAGCGCATTTCACCGCCCTGGCTTGACATGAAGTAGGCGCTGACCTTGTCACCAACGGCGACGGTCAGGTTGCCGTCCTCATCGAGCAGCTCCTTGACATCGAGAATTCCCTCGCCCTTCTGGCCGACATCGAGAAAGATCCATTCGTTGCCGAGTTGCAACACTTTGGCCTCAATCTTCTGTCCCGGTTCGAGTCGGGCGCCACCAACGATGCTCTTTTCAAACATGGCGGCAAAGTCTTCGTCCTCTAGGGTTTCGTCCTGGTCGAAATTTTCGTCAGTCATGGTCTTCCTCTTCCAAAAGGGGTTTAAAGCTATAACAAATCTTTTGCCACAAAGACACAGAGAAAACCCCCCGCAAGTCATGACCTTAAGGTTTTCCTCTCTGTGACTTCGTGCCTTTGTGGCTGATTTATCGATTTAAAGCTATCATTATAGGCATCTTTAAAGCATCTGTCATGACTTAAGGCGCTTAATTTCGTCATGACGAGGCATAATTTGCCCGCCGCAACGGTAAACCTGATATTCTGACAAGATTGAAACGCGGGCTCTTCCGATTTAAACAGAAAAAAGAGGTCTGATGCAAAAATATGATGTCATAGTTGTTGGCGGCGGTCCGGCCGGGATGTTCGCTGCTGGTTTCGCTGCCCGCCAGGGTGCGCAGGTGGCGCTGTTGGAAAAGAATTCGCACTGCGGTGCCAAGGTTCTGATCACCGGCAAAGGTCGTTGCAACGTCACCCACGATGAAGAAGACCCCCGCAAGTTTGTTGAACCCTTCGGCCGCAACGGTAAGGCCTTGCTGACAGCGCTGTATGCTTTTGGGGTTAAGGATACGCTCGATTTCTTTGCCGAGCAGGGGGTGCCGCTCAAGCTTGAACGAGGCGGACGCATTTTCCCTGACGGTGGTGAGGCCAAAGATGTGCAGCAGGCGCTGATCGCTTTTGTTGAAGCCGCAGGGGTTGCCGTCCACTCCTCGTGTGAGGTGAAAAAGCTGGTTGTCGCCGAAGGCAAAATTACAGCGGTCGAGACCACCCGCGGCACGTTCGAGGCTGACAATATCGTGCTGGCGACCGGAGGTCTTTCCTATCCTGAGACCGGCTGCACCGGTGACGGTTACGCGTGGGCGACCGAAAGCGGACATCGTCTGGTCAAGCCGGTTCCTGCGTTGGTCGCGGTCAAGCTGAGTGATGTGTGGACCAGTGAGGTCAGCCGCTTCAACCTGAAGAATGTGAATGTCGCACTCTGTGTCGATGGCAAAAAAGTTGATGAGCGCTTCGGCGAGGCGTTCTTTACCCGTTCCGGTATCGGTGGCCCAATCATCCTTGATATGAGCAGCCGGATTCGCGACGCGCTGAAACAGGGCAAGGTCTCCTTGTTGCTCGACCTTAAACCCGCTGTTTCTGTTGAGTTGTTTGATAAACGTTTGCAGCGTGAGTTGGCCGAACATAGCAATCAGGATTTCGCCTATTCGCTGGGTGGTTTGCTGCCAAGGGACATGATCCCGGTCTTTTTGCGGTTAGTTGGGATCGATCCGAAGAAAAAATGCCATTCGGTGACCAAGGTGGAGCGCCAGCGCTTGCTGGAACTCTTCAAAAGCCTGGAGCTTCAAGTTAAAGGCTGCGAAGGCTTCTCGCGGGCAATTATTACCGCAGGCGGGGTGTCGATCAAGGATATCGATATGCGCACCATGCGCTCCAAAAAGCTTTCCAACCTCTTCTTTGCCGGAGAAATGATTGATCTTGATGGCCCGACCGGTGGCTTCAATCTGCAGGAATGCTGGTCGACCGGATATCTGGCTGGGGTGAATGCAGTCGGTAGTGAGGAGTGAGGGGAGGTTAAAGTGGAGAACGGGAGCACTAAGACCGGTTCAGCGGCCTGGGTGGAAAAGCTGATTCACGAATTCTGGGCGACCAGCCCACAGAACACTCTGAATAACGGCACGGGTGAAAAGGCTTGGGGACAACCCTTGGTCGGTTTCGCTCGTGCGACCCATCCGCTTTTTAAAAAATACTGTGAGGACCTGTCGCCCTTCTACTGGTCTCCGGAGCAAGCTTTTCAGCTGGCATTTCCAGCAGAGCCTGTGCCTGCTGCTGAACTGAGCGTGATCTGTTGGGTGCTGCCACAGACCGCAGAGACCTGTGCCGACCAGAGCCGTGAGACGAACATGCCCGCTGAGCGTTGGGCTCGTTCGCGAGATTTTGGTGAAAAATTCAACTGCGCGCTACGCTTGCAGCTGGCTGCCAGTTTGACGGCTGCTGGTTATCCGGCGGTCGCTCCGGAGCGGTTGCCAGCTTTCGCTTATCAACACTCAGGGCAGTTCGGTATCGCTTCCAACTGGTCCGAGCGCCACACCGCTCACATTGCCGGTCTTGGCACCTTTGGTCTGAGCGATGGCTTGATCACAGTGCGGGGCAAGGCGGTCCGGATTGGCTCGGTGGTCGCGCGGATTGATCTGCCGGCAACGGCTGCAGCCTACTCCGGTTACCAGGATTGGTGCCTGTGGTTTGCCAAGGGCACCTGTGGCATGTGCATCAAACGCTGTCCGGCCGAGGCTATCAATGAGGCGGGACACGATAAGGACAAATGCCTCGCCTATATCCGTGAAGTGTCGGCGCCTTATGCTCAGCGAACCTATGGTACCGAAGCGACCCCTTGCGGTCTCTGCCAGGTGAAGATTCCTTGTGAAAAGAGCTGCCCGCTCTGAGCGCTCTATCAGGCCCTGTTATCACAGGCCTGAGACTTAGTTGTGCTCGCCACGAAGTCACAAAGACTCAAAGATGGCTGTTCGCTGGACAAAAAGGTTGTCCTTTTGAGCTTAATAGTGTTGATGTTCCAGTATAATCAGGAAATTCTCGGTGTCTTCGAGCCTTCGTGGCTGCCCGGTGTTTTTGGCTTTAGTCCGTTTTCGATGTAGTGATGTGTTTGTTCTTGTCGGTAAAGCTGTTATAAGTATGGGTTGAGAGTTAAATTTCTGGCCATTTCTGGCCTTTACTGTTCGTTGAGGAGGATTTATGCAGGATTGGGGCAAAGGGCCCTCTAGCGAGGACTTGGAACGAAAGGTCGTTGAAATAGCCGACCATTTCAAAAAGAAATTTTCAGCGCAGAAGGGGATATTGCCACTTCTGATCGTGGTTGTCCTGTTGGTGATCGGTGCCTATAGCAGTATGTATGAGGTCGATACTGAAGAGACCGGAGTGGTCTTGCGTTTCGGTAAATTTCTCGGCTTTGCCGACCCGGGCCTGAATTTCAAGATGCCCCTCGGCATTGACCGGGTTTACCTGGTGCCGACCGGGCGCGTGCTCAAAGAGGAATTCGGTTTCCGGACCGTTAAGCCTAATGTGCGCACGACCTATAGCAAGAAAGGCCTGGAAGAGGAATCGTTGACTCTGACTGGCGACCTCAATGTCAGTGATGTTGAGTGGATCGTGCAGTTTCAGGTCTCCGACCCCTTCAAGTTCATCTTCCGCATCAAGGATCCGGTCGGTACCATTCGTGACATCGCTGAAGCGATGGTGCGTAAGGCCATCGGCAATGCTAACGTGACCGAGGTCCTGACCACCGAGCGTGCCAATCTGGCCAACGAGATTGAGCTGGATTTGCAGTCGACGCTTAACCAGTATGACATCGGGGTGCGCATTGTTACGGTCAAGTTTCAGGACGTGACCCCGCCAGATCCAGTCAAGGCGGCCTACAATGAGGTCAACGAGTCTGAGCAGCAGCGGGAGAGCCTGATCTTCCAGGCCCGAGAGCAGTACAATCGTGAGGTGCCGCGTGCTCGCGGCGAGGCGAAGAAGGTCTTGCAAGAAGCCGAAGGTTATGCGGTCGAACGAGTCAACAAAGCCCGTGGTGAGACCAACCGCTTTTTAGCCCTGCTCACCGAATATCGCAAGGCCCCGTCAGTGACCCGGAGTCGCATTTATCTGGAGACGCTTGAAGAGGTTCTGCCCCGTTTGGATGAGATCTACATTATGGACGATAAAAATGGTGGGGCGTTACCGCTGCTTCCCCTGCGCAAGTCGTTGCAAGGAGGGGCTAAATAATGAAAGCACCTGTTATTATTGTACTCATAGTCGCATTAGTCTTAGTTGGCATGGATGGCCTCTACGTGGTGAACGAAGCGGAGCAGGCTATCGTGACTCAGTTCGGCAAGCCGGTGGGTGATGTCTCTGTGCCGGGGCTGCATTTCAAGTTGCCTTTTGTCCAGAAAGTCACTCGTTTCGAGAAACGCATCCTGAAATGGGATGGTGACCCGAACCAGATTCCAACCAAGGACAAAAGGTTCATTTGGATTGACACCACGGCGCGCTGGCGCATCAAAGAGCCTCTCCTCTTTTACACCACGGTTGCCACCGAGAATGGTGCAATGAGCCGCCTTGACGATATTATCGACTCGGTGGTGCGTGACGCAGTCTCCGGTCGTCTGTTGGTGGAACTGGTGCGTGGTAGTGATTATCAGGCACAAGGTGGGGGTGAAGAGCGCTTCGAAGTTGAAGGCGTGGTTGTCGCCAAGGAAACCCTGGTCGGTCGTGAAGAGATCATGGCCGGAATCCTCGAAAAAGCGCGCGCCAATACCCCCGATTACGGTATCGAGCTGCTCGACGTGCAGATCAAACGGATCAACTATGTCGAGCAGGTCCGTACCCGGGTCTACGAGCGCATGATCAACGAGCGGAAGAAAGTTGCCGCCCAGTATCGCTCCGAGGGTGAGGGCGAGAAGGCTGACATTCTCGGTCAGATGGAGCGTGAGCTGAAAGAAATCAGCTCGGAGGCCTACCGCAAAGTGCTTGAGGTGCGCGGTGGAGCTGATGCCGAAGCGGCATCAATTTATGCAAACGCTTACAACAAGGACAAGGATTTCTATACCTTCCTGCGGACGCTGGAATCCTACAAAAAGTCGATCCAGAAAAACGGTCGACTGGTGATTTCCACTGACTCGGATTATTACCGGTACCTGAAGCAGGCAAAGTAGCTGAGATTGGGGCGGTCCCCTGCGGGCGGCCCCATTTTTAACTGCAGAGTAATGAGAGGGGACTGGCTCCGCAGGTGCCTGTCCCCTCTCTTGTTGTAAAAGCAAAAAAAATATCGCAAAGACGCAAAGAGGTAGAGAAAGCCCGCAAAGAAAACCGCTCCCAAAAGCGAGGATAGTCACCCTTTGCGTCTTTCTTGGCTTTTCTTAGCGCCTTTGCGTTAAATCCCTAAGGCTTTGCTTGGTTTTAGTTCGTTTTTTTGTTACGCACCATTCATATGGATGTCACGTATGGCCAAACCCTGGAAGACGATTGAAAGTATCGACACCGACGAAGGTGTGCTCGAACTGCGTCAGCGCGATGAACGTGATTTTCTGATCACTGTCGGTGGCCTGGTGCTGATGAACAGCATGGCCAACCGCTCTGAAGTGGTGCTCGGTCAACTGGGTTGCAAGCATCTGCAGAACCATCCTGCGCCACGGGTTCTGGTTGGCGGTCTGGGGATGGGCTGTACGCTACGGGCGGTGCTCGATTCACTGCCGGCAACCGCCGAGGTGGTGGTGGCTGAGCTCAACCCGGTGGTGCTTGAGTGGTGTCGTGGCCCGTTGGCTGATTTGACTGCTGGCGCGGCCAGCGACCCGCGCGTCACGGTTGAGATTGTCGATGTCGCCGAGCGGGTTCGTCGGGCTGCCAAGGCCCCTGCCGCTGAGCACTTCGATGCGATCGTTTTTGACCTCTACAAGGGGCCACATTTTCGTACCGATGCACGCAAGGATCCACTTTATGGCAGCCGGGCGATTGAAAATGCCCACGCTGCGCTGAAACCCGGTGGGGTGTTTTCGATCTGGGGTGAGAACTACGATGAAGGCTTTGATAAACGGCTCTGCGCTGCGGGCTTTTCTGTCAAACATGAACGGCCGGGGCGGGGTGGCTTGCGGCACGTGGTGTTTGTCGCGGCGCGACAGGAGTCGGTGGCAAAACCGTCGGTTCGACGTAAGCCATCTTCGCGGAGATGAAAGCTGAGATGTCTGACCGGTTTTTTCTTTCCTGGGTCAGAGGTCTTCTGTATTTTGAAGTAGGTTGAAAAAGCCCCCCTGACACATTATTTCTGTGAGCTTTATGTCAAAAGCTGTTCACAATAATTTATCTCGTGCCCAACTTGAGCCGCTGCTTGCTCTTGGTGTTGGTGCGTGCGCGTTTGATGCCCCGCTCGCGGATCACTCCAGCTGGCAGATCGGCGGTCCGGCTGATCTGCTGGTCGAGCCGGAGAACATTGACCAGGTGGCGGTGGTAGTTTCTTTCGCCCGTCGCCACGAGATTCCGCTGTTGGTGATTGGCCAGGGCACCAACCTGTTGTTTGACGATTCCGGCCTGCGCGGCATCGTCCTTAAGCTGGGGCACAATCTGTCGCGCATTGACATCAGCGATAACCGGATCACCGTCGAGGCTGGCGCCTGGGTTCCGGGTCTGGCGCGCAAGGCGATGCTGGCCGGGCTGGCCGGGCTGGAACATACGATCGGCATCCCTGGGACCCTGGGTGGGTTGGTGTTGATGAACGGCGGCAGTCAGCGCAAGGGCATCGGCGACAATGTGCGCCGGGTCTGGGTGGTCAATCGTGAAGGAGATCTGGTGGAGCTCAGCCGTGAGGCCTGTGCTTTCTCCTATCGGCAGAGTGCTTTGCAGGGCACCGGTGCGGTGGTGGTTAAAGCCGAACTGGAGTGTGAACGCGGTGAGACGAAGCTGATTCGTCAGCAGATGCTCGAAGATTTACGTGAACGGCGGCGCAAGTTCCCCCGCAAACAACCCAACTGTGGATCCGTTTTTCTCAGTAGCAGCGAAATGCACGCCAGCGTTGGCCCCCCCGGTAAAATCATCGAAGAGGCGGGCCTCAAAGGTGCCCGCATCGGAGCTGCTGAAGTCTCACAACAGCACGCCAACTTTATCGTCAATCGTAACGGCGCAACCTCACAGGACGTGTTGGCGCTGATTGCGCATATTCGACAGGTGGTGCAACAGAAAATCGGTTTCGAGCTTTGTTGTGAGGTCCGTTATGTCTCGCCAGCGGGAGAAATCATGCCAGCGCATCTGGCGATAACAGGCTTCGCTGGGAATTGATTGGCCACAGTTTTAGCAGCGGCTTCACTTTCTGATGAAGAGTTAGGCGCTTCTCTGTTGTCCCCGCAGAGGCCTTCTCCTTGAAGATTCGGTCGCAATCGGATAATCGGTCCAACGTAACATCGAGCTTTTGACCTACTGTACTCACCCTGGCATAGCCAAATCTCCCATGATAAAATCCTTTCTCTCAGGCCAACCTTGCCCAAGTCCGTTGAATATGATGAAAACCTAGCTTCTTGTTTTTCTTCTTGCAAACTCCCAATAAGGGAACGACAAATGCTGCTCACGCACTTGCTTTAGCCGCTTTACGCTGGAAGGGTTATCGTTCAGATAACCGCTACATAGTTTTCCAGTGTTTACCCCACACGTTGGGGGTAAATCCTGAAGTCTGGCGAGTTCTGGCACACTGCCATAACTTACGAAATCGAGGGGAGTATGAAGGCTTCCTCGAAATCAATGAACGGCTGGTTATTGATTTAATTCAAGCAGCAGAAGTCGTACTTAGCGAAGTTGATAAGCTGGGGCCATCTCTTAACTGGTCTCTCTCTGTCTCCGTATCATGAGGGCGGGTGTGTCAGCGGCAGGGTATTCAGGAATTGTCCGCTGAGTTTGCGGTGAAGAATAGAAAAGCATGGCTTAAGCCAAGCGTGGTTTAAAGAAATCGATATCTCCCCCCACCGGAAAAGAAAAGAGTCTCGCATTATCTAAGGTAATCCAGGGAATTGCTGCGGGAACTACGGGTAAGGCATCCAACTTAAATTGCCCTAAGCACCAAGGTGAACAGAACAATTTCAGTGTCGGAAATGGAATTTTAAATCAGTAATTCTATGGTGTGTCAAGAGCGTGGAATACGAGACAGATCAGTTTGAACTTCCCACTTCGCTTGAAAGCTGTAGCTCAACATCCATACTCTCATGGAGGATACGTACGATCTCTATTTGCTTCTCATTCTTGCTCCGAAAATAAATAACATGACTGCCAGTTGGGAACTTATGAAATCCAGACTTGACCTCACTGCAAGCCCTGCCCATCGCTGGGTTGATGCTAAGTTGTTGAAAACACTCATCCATTGATTTCAGATAAAGATTTCGTTGCTCTTTCCCCCAGCGCTTTTGAGTAAATCGAGCAATGTTCTTTAAGTCGCTTTTGGCTTTTTCCGTAAGGTAGAAATTTGGCATTACTTTAGGTCTTCGGCATCAAGTTCACGAATCAAACCGTCGAGAGAGTAATCAGCTGCCCCACTGTTTTCACCTTCTTCAAGAGCCTTGCGAAGGCAACGAAGCTTGGTTTCTCTTTCCTCTAACAGACGAAGGCCAGCGCGAACTGCTTCACTTGCTGAGCCATAGTGGCCGGTGGCAACCTGTTGGCTAATGAATTCCTCAAAATGAGGCCCGAGGGTTACGCTTGTATTTTTGGGCATAATATACCTCCAAGATTGCAGATATATTATTATCTAATATTATCTGGTATCAATCAAGTGTGATTATCTACTGTGAACTCATAGTTGCACGCGTCTCGAAATCGCGGTCTTGACACACTCAATTTCTTGTTCCAGAGGCGTGCAACTGACACACATGGCTTCATGATCCAGGGCCGGGAGACTTAGGAAGTTAAACTCGCATACGTTCATAATCATGCTGTGAAATCTTCTACGGTTGCCATGTTTGAAGGAACCTTGCAATCTGGGTTGCAACGTCGGCCCCATTATGGACTTCCTCCACTTCTAAAAGATAGTCGATACCATCCTCTTTGACGAGGCAGAGGCAAGCATAATCAAAACCCAACTGAACATTGAGTGAGTTTTCAAGGGCGACCTCGCCATCCATAAACTTCGGGTCTTTTGACTCCTCGTAATTAACAACTTTTATACCGGCCTGCTGGAGGGCTTTGGACGTTTTCTTTGCAGATAACATGGATATTTAATCACTCTTTCCTAAGTTGATAACCTCTTAACACTGTCCTGTTCACCTCGGTGCTGACACACCAGATTTTGCGTTCCACTAGCGTGCTGTTGACACATTTATTCTCTGTTTAACTATGCAGATGTTCTCAAGGTTTCTACCACAATCATAAAGAATTTTCTCTTTAAGTGGCTTGCTGACAACTCTTATATATTTAACGTCATTTTTGTTATGGAGGCTTACATATATCTTCTCAGATATTTTCTCGCCTTTTTTCGAATGGAACCTAGCAAAGTCACCATATTGGCCCTTATCAGGTCGGATCTGTCCGAAGCGGTAACTTATGGTCTTAACGACTAACGGGGGAATCACGACCAGTCTTAACCACCTTCGTTCCTGCCAATTGAGAGGGGAGCCTTTTGTGCCCTCTGGTTAAGCTTCTTGCGAACCTGCCATTGCTTGCCTTTCGTTGATTCTAAATTATAATTCTGCAAGATAATTGTTACGGGAGGATCTTATGCAAAAGTCTCCGTGGTGTTTTACACTCATTTTGATTCCTTGCTTTTTCGTGTTGTGTCTGTCCGCTTGTGGTGGTGGCGGCAGCAGTGGCAGTAGCAGCACCTCTGAAAATGTGCTGGAAGATGTGATGTTGTTTTCTATGACTGATGGTTCGCATGGCTTTGAGTTAGTCAGCAGTGACGGAACAGAAGTCGGAACGGTTCTGGTGAAAGATATCGAATTGGGTCCAGACAGCTCAGCCCCAAGTCGTTTTACTGTCTTCAACAACGCAATGTATTTCACCGCAAGAACTTCAGCAGCAGGGAAGGAACTCTGGAAAAGTGATGGCACAGAAGCGGGAACGAGCTTAGTCAAGGACATCAGATACGGAACCTCTGATTCTAACCCGGATAATTACACGGAGTGTCGCGGGATTCTCTTTTTTAGCGCTGATGACGGCATCAACGATGTTGAGCTCTGGAGGACTGATGGTTCCGCAGCAGGAACTGTAATGGTCATGGATATTGCTGATTCGGCCGGCTCGTATCCGAGAGATTTGGTCTGCTACAATAACGAAGTCTATTTTTCAGCCAGTGATACTTCCCTCTATAACGGTCGAGAACTCTGGAAAAGCGACGGCACCTTAGCCGGCACCGCAATGGTGAAAAACATTAGGCTTGGTGGTGATAGTAGTGGTGTTTACGGTATTACTTCTTTCAATAACCTCCTCTATTTTACTGCCAATGACGGAATCTATGGTGATGAACTGTGGCAGAGCGATGGCACCGAGGATGGTACTGTTCTCGCTCACGACCTCTGGGTTGGTGGGAGTTCGGCACCTGATTGGTTCACTGTCACCCCAGACGGTATGTTTTTCAATGCTTGGGACAATACCGGCAGCCTTTATAGTATCTACAGAATCGATAAATATGGAGTTTTGGATAAAATAGCTGATATAGATCAACAGGATTTTGGTGACCAACATCAATACACTTACCTGAACGGCTATATCTATTTCTCTGGAGATAGCAGCCTGGATGGAAGCGGTTACTATGAGTTATGGCGAACTAATGGCACGATCACCGAGGAGGTCAAGGATATTAACCCTGGGCTCACCAATCAATCCCAGCCGGGTGAAATGACGGTTTGGAGCAACATGATCCTGTTCCGCGCTAATGATGGAACCAACGGATTTGAGCTTTGGAAAACGGATGGTACCGAGTCGGGTACCGCTATGGTAAAGGATGTCTTTACCGGGGGCTCCGGTGCCCCCACCGGTTTCACACTCTACAATTCTGAAATCTTCTTCTTTGTGAACAATGATACGAACGGCTATGAACTCTGGAAAACAGATGGAACCGAGGCTGGTACTGTAATGATTGTTGATTACAATCTGGGGCCCGGGCACGCAATCCCAGTTTCTTCAAATTAGAAACTGCTCTTTGCTATATTAAGGGTTTTGAAGGTCAATTTTTGTTCCAGTTGCTCTAGTTCTAATGCTCCTCAATGGCCCCCGAGGGTTGATCTCTGTCAATGCTTGCGTCACGAAACTTACGCTCCCCATAGGGTGTTTTTCTGGGTAACCATGCCATGGTTGTTTCTGGTGCCAGAGCTTTAACCTGAAGCGTGCATGACCTGTCAGATGAAGACACATTTATTGTTTGTCGGAACCCTGGTTTTTCTACCCCAAGTCCAGACTAAGCCCTTTCTTGCTATCCTCCACCGCAAACCCAATTGATTTAGGTATAATTGCTCAAAAGCAAACGGTCTGCGAGGAACCCTGATGAAAATCCTGATCGCAAAAAGCCTGATCTTATTGCTACTGGTGTCCTCCGCCTGGGCGGAAACCGCCGCAGAGATTGTCCGCAAAGCTGACCTGAAGATGCGTGGCGAGTCGAGTTACACCGAAGCGACCATGGAGATTCTACGCCCTGACTGGACTCGCACTATGAGCATGAAGGCCTGGACCAAGGGCACCGACTTCTCTCTGGTGCTGGTTACGGCTCCTGCTCGCGACAAAGGCAGCAGCTCTTTGAAGCGCGGCAATGAAATGTGGAACTGGATCCCGAGCATTGAGCGGGTTATCAAGGTGGCACCGTCGATGCTCGGGCAGTCGTGGATGGGTTCTGATTTTACCAATGACGACCTGATCAATCAGTCTTCCATCGTGGTTGATTACACCCATGAGCTGTTGCGCGAGGAAGAGTTTGATGGTGTCTCCTGCTGGGTGGTTGCTGCCACCCCGAAACCGGAAGCGCCGGTGGTGTGGGGCAAGCTGCAGCTGTGGGTCAGCCGCCGTGAGTACAACTTGCGCCAGGTCGAGTATTACGATGAGTTTGATGACCTGATTAATACAATGAGCACCTACGAGGTTAAACTGCTGGGTGACCGTCTGATTCCGACTCGGCTGGAAATGCAGCCAGCGGACAAGCCGGAGCAGAAAACGGCTATGACCTATCACACGGCCGCTTTTGATTTCCTCATCGCCGAGAGCTTTTTCTCCCAAAGCCAGATGAAAGAGTTGCGGCAATGACCCCGGTCTTTATGGCAAAAATGGCCTGGCGCAACATCTGGCGACAAAAGCGCCGCACCTTGATTACCTCAGTGGCCATCGCCCTCGCCATGCTGCTCTGCCTGTTCATGCGTTCGATGCAGGAAGGCTCCTACAGCAACAACCTCGACAATGCCACCCGTTTTTACTCCGGTTACCTGCAACTCCAACATCCCGACTTCGCTGAACACAGTTCGATCGACAAGTTGTTGCCCGCTGATGCTGCCTTTGCGGCACGCATAGCTCGAATCGAAGGGGTCAGCCAGATGGTGCCGCGCATCGAATCGATGGCGCTTGGTGCCTTCAATGACAAGTCGAAGGGAGTGGTGGTCATGGGGGTGGCGCCGCAACCGGAGAATGCCTACTCCGGCCTGGCGGAAAGGGTCAAGCTTGGCCGCTATTTCAACGCCGACGATGAGCAGGCGGTCCTGGTCGGTGGCCATCTGGCGACTTATTTCGGTTTGAAGCCGGGCGATCAACTGACACTTTACGGCCAAGGCTATCACGGTAACACGGCCGCTGGGATCTTCACTGTGGCCGGGGTGGTTAATTTCCCGATCAAGCAACTCGACGGCCGGATCGTCTACCTGCCTTTACAGACAGCTCAGGATTTCTTCGTCTGCGGCGAGCAGGTCACTGCCTGGGTGTTGCATGGTGACGATGTCTTCCACATCGATGCCCTGGAAAAATCGGCCCGCGAAACGATGGGACCAAAGGTCAGGGTCCGTAACTGGGCCGATATCTCACCGGAGTTGTCGCAACAGATTGACATGGATCGCGTCAGTGGCCAGTTCTTGGTCTTTGTTCTGTATGGCATCGTCGGTTTCGGCCTCTTTGCCACGATTGTGATGATGACACTTGAACGGCAGCGAGAGTTCGCCGTCATGTTAGCGACCGGAATGCCCCGGCGCAAATTGCAAGGTTTGCTATTGCTGGAATCCTTGCTGATTGCTGTAACGGGGATGGCTCTGGGCCTGCTGGTTACCTTGCCGGTGCTGGGGTGGTTTTATTATCATCCCATCCCTTTGTCGGGTGACTTGGCGATGATGATGGTTGAAATGGGCTGGGAGCCGGTGATTCCGTTTTCTCTGGAGCCGAAACTGTTCGGTGTTCACATGCTGGCGATTCTCGGCATTCTTGCGCTCTGTTCGTTTTATCCGTTGATTCGGATCGGGCGGATGCGGGTTATGCAGTCGTTGCGGGGGGGGCTGTGATGTTGCTGCGACTGGCCTGGCGCAATGTCTGGCGCAACCGTTTGCGCAGCAGCATCATGGTGGCGGCCATGGTGTTTGGTTTGCTTGGCGCGGTGCTGATGAGCGGCTTCGTGATCGCCATGACCAACAGCATGATTGAGAACGCGATCAAGTATCAGACTTCGCATTTGCAGTTGCATAATCCTAAATTCATTGTCGGTGAGGAACTTGCGGCCTGGTTGCCAGAGGCTGATGGCTTAGCGACACAGATTCGACAACAGCCCGGGGTTGCGGCGGTGACCGTACGGCAACTGGTCGACGGTATGCTGGCTTCGGCGGCCAGCACCCGGGGCGTGCGCATCAACGGCATCGATCTTGAGCAAGAAGTTGCGGTGACGGCGTTGGCAGAGAGTTTGGCCGAAGGCGGTTTGCTGCCAGCGGACGGACGTAACCCGATCATGGTCAGTCGACGTAATGCCGAACGGCTTAACCTGCGGATCGGCTCGAAAGTGGTGTTGACTTTCACCGATGCTGGCGGTGAGGTGACCGGCGCGGCGTTTCGGGTCTGTGGTTTTTTCAAGACCCCTCTGAGCGGGTTTGATGACGCCAACGTTTATGTTCGACGCAGTGACCTGGCCGGATTGACCGGACTTGACCAGGCCCACGAGCTGGCGGTTCGCCTTGAATCTGACGCTTTATCGGACCAAGTCAAAACCGCGCTCGTCGCCCTGGTCGGAGCTCAGGCCACGGTGCGGGACTGGGGTGAGGTGCAACCGATTTTAGCCGCCATGACCGCAAGCGTGGATCAAACCAACAGTATCCTGGCGGCGGTGTTCATGGCGGCCCTTGGTTTTGGTATCGTCAACATCATGCTGATGTCGGTGTTCGAGCGCACTCGCGAATTCGGGGTGTTGATGGCCACCGGCATGACCAAGGCCAAGGTGCTGACTCTGATCATCATCGAAGCGCTCTTCCTCGGCGGATCTGGCGGTTTGTTGGGGATGGCGGTCAGTTGGTTGGTTTTGGCGCTGCTCGGTCGGGTCGGTCTGCCCTTTGGTGCCATGGCCGAGGGCTTGGGGGTCTACGGCGTCGATACGGTGCTTTACCCTGAGGTACCGGGTTCGTATTACCTGTCGATGTTCGCCCTGGTGCTGGTCACCAGCTTGTTGGCCGCGTTCTATCCGGCTCGGCAGATTCTCAAGAAAAGCCCGGTTGAGGCCCTTACGGAGAGACATTGAGATGAGTATCGTCGTTGATCAGTTGACCAGAATTTATAATCCTGACACCGATTTCCCGATTACTGCGGTCAATAATGTGTCGCTTGAGGTCAAGCCGGGCGAGTTTGTCGCGGTGATGGGGCCGTCTGGTTCCGGCAAGACCACGCTGTTGAATATGCTCGGCGGGATCGACCGCCCGAGTTCGGGCACGGTGCGGATTGACGATTCTGATATTACGGCCTTGGGTGATAAGGAGTTGATCAGCTTCCGCCGCGACAACATCGGCTTTATCTTTCAGGACTTCAGCTTGCTGCCGGTGCTCACTGCAAAGGAGAATGTTGAATTTGTTATGCAGCTTCAAGGGCGTAGCCATGTGGAGTGTGCGACCCGATCGCTACAACTGCTTAACGACGTAGGCCTCGGCGATCGTCTGAACTGTGTGCCCGGCAAGCTTTCAGGGGGGCAGCAGCAGCGAGTGGCTGTTGCCAGAGCGCTGGCGCCCAAGCCGAAGTTTGTGCTGGCTGACGAACCGACCGCAAACCTGGATGCCGTCACCACGCGCGATCTGCTCGACATCATGCAGCAACTCAACGAGAAGGAAGGGGTGACCTTTATCTTCTCAACCCATGATCCGCGAGTGATCGAACGGGCCCGGCGGGTGATCGTCTTTGAGGACGGTATAATCAAGGAGGATAGGGTGCAGTGAATGGCTTGCGACTTTTTCTCCTGCTGGTCTGTGCCTGTCTGCCAGCTTTTGTGGGACAGGCCCAGGTTCCAGGGGTCGCACCGGAGAGTCCACTCTCTTTCGGTGGCTACGTGAAATACCTGATGGAGGTGAACCTCCCGGAGGCAGGCGGTGAAAAGGTCAATCATCTGCTTCAGCAGCGGTTCAACCTGGAGTATCGGCCGATGCCTGAATTGGCACTGGCTGCGGGGATGCGCAACCGGGTCATTTCCGGCGACAATCTTGATTTCCCAGCGTTCGACAAGGTGATTTCCTCTGATCCGGGTTATTGGGATCTTTCCAAAAACTGGTCGGAGCATGGTGACGTTGTTGGCAACAGCAGCCTGGACCGACTTTACCTTGACTGGCAACCTGGCGATAATCAGCTCCGCTTCGGTCGCCACCGCATCGGTTGGGGCATGGCGGTGTTGTGGAATCCGAACGATTTGTTTAACTCTTACTCAATGTTTGATTTCGATTACGAAGAGCGCCCAGGAACTGATGCGCTACTGTTCGGTCGTGACCTCGGTTTTGCTTCGCGGGCAGAAATGGTCTGGGCGTTCGGAGATAATTGGGATGCGACCAGCTTGGCCGGGCGCTATCAGTTCAATGCGGGCGGTTATGATATTCAGCTGTTGGCCGGGAAAAATAATGTGAACCGGGTGCTGGGTTTGGGGTTTGCTGGCAGTGTTCTCGGTGCCGGCCTGCGTGGAGAAGTCAGCAGATTTGATCCGGACCAGAGCTGGTGGCAGGGCGAAGAACAACGGCGGGTGACTGTTGCCACGCTTGATCTCGATTACAGCTTTGGTGGTCGGCGCAACTTGGCCGGGAGGACGGCTCTACTCTATATTGACAGCCCGGTTGAGCCGGTCAGTTCACTGCTGTATCTGAACCGAGCACTCACGGCAAAGACCCTCAGTTTCACCCGTTGGACCGGCTACGCCGAGTTGGGGTTTGATGTCACTGCGCTCAGTCGGCAGACTCTGGCCGTCAGTGCCTATGATGACGGGTCTCTCTACGCTATTGCCAGCAACGCGATCTCGCTTGCCGACGACTGGGAGCTGTTGCTGGTCTGGCAGCACTTCAACGGCAGTGATCACAGCCTGTTTGGCGCGGCACCGACCGATCTCCTCTCCGGGCGACTCCGCTGGAGCTTTTAGCCCTCACTCCGTTACGCATCACTCTTCACTGCCCTTTCATTGCATTTCATAAATCAACAGAGTCGTGTTGCCGTCCCTGGTCCTTAACCTGCTGCCGTGAGAGAACATGACCAGCATGACGATTTCGTCGGTACCGTCATTGTCAGCATCGGCCAACCGGAAGTCGGCCAGGTAGCCACCCTGCGGCTTGGTTCGCCAACGTTCCACCATGGCGTAGCCGTCAAAGGCAACGGCACGCAAGTGACTGTTGTTGTACTGTCGAAACGCGCCGAACAGGTGATTGCCCTCATTGACCGGGACCAATACCGTCTGGTTCGGTCCGCGCTCGATTCGAGTCTTGAGGAAGGCATAGCGGCTGCCCATCTCATAGAGTCCATCCGGGCGTTCGAAAGACGCTTCAGAGCCACCGAAGTGTTCAAAACTTTCCCAGATTGAAGCCCCACCCATTTCCAGTGCCTGAAGCCTGCTATTGATATTGATATTGGCGATTAATGGTCGACCTGCACTCTCAAATGGCACGAAACCGTAGAGGGTCAAGGTGTTTGGCAGAACGACGTCACCGGCCCTTTGCAGGTGGTTGCCTTCCCGACTGACCCGGAAAATTGGACCGGCCAGATCCTTGTCATGTTCCAGTAAGTTTGGATTGAGCTCTTGGCCGAGCAGGACGTAGCCCTCACTCCCCAGCTGGATCTTGCGCAGAAAGTAAGGCACCTGTGCTATCACTCGAACCAGCTTCTTGCCCTGAAGCTCAAGAACGACTGACCTGACTGAATTCATCAACACCACCGAGACATAGAACTCCAAACGACCATCGTTGTTCAGATCCATGACGTCAAGGCTTAAGGCGTCGCCGTAGACGCCGAAGGCATAGTCGGCCAGTGGTGTGAACTGACCTTGCTCGATCTTAGCCACGACCAGGCGGTCTTTGAAGCAGATAGCAATATCATTCTTGCCGTCGCCGTCAAAATCACCAACGTCAACCCCGATCGGCTGGCCGTGCATACGCGGTCCGTGCCAAACTCCAGCCTTGTTGCTCATCTGGTTGAAGATCAGGCCGCCGCGTTGGGCCTGTAGCCTGTTGGGTAATAGTCCGTTAGCAAACCCGCTGCTTCTATTGCCGGGCATTGTGATGCCTTGAGGCGGGGCGACGACTATTCCTGTCGCTTGCGGAATAGTCTCGACGGTTGAGATTACCGTCAACAGTGCGGGTGTCGCTGTTGTTCTCTGCGTCGCAACCCTTGGCACTCTGGTCAGTTCCTGCGAACGATAGAAGCGGATCGGTTGGAGCTTGGTGTCTTTGACCGCCAGGCCATGATCGGTGAGTATGAACAGGAGGCCATAAGGGCTCTCGGGCTCAACCGCGGGAACCTCGGGTCTGGTTTGCTGGGCGGCACTATAAGTCACCCAGTCCAGTTCTGTCAGAGTCTTTTGCAGATCAATAAAAACAGCTTCCCCCTGTTCTGTATAATCCCAGAAGGTTGCCGGGAGATTGGCGAAGCGTTTGACTTTGGTGCCAAACTTGAACGGTCCCGAGCCACTGACAACTTCGGTGTATGAGTAGCCAGACTTGACCTTGGTCACCCGTAGGACGCCGCTGACTTCGTCCCTCCAGCCGATTGTTTCCTTGGTCACCGGATGAATAATTGGCTCACCCTTGTGGATGACGGTGAACAGATCACCGACCTGGACACCCGCCTTGGCATCAGCATCAATTAGCCACATATCCTCTACTGCCGCAACCAGATAGGCCGATTTGACAGTCATGTCCGCACTAATCTTTTGTATAAAACCAGCCCAGACGGGCACTGTGGGGGCGAGGATTAAAATTAAAGCAAGCGTTAGCTCTCTTTTCAAACGGGAAATTTTCAAAAACATGCGCGTATCTCTCTAGTCGCGGGTGATGACTTTTGCATCGCTAGAATGGCTCAAAGAATTGTGCCCTCTGCCAGCAATGAGCCCATTGATTCAGGCGTGAGCACGTTGCCTTCCGATATTGGGAAGGTTGCCGTAAAGCAGCTGCCGGAGCCGAGCGTGCTGGAGACCTGAAGCTTGCCGCCATGAGCATGGACAATCGCCTGAGCCAGACTGAGTCCGAGGCCACTGCCTTCCTGAGAACGACTTTGGTCGCACCTGAAGAATCGTTGGAAAATGTGCTCCAGATCTTTTTTCTCGATCCCGACCCCGTTGTCTTCTACGGCAAATTCCAGTGTGGAACCGTTGCGCTTCACTCTAATGTTAACAGCGCCACCTGCAGGCGTGTATTTCAGCGCGTTGTCCAGCAAGTTACTGATAAGACGTTGAATTTTTTTGCGGTCAGCTTTGAGCTGGCAACTTGTCGGTGCTTGCAGGCTTAGCGATAACTCTTTTTCCTCCGCAAGTGGCAAGTAGAGGTCACAGGCCCGTTTAACCTCTTGCGTCAAATCGATCTCTTCGACCTCTAATTTACTGGCCCCTGCTTCCGCTTCAGAAATATCAAGCATGATGTTGATCATTGCTATTAGTCGATCACATTCCTCGACGGTGTTTGCCGCCATAAATTGATAATCATCGATGGTTTTGCCATTGATCAAAGCCATTTCGGCGGTCCCGCGCAAGCTGGTTAACGGGCTGCGCAGGTCATGCGCAATGTTGTCTGTGACTTCATGGAGTCCATTAATCAAAGCATGGATCCGTTCTGACATATAGTTGAACGCCGCCGCCAGACGTTCAATTTCAAGTCCGCGAGACTTGACCGGTATGTGCTGCGTGTACTCTCCTTTAGCAATTCGAAAAGCCGTCTGGGTGACTTCTTCGACCCCCACCATCGCCTTACGGGCCATGAACCAACCAATCAGGGCGGCAATGATAATCATGATGGGTGTGACTATGCCAAAAATTTTGCCGAAAGCTGTCAGGTATTCCTCTTGTTCTGCCAGGGATTTCCCGATTTGAATAATCAGGCCATCTCCCAGGGACGCAACGACCACCCTGGCTTCAAATTCGCGATGCGGCGGCGTTATTGTGGTGAAGACCGGTTCAAGCTGAGCTTGGTGTTTTTGCACGACCGCCGGGCCACTTTCAAGCGCTCCCCATGTCGATATGTTGGTTGTTAACAAGCCCCTGCCGTTACTGTCAAACAGGCGGAAGAAGAGCGTGTCCTCGCCCTCGGTTTTCGCTTCCCAATACACTTCATCGACCAGTGATTCAAAACCCTGCTCCTCAAGAATCAAGGCAAACTCTTCAACGTTCTCAAGCAGATTCGTGTTGTTGTGCGTCTCCAGAGCGATCACCGTCATTGCATAAATCGAGTAGAAGACAATGACGATGGAAACGGCAAAGAGGCCCGTATAAAGGAGCGTCAACCGAAACGAGAGGGTTTTGTAAAAATCAAAGTTCTGCTTTGAGGACATAACCAACTCCACGAACCGTATGGATGAGTTTGGTGCTGAACTCCTTGTCTACCTTGTCGCGCAGCCGACACATCCGGACTTCGACCACATTGGTTTGGGGGTCGAAATTGTAGTTCCACACGTGTTCCATGATCATGGTTTTTGACACAACTCTGCCAGCACTTCGCATCAGATATTCAAGCAGGGAAAACTCAGCAGGTTGCAGGTTTATCACCTGTCCGTCTCGGGTGATTTCTCGGGTCAGAAGGTGCATGGTCAGGCCGCCAACGGTCAGTGAGGTTGGCTCCGCCACGCCGCTGGAGCGACGGATCAAGGCCTGGATCCTGGCTAAAAGCTCCGAGAAAGAAAAGGGCTTGGTCAGATAATCGTCGCTGCCAAGCTGCAGGCCCTTAACCCGATCATCAACCGACCGTTTTGCACTGAGGATGAGGATGGGCAGGTTGCTCTTTTTAGCCCTCAGGCTTTCAATTACGGAGAAGCCGTCCAACTTCGGTAGCATCAGATCAATGACCGCCAAATCGTAAGGCTCGGACAAAGCCATGTGCAGACCATTCTCGCCATCGGAGACATGATCAACGGCATATCCGCTGGATTCCAGGCCGTTGACGACAAAGGCGGCAATGTTCGAATCATCTTCAATGAATAGTATGCGCAAGACAGATCACCTCAGGGGTCAGTGAAGAAGTTTACTCGTGCTTAAAGAACCACCATATTCAATCATGCCCTGCATTGGTAGTAAATTTCAATCGGCGGTTCAAACTGGGGAGGGGGACAAATTTAAAAAAAGAGCACCTGTGATTGGTTGTCCGGTCTCTCGACCGACATCAGGAGGCCACAGGTGCTCAAGGGAAGCTGGTTCTTTTCTTGAAGAGTGTCTTTGTTGTGGTGACAGACTCTACCTGATCTAGATTACGTAAAGCTTACCTCCAGATTACATGTATGTAATGTTGAGTTTCTCTGGATATTTTTGTCGTTTTGAGCTGAGTTTAAAGCCGTTGGTTCGGAATGCTATTGTGGGTGTGCCCCGCATAAGAGATTAAAACAGTGTCAGCCTCATGTTGGCCGGTTTCCAGGGGGTCTTTTGCAAGATTTCTTAAGGAATGAACATCATAAGGGTTGTACAGCTCAAGCTGAGCTTGATCCAACCACTGAGTTGCCCCTTCTGAGGTGACATACTTAACGAAATTATCAGGGTAACGGTACTGGTAATTCATATGCGTGCCGAGTAGATGCACGACGATAAATTTGCGCTCAGCAGGGTCTTGCATAATCTTGTCGAAGGGTTCGAGTACGGCACCGTCATAGGCCACTGGCATTTTGGAGGCGGTTGTTGTTGAGGTAGACCTGTTCGTCTGCT
The DNA here is from genome assembly GCA_030145195.1 of Desulfuromonadales bacterium. Lineage (GTDB taxonomy): Bacteria > Desulfobacterota > Desulfuromonadia > Desulfuromonadales > BM103 > JAQYVY01. Next base: position 36,463 of record JAQYVY010000013.1, on the reverse strand, counting down.
GCTTTTCGGAGTTTGAGATGGGACCCCGGTCGGGGGCGGCAATTGACTGCAGCTTTGCCCTTGAACCCGGTCCGCGCTGGAATGGTGGTTGCCCCGGAGCAGTCAGAGCTGTTTTCGATGTGAGTGATGCTGCCATTCTCAATAGTGGGCAAGGGGTGTATATCTCAGAGGTTCGTGCTATTTTAGCTTGCGCTGTTGATGAATTGAGTGACGCTACCTTGGTAGAATTGTTGCAATGGCTTGACAGGCGGTGGGCTTCACCTTGAGCTCTGTGGTGCGACGTTTAGAGAATAAAACACGCACCAGGTGGCAGGAAATTAAGGGGGCAAGAGCTAATCGGGTATCAGGTACCCAAAGGCTTTGGCGTAAAAATTTTGAATGGTACAATCACTTTAACTGGTCCATAGGAAGGTTATATGACGCATCAACAGGATGAAAACCTGCAACGTGGTTTCGCTGAAATTTGGCGAAGAGAAAAACTCCTCATTGTCAGCATGTGCTCTCTGGCTACGCTCGCACTCCTCCTCTCAATGTCAACGTCGACGATTTTAGGCAAGCACACACAGTTAATTGCTCTTATCATCCCTATTGTCGCTCATCTCAGAATTTGGTACTGGGTTCAACATACCCCTTGTCCGAAATGTGGGCATGCATACGGTGGACTCCGGAGCAAAAAACAATGCGCCCATTGTGGCATTGAGCTACAAAGAGAAAAACCAACCAATTACAAAATTTCCTTTAAAGAGATTCCCTATCAACCCATGGAGAAACCCCAGCGTTGATGGTTCGCTTGATATGCTTTGCAGATGGTTGGGCAACGGGGGGACATAATACCTATTCTAGGGTTGGCATTGCCGTAACCTTTTAAGAGGCTCAGGAAAGGCAAATCTCGGGGTTTAACACCCACCTCCCAACTTGTCATCTCCCTCCCATCGGCGTAAAATCCTAAAGTACAGCAACAGCCCGACCTCCCAGAGAGACAGACACCCCATGCCTATCCTTAAGGTTGAATCCCTGCGTAAAAACTACGGTACCTTGACCGCTGTCGATGGCATCTCCTTCGATGTGCAGTCGGGCGAGTGTTTCGGCCTGCTTGGTCCGAACGGCGCCGGAAAAACCTCGACCATCCGCATGCTTTATGGCTACACGCCACGTGACTCCGGGCTGCTGGAAGTGTTCGGCCTCGATATCGATAAGGGCCTGCGCGAGATCAAGCGGCGCATCGGCATCTGCCAGCAGGAGGATTCCCTTGATCCCGACCTGAGCGTGCGCGACAACCTGATCGGCTACGCCCGGTACTTTGCGATTCCCAAGCCAGAGGCCGAACGCAGAGCCGATGAGTTGCTCGGTTTTTTTGCTCTGCAAAACCGCGCTAAAGATAAAATTATGGTCCTCTCTGGCGGCTTGAAGCGGCGCCTAATGCTGGCCCGCGCGCTGGTTAACCAGCCCGAACTGCTCATTCTTGACGAGCCGACCACCGGGCTCGACCCGCAGAGCCGGCAACTGTTGTGGGAAAAGCTCGCCGAGTTGAAAAAGCAGGGGCTAACGATTCTACTCACGACACATTACATGGAAGAGGCCGAGCGGCTGTGCGATCGGTTGGTGATCGTTGATCATGGCCGGATTCTGGTCGAAGGCAAACCCGCTGCGCTGGTGCAGGAAAGGGTGGGGCATTCGGTGCTGGAGATTGCCGATCCGGACCAGCCGCTGCGTGATTTTCTGGCTCGGGAGAAGTGCCGGGTCGAAGACCTTGGCAGTCGTCTGTTGGTCTATCTCGACCACGGTGATGAACTCTTTCTCAAGCTGACCCGCGAGGTGCGGGCCGAAGGGTGCATGCTGCGCCCGGCGGGTCTTGAAGACCTCTTCCTGAATCTGACCGGACGGGAGTTGCGCGAATGAAGTGGCCCACTCCCTCGCAGATAAGCGCCCGGTCGTTAAGGGTCTGGCAGCGCAATTTTTCCATCTATCGGCAGAACTGGAAGATCTCTTTCGTGCCACCGCTGCTCGAACCCTTGCTCTATATTCTCGCCTTCGGCGTCGGTCTTGCGGTGATGGTTGGCGAGCTGGAGTACGGTGGCGAAAAAATCTCCTACACAACCTTTATCGCCCCGGGGCTGGTTTCGGTGGCGATTATGTACAATGCTTTTTTTGAGACCACCTATAACAGTTTTGTGCGCATGTATTATCAAAAGACCTTCGATGCGCTACTGGCGACGCCGCTCAACCTTGAAGAAATTATCCTTGGCGAGATGCTCTGGGCGGCGACCAAGTCGGTCATCGCCGTAACCCTGATGACATGCGTGATCTCGCTCTGCGGTTTCTTCTCGTTTCCCGGCACGCTGCTCTTGATCCCGCTGGCGTTGCTCGGCGGTCTCTTGTTCGCCGCGCTGGGGATGATTTGCACCGCCCTGGTGCCGGGGATCGAAATGTTTAACCTGCCTATCTTTCTCGGCATCACGCCGATGTTCCTCTTTAGCGGCACCTTCTTTCCCTTGCAGAACCTGCCGAATTGGGCCCAGGTTCTGGCGCAGTTCCTGCCGCTGACCCACCTGGTGACACTGGCCCGCGGCTGCAGTCTGCACGTCTGGTCGGGGGATCTCTGGTTCAGCCTCCTCTATCTGCTGGTCGCCACGCTCCTGCTGTTGCCGCTGGCGATTGCCTTGATGGTGCGGCGGATTGTCGTCTGACAGAAAAAGTTCCGTGACACATTACTAAGAGAGGCGCTGGTATCTTATGTAACGTATTGAATGATAAGATATAACTCTGGTAGCTTGGGGAGAAGGCTGACCCCTTTTTTCGAAGTTGCACGGAATGAAAAATACGGAGGTTTAAAAATGACTAAAAATCTTACGACAATACTTTTAGCTCTGACCATAACAGTCGTCACCTTCACCACAACGGTACTAGCAGAAGAGGTCCAGATTGTCACCACCCCGGTCACGGAACAGATCTACCTGCTCGCTGGCAAAGGTGGCAATATCGGTCTATTTGTTGGCCCTGATGGAACCTTTCTGATTGATGACCAGTACGCCCCACTCACAGATAAAATCATCGCCGCTATCAAAGCTGTTGGCGGTGACATCCCGAAGTTTTTGCTCAACACCCACTACCACGGCGACCACACCGGTGGGAACGAAACCCTGGGGCAAAGCGGCACCTTGATCTTCTCCCACGATAACGTTCGCGAACGATTGAGCACAGGCTCATTTGTCGAAGCCTTCCAGATCAAGAGAGCGGCCGTTGCCCCTGAAGGCTTACCCGTGGTGACCTTTTCCGAAGATATCAGTTTCCATCTCAATGGCGACCGGGTACAAGCTATTCATGTCCCTCACGCTCATACCGATGGTGACAGCTTCATCTATTTCAAAGGGGCCAATGTCATCCACGCTGGCGACATTTTCTTCAATGGCTTCTATCCCTTTATCGATGTCAACCACGGTGGCTCCTTAAAAGGGATGATCGCAGCAACAAACACGATTTTGGCCTTAGCTGATGACAACACGAAGATCATTGCCGGGCACGGACCCTTAGGCAACAAGGCGCAATTAACCACTTATCGGCAGATGCTAGAAACCGCTTATCATCGGCTGAAACAACTTAAAGCCGAGGGTCTTACCACGACAGAAGCGATCGCCGCTAAACCTCTGGCTGATCTTGAAGAACAATGGGGAAATGGGCTGTTCAAGAGTGATCGTTGGATCGAATTGGTCTATTCGGGAGTTTACTGAGCCCTGTTGCAAAGCCGCCCTGTATCAGGCGGCTTTGCAGCCAGTTCATTGATAGTCCGACCGGTTGCTAGCAGCCTGTTGATGGGCAGGTCTCCCCCGTGAGTCTCCCGCAAGAGTGACCTTGCCTTAGAGTGTCTATCCTTTTGTTGCCCCCTGCAAGAGGAACCAAGCGCCAAACATGTCCACACTCACATTCTTTTATAGGGCTTTCTTTCGATGTGAACCCTAGTGCTTCGTAGATATTAAAATCCATATTCTGGCAATTTGGACATTTCATGTTTACACCTTGTTGTCTCCACGAAAAGGATTCTAAGAGTGGAGATGTTTTCAGTTTGAGTTGATCTTATTGTAAAGATTGTCAGAGACTATGAGCCTGTTACGGAAGGCTCTTTTTTGACGCCGTCGATATAAAGTGGGCGGAGAGTTTTGACGAACTCTTCGTCCTTTTACGTTCGGGGCATCTCTGCTCTACATAGAGGTTAATGATATGACCAGTTTCTCATGATCTCAAGCAAATTTTTTCAAATAGGGTGTCTCTACTTCCGGCGAGGGGGACAGCCTCGCGGGACACTCACACGAGGCTGTCCCCTGCGACCCCTCTTCGCACAGTCATAGCAATGGTGTTGGAGCTCTTGTTAAAATCCTCTATACAAGTTATGGTAGGCGCAGTTGTTGTTCTGGGGGAACACCTTGACATTACTGCTTTTTACCGAAAAACACGCCGTAAAAATCCTGCATCCCCAGGAGCTCTGCGGCGTTTTGTATTTTTAACTTCAGGGATTAAGTTCTCTGCTTCGGTTTTGATGCAATGACCTTGTGGAGGGGCTCAACTGAACTTCGCCAGCAGGTTAAGGTGGCCGGTAAGTATTTGAATCCAGACAAGAAGACGTGGCCGTTGTCTTTCGATAAGGTTTTACAGTTGGGGTTGGAGAACAGGGTGATGGATGAGGAACTAGGTTTCTAGTTTCTATCTTTGGAAACTGGAAACCTATATTTATAAAGTAGACGTCTGTATTTGGAAATTGTTTCTGGATATATAAATGACGTTGAATCAAATGTTATGGCTCCCAGTCCCCAATACATACAAGAGCAATATTTATGAAACACATTTTAAGCCTAATATTTTGTGCGCTTTTATTATCACTATCATCATGTGGAGACGCTCCCCCCAACAGTCAAGTTGACGAAGGGGAAATTGAAAACAACACATATTCAAACCAAGAAATTGGTTGGACAATAAAAATCCCCAAAGGATGGTCCGTAGTAGCTAAAGACAAAGTGGAGGAATTCGAGCAAAAAGGCTCAAAAGCAATGGGGGAAGTTGCTGATATTGAAGGAACTTCAAAAGGTCTCCGACACCTAATAAGTTTTCAAAAAAACTCACACAACATTTTCATGTCAACATCTGAACCATTCAAAATAGAATACGAAGGAGAATGGGAAAAAAGCAATGAAGCTTTAAAAAACCTTATGCTTTCCGCATTTAAACAACAGGGAATAAGGGTTGTTGCATCTCAAACAAAAACTGAAAAAATTGATGAGCTTGACTTCATAACCTATAATTTCACAATCTATGGACCTAAGGGTAATGTGATTTTAAAACAAGATATATATAGCAGGTATATTAACGGGTTTGATGTTGGAGTTAACATTAACTACAACAATGAGTCTTACAAAAATAAAATGATGCAAGCTTGGAAACAGTCAAAATTCAAAATAAGATAAAAATCGCCATAACAATCGGGTCGAGTTCGACGGGTAAAACCTGGCGGTTTTACCGCGTCTCACCCGCAACGTTAGGTGGAAGAATCGAAAAACAAAGGAAGTACAAACATGAAAAAAATGGCCACAATTTTATTTTCCATCCTACTCTTTGCTTCTCCGGTTTTTTCAACAGAATCAATAATTAATCTATCGTCCGGTCAAACTGTTTATGTGGCTATATACTCGAATGTTTTTACCGGTCCCAAAGAGCTCCCTTTCAATTTAGCAGCAATGCTGAGCATCAGAAACACAGACTTACACAATCAAATCACTATTGTCTCTGCCGAATACCTCGACAATAACGGCAATTCCATAAAAGAATTTGTTCCAAAATCATTAAATTTAGCACCTCTCGCTTCACAGCACTTTTCAATAAAAGAAAATGACGAAGCTGGTGGTTTTGGTGCGAATTTCATCGTCAAATGGAAGGCAAATAAAGAAATCAACACACCAATTATCGAAAGTGTAATGATCGGAGCAAAATCGGGACAAGGAATTTCATTTGTGAGTCAGGGAAAAGTAATATCTGAAAATACAAAGTAAAATCCACCTGCCAAGCAAATCAAGCTGATGGAAAATAGCTGGGTGTTTCCCGAAAAACAAAATCAAATTGAGGTAGTAGGCCGAACCTTATCGCCACCACCGCTTATAGCGAACCATTAGCTGCCAATATAATAGATCTATTTCCTTTCTTCTAGGGCGTACCAATCATCACTAATAAGGATCTCTAAATGAAACAGAGAGCGTTCCAAGACTGCTACCCGGAAGAGCTAAGTCATTGTTATGGATGCGGTAAGAATAATACAGATGGACACCAGTTGAAGAGCTACTGGAAGGGTGATGAAACAATTGCTCATTTTTTGCCCGAATCATACCATATGGCGATTCCGGGCTATGTTTATGGCGGGCTCATAGCTTCTTTAATCGATTGCCACGGTACCGCCAGTGCTTCAGCAGCTGCAGCCCGGAATTCAGGGATAGAGCTTGGTACAAATCCGAACCTTCGATTTGTTACTGGCTCTCTCAAAGTGGACTACTTAGCCCCAACCCCTCTAGGAGTCGAATTAGAGCTCCTCGGAGTTGTCATCGAAATTAAAGAACGTAAAGTAATTCTAGAGATATCCGTATCTGCAGAGGGAAGAGTCTGCGCAAAAGGGCGTGTGGTTGCTGTTGTGATGCCAGAGAATATGGACCCGAAAAAGGCAGCTAACAAATATAAGGGGGGAAGATAGAATGTCCCCTATGACCAAACGTCCCCTATGACATATTTGTGATTTCTGGGAAAGCCCTGTTGTTCTCACTATTCGTTTGCGTGTTTAGCTCTTGGCTTTTTGTGTTGGTCTGCCCTCAGGACCAGAGCCCAAACCAGACCACACATAATCATCAAGGATCCACCCTGAACCGCCCAGAAGGAGCCCAGTTTGAGCCAGGCAAAGCTTCCATCCGCGTACCTGACCAGCCACCCGGATGCCATGTCAGACAATAGCGCGATGGCCAGGCCCCAGGTCAAACCGTTTTTAAGAGGTTTGCGGAAGGGGGTAAAGACCAGAAGGTGTGCAAAAACAACAAAGAAGAGTCCCATAGCAAATAGGTGAAAGTGGGAAACTTCGAGCAAGCCAGCAAAGCTTCGTGGGTTGATGAACTGGTCGGGGTCTCCCAGGTAATAGCGCACGACACCTTCATAGGAGAAGCCGAGCTTTGTGTGAAACATAAAAAAACCAGTGGTCCAGTGCAGGAAAAAATAAAGGAAGAAAAAGCCCATAATGGCCTTGTTCGATTGTTGAAACCCGGGGCCTGAGGTCATGACTCGCATTACTCTGTCCTCTCAAGATAGGTTTGCAGTAACGCGGCCGTTTTGCGCACTTGACGGGTGACCGACTGTGCCGACAAGGTTGCTCCGGTGATCCCCTGAATGTCCCCACCAATTCTCAGTTGCTTCGATAGCTGGAGGTCTATGAATTGATCGAGCCATCGCTTTGATGGCAGGTATTCTTCCGGCTCAAAAAAAGCCAGGATCTCTACAAAGCGGACCTCGCCATCTGGGTTGAGGGTTACCATAACGGTCTCCTGATGGGTCCGGACAGTTGCGGCTTCAATGGCCACATAACCGGTAACGCTCTCTCCTGACTTGCCCACATAGAAGGTGTAGAGGGGCGAATCTAAAGAGGCCCCCGACTTTTTGGCAACACCAGCCACCTCGGCTTCAGTCAGAAAGAGATTAAGTGTTTCAACCCGTTCCACATCGGGGAAAGCGAACTTCAAAGCCTCGGCCTTGGTTGTATAGGCCCTGGCGTGGACGGATGGTGCTTGGCAAAGCAGGCCCAAGAGAAGGGCGGTGAAAAATAGTGCTCTGGTCATGTTATCGCCTAGGTGAACCGGAGGGTTTGCCTCCGGTTCACAGCTTAAGTTGCAGCGGAATTTAGAAGATGAAGCCCAGTCCGAGATTTACCTCGTCGGCTGTGTCGGTTTTATGCTTGTTTCTGAAGTTGCGATAGTCCGCTTTGATGACCACGTTAGGAATCGGCTTGTAGCTGATGCCAGTGGCAAGCAGATCGACGTCTTCGTTCGAACCTTTATAGTCAATCTGCTCATAGCGAACAAAAGGCGCCAGATACTGAGTTGTGCCAGGGGCGATCAGGGGCAGTACGTCATACGCCACCTCGCTATACCAGCCAGAGATTCGATCAGGAACGTCTTCGCCAACTTCAGCAGAGACTTGGTCGGCGTCATCAATTTCAACCAGAGATGCGAGGGCTTTCAGTTCAAGCCCAGAGACTTTGTATTGCCCGTGAGCTTCATAGACCTGGGTAAATACATCAACTTTTTTGCCAGCAAAATCTTGTCCTTGACCAGAACCACCAAGGTAGGCGCTGCTGCCGAGGTTTAGCCCGAGAACTGGCTCGTAATCCAACCGGGCAACGACCGCCCAGTCTTCTGCTTTCGCTTTTGAACCATCTTGACGGCCACCACGGAGGCCCTTGCTGTCAAAGCCGGCAGCGTCCATGCCGTTAACAAGATACAGCTTGTAATCAAGACCTTCGGTGATTTCACCAAAGGCCCCCAGACCCATTTCACGCCAGGTGGAAGGAATGACTTGTCGCTCAACCAGCGGCCGGTCATTCCCATGGAAGAGGGTCGGCTCGTGCAACTCGTTAGCAATACCAACCGGAACCAGCACCAGGCCGGTCCGGATGTTGAACGCGTCATCAAGGAGAAAATCCAAAGTGGCAAACTCAACAGAAACTTCACCGTCCTCGCCAGTCGACCCATGCTCGAACTCGATCTCTGTATTCATTACAATCTTGTCGGTAAATTTATAGCCGGCATAGAGGACAAAACGGAGTGCGTCCGCGGTGTCAAGCTTATCCCCTTTGTCGCTGACATAGTTTGTGTAGTGAGATTCACCATAGCCACCAATGGAAAGGCCTTTGGCGAGCTGGTAAACTTTCGATGCCGCTGGGCCAGAGCCGAAACTGGACTCGTATTCAGGCTCAACTACCGCAGCTTCATTTTTCATTTTTTGTATTTCAGTGGTAAGAAGATCCAGACGCCTTTCCAGCTCTTCCATGGTGGCTGACATCCCGACCTGAGGTGTCATGATAAACAGAACAGTGAGAACCCCGAACATACTCAGACAACGTTTCAACATTAATCTACTCCTTTTGAGTGGTTGATAGCCTCTCCCGGTAAACCTGAAAGTGGGCTCGGCCGGAAACGATTTTGAAAATCGATTTCAGAAACTAAACCGAATGAGCGGGATCGTCAAATAGAAAATGATTTTTAATTTCAAATAAACTATTTCTAAGATGTTTCGCTATGTGGTTTGAGGGGCAAGGGCAAATTAGAGGTGAGGCCCTTGGAGCTTCTAGGGGGAGGGTTGTAACTAATCGAATTGTATGAATTTTATAAAGGGTGTGTTTTGTTGGAACTGTGAGTCAGAGGTGGTGAGAGAGTCTCTCAGGGAAGAATCAGACCCAGCATTTGTCAGTAAGACTGCCATCATTGACTTCATGTAAGGGGGGGGCGTTGGTAAGTTATTGAATTGAATTAACTGAAAAAATGAGTAGGAGAGATGCCGCGACAACCTAGCTAGGCTTGGAGGCGCAAAGCTGTATGCCTGAACTTCGATGTTAAATTATTACCCTTTTTCATGATGGAGATTGAGCAGGAGATCTGATCGGAATGGTGCTTCTGTCGAGGAATAACAACTTACATAAGTTACCAATGTCCCCTATGACAGATTCTGCGGAAGAGGCATATTTAAGGAGTTGAGACGGCTTGGGTTTTCCTGCAGTCTCTTTATATTAACAATGAAGAAGTTAATTGTTTTATGTCTGGTGATTTTCCTGGTCCCGACTCACACCTTGGTGTTCGGTGACAGCAATCTCGGAATTATGGGATACCCTTCTGCTGATTGCTTTAAGCCAACAGCACCTTATCGGCCAAGCTCATTTAATAACCAAGGCGAGGTTGACTCATACAATGCTGAGGTGAATAGCTATAAGGACGAAGTTCAAAGCTATTCGATCTGCATCAATGAATACCTTGAAAATGCCCGCTACGATATTCAAGCCATTAGAGATCGAGTTCAGGATATCTTGAATGAAGTAAAAGATTAGGTTTGAATTATCACTCGGGAGTTGCTTTTCCCGCTCGCCGAGATGCTGACGGAGAAGAGTTGACAACAGTTTTATCTATCTTCCAACCAGAGCTTTTTCGCCTCCTGGTAACTTAATCCGGTCAGCTCCTTGATCCTGTCGTAGACCCACGTTGCCGGATAAAAATGTGAGGGTGGCTGATCATCATAATTGGAGAAGCCCAGACCTATCAGGTCGTCACAGTCGTAGCAGATATCCCTTTGGGTGACGGGACAGTATTTCTCCGCTACAGATGAAGTGAGTTCACATAACGGACAGATTTTTTCATTTATATTGCTCATAGACTCTTATCCTTTTTGACCTGTTTGACCCGCAAGATACTCAGCGACCTCTTCATGCTTTTCCATACGAGCAAGCCGAAGATGGTTGCTGTTTGCTTTTACATTCAATTCTTCGACAAGCAGCTTAACCATATCAAGATGACCCGCACAGCAGACCATGGTCAAATCTCCCGAAGTTAATGCTTTTGTGTCAACCCCAAGGCTGAGTATGAATTGGACAACCTTGTAACGACCTCGCCAGACCGCCCAGTGCAATGCTTTGTAATCTTCTGAGCTGATGTACGCACCTTTCCTAACCAGATACTCAACGACTTCAAGGTGGCCCTCTCCTGCTGCATGTCGTAGCGGTGAGTCCTCCCAGCAATTGATATTCAGTTTGTGAGTTTCAACAAGAAATTCGACCAGAGGCAAATAGCCACGCGAGGCTGCCAGGCTCAAGATAAAGTCATGGTTAAACTTTGGGTCAAAGCCCTCAGCAAAGAGTCGTCTGATTTCGTTAAGAGTGCCCTCTTTAATGATTTTAAAGGCATCTTTTAACGCGGCATCGGTCATCTTCTTCGGCATTCTCATTACCAACCTCCTTTGTTCTGGAGGTATTTATAATGATTGCGGGCGACAAGTTGTGTCGTTGTGCTTTTTGCGCTATATTTTGCTTGATTGAATCGCGGCGACGCATTTTGTCGTGCAACCATGAGACGCTAGATAGAAGTCGTTGGAGGATTAATGATGGGCAGCGCAAAAAGTCATGAAACAGTTTGGAGACATTGGTTGCTTTTGCAGAGGATTCCACGCAAAAGATTTATCGGCACACGAGAGTTGCAGATCTCTTTGCGGCAGGCTGGCGTTGACGTGTCGTTACGGACGATTCAGCGAGACTTAATCGAATTGTCACGCTTGAACTTCCCGTTGGTAAGCGACGAAGCCTCGGTCAAAGGTTGGCGTTGGGCGGAAGATGCCAGTTTTCTGGAGATCCCGGGGATGGACCCCTTTACCGCCCTGACCTTCATGATGGCCAAGTTGCATCTGGGAGCCCTGATGCCTGAAAGCTGTCTATCGTTTTTGAATCCTCACATGAGCAAAGCGCGTGAAGTTTTAAAAGGGCTGGACGGTGCTGGGGTCGGAGGGTGGCCGAAAAAGATTGCCAGGATCTCGCGTCACTTGTCTTTACGGCCGCCCAAGATCAATACACAACATCTTTCAGCCGTCTACGATGGGCTGTTGATGAATCAGCAAATCGAGCTTTTCTACAGAAAGAGGGGAACAGAACAACCTGAAAAGTACACAATCACTCCGCTTGGGGTGGTCTTTGTCGACGCCACTCTCTATCTGGTTTGTAACTTTGCCGATCAGAGGGGCATCTATAAATTAGCCCTCCACAGGATCGTAGAAGCGAAATGCTTAGACGCGGATTCCACGCCGATTGAGGGGTTTGATCTCCACCGCTATATTGAAGCTGGTGGCTTCGAATTTACCAAAGATGAAGGGAAGGTGAGATTTAAGGCGCTTTTTGATAAAGAGGTCGCGGAGCATCTGGATGAAGCACCTCTTGCCGACGATCAGAGGGTGACGATACAAGCCGATGGCCGGGTCAAAGTCGAGGCAAGGGTACGCAACAGTTCGCAACTTCAATGGTGGGTTATGGGCTTTGGAGACAAGGTTGAAGTTTTGGAACCGCAGGATCTCAGGCAACAGGTTGCTGAAGCCTGTCGGAATATGTGTCAGATGTACAAACCGTAAGGAGAACTATTTGAAAAAAAATACCGCAACGGATACCTGTAAGCAGACAAAAGAGAAACTCCCTATCGTTTATTCGGATGAGTACAACATCTCTTTCATGGGCTTGGAAAAGCTGCATCCCTTTGACTCCAAGAAATATGGCCGCGTATTTGAAATGCTGTCGGAGAGACTCGGGCTTGCCTATACAGATATCCACCACCCGGAAGCGATCAGCGATGAGGATCTTCTGGAGATTCATCATCCAGACTATCTGGAGTCTTTAAAAAATCCTTCTACTGTGGCACAAATTGCAGAGGTCCCTTTTCTTGGGCTTTTGGCTAGCGACGTTCTCCAAAGCTGCCTGATAGAGCCAATGCGTTACGCTACGGCAGGCACTTTGATGGGCGCCGACCTGGCGCTCAAACATGGCTGGTCCATTAACCTCTCGGGCGGGTACCATCATGCCAAGCGAGATTGCGGCAGCGGTTTCTGCTTCTTTGCCGACATTCCTCTGGCGGTTATGAAACTGCGTAACACCAATCCTGGGATCAAAATACTGGTGATTGACCTGGACGCACATCAGGGCAACGGAGTTTCAGATACCTTGCAGTCGATTCCTGATCTCTCCATTCTGGATGTATATAACTGCCAGATTTTCCCAGATGACATGGAGGCGGAGAGACATGTCCACATTCCTATTCCGGTTTTGGCCAATATTGAGGATGCCGAGTATCTTTCACTGTTGGAACGCGTCATCCCTGAGGCGATGGATGCCTGTCAGGCCGATTTTGTCATCTACAATGCTGGGACGGATATTTATGAGGAAGATCCGCTCGGAGCAATGAACATCAGCCGGGCGGGCATTATCAAAAGGGATGAAATCGTCTTTTTGAATGCAATAAACCGGGACATACCTATTCTCATGCTGTTGTCCGGTGGTTATACCAAGACCAGTGCTTCAATCATTGCAGATTCCATTGAAAATTTGATAACCAGAGTCATAGCTATTTCATAGTTTCAAAGGCACGGGCACTGCCTGCGCATAATGTCAAAATGCTGTGATCAGTTTTTGGGCGACACATTCTGTCGCGAAGGTGTGGTTCTATAGAGCTGTAAGGACAAAACTTTAACAGGAGGCTGTCCGAGAATAGGGGTCGAAGCGAAAGTCCAGAAGTTTGAGAACAGATTTTAGCATCGTTTGAGAGCTCATAGCAGTAGCTATGGGCCGAAAAGGAGCTGAAATATGGGCCAAACCGCTGGGTTTGCAGCCGGTCATTCATTCTCGTACAACCTCCTAAGATAAGGAGATCTATTTGAAGATTACGATTCATCGCGGCAGTAAAGAAATCGGCGGGACATGCATTGAACTTGCAACCCGCCAGACAAACATTCTTTTGGATCTGGGCGCACCTCTCAGTAAAGCCAGTCGGATTCTTGATCCGACACAGTTAAAAGCTGATGCTGTATTGATCAGCCACCCTCATCAAGACCACTACGGTCTCATTGAACAACTCGATACCGAGACGCCAGTCTACATTGGCGCTCTCGGCAAGTCCCTAATTGATGCCACGCGCATCTTCCTGAAGCGTGATTTGCCAAGGAACAATTTCAAGCACTTCACAAAAAACCAGAAATTCCAAGTGGGTGATTTTATGATCACGCCCTACCTGGTAGATCATTCCGCCGTTGACGCCTACGCCTTTCTCATCGAGGCGGAGGGTAAACGCATCTTCTATAGTGGCGATTTTCGTGCCCATGGTCGCAGAAATGTTCTCTTCGATCGGATGATCAAAAATCCACCAGCCGATATTGACCTGCTCTTCATGGAGGGGACTATGCTGCGGCGGGACAACAGCGAATTCCCAAGCGAAGAACATGTCGAGCATAAGATTGCCGAGTTGATTCAGGATCAACAGAATATGTCTTTTCTGATCTCGTCATCACAGAACATTGACCGGCTGGTTTCTGCCTACAAGGCTTGCATGGGGCCGGAGAAGATACTGGTTCTTGATGTCTATACCGCCTGGGTTCTCGAAAAGATGGAACTTGTCACTAGAAACGTCCCAGACATGAACTGGCCCTTAATCAAAGTGTACGTCAGTAACAGCCAGTATCAGACCCTGCTGGCAAACCGTGATGACTACTTTAAAAGCTTTGTCAGTCGCATTTGGCATAACCGGGTCACCGTGGACGAGTTGGAAGCTAAGCCTGCTGACTATCTATTCTTCGCCAAGATGTCTCACTTCAAATGGATGCGCAGGTTTAAGGAAAGTGGCCTGATCAACCTTATCTACTCCCAGTGGCAAGGGTATCTGGACTATTCGAACGATGATTATTACGGAGCAGAGGAGATTGCTGGCTTGAAGGACGATCCCAAGGTCGCTTTCACTTATGCACATACCAGTGGTCATGCGACTCTGGATGATCTAAAAGCTTTTGCCCAGGCCATAAGCCCAAAGGCTTTAGTGCCTATTCATACCGAGTTTGCAGAAGACTATTCAGATAATTTTGAGAATATTGTGTCTATCGAAGATGACTGCCCTTTTGTGCTGGAATAAACGGGAGAGGGTCATGGTCGATACAGCAGACGCAATGTCTCAATTCTTAAATAAGGCAAGCCAATGAATGAAATCACCAAGATACTCTTCTTGTGCGATTTAGTCGGTATCGTCTCTCAATCAACTGATGCAGGTTTTAATGCTCCAGAGGATGAATATGAGCCTGAAGCAAAGGATATCACTGGTCGTCTAGGCGAGTGCAAAACAGCCGATGATATCAGGCAGGTCATTGTCGAGGTCTTTAATCATTGGTTTGGTAATCCGTCATATATGCCAGAGGATCGCATTGATGTTGCAACAGAGCGAATCTGGTTCGAGTACCAGAAGTCTCTGGGCAATGAGCTTCCTGCCCCCGCAAAGCGAATAACCTCAAAATGGAGTAAGCCTATGATTGTTGAGGTTGATTGAAGGCTTCTTTGTATCCAATATGAGCAGGGCAGATACTAGAATCTCCTTCTCTGTCCTCTTGAACTAAAGTAATCGGGAAACAAATATGATTGACCAACATGACCAGCAATATCCTTTCCTGAAAATTGGGGCCATTGTTCAACAGTATATGGATACCCCCTCTATAAAGTTGGGTGAGGTTACCGGCATCAAGACTGGGCTGAAAACCTTGGATGATTTCACGGGAGGTTTCCATCCAGGGGAGTTGGTAATCGTCTCCGGTTTCCCCCATATGGGACAAGACGATTTTCTAGAATGTCTGGCTTGGGATGTTGCCAGCAAGCAGAAGGTTCCGGTGGCTTATTTCAGCTTGGGCCGAAAGCGCTGGAAGTTGGCCGAAAGGCTGTTAGCCAAAATAGCGCAGGTTGATAGATCCCGTTTGGCAACTGGACACTTGAGAAAGGAAGACGAAGAAAAGGTTCAGGCAGTGCAGAAGAACTTCCAAGAGATACCTCTCTATATCAACGACTCAAATGGACTTACCGCACATGACATCCGCCGCCACTTGGATGAATGTCTAGTTGGAGAATATGGAGTGCTGCCTGGTTTGGTTATTGTTGACTATTTACAACTCATCCAGGGGTGGGGGGGCGCTGCTACCAGAAAGGACGAGATCGATGCGATTCTCTCTGAATTGGCAGATATTGCCCGATCCGGAAACGTCCCATTGATACTTAACTCTCTGCTCTACCCGGAGTGCCGTGGCGGTCAGACTCACTATACTGGGCAAATGCCGATTCTGGCTGATTTGATGAGTGTTCCCGAAACTTCCTCGATCGACAAATATGCTGATACCGTCATGTTTTTTCATCGGAATGTTATGCCTGAGAGAAGTGGTGGCCCTTCGCCTGACAACTGCATATTGAGTGTAATCATTGAAAAAAGTCGCAAAAATTGTGCTGGATGCGTACACTTAGCTTCAACTTTAATCAACGGCTGGCTGTTCTGCTGAATTTCCATTTGGAATGCATTTTTGCAATGAATGGATCACCACAAAATCAACGGAGGTGAAAATGTTAAAAAAACTGAGAACTCTTAACAACGCTTTTATGGGTGCTTTGAGTAACGGTGGCATGCTTGAAGGGATTATCCAAATGGTTAAGCGTGACATGACCCTGGATTTTCATATTCGTGCCAACGAGGTCCATATCTATTATCGGGGCGGCAGGGTGTTAGTTGTTGAACAGAAGAACGGCAGTTATGCGGCTTCGTTTGATACCAACTATTGTAAGAATAATCGTTACGAAGAAGGGTTAAAGAAACTACCTTCAAAATTGAATACTTCAGATGATGTTTCTCTGTGGCTTGATGCAATCCCCTTTATCAAGCAGTCTATTGATGAACATCGCGGGGAAAGTGAAAAGCTGGAGAGAGAGTATCAACAACACGTGGTTCGCGAGAACAATAATGCAGCCATGGATGTGGCTACCAGATCAGATTACTTCATTGCTGACATTGAATACGCCAACGTTGGTCGTTGCGATATGGTCGCTTTTAAATGGCAAACCAAACATAGGTCCTCTCCTGGGAAGCGGGTCAGGCTCGCTTTAATCGAGATGAAGTTTGGCGACAAAAGCCTCGGTGACCCCTCCGGTCTTGTTCAGCATGTAAAAGATGTCGAAGATTTGTTGGGTGGTTCTGACAATAAAGCGAGTTTTATAAAAGAAATGAAGGGCGTTTTTAAGCAAAAACGTGAACTTGGCATCATCAGAAGCCTGCAAGGGACCAAGGAAAATGAAATTCATAATGATAATGAGATTGAGGCGCTTTCGGATGAAAAACCAGAATTTATTTTGCTCCTTGCTGCTCATAGCCCTAATAGCCCACTGCTCCTAAAGATATTAACTCAGATGGAGGCCGATGGGTTACTACCCATGAAAAATGCCGAACTCAAAATTGCCGTGGCTAACTTTACGGGATATTCGCTCTACGACAAGTGCATGTATGATTTGAAAAGCTTCAAGGATACTTTCGCTGAGCAGATAGGTGGCCAGGGCAAAAAGCTCTAGGCAAAGAAGAGATCATGCCTAAAATCGGAATCTTCTGGTTCTACAAAGAAAAAGTCATCGGCCATGCTTCCCCTGTTTCGGCAGGGGAAGAGTCTTATCCAGGCCTGATAGACAGTCCCAAAAATCACACCGACGTTTGGGACGAAGAGCGAACTCTGCTGGCTGACTTCCCTGAGTTGCGCGGCCAAGAGTATTACAGTATCCCGCGCGGTCGGGTGCTTTGGAATAAGAACGACCAGCACGCAATTGTCTACATGGACTCAACACTGTTCAGCACGGAAAACAAAGAGAGGATCATCGCTTTTTTTGAACTCGACGGGTGCGAGGTGAAGTGGAAAACAGACTCCCACTACACCACAAGATCAGAAGACCTTTCTGCTCTTTTCGATGAAGACGATTGGGGCTAGCGGGAATATTGCAAGCGTGAATTGGTTATCTGCCAACTATGGGGAAAACAATGGCTAAACAAGTATTTTCTGAAGAACTGAAATGTCAAACACAACTTGCTTGGGATTACATTGAAAAGGCCAAGCCTCTTATCAACTATATGAAGCTTGTTCCTATGGACGAGCAACAGATCTCAGAATTTGAAGGGTTGCTCGACATTAACTACCCGGATGATTTCAGATACTGGTTAAGTAACTTTGGCTCCGGGAGAATTGAATTTCTTGAAGGAAGCCTACGAATTGTTTCCCCGTATGAACTCCAAGAAACTTTTCACCTGTATGGTTATTTGGGTGAGAGGAGTGGAGTTTATGTAAGTAGCTGGGATTCTGGCAGCGTAGATATTGAACCAGGTGCCGTCGACACGGATGGATTGACACCTGTTGTGCTTTCCAAAGAGGATAAGGAGGTCATTGCATCATCGTGGCCAATGTATCTTATCAAGTGCATCGTCGAGGTGTCCGAACTGCTCAGCGAGTGTGATCTGTCACCAGAACAACGCGGCTCTTTGGATTTGTTGAAGCAAGAAAACTTTTTAGAAATAGATGCGAACCTGTCTGCTGCTTTGCAACGTGTTGCTGATTTTGATCGGAAAGAGGCGGATGGTTGTGGAGAGAGTAAAAACTCTCAAGCGGCTACGGCAATTTCCATGATGAACTTTTTTATGGATATGGAAGAAGCTCATCAAAAACGGCGTCTGATTCCAAGATTGAGGACCTTTGTTAAAGATCTTCTCAGGGGAAACGATGAGCTTTCAAAAGCGCTCGCGCAAATAGAGGATCAAATCAACAAGGGGTACTCTTCTTTAACTGGTAGCGATTTGTTCTTTAGGGATAAAGTTTCATCGGACCATAAAGCACGTCTGGAAAAGCTGCATAAGCATGAACGACGTGAAGTCAGGGAGTTGGCGGAAAAGGGACTGTGTCGTCTTAACCCAGCTTTGGCTGAAAAGCAAGCAGATCGAGCCTATGATTGGCTTAAATGCGCTGAGAATTGGTTGCATGTGAGGAAGCAAAAAGATGAAGCGATTCGCTGTTTGAGAATGTCTGAGTCTATGGGGGTGGATCGCGATGATTGGGATCGTTGTGCTGATTTCTGGAATGAAGAGTTAAGCATGAAGGACGAGGCTTGCCGTTGCCTTAAGAACGCTGAAGCGGTGTCTAAGTCGGTGGATGACTATTACTACATCGCCGATAGCTGGTACAAAACTGGAGAGATGGAAAATGCCAAAAGATGCCTTATCCAATGCGAGGGTCTGATCGAAGTGGATAACGATATTAGTGCTCTAGCTTGGGCAGCAGCTATGTGGTTTGAGAAGTTTTCAGACATCGATGCCGCAACTCGATGTCTGACCAAAGCGGAACCGCTTATTGATCATCCTGGCTATTGGGGAGATTGTGCAAGGGCATGGGAAAAGATTGGTAATGAAGAGGAAGCGCAGCGATGTCAAAAAAAAGAGTTGGAAATGCGTGAGGAGATGTTCGGTTCAGAATGATCGAATCAAAATTAATTTGGAGAAAGCTTGAATGAAAGAACTATGGTGCGATTTCGACGGAGTCATAGTCTGCAACGAAATGCACAACATCAATACCTCAAACATTTCCTCACAAGATTTTACTGCCCTGGTCACCAAAGCCTACAACGAGAACCCCATCACTAGCGATACAATCAAGACGATTATGTCCGAGTACCAAGCAGATGGCGCGACGGTAAATATCATTACCGGCCGAAAGAAATCTTACCTCTCCGAGATCACAGAAAAAGTCATTCTAGAACATTCTCTCAACATCGATAACATCTTCTACTACCCCGAAGAACATGCGTATGTCATGGCTGATTATTATGCCTGGAAGGCTTCTGTTATAGGCCAGTCGATTCAATTGAGCCAGGCAACTCAGGTCAGGGTTATTGATGATGATAAGGGATTGTTAGAGCACTTGAGAGAGAACCTTGTTCACAAAAATCTGCTGTTGACCCATTACGAATTATTTGCCGACGGCAGTGAGATTATGGGGCAACTATAGAGAGACAGGGAGACTAAATGAGAGGAAATCGAAGTCTTAAAGATCCATACTTTAAGAATCTTGAAAAATTTGCAGAGCAAGGTCGTAAAGGGGTTCTTTTTTCACAGAGAATGCACCCTAATCCTAGATTCTACAAATATTATTGGCATGTATTTTCTCGAAGTTCTGAATACGAAGGTGATGAGTTTTTCGAGAAATGTAAGATATCTACCTATGAAGCAACGAAAGAAATGAATCGTTTAAAAAAAGCTGATAAAACCTTCATAATATATAATTATTCATTACCTCGTAGTGGACCAGACACCCCATTCAACAAAAACAAGTCAGAACATTGGGCACCTCCATACGATGATGACCCGGACACACCCGCAGGCGAAAAGGGGCATAAATGAGCGATGAAAGTTATGAGTTTTACAGTCACATGCAAGAGAGTGAAGACTATCTTAAGATGGAGCAATTGAAAGAAGGGTACAGTTATAAAATATGTGCCAGAAATGCTTATGTTGGCGTTTGGATAGAGGACAGAAGAGGTTTTTTGATCTCCAGGTACAAGGTCGGGCCAAATCCTTCTTTGGCCGTTGAATATCATTGGGATACCTGGACAGCTGACGAACCGTTTGGAACCGTAAAGCCTATTGAACTTATTGAAAAGTTCCCCTTTGAATTACGAGCAGAATATCGTGACCATGATTATGACGAGAAGGATTTGATCACAGCATATCTTTATGAATTGGAAGAGAATCATCCCGTTGTAATTGGATTCAATTCCGTTCAGTTCAGCAAGATGTCTGCAATAAAGTTTGCGAAAAGATTGTCGGGTGAGGGGATGGATAAGAACAAAAAGAAGATCCATGAAATGCCAGAGTTTTTTCCTAAGTGAGACCTGATTTTAAAATGAAAAAAAGACACCTCTATTCCATATTATTCGGTGGGCCAGGGTTCTTCTTCTCTCTGATAATCTCTTTTCTGATTTTTGGAGCGACTGCGGGTTTTCTGTGGATTTTTGTCTTTGGTGATAATCCTTGGCCTGTTTCGACGGGCACGCTCCTCCCACTGTTGCTGATCCTCAGTTTTCTGCTGATGTGGATCGCTTCAATCGTTCTCGGGTTTGTGACCGGGAAAAAACTTGAAGCCGATCCGGTTCTGAACAAGAAGCATCTTCTGTTTTCAGTCGGTTTAACCGTTGCCCCCATTTTATTGATCATGCTGCATCAATTGAGTGTGGGTAATATTGGGCCCAAAACCGATGGGATGTTGTGCAGTGATTTCTGTCTCGAGAAGGGGTATTCGGCAAGTGGTCTGCCGCCGAAAAACTCGGGTGATAGAACGTGCAGTTGTTATGATGATTCTGGAAATGAAGTACTGAAAATTTCCGTCGAGAGTATTGTTCCAAGTGAATAAAGGTCGTTTCCTCATCAAAAGCAAAGACAAGGTATTAACGCAAAGGGCCGAGATGCAGTGCATTTGAGGAGAATACCTGTTTTGATATAGGCTCCGGTGACACGTTACCATCGTGTCACCGGAACTCTGTCTGTAGATACCGCTGGGCGGATTGATCGTCTATGCAGGGAGAGATCGACAGCTTCCTCGCTTTTCTACTCTTCTTTCTCTTTGTTCTCAATTGCTGAATCTTCCGCGTTTACTTGCTCTTCCTTGGGCCTTTTGCTGCGATGTCCCGGTTTGACCAGAATCTCCAAATAAAAAGATTCGAGCTGTTCTGCTTCTGCCTGAGAAATGCACTTGTTAATGGCAGAAACATGAATAACTTCACTGCTGGCTTCATCAACACCGTAGCGGCAGTCAAAATCCCAAAAATCTACCTTGGGGGGGAGTTCCTTTCTGCGTTCTCTTTTTAGATATTTTTTGACTTCAAATTTGATGGCTTCAACCAGCCGTGGAACTTTGATCTTTGGATGGGTCAGCTTAAACGTTTTTCTCATAGTGATTCCAGAAGGTGTGCTTAGGGTTGTTAAAAACAAACTTAAATATTCGTAATCATATCATGAATCCCCAAGATACATTATTATTGCTGTCACCGGAATCGGCATGGATGAAGAGACTCTCTCCGCTTTCACTCTTCAATCTGCGCGATATAATGGGACAATGTAGCGGGGCGTGCGATTAAGAACTAACTGAAAAGACTTGTGACTATGGAGCGTTGGTAAATTAACCGGAGAATTCTGCCCGATGCAAGAACCCAAGTTTGACCCACGAAAAATCTATCGTTTCGACGAAGCTAAAGGCTCCTTTTGCATCGATATAGATCTCGACTTCTATCGAGAATTGTATAGCGAATGGGATTTTTCGCCCCAACGCAATCGTGATTTAGATAATGACCTGCTCGAATACCTGATGGACTGCTGTGATGAAATCCCGCGGCGCGATCGGGTGACAATTGCTATAAACTTACCCGCCGCAGTTTATGATTCGAAAAGAGAAGCCCGCGCCAGTCAGGGTTTTTATAATTTTTTTACTTACCGGATTCGCCGGGAAAGTAACCGCTATCGACGCTATTTCACAAAGATCATCAAGTACCTGATCATTGGAACCATGCTTTTGGTTGCAGCTTCAATGTTGGAGAATTTTTTCTCCGATCTGCCGCACTCCGATTTGCTCGTCGAAGGGCTGATCATTGGTGCCTGGGTTTCCATCTGGGAAGTTTTTTCAGTGATTTTTTTCAAACTGTCCGAACATCGAAAAAAGATTGCTGTCTTACGCCGGCTGTTTGCCGCTGAAACCGTTTACAGATACCGACCGGACCCGGAGCCTGACAACCCAACCCCCGACGAAGCAGATCTATAGCTTTGTCAGACTCAACCCAGCAACAGAAACAAGGCCATAGCGCCGATTGTTATCTCAAGGGATCAAAGAGCGATTCCAGACCGTTAAGTTTGACCTCATAGACGGACTGCATCATCCTGCCGATTTTCCCTTCCGGGAAACCTTGCCCGGCGAACCAGACCAGGTAGGTTTCAGGCAGGTCGATCATACGACAGCCCTGGTGTTTGCCGAACGGCATCCGGGTTTCGATCAGTTCGATCATGGCTTTGGGGTCAAATTGCGGGGTCTCGCTCATCTCTATGCCAGCTCTTCGACCAACGCGGTAAAGGCTTCAATGGTCTTGGTTCGCTTCATTTGCGTGACTTGTTTAGCAAAAGCGGGTTCTTCGACAAAAGTCAGCACCTTCTTCAGTTTGTTTAACACCTGAACCTCTCCACAAAACAATTCACTGTAACGCGACAACAGGTCTCGCATGTAACGCTGCAACATCATCGCCTGTTCGGCTCTGGTAGGCTCTGCGGCTGTCGGGTTGCGTAAGCGTTCGAAAAGCAGTGGGTCGTTGATCGCGCCTCGGCCAAGCATCAGCCCGGCGGCACCGGTCTCCTGAAGAAGGCGGCGCCCGGCGGCAGCGGTGCGAATATCGCCGTTGGCGATCACCGGTAACGAGCATTGCTCGACGACTTTTTGAGTGATGGTGTGATCGGCCAGCCCCTGGTATTGCTGGACGACGGTGCGCGGATGGATGATCAGAAAATCAACCCCGGACTGTTCGAATAGCGGCAGCAGGGAGAAGATCTGTTGCGGGTCGCTGTAGCCGGAACGGACCTTGATGGAGAAGGTGCCGTGGATGGCCGCCCGCAATGCCGGGATCATCTTTTCCAGCACAGCTATGTGTTGCAGCAGGGCACCGCCGGTGGCACCGGACGTCGTGCGCCCGTAGGGACAACCCAGGTTGAGATTGAGGTGTTCAACGCCTGCCTCTTGGGCATCCTGAGCCGCAATCACCAACGCCTCATAGCTGTGACCGACCAGTTGCGCCACCATGGGAACATCGCCGTGGGGACTGCTGGCTTCCTTGCGGTCACTCCGTATCAGCCCTTTCCGGCTGGCGTGGCCGACCCGCATGAACTCGGTGAACACCACGTCGGGCCGGACCCAGTCGATAAAGAGCGCCCGCATGGCGCGATTGGTCAAGCCCTGCATCGGGGCGAGCATCAAGGGCGTGTTGCCAGTGGCCCAGGGCAGACGGTTGCTTTTGTGGCTGTCGATCATGTCGGTTTGAAGTTCGTTCACAGGTTTTTCGGCCTGTCTGGGCTCAGCTGCTTGCCAGCCATTCGCGGATGGTCTGCTCTGTAGCCGGCCAGTTTGCGTCGAGCCGTTGGCGCAGGAAGGCAGTGAAGAGGCTGTCAAAGAGCTGCAAGCCTTGTTCAATCAGGTACATGCGCTCGAAAAAGACCGCGTCACGTTCGCTGTCGGCGTCAGTCAGGTCATCCTTTTCGATGGTGACCGGCGGCGACTTGAAAGACGCGAAGTGAAAGAAGTCGGCTTTGAGGGTCAGCTTCCAGAGAAGTTCATCTTTCTCCAGATAGAGCACCGCTTCGAGAATATCTTTACCACCCTGTAAGGCGGTACGCACTTCGGTAAAGTGGTCTTGTGGGCCGGTGACCGAAACTTTCTGTATACCGTTTTCGTTGCTCGCGGCCAGCAACAGGCGATCGTTGAGGTAGGCGACAAAGGCTTCGCCCTGGCCGGCTGGTCCCGGTTGACTGACGGCGTATTCAGAGGAGCCATTCATGGTGCCGTGCATTAGCCAAAGCAGGAAGTCGCGACCAATCCACTGGTTGGCTTCGATCTGGTCGAGGATGGCATCGCTGGAGGCGCAATTTGCCTGCTCCAGTAGCGGTAGCAGGGTTTCGTCTGCGACCTTGGCGGCACGGGCATAGGGATGGATCGGCACCAGCCGGAGACCATCGAAAGTCTTTTTAAATAGATCGACAAACAGATCGACCGCGTTGCTGCTCAGGCTGGAAAAGGACACCAGCTGGCGTTGCGTATCCCAGACCGCATTGTAGACCGCCGGGGTCGGCAGCGTTCGGGCGAACAGTGCCCCGCGCACGGCATCGCGCAGATCTTCTTTCTTTTGTTTTGGCACCCTGTTGAAGGTGGGGTTGGCGGCTAGGAACTCATCTTCAGATAGCTTCAAGTAAGCCTTAAATAGCGCCGTCGGCAGCTTGCGTTGATCGCGACGCAGACTGAAGGCCAGGTACTGTTCGTGTTGATAGCTGTGGGGCTGGGTGAAATCGCTTTCTTGCAGATCGTCAAGCTGAACCCAGCCGATCGAAAGCTCTTCGCTGCTCTGTTCGATGGAGCGAAAACGTTCTTTGGTCAGACATTCACCGGCCCAACTGGCGATATCCGCCTCTGGCGCGGTACCGACGACGTGAAATTGGCAAAGGCTGACGGTGTTATTTAGAATTCCCATGATAGCTCCTTCGGGGGGGATGGTTTTGTTTGCTGTGACTCATAGTGCAGGTCGAGGTCGAATCGAAAACCGCTAGCCACGAAGGCTCAAAGACACAAAGGACGGGCTAATTTCTGTTCGATTTTTTCCGTGTCTTTGTGCCTTTGTGGCAAAAACTTTATGAATGTTACTCCGGGTTGTTGAGCGCGTCCAGCTCTTCCCAGCGGGCATAAACCTGCTCTAGTTCACTCTCAATCAGTTCGAGACGGGTTTTGATTGTGGTGACCTGCTCACCAGCTTCTCGATAAAAGTCGGGTGAGGCCATGGTTGCGTGGAGTTCCGTTTGTTCGGTTTCTAGTTGCTCAATCCGCAGTGGCAGAGCTTCCAACTCGTGCTTTTGTTTGAAATTCAATTTGCGAGCGCGGGATTTTTTGGTTTTATCCTTTGCTGTCTTGTCGATCTGTGGTGCGCTTTTCAATTGTGGCCTCTGCGCCAACCAATCGTCGTAGCCGCCAATATACTCCGCCACCTGACCGTTACCCTCAAAGACGATGGTGCTGGTCACTACCCGGTTCAAAAAGGCCCGGTCATGGCTGACCAGAAACAGCGTGCCCTTAAAGTCGGCCAAGAGCTCTTCCAGCAGGTCAAGGGTCTCCAGGTCGAGATCGTTGGTCGGTTCGTCAAGCACCAGCACGTTGGCTTCCTGGGTAAAGAGCCTGGCGAGCAGCAGCCGATTGCGCTCGCCACCGGAAAGAATGCGTACCGGGCTGCGGGCGCGATCTGGAGTGAAAAGAAAATCTTGCAGATAGCCGATGACGTGGCGGGAGCGACCGCCGATCACCACCGTGTCTTGCTCGCCGGCCAGGTTCTGTAGCACGGTCTGGTTGGGGTCGAGCTGTTCGCGCAATTGGTCAAAGTAGAGCACTTGCAGGTTGGTACCAAGTTTGACGGAACCCTGTTCGGGCTGAAGTTGTCCCAGAATCAGCTTAAGCAGGGTGGTTTTGCCAACGCCGTTGGGGCCGATAATGCCGATCCGGTCACCGCGGATCACTGTGGTTGAGAAATCATTCACCAATGGTTCTTTGTCATAGCCGAAGCTCAGCCCTTCGACTTTAGCGACCAGCTTGCCGCTGCGCTCAGCCTCTTGCAGGTTGAGTTTGGCAGTACCGAGGCGATTGCGTCTTTGGCTAAACTCCGCACGCATTTTTTTTAAGGCGCGAACCCGGCCCTCGTTGCGCGTGCGGCGGGCCTTGATCCCTTTGCGGATCCAAACCTCTTCTTCGGCCATCTTTTTGTCGAAGCGCGCCCGTTCCTGGGATTCGCCATGCAGTAAGTCTTCTTTGCGTTCCAGAAACGTATCGTAGTTGCAGGCGAAATCGAACAATTTGCCGCGGTCGATTTCAACGATGCGGGTGGCCAGATTGCGCAGAAAAGCCCGGTCATGAGTCACAAAAATCAAGGTCATTTTTGCGCGCAACAGAAAATCTTCGAGCCAGGTGATCGACTCGATGTCGAGATGGTTGGTCGGTTCGTCGAGGAGCAGGATTTCGGGATCGGTTGCCAGAGCACGGGCCAACAGCACCCGGCGCAACATCCCGCCAGAGAGGCTGGCCACTGCGGTGTCGGCTTCCAGCTTGAGTCGTGACAGAACCTGTTCAACGCGCTGCTGCAGCGGCCAGCCGCCGCCACTTTCCAGGGCGTTCTGGACTTCGGCCAGTTCCGTGATCAGTTCTTCGTCACCTTGTTCCAGTCGGCGACTTAAGTCGTGGTAGCGACAGAGTTGCTCACCGAGCGGGCCGAGTCCTCGGGCGATGGTTTCGAAGATGCTGCCGCTCAGGTTGCGCGGCACGTCCTGTTCCAGTTGTGCAATTTGCAGGCCCTGTTGACGGTCGATAATGCCGCCATCTGGTTGCACTTCACCGGCGATCACCTTGAGCAGAGTCGATTTGCCGGTGCCGTTGCGACCAAGCAGACAGATACGTTCACCCGGTTCTACGCGCAGGGAGATGTCTTCCAGTAAGAGCGGCCCGCCAAAGGCAAGGCTGATATTTCGGAGATTGATTAAGGCCATCTGAGTCAACTTTTGAGGAATTAAGGTGCGGATTATGGCAGAATCATCTGGTGAAGGAAAGGAATAAGCAAGCGGCTGCCATTTTGGTCGCCATCCAGCACAATCGTCAACGCCTAATGTGGAAGCAGTCGATAGTAAGTAAGCAGAGCCAGCCGTTTAATCAAGAATATACCGTGAATGCGGATACGCCTTCCTGCGGGACTGACCGTTGCGCGCAGACCCAACCGAAGGAGCCTCAGCGAGGGCCGGAATAATCTCTGAAGTCATCAGCATGCCCAAGATCATCGGCATAGCGCGATAGCAGAGATACAGGTTGCAAGGCGGACAATAGGCTGACGAACTTTTCTTCATGGTTTCTCCGCAATGTCGACATCGCAGATGAAAAACTTGGGCCATGGCTTTTCTCCTTTTCGTCTCATGACCTCCCGTAAATAATTATAACAATCATGGGTGGCCAGTGCTCAATCGAAGTCCTTAATGGCTCTATTAAACGAATGCATTTGGTTAATTATAACAGGTTTTGTCCTGTTTTGCTTGGGTTGTCACTGTTCAGCTTGTATCCGTCAAGCTTTGTTGCCGTAGAATGATAGTGTATAGTTGCAAAAATAAAGAAATTGAGACCACCCTTTCTGGAGAAAATAGATGCTAGAACTTGGCCGTATGAACACCCTCAGGGTTACTGAAATTGATGACGATGGAGCTTGGCTGCAGGCCGAGGGCGAACAGATTTTGCTGCCAAGATGCGAACTGACCGACGATGTTCGGCTTGGCCAAAAGATGACGGTCTTTGTCTACTGCGCCATGTCCGGGGAGCCGGTTGCGACCCTGCGAGAGCCGAAAGCCCTGCTTGGCGAATTCGCGCTGCTAGAGGTCGCACAGGTCAATGCTCATGGAGCCTTTATGGATTGGGGGTTAGATAAAGATCTGCTGGTTCCAAACAATGAACAGTTGGAACCGATGAAGCGGGGACGTAGCTATCTGGTCAAGGTCCGCCTCGATCGCCAGGGCCGTCCGATTGGCTCCTGTCGCATTGAAAAGGGCCTGTCGAGCGCCGACGCTAGCCTTGTGGACGGTCAGGAGGTTGACCTGCTCGTCTGGAGGTTCACGCCGCTTGGGGCCAAGGTGATTGTTAACCAGCGCTTTGACGGTCTGCTCTATCGCGATGAGATTGGCAGTCGGCTCAATTATGCTGACAGTGTCAAAGGTTATGTCCGTCAGATCCGTGCCGATGGCAAAATTGACTGTACTTTGAGCATGGCCCCACGCGACGGGATAGAGGACGCCAGAACCCGAATTCTCAATGCCTTGAACGCACATCACGGCTTTCTGCCTTTGCACGACAAGAGCCCTGCAGAGGCGGTTCAGGAGGAGTTGGGCCTGAGCAAGAAACTGTTCAAAAAGGGTCTGGGCGGTCTGTATAAGGACGGCTTGGTGGAGTTGTCGGAGCAGGGGGTGCGGCTGAAGGATTGCGATTGAGTTCTTGCTACCGCTCGTCAGTTCAGCGGTCAGTCACCAGCGGCAAGACCACTGTCACCGAAGTCAAAGTGAAAGAGATGTTCCAGGACGCCATCCCCGAAACAGTGAACGAACTGGCCCGTCGCCTCAGTCGCTAAAGGCATACTCAAAAGTCTAAATCACCAAGGGCGGCCCATTGGCCGCCCTTGTTCGTTGTATACAGTAAATCAAACAGTGTAAATCTTTCCTTAGTGTCTCTGTGTCTTCGTGGCTAAGATTTCTTTTTTGACTCTTTTGGTCTCCTGAGCATCCTTCTTTTGTAACGCCCCGAAAACCATATCGAGCACAGCTTTCTGTCGGGCCTCATGTTTGTTCAGTACTGCCAGGCACTGGCCCAGGGGGAAGCGTTTGTGCAGATAGTCGGCATCATGACCAGAGAGGATGATGATGCGGCTTTTGTCGAGTCCCTTTTCGGTGGCGTAGGCCAGAAGTTTGGTGCCGTCAAGATCCGGCATTTCGAGGTCGAGCAACAGCAGGTCGAGATCCGCATCAATTGAAGCCAGACCCTGAATTGGATTGTCGCAGACAAGAATTTTCAGGGCAGGGTAGTGCTCGCACACATAGTCGGCGAGGAATTTCAGGAAAAGACGGTCGTCATCGATGATCAGGATCTTTTTCATAGTACTTTACTCAATCGTTGTACAGCTATTTTGATCAGTATATCAAGTTGGGGCGATTATCCAAATTAGCCGGATCATTCGTCAGTATTAGGGCGAACAAACGGCTCAAGACCCTTCAACCTTACTTCCCCTTCTTTACCCGAAACCCAGATTTTGCTAACGCATCGGCCATCGCGGTTGATGACGTATCCACCTTTTTTTCTGGCTGTGGTTTTCGAGGCCGCTCCTTTTGAACGGGCGGTTTTTCCTGCTCCCCTTTACGCATGGTCAGGCCTATTCGCTTACGCTGTAAATCAATCGACAGCACCCTGACTTGCACTTGTTGACCCACTTTGACCACCTGATTCGGGTCTTTAACAAAGCGGTCGGCGAGTTGACTGACATGCACCAGCCCGTCCTGATGTACGCCAATATCGACAAACGCGCCAAAGGCGGCGACGTTAGTCACGATCCCGTTAAGGGTCATGTCTTCTTTAAGATCTTTGACCTCCATTACATCTGCCCGAAAACTTGCCGTAACAAAACTTTCGCGCGGGTCGCGGCCCGGTTTTTTCAGCTCGGTGACAATGTCACGCAACGTGGGCAGGCCAATGTCCGGTCCGATATACTGCTCCAGCATGATTTGGTCGAGCCGCGATGGCTCAGCAATCAGCGCTGGCAGAGTCACCCCGAGATCTTTGGCCATTTGTTTGACCAATTTGTAGCGCTCTGGATGAACCGCGGTATTGTCCAGCGGTTGTTCGCCCTTTCTTATCCGCATGAAACCGGCCGCCTGCTCATAGGCTTTCTTGCCAAAACGCGGCACCTTGAGCAATTGATCCCGTCGCACAAAGGCGCCTTCCTGGTCACGCTGTAGAACAATCGCCTTGGCCAAGGCTTCGCTGATACCCGAGACAAAGCTTAAGAGCGCCCAACTGGCAGTGTTCAGATCGGCCCCCACATAATTGACACACGATTCAACCACTTCATCGAGAGATTTTTTCAGCGCCGTCTGGCTGACATCGTGTTGATATTGACCGACGCCGATGCTCTTGGGCTCAACCTTGACCAGTTCGGCCAAAGGATCCTGCAAGCGGCGGGCGATGGAGATGGCGCCACGCACCGTCAGGTCAAGATCCGGGAACTCCTCACGGGCAATATCCGAGGCCGAATAGATGCTGGCCCCGGCTTCACTGACCATCACCACCTGCACCTTTACTCCGGCGTCTTTCAGGCAAAGCCGGACAAACTGGTCCATTTCGCGACCAGCGGTGCCGTTGCCAATCGCCACCATCTCTATGGCGTGAGCCGAAATCAGGCGTAATAGCTCACGCCTGGCCGACTCAACCTTGGCACCACCACCGGTATGGGGATAGATGGTCACATGTTCCAGAAAACGCCCGGTGGCATCAATTGCTGCCAGTTTGGAGCCGGTACGCAAGCCTGGATCAATCCCGAGAACTTTGTGACTACCGGCTGGAGCAGCCAGTAGCAGGTTGCGCAGGTTCTCGGCGAAAACTTTAATCGCCGCATCATCGGCCGCCTGTTTTGTTTGTAGCCGCAAATCGACCTCGATGGAGGGGGCCAGCAGCCGTTTGTACGCATCGGCAATGAATTCCCGCAGCAGTTCGGCGAAGCGACTCTCACCGGCCACCAGAAGACTCGAAAGACGGCTGAGGATCTCCTCCTCTGGAGCCTCAATCCGCAACCGCAATACATCTTCTTTTTCGCCCCGGCGCATGGCTAGCATGCGGTGTGACGGGATCTGCCGGAGCGGTTCGCTGAAATCGTAGTACATTTCAAATTTGCTGACGGTCTCTTCCTTGCCTCGGGCCGGTTGTGAACAGAACAGGCCCTGCTGCCAGGTCAACTCGCGGACAATTGCACGCGCCTCGGCGACATCGGCAAACTGTTCGGCGAGAATATGGCCCGCTCCAAGTAACGCGTCTTCCGCAGTGGCGACTTCCAGTTCCGGGTTGATAAAAGGTGCCGCCAGTTGTAATGCGGTCGCTCCGTTGCCACGTGCGGCTGATAGTTGCTCGGCCAGTGGTTCCAGACCACGTTCTTTGGCAATTGACGCCTTGGTGCGACGCTTCGGCTTAAAGGGCAGGTAGAGGTCCTCCAGTTCGGTTTTCTGTCGGGTCGCCTCAATCTTTTGCCGCAGTTCCGGGGACAACTTGCCTTGATCCTCGATTGATTTAAGAATCGTCTCGCGGCGGTCGTTCAACGCCTTGTGATATTCGAGACGTTCCTGTATCAGGCGGATCTGTACTTCATCAAGTTCGCCGGTGGCCTCTTTGCGGTAGCGGGCGATAAAAGGCACGGTTGCGCCCTCTTCGAGCAGGGCCACGGTTTGTTTGACTTGCGCTATGTTCAGGCTGGTCTCTTCGACCAGGATTTTGAGGGTGGAGCTTTTTGTTGTTTCTGACATCGACGGTTTGTCCTCTTGAGCAGCTTTTGGGGTCGTGGTTTTTCAGCGGGGTGATACTAACATAACAGCAAATGTTCGAGAGTAAAACTGGTAACTGTCACCAAATTAAAGCCCTACACCTTGCATCAATCCTTCCCTCTATGAGAAAGTTTCTTTATGAATAAAGCTGAGTTGCTAGACACAATCATCACAACCCTGACTGCCGACCTTAAACTGCTGACCGATGCGGCTAAGACGGCTCATGCCGCCGCGACGCACGCAGAGTGTCTGCCCGACAATAAATACGACACCACCGGGCTGGAAGCTTCGTATGTTGCGCAAGGGCAGGCTAACCGTGCCCAGGATATTCGCCGGTCGTTATCGAGTTACCAGAAGTTGACACTGCGTTCTTTTGACGCGGAAACAGCTATTCGATTAACCGCAGTTGTTACTCTTGAGGCGGATAACGGCAGTTGCCGTCAGGTTTTTTTAGGGCCGGATGCTGGGGGCTTGAAAGTGGTCGATGGCGATGTGGAGTGTATTGTCATCACACCGGAGTCACCTTTAGGGCGTGCTCTGCTGGGGAAGGTCTGTGACGATGAAATTCATGTCGGCAAGGGCGCTGCCCGGAAAACCTTCACTATTGTCGCGGTTGCTTGACGGTGATGACGTAGGGCCGAAAATGGGGCTATAAGGGGGGGATGGTGTGCTATTGAAGGTTATGTGGTTTCAGTGGCTTGTGGTCTGGCCTGGCCACGGGCTTGTTCCTGGAGCTCAAACAAGGCAACGCATGATTTCATCGACGTCTTTTCCTTTACTCTTGTCCCATGTCGAGGGCTGACCCCTTCCCGCGGCACTGAATTGATGTGATTTCAGCTAGTTAATTTGGTACGACCCCGGTGCTCTCAAACGCCTAATTGTGGTGCAGGGATGAAGCTTGTCAGTTTTGTAACCCTAGGCCCATATCTCCTCATCGGTAGGAACCGGTCTGTTTTTTAGGGCATAACCAACTCTTGAAACATTGATCAAGTGCATGTAATCGAGATTTTCCGAGATTGAATTGTTCCCCCATGAGCCGCACCCCAGTGTTGTGGTCGGTGCGAAACCGTTATACAAGCTGCCTCCGGCAGTCGTCGAGCAGGGTTCATTGACGACCAGACGACTGATCGGAAGTTGGATGCCGGCGGCTTCAATGTTTTCTTTATTATTTGAATGAATGGCTGCCGAGTGACCGGCACCTTCAATGAAGAGATTTTGTTTGGCGATGGTTATTGCCTCCGCAAACGTATCATATTTGAAGGTGACCATAACGGGGAACATCTTCTCTTTACGCAAGACGTCATCATCCTTATCGTTCGAACGCAACAGAATCACTTTCGTATTATAGGGGATCTCAACCCCTGCTAGCTCGCCCATTTTTGCCACGCTCTGTCCAACAGCATCAATGCAAAGATGTCCTTCTTTAAATAGCGCCGTTCTGAATTTATCGACGACGGCTTGATCTTCGACGTAGAAGGCACCATTTGCTTTAAAAGCAGCCATAACGTCGTCATATTTCCCTGCCGGGGCAATAATGGACTGTTCGCCAGAGCAGATGATGCCGTTATCGAATTTTCGTCCGTCGATCACTTTTTGTGCTGCGTCGTTAAAGTCGATGCCCTCGTCAATGAGAACCTGAACGTTTCCCGGACCGACGCCATAAGAGGGTTTGCCACTGCTGTAAGCAGCATTAACCATCGCAGGACCACCTGTTGCCACAAGCACATCCACAGATTTCATCAGCTCCTGGGTTAAGGGGAGGGTGGGTTCTTCAATACATTGAATAAGGTTCTCCGGTCCGCCGAGTTTGATAATCTTTTCATTTATAAGGCGGGCAGTTTTGATGGTAACGGCTTTTGCCCGGGGGTGCGGCGCAATCATGATCGCATTGCGTCCCTTGAGTGCCAGCATGGCATTGCACATGAGGGTGACAACGGGATTTGTGGTGGGCATGATTGCACCGACAACACCTTTGGGCTTGGCAACAAAGACGAGACCTTTGCTTTCGTCACGGCCAATGATGCCGACTGATTTTTTATCTTTGAGGTGATTCCAAATTACCTTTGCCTTGCCTTTGTTCTTGGCAACCTTGTCTGCGTAGACGCCCATGCCGGTTTCTTCGACCGCATCTTTGGCGAGTTCTTCTGCATTGTCGTAAACAACCTTGCCAATTGCTTTGACAATGGCATCCACGCCTGCTTGGTCGAACGATTCAAACACACTTTGTGCAATGCGGGCTTTCACCATCATCCCCCTGATTTTGATCACTTCATCCATTTTGAACATCTTTTGGCCTTTCTGGGTTAGGTGATTTATCACCATGAAAAGATAAGCTCATCTGTTCCCATCAGTCTTTTGATACCCTCACGGGTGATTTTCGAAAGATAGATCGAGCTCATGGCTTGCCAAGTCTGACAATAACCAATGTGATAAATAATACCACAAATAATCGGGGCGTTGAGTCGGAAATCGCGGGGGGCAAAAACTTTAAGTCAGCGGGTGTCGTCTCGCCGGCTCTGCTTTTGGTTTTAAAGAAAGACAAAGAGAAACAGAAACATTTAAGAGGGACATTGGTAAGTTTTTGAGAACATGGCTTACAACACCATTACGAACGATGAACAAGTTACATAACTTACCCCCCCCCTTACAGAGCAAGTACCTTGAAGACCTCATGCCCACAGTCAAGGTCATCTGCCAAAAAATACAGTTTATGGGGATAAAACTTGCCAACAACCTGACCTGGAACGACCAGCTGATTCACTTCACCGAGCCGGATTCAACCGTCGCCATTGTCGGTTCCAAGTCGACCCGCCGGGAGATCATGTGCGACACCATGAGGCAGTTTGCAAAAGATGAAGACGGTCTCCGTCCTTACACCTAAAGGAAGGGGCCAGTCTCCTTTTTGTCCGCAGTTGTGGGCTGGCCCCTTCCCCCGTGTAGGGTCGCGTCATCACCGATTAAGAAACGTTGCGTTGGTGGAGCCGGGAGGCTCCGTATCAAAGGGGGGGGGCAAATCAAATCATGGTGGTGGGTCAATGGAAGGGCGTGGTTGGGTCAAGGATTGGGGTCTTAATCTTGAGTGACCCCAGGCCCAGCACCGAGGTGATTGAGACCGTTATTAGTTCTAAAGATGTTGGCAAGGATTGACAATTGGCAAAGATTGCCATAGGGTGTTTCTAAGACCTGAATAAAAAGGAGGCAATTATGGCCACAATGAACATATCGCTGCCAGAGCAAATGAAGACCTGGGTTGAAGAATGCGTTCGCTCTGGGAGGTACTCTAACTCTTCGGACTACGTGCGAGACCTGATCAGAAGAGACCACATAAAATTGGAGCAATTGCGACAAGCGTTAATTGAAGGAGAAAACTCAGGACCCTCTACTGGATTGGATCTTGAAGCTTTCATTGCTGACAAGAAAAAGTCCTTATCCTTATGAGTGGAGTCGTTTTATCGCCCAAAGCAAAAGCAGATCTTTCAGATGTTTGGGATTACACCTATTCTGAATGGGGTGTTGAGCAAGCTGAAAAGTATATACGTGAGCTATGGGCTACGATGCAAGAGCAGACCCGTGATCTGACAAAATCTGTTGATATTGGTGACGTGCGAAAAGGATATAGGAAATTAAGGTCAGGCTCTCATGTCATTTTCTTTAAGGTGACCAGAGATGGTGTCGTTGACGTAGTGAGAATATTGCACCAGAAGATGGATTTTGACAGGCATCTTTAGCCCGGAGAGGGGGGCAGCCCCTGACCTTGGACATTTACCGCTCTAAGCCCTCGATCTCATCCCAGAAAATCATAGCCTTCATCAAAGCCGCAAAGTCCGCCAAGTTAAACCTTTAAGGTCTTGGTTAAGACAATAGTTTTTAATTTGCTTTGCGCCTTCGCCTCATGGCGCCTACTTTTGGTGCGACTTGAGTGAATGCATTGAACGGGCGTGAAAATAGCCTTTCGGCTTTTGCGCTGCGAGGGCGGTTGATTTTAAATTGATTGGTTAAATAGCGAAGGCCACCATCTCAATTGATGGTGGCCTTTTTGTTAACGGGTTGGTTGATTCGGTGTGGTGTCCCAAGAACCTCGAGATTATTTTCTATTGATGCACAACCTTCACTTCGAAGCGCACTTGTTCCACCTGTTGGCAGGCATTCAGCAATTCGATAAAATTTTTCAGGGTCGGATTGCCTTTCGGCCCAAGCATGCGGCGCAGACTCTTGTCCTCTTTATTTAGAGCACGGGCGATATTGGGGAGACTCCCCGTCGCGTTCAAATAGTCGCGCAGGAGCCCTTTGCCTGTATCGATGTCGCCATCAAGAAAGGCAGATGTCGCCTCGCTGATCAACTCAACGCGAAATTCAGGATCATTTTGGACCCGAGACATCACTGTTTCCCGGAATGAGCGTGATAATGGCATCTTATGATTTCCTTCCTGCTCTTTTGCGGTTTTTGTAATCGGACCAACATCGTTTCGCCGACAAGATATCCTGACTCTGGGTTTTCTTGGTGCCGCCACCCAGTAATAAAATCAGGACATCACCATCACGTCCGAAATAGACCCAGTAGCCAGGGCCATAATCGATTTTGTATTCAATGATCCCGCCCAACCCCTTCGTGTTGGAAAAATTTCCCCGTCCCATGCGGTTGAGTGCGACAGTGACTTTGACTGCTGACCGGGCATCAAGTTTATTGAACCACCTGGCAAACGGACTGTGCCCCTCGGCAGTCAGATACTCACGTATCTCCATATCCCCTCCAAAAAATCATAACATGCTCATATGGTAACATTAAAGTTACCAATGTCAACTTGTTTTCTTTAATTGATCAGGTGCAGTCGGGGTGTGAGGCTGGATGATTTTAAATGGGTTGGTTAAAGAGCGAAGGCCTCCATCTCAATTGATGGTGGCCTTTTTGTTGACGCGTTGGTTCATTAAGGTCCCCGATTTACATTTTATTCTGAATG
>JAQYVY010000063.1 GCA_030145195.1 Desulfuromonadales bacterium | reverse complement strand
TCGCGACTTGATCGATACTCCAGCTCAATCCAAGCGGAGCATTGGGATTTGTCAAAAAAAGCAGTTTTCCGTCATAGCGCTCAGGGAAGCCCTTGATCTCGCCATCTTCTGCCAACTCAAAAGTTTTTACCCTCGCCCCCTGAATTCCGGCCAGAGTCGCGTAGTAAGAGTAGGAGGGGTGCAGATAGGCGATCTCATCTCCTTCGCTAGCACAAGCCCGGATCAGGTTATTGAGCAGCTCATCGGAGCCGTTGGCCATGACCACCCATTCGACGGGATAACCATAGAGTTTCGCGGCCGCTTCGCGGCCGGCCTGACTCGGAGCATCGGGGTATTTGCGCAGATCGCTACCAGTGGCTGCCCGAATCGCTTCGATCACTTTAGGTGATGGCGGATATGGGTTTTCATTGGTATTCAGCTTGACCCAATTCGCCTCGTCTGGCGGTTGAAAACCTGGAATATAACCGGCCATATCGGCGATATTTTTACGGAGATAGGTCATGATGACTCCTTAAATTCAGCCATGAAGGCACCAAGCCACAAAGGGCTCGAAGATTCAAACGTTGTGTCTTTGTGGCTAATAAACTTCTAAACTTTCATAAGTCGTCGTCCGCCGCACCGGTTGAAAACCGGCACTTTTGGCAAGCGCAATGATCTCATCCTGATTCAGGCGAAAATCGACCCCGGCAGCGGCAACAACGTTCTCTTCCAACATGGTACCACCGAGATCGTTGGCCCCGAAATAGAGTGCCACCTGAGCCATACGCGCCCCCTGCGTCACCCAACTGGCCTGGATATTTGGTACATTGTCAAGCACCACCCGGGAAAGAGCCAAAACTTTCAGATATTCAATCCCACTCGCCTGCTCACCACCCAACGCAGTATTGCCCGGTTGGTAGCTCCAGGGGATAAATGCAGTAAAACCACCACTTTCTGCCTGCAGCTCGCGTAGCCGAAAAAGATGCTCGACAATATCTTTGGGTTTCTCGCGAGCACCAAACATCATCGTCGCCGTGGTCGGCATACCTATGTGGTGAGCTTCCCGCATTACCGCCGCCCACTCCTGCCAGCCAATTTTGTTGGGTGAAATCTCCTGACGAACCGAATCGACCAGAATCTCGGCGCCACCACCGGGAAGGGACTGGAGTCCTGCCAGGTGCAACCGATCGAGACATTCGACCATCGACACCCCGGACAACTTGGCGATATGCACGATCTCGGCAGGCGATAAAGAATGGATTTGCACCGACGGAAAACGATGTCTGAGCTGCCGGAAGAGGTCCTCGAACCAGTCTATCTTCAGATCAGGATGCAATCCACCCTGCATCAGTAGTTGCGTGCCGCCATGCGCAACCAGTTCCTTCACCTTGCTGAATATCTCGGTATAAGTCAGGACATAGGCATCAGGATGGGTCTCATCGCGATAGAATGCACAAAATTTACATTGAACCGTGCAAACATTCGTGTAGTTGACATTACGGTCAACCACGAAAGAAACACGACGTTCAGGATGTCTGCGTCGGCGTACGCCGTCAGCCAGCTTGCCGACCTCAAGTAGGTCTGCTTCTGTCAGCAAATACAAGGCTTCGTCGCGATCAAGCGGTTGACCAAGGTTGATTTTATTTTCAAGGGAAGCAATCATTATTAACCTGTAAGGTCACTAAGCTTCAATAGGCCTTCAATTCGTTATAGAGTGTATCTCGCTCCACCGGCTGCCGGCCCGACTTGCGAACCAGTTCAATCAGCTGTTCCTTATTCAACTGCTGTGGCGAATCAGCACCCGCGTCGTGACCAATCTGTTCCTCAACCACCGTACCATCGATATCGTTAACACCAAAAGCCAGCGAGACTTGCGCGACCTTCAACCCGAGCATCACCCAATAGGCCTTGATGTGCCGGAAGTTATCCAGATAAATCCGGCTGATCGCCAGAGTCTTAAGCGCATCGACACCACCGACCCCTTTAGCACCGGGTACCCGGGTATTGTCAGGCTGGAAGGCCAAGGGGATAAAGGCCTGAAAGCCACCACTGCGATCCTGTAGCTGCCGGAGTTTTGACAGGTGGTCAACCCGGTCGGCCAGAGTTTCAAGGTGGCCAAAGAGCATGGTGGCATTGGTTTTTAAACCACATTGGTGAACCTCTTCAATGACCTCGAGCCAACGCGCCCCGGAAATTTTTTCGGGGCAGATCTGCTCGCGCACTTCTGTGGCGAAGATCTCGGCACCACCACCCGGCATCGAATCCAAACCGACAGCCTGCAATTGGCCGATTACGCTGGTTATGGATTGCTCGGTCATCTTGGCGAAATAATCGATTTCGACGGCGGTAAAAGCCTTGATGTGCAAAGACGGGTTATCGGCCTTGATCGCCGCCAACATCTCCAGATAAAAATCAAACGGCAGGTTGGGATGTAGTCCGCCCACCATGTGGATTTCCGTCGCTCCGGCAGCGCTTGCTTCCGCGGAGCGAGACAGAATCTCGTTCAAGGCCAGGGTGTAACCACCGTCCTCGCCCTCGTTCTCCCGACTGAAGGCGCAAAAGGTGCAGCGATTAATACAGATATTGGTGTAATTGATGTGACGATTGACGTTAAAGAACACCTTGTCGGCGTTCACTCGCCGATTCGCCAACGCCGCCAGCTCTCCGATTGCGAGTAAATCGTCGCACTCAAACAACGACAGTGCCTCTGCATCAGAAATCCGGACGCCTGATTCAATTTTATTATGAATATTTTCCAGCAATTTGATCATAACGATTTATAAACCAAGAAGAGCACAGAGAACTCCAGAAAGTGGCAATAAGACGCTGAAAGCAGCTTAATACCCAACAATAAACTTCGATCTGATTCAGCTTTTAGCTTCTCCCCACCTTTCAAACAGGGTATGAGCAATGTTCAGTTGGTCAAGCACTTTGCCAACCACGAAATCGATCAGATCGTCGATCTTTTTCGGCCCATGATAGAACCCGGGCATCGCTGGCAGAATCACTGCACCGGCCCTGGAGAGGCGCAACAGGTTTTCGAGATGAATGGTATTGAATGGCGTCTCGCGTGGCACCATGACCAACCTACGGCGCTCCTTGAGCATAACATCGGCTGCCCGCTCCAGCAGGTTACTACTCAAACCGGCAGCAATCCGTCCGGCGGTACCCATGGAACAAGGGATCACAATCATAGCATCAGCGGCAGCGGAACCACTGGCAGCCCCCACCCAGAAATCGTCAATACCCAGGCAAT
This sequence comes from Desulfuromonadales bacterium, assembly GCA_030145195.1. Lineage (GTDB taxonomy): Bacteria > Desulfobacterota > Desulfuromonadia > Desulfuromonadales > BM103 > JAQYVY01. Next base: position 9,574 of record JAQYVY010000063.1, on the reverse strand, counting down.
CAACCGCAATGCTGGAAAAATAATCCTGAACCTGTTGACGTTGTTGCTTGATCTCTGCAGACCAGTCGAGTCCAGTTTCATGATGCAACACCTGACGCCCTGCAGCGGAGAGAATCAGGCTGACGCGCTCACCAGCTCGCAACAATTCAGTGACCAGTCTCAGCCCATAGACTGAACCGGACGCCCCGGTCATTGCAACGACAAAATGCCTGTTCTCATGATTTTTAGAAGTCATTGTTTTTCTGCGTCAAACGAGCGCATCTACCAGAGTAAAAGCAAAAATTGTAATACTGATATAACCATTCATATTAAAAAAAGCCGCATCAAGACGAGAAAGATCGTCTGGACGCACCAGCAGATGTTCATAGGTCAAGAGTGCGGTGACAACGGCAACCCCGAGCAGGTAGATCAAACCGAGTCCGGTGCTGAAAGCCAATGTCACCAAGAGCAGGACCATGATCAGGTGAAACAGCCGGACAATCTGGAATGATCGTTCGATGCCGAAACGCGAAGGAATCGAATGCAAGCCAACGGCACGATCATATTCAAAGTCTTGCAGGGCATAGAAGATATCGAAGCCTGCCACCCAGAAGAGAACCGCCAGCCCGAGCACGACGACTGGCCAGCCAACATCCCCACGCAGGGCAATCCAGGCACCGATCGGTGCCGCCGCGAGACAAAGCCCCAGCACAACATGAGCCAGAGAGGTGAACCGTTTACAATAACTGTAAAGCACGAGAAAGGAAATCGCTACCGGCGACAGCAGCAGACAGAGCGGATTGAGCCTCCAGGCGGCCAGCAACAGGAGCGCAAAGGATCCAGTGACCAATAGCCAGGCTTCACCTATAGCAACTTTACCTGCGGGAAGATGGCGGTCGGCAGTGCGGGGGTTGTCCGCATCAATGCGAGCATCGATGATCCGGTTCAAGCCCATGGCCCCGGTTCGAGCGCCAACCATGGCCAAACAGATCCAAGTGACCTGAGCAAAGGTTGGGGCCGTCCCGCTGGCCAATGAGGCCAGAACAACGCCCATCAAGGCGAACGGAAAAGCAAAAACCGTGTGGGAAAACTTGATCATCTCCAGCAAGGATGTCAGCTTGGCCCAAGTCGTATTTGTCATTAATGTATTCATAAGTTTTCTACTGTACAACGCCCTCGCCGCAGGTTCAAGCAAAGCCGACCCTCACTGGGAGGTTCTATGGATTTTTCCGAGAATTATAAGACTCTTGGAATATATCAGAGGTAGGTCGTTCAGATCAGAGAGCAGAGTGAGCTGTTCAAATTTACCCTAGGTCAAATTCCGCCCAGATCGAGGCATGATCAGAAGGCTTTTCCATGGCCCTGATATCGTAATCAATCCCGGCGCCAACACAGCACTCAGCAAGAGCCTCGCTGGCCAAAATTAGGTCGATGCGCAAGCCACGCGGCGGTGCGGCCTCAAAGCCTCGGCTCCGATAATCGAACCAGCTGAACTGATCGTCTCTCTCGGGATGACATTTACGGAAGGTGTCCACTAGGCCCCAATCAAGCAACCGCCCCAACCATTTGCGCTCTTCCGGCAGAAAACTGCACTTCCCGGTGCGCAACCAGCGTTTGGCATTGTCGGCACCGATCCCGATATCACTGTCATCCGGTGCAACATTCATATCGCCGACTACCAGCAACAGCTCTTCCGGAGATTCTTTGGCAACTAAATGAGAGTTCAGATCGTCGTAAAAACGGGCTTTATTCGGAAATTTGACCGGATGGTCGCGGGTCTCGCCTTGTGGAAAATAGCCATTGATGATACGCAACCGCCGACCATTGGCCAGCGAATAAGTGGCGGCGATGAGTCGCTTCTGTGCTTCCTCTGAATCTGTCACAAAACCGTATTGAGCCTCAATCGGCTCTTCACGACTTAACAGGGCCACACCGTAATGGGTTTTCTGGCCGAACCAGAGAGCCTGGTAGCCCAGAGCTTCGATCTCAGACTGCGGGAAATCCTGATCCTGAACCTTGGTCTCCTGGAGAGCAATGAACTCGGGCCGGTGTTTTTCTATGACCGCACCGATCTGGTGCAGACGCATGCGCACACTGTTGACGTTAAAGGAGATGATTTTCATCACGAAAGATATCGGTCGCCGCGTGGGGGCAATGAATGAAGCTTTGATTCGACTCTGTGCCCGGCAATGATTTAATCGACAAGAACCGGGTACTTTGCCCGGATACCAAAGTTTGGTCCATTGGTCGTTCCCTTCGGCTTATGGTATTCACAGTCAGGCTTGAAATACATCGACTTGAGAACCAAAGGTGCCAAGGTCCCGTCGCTATTTTTCATATTGAAATGGTCAACAAAACAGTCCCATTTAGCCATTCCTGCATCATACACTTTGGTGGAACTCGCTCCATCCCAACGATCATCGATTAACCAGGGGTCTATGCTCGCATCATAATCTTCGCCCGGCAAGTAGTACAGCACCGTGCTTTGAAAATTATTCGCCAGAGCTGTTGAATTATTGTCGTTGTTGTCAGGCAAAAGGGCCGCGCTATAAAAAGTATTAACTTCATCGGCAAGCTGGTAGTAAAAGTCGCAATCTTCGCTTTCATCCCAATCCGGGAAATTCTCTGCATCAGGTTTTGTCAACACGTCTGGAGCTTCGGCAGGCACTGGATTCGCATCGGTCATATGCAGTATGTTCACGGTGACGGCACTGATGACTTCGACACAGTTGTCAACATTGCCACCATCACATCTGACAACGGGAAGGGTCATCTCCCACGACTGAGTCCGGCCGGTGTTGGCCTCGAAACACACCTTCCGTAATAGGCCGGGCCGCATACCCCCCCCTTCGGACAAATACAAAAAACCTCTAAATAACGCCTTACCTCTAGACGAACATGATAACATCTCTTGCGAGGCAAGCAACCAGCTGGGTTATAAACAGCTTTAAACTTCAGCATATATCTTTCAGCCACTCATAATTTAAGTTTTTCAATGTCAGCGGGTTTTGCCTAACCTTATTATTTTTAGCGACCGATCTAGCATCTATGAACACACCTGAAGGGGTAACGCTGATTGTTTTCATACAATCCTGTACATTGACAATGTGCCAATAGAGCTTACTGAAATCATCGAGATTGGCATCGGCATCCAACAGTACAATAAATCTTGAGTTGCGCAAAAGGGATGAAGATCTCAAAACCTGTCTGACTTCCTCAAAATCCAACGGGCAATTGTCACGGACTGCAACAATTGCGGCACGATGAAAAACCCCTTCAATAGGCATGTGCAAATCAACAACCCAAGGACAATCGTGCTGTAATAAAGGCAACAACAATCGCTCCATGGCTTTCGCAAGATGGCAATTTTCCATAGGTGGGGGTCCGACAACTGTGCACGGATAGACGGCATCCTCACGCATCGAGATTGCATCCACACGAAGGAGCGGAGCGGGAGAAGCTGGAGTATATCGCCCCGTGTGATTACCGAATGGACCTTCAGACATTGTCTCGTCCGGGAAGATTCTTCCCTCTATAATTATTTCCGCATCAGCAGGAACATAGAGTCTCCCATTCTGACAGGCTACCATGGCCACAGGTTCGCCGCACAGGTAGCCAACAAAAGTAGCTTCATCAATCCCACAAGGCAAGGGCAAGCTAGCAGCCCAAGTCATTGCAGGGGGACCACCTAAAGCTATGGCGACAGGCATGGCTTCACCCCTTTGGTGCCAGGCTGCAAGATGCTCTCCGCCCCCAGATCCGGGGTGGCAACGCAGCAAGGCCGTGTGGCTGTTTATCACCTGGATTCTGTACAACCCACAATTTTTCTCGTGCGTATCCGGGTGACAGGTGAACACCTGCCCCAAGGTAAGATATTTCCCTCCATCCTCTGGCCATGATTGCAGAGCAGGAAGGATAGCTAGTCCCTGACTTGTTGCATCCACAGCACGGCAAGTAGCTTTTTCGACTGATATGGGTCTGTAACGTTCCTCAGAGACCAATAACTGAAGGGCCTTCTCTGAAGTCTGCTCTCCGGTTGTTGACAGATCACAACGTAATTTGTCTGCCAGGCCTTCAAGGTCATCAATGCCCAGGGCCAGCGCCATTCGGTTCTCTGATCCATACAGATTTGCTACCAGCGGAATTTTGCTACCTTTGATGTCTTCAAACAGCAGCGCTTTGCCCCCACCTTCTCTCTTACAAACCCAGTCAATGATCGCTGCGGCCTCAAGATGTGGATCGACTTCGCACTTGATTCGTGCAAGATCGCCGTTCCCTTCAATCTGGGATATAAACGAATGGTAATCACCAGGTCGCATTTTTACCTTCATCAATCAAAAGTTTTTGGTTAACTATCGTTACTGATCATAACCTGAGGCTCCAAACAAATAAAGCCCCGGGCGTTGGGCCCGAGGCTTTATAATAATTTAAGAGTTCAAGTCAGTCTAGAACACAGCCTGTTTAGCCAGTTCCATTACCTCTCCGGGCATGATCCCCAGATAAAAGACACCAGCAATAGCAATAATAATGGTGACAACAACAGCGCCAGGCATCGCAACCCAGGCGTAATCTTCCTCTGGGTCTCGGAAATACATGTAAACCATGACTCGAAGATAATAATAAAGAGAAATAGCCGAGTTGAGCACACCAATCACAGCAAGCCAGATATACCCGGCCTTAATAGCACCGGCAAAGATATAAAATTTACCGGCAAAACCCGCTGTTGGTGGCAATCCCATTAAGGAAAAGAGAAAAATGGTCATGGCCACGCCCAAAAAAGGCTTCTTGAAACCAAAACCAGAGAGTCCTTCCAGAGTCAGGTTGTCTTCACCTTTTTTGCCAGCCAGGACCAGTACCGCAAAAGCCCCAATATTCATAAAAGTGTAGGCCAACATGTAAAAGAGAATGCCTGAATAACCAATTTCGTTCGCAGCAACCATACCAACAAGAACATAACCGGCATGGGCAATAGATGAGTAAGCCAGCATTCTTTTGATGTTGGTCTGACGGATAGCAATCACGTTGCCGACGACCATGGTCAATACCGCAAGAACCCACAACATGGCGGTCCATTCCGGCTTAAGGGTAAAGAAGCAATACTCCATGACCCGCAAGAAGGCAGCAAAAGCGGCTGCTTTAGGACCAGCACTCATAAAAGCAGTGATCGGAGTCGGAGCGCCCTCGTATACATCAGGAGCCCACATGTGGAAGGGTGCTGCTGCAATCTTAAAAAGAAAACCTGTTGAGAGCAGAACCAAACCTGCCAGAGTCATGGGGTTGTCTAACAGTGAAGCATGAGTTTTCAGATAAACACCAATTTCAGTCAGACGAGTTGATCCACTTACACCATAAATAAGGGCCATACCGTAAAGCAGGAAACCCGTTGAGAAGGCTCCAAGAAGAAAATACTTGAGACCAGCCTCATTAGACTTTACCTGGCCGCGGAAGAACCCAGCCAGAACATAGAGACTGATCGACATGACTTCCAAGCCAAGGAAGATAGTCATCATGTCGGTGCCGGAGGCCATCCACATTGCGCCCGCAGTGGCGAAGAGGATGAGTGGATAATATTCACTGACCGGATAGCCTTCCCGTCTCAAATAATCATCCGACATCAAAATCGTCAGTGCGGCACACACCAGGAAAGTAATGCTGAAGAACGCCGCAAAGTTATCCATGGCGACAGCATCATTAAATCCGTATTGAGGGTTACCCCATCCGGTGTAAACAAAGAATCCTGTGACCGCAAGACCGATCAGACTGATCCAGACAGCATGGCGGGTGGTGCCACGAGGTAAGAATACATTGATCAGTAGCAATCCCATGCCAAAACAGACCAGTATCAGTGACGGCAGGATAGCCGCTATATTGACATTCAGCAGGGCATTTTGCACCAAGTCGTTCATTGAATAGCTCCTCAGACGCTTATAAATCTATCTTAAATCGTTGACCGCAATCTTGGTGACGGATTGCTCCATGTCTTCTGCCATCATGGCAATCTGTTGCTTCCCTTTGACCTGTTCTACGAGGTTCTCAAGGGTTGGATTCATCTTCGACAGGAAGGTATTCGGGTAGAAACCAATCCAGAAGACGAACAAGAGCAGAGGTAACATGATGACCATTTCCCGAGCAGAAAGGTCTTTGAGATTTTCGTTTTTGGGATTAGTCACCTTGCCCATCATGACACGCTGGAACATCCAAAGCATGTAGACCGCAGCCAGAATGACACCCGTTGTTGCAAACACAGTGTAAACCCGGAGTCCACCTTCGAAAGCCCCGACCAAGATCAGAAATTCACCAACAAACCCGTTGGTTCCAGGCAGGCCGACCGACGAAAAAGTCATAATCATGAAGATAACAGCAAAGACCGGCATGACTTTTGACAGCCCGCCGAAATCAGCAATCAAACGTGTATGTCGGCGCTCATAAAGAAAACCGACGATAAGGAAGAGTGCACCAGTTGAAATCCCGTGATTGATCATCTGCAACATGCCGCCAGCTAGGCCCTGCAGATTCATAGCGAAGATTCCAAGCATGACAAAGCCAAGGTGAGAAACCGATGAGTAAGCAACCAGTTTCTTGACATCATCCTGCATCATGGCAACCAGTGCGCCATAGATGATACCGATCACAGCGAGAGTCGCCAACAAGGGTGTAAACTTCATGGTCGCCACCGGGAAAAGAGGGATGGCAAAGCGGATAAAGCCGTAGGTACCCATCTTCAAAAGGATCGCTGCCAATATGACTGAACCAGCGGTTGGTGCTTCCGTATGTGCGTCAGGCAACCAGGTATGAAATGGAAACATTGGCACCTTAATGGCGAAGCTGAAAGCAAAGGCGGCAAAGAGCCACATCTGCAAATTGGCCGGGATATCAAGTTGAGCAAAGTGAGCAATACTGAAGCCGTTTTCAAACGGTACGCCCGCTTTCATCGAGAAGTAGTAAACGTAGATGATTGCGACCAGCATGAGCAGCGAACCGACCGCCGTAAAGAGGAAGAATTTAACCGCTGCATAAATCCGGTTTTTACCACCCCAGATGCCGATCATGAAGTACATCGGCACCAACATCAATTCCCAGAAAACATAGAACAGGAACAGGTCAAGAGCAATAAAGGCACCGAGCATCCCGGTTTCGAGGAGCAGCGCCAGAGCCATAAACCCCTTGGTGTTCTTGTCGACCGCATTCCAAGTGGAGAGAATGGCAATCGGCATGATGAAGGTGGTTAACAACACCAACCAGAGACTGATCCCATCAATACCAACATTGTAATTCATCTGGAAGTACTGGCCGATACTGATCCAGTTGACAAATTCTGTATAGTGCATCGCAGACGAGGTCAGAAAGACATCGTCAAAAGCCAACGGCAAACTGATCAGGAAGACGATGATTGTTACAATCAAAGTTACCGTCTTGATCAGGCGGTCGGCCTCCCGTGGCAGGAAGAGGACAATCAGCATCCCCACCAGCGGGAAAAAAGTCATTAGGCTAAGAAGATGGTCAGTCATTGGTCCTTGCTCCTTATATCAACGCTTGAACGGTCTACCCTTAATTGAGGATAAAAATGGCCACCATGACCACCACGCCAAAGACCATGGTCAAGGCATAGTTCTGGAAAAGGCCAGTCTGTGTGTGGCGGATTACGGAAGAGAGGCCGCCGATCAACTTAGCAATGCCGTTAACAATACCGTCGACGATCTTAACGTCAAAGCCCTTCCAACAAAAAAGTCCGATCTTTTTGGTACTGTTAACAAAAAGCACATCGTAAACCTCATCAACGTACCACTTGTTGAAAACGATCCGATGCAACTGCGAAAACTTGGCCACGAACTTGGCTGGCAACTCAGGCTTTTGTATGTACATCACGGTAGCGATTGCAATACCAATGAGAGCAACGACAACAGAGAAACCCATCAGGCCAAATTCTGTAGCAGCTGAACCATGTGCCTCGATGTTATGTAATTTCTGTGCATGCTCAAAGACCGGGGCAAGGAAATGCTCAAGTTTGTTCGGGATGTGTCCCAAAAGATTACCGATTACATGCGGGATACCAACGAGACCGCCAACAGTCGCAAGAGTTGCGAGCACAACCAGCGGCAGAGTAATCACCCAGGGCGACTCCTTAATATGATCTTTAGCCTTGGGATTGGTGCGCTGCTCACCGTAGAAAGTCATATAGAGGCAACGGAACATGTAGAATGCGGTCATACAGGCAGCGATCACTGCGATCCCCCAGACCAGCATGTTGCCGCGGGTCGAAGCGAAAGCCCACCAGAGAATCTCGTCCTTGGAAAAGAATCCCGAGAAGAACGGCAGACCGGAAATTGCCAGGCAGGAAATGCCAAAGGTCGCCCAGGTCACAGGCATCTTTTTCCGTAGCCCTCCCATGTTTCGCATATCCTGCGCATCATCATCCAGATGGGCATGATGCAAGGCTTTATGCATGGCGTGGATAACCGAACCTGATCCGAGGAAGAGACAAGCCTTAAAAAAGGCGTGCGTCATCAAGTGGAAAATCCCGGCAGTAAAGGCACCGACACCCATGGCGATGAACATAAATCCAAGCTGCGAAACTGTGGAGTATGCCAGTACACGTTTGATGTCGTTCTGAGCAAAGCCGATAGTAGCAGCAAAAATAGCGGTCAAGGCACCAACCAGAGCAACCACCGTCATGGTCATCGGGCTCATGGCAAAAAGCACGTTCATACGGCCGATCATGTAGACACCGGCAGTGACCATTGTGGCGGCATGGATCAGAGCAGAGACCGGAGTCGGACCCTCCATGGCATCAGGGAGCCAAGTAAAGAGCGGCAACTGCGCCGATTTACCTGTCGCACCAAGGAAGAAACAAAGAGTGGCTACAGTCGTAACACCGAGGCCAAGCACCATGTCATTTGACAACAGATGAGCATTTTCAGCGATTTCAACGAAATTAACCGTCCAAACACCGTGCTTGCTACCGAGGGCCCAGTAGATGGTGAAGAGACCAAGCAGGAAACCAAAGTCACCAACACGGTTCATGACAAAGGCTTTCTTCGCCGCGTCTCCGGCACTCTTCTTCTCAAAGTAGTAGCCAATCAGCAGGTAAGAACAGAGACCAACACCTTCCCAGCCAACAAACATGACCAGAGCGTTGTTACCCAGAACCAACATCAGCATGGAGAAGATAAACAGGTTTAGATAGGAGAAGTAGCGGTAGAAACCTTGTTCACCATGCATGTATCCGATGGAGTAGAGATGAATCAGAGAACCGACGCCACAGACCACCATTAACATCACAGCAGAAAGTGGATCGAACAGGAAACCCCAGTCCACCTGGAGGTTGCCAACCGACATCCACGATGCAACAATGTTCTCGTGGCTCTTAACCGAGTCACCTAGCAGTTGGTAAAAATACTTGCAGGAGACCAGGAACGAAAGGAAAACCGCACCAGTACCGATGGCACCAATTACCTTTTCGTTCTTGATGAACCGCTTGCCAAGCAACCCGTTGATAATTGACCCAAGCAACGGGAAGAAGGGTATAAGCCACAGTTTATCGTACATCTATCTCTCCTCCGAACAAAGTAAGCTTCTTATGGAAAGTGGGCGGGTT
>JAQYVY010000012.1 GCA_030145195.1 Desulfuromonadales bacterium | reverse complement strand
AGAGAGCCAAAGCGGAAAGAAAAGGTTGACAAGCCACAGGCCTTCCGGTACGTTGTCGCTCTTGTTGCGGGGTGGAGCAGTCAGGTAGCTCGTCGGGCTCATAACCCGAAGGTCGGAGGTTCAAATCCTCCCCCCGCTACCAAATAAATTCAGGGACTTGCATTAACTTGCAGGTCCCTTTTTGGTTTTACACTTTCCCTCGCCGCGTTTCGTCCCGCCTTTAGAAAAATCGCAAAAAAAGCCTGCATTTTCATGCGAGGCTTTTTTTGCGTTATGGTTACTTCTTTAACAGAATTCTAGCGCTTGCTGCTTTGATGTGCTTCCTGCTTGTTTGTCCCCTTGACCAGTCCCTTGATAAAGCTTGCCAGGACGATAAGTGTCGGCATCAATTGTACAACAACAATTAATGCGCAGAAGGCCAAAAAGGCACCGACCAGAATGCCGCTGGAGTAGGTTTTGGTCGTATCCACGGCAAAGGCTGGACCTGCCATGAGCGCTGTCATCGATAATCCCAGAACTAAACTTCTGAACTTTTTCATGATTTCCTCCATTTTGGGGTGGTTGCGTTAGTTACTGCAGGACTTCGACTGCAGGTTTGTACATGACCCTTTCAAACGCGCATTTCACCGCTTCTTGTAACTCTCTTTCGTCGCCGGGTCGCATTGGCTTGAGGGCATGATAAAAAATCCCTTCGCTTCGTGCCTTACGAATCAGTGCTAACGGCAGTTCACTGGCAACCAGGATGATGTTCAAATTGCGGTTGCACTTTTTAATAATCGGAATCAATTCTGTTGCCATCATTTCATCGAACCGGGTACTGAGAAGGATGACCCGAGCTGTTTTCTTCAGGATGCCATAAAGGACTCCTGCCGCCGTATCCGGTACTGTTACCTGGTAGCCAGCATTAATGAACAGATCCGCCATGCATTTCCTGCTTGTTATGTCCTCGTCTGCGATGAGTAATTCTGCAAGGTACATCTTCACCTCCTACCCAAGGCCTATACCTCCCCGCCATGGGGACAGAATTCATTTAACGACTCTTGACGGTAACTTTTTTCGTGCCGGAAAGGAGTCCCTTTACCATGCCGACAAAGAGTATCACCGCCGGTACCAGTTGAGACACAATGATCAAGGCAAAGAACCCTATAAAAAGATAAGTCAGGATTCCTGCACCGTCACTTTGTGCATTTGATGCCGCGTATGCTGCTGAAGTACTGCCAAGGATCATCGCTGCCAACAGTTTCATGGTTTTCATAACTGCCTCCTTAAGTTTATTGCCTGACTTCTTTGTTGTTCGTTTTAAGTTCGTGATGGAGTAATAGTGCATCGGTCGTGCCACTCTTAGAATATTTTTATTTAAATTAGTTAAGGTTGTGTTTTGAAAGGTGTTTTTGTTTTTTTGTGCGACCTAACAGTTTGATAAACAGAGGCAAACGTATAAGAAAAATATACGAATCGAGTCGGGCGATTCTGTCGTTTACCTTGCTGGTGTTTCGTAAGTTACTGAAATATGGGAAGTATTTGCGAGGATTAGTGTGTACAGTAAAAACATACAGTGCATTATTTTATTTATATTTGATGTTTCGGTTGGGATGGAGAGAAGATCTCATTGATGATTGGAATGGCTTTTTATCATCTAAAGAAGAGGTCTGGCGTTATGAACACCTCCGTCGTGCAGAACGTAGCGTGAGGCCATTGGGTAACGAAGGTTCGTCAACATGTTGGAGCAAAGCCTAAACCGCTGGCGGCGTAAAAAGATGACAGCTCCGAAGAAAAATATTAGGTGATTAAGTGAGGTGGCCGCGGAATTTCGGTGAAGTTCTTTTCTCTCGTTGCAAACAGGTGAGCGTTGCCTTGAGGTTTAAACGTTTATTGGTTTGTCGCTGTTTTTGTGGCCAAGGTTTTTTTAACGTTATACAACAGGCTTGTCTGGTAAACGGGTTTAACCAGATAGTCATGAGCTCCACATTTTTTTGCTTCGACGAGAGATTGAAGTTGTGGGTTGCCAGTAATAACCACGATGGCACACTCTGGCTGTAGCACTTTGAGCCCTTTAATTGCCTCAAGTCCGTTTTCAACGCCAAAGCTGATGTCGAGAAAAAGTAGATCAAAAAGCTCTTCCTGCATTTTCTTGATGCAACGAGACAAGGTGTCTGCCGTTGCAACCTGGTAACCCCCACTAATTAAAAATGCCTCAAAGGTCGCTCGAATACACTCTTCATCGTCAGCAATCAGTATTTTCTCTTTCATGGCATCCTCACTTCTGCAGTCAAATTTCACACGGGCGGATAATCGAGATCCACCTTGCGCGACGCAAGGTTGGATTTAGCAACCTACGTGCCAAAAAGCTGTGCAAGTGCAATAGGCAAACAGAAATGGCTTACAGTGAGGTTTTATGCCGGTTTGATTGTTGGTAACGTTGTGGTGACTTTAAATTATGCAAGAGTGCACTGTGCCAGAGGCCAGAGCTTGGCACAAGAATGAGTACCAGTTGACCCAGAGTAAAGGGGGTTGCAACCTTGGCCTGAAACTGGAACGCTCAATATGGAATGGCGGCACTCAATATTGAGTGTCCCCAAGCCAAAACCTCAGAGACTCCTCCTGCGCTCACTCCTCCCAAATCGCCAGACATAAAGAGTCAACGGCAACATCAGCATAAGAGCGCAGATGTAGGGTAGGGTGTGGTCGACCTGGTACAGGCTGGTGCCGACAATCGGGCCGAGCACAAACCCTGCTGCCGGGCAGGCGGACACCAACCCACCGACCGCGCCCTGTTCATCGGGGCCAACTGCTAAAGAGGCACCGGCGGTAAATCCGGGCGAGACCATGCCCAGTCCTAACCCCAAAAATCCGAGGAAGAAGACCAACGTGGCAATGCTGTTGGCAAACAAGAGCAATCCGTAGCTGAGCATCATGATCGGCAGGCCGAAGGCCATCAGTCGGATCGGCTTCATCTTTAAACGACCGGCCAGAAAAGCCTGAGCAAAGAACGACATGCTCCCGGCACACATCATCCCTGTGCCGATAGCCTGGGCCGTATCCTTGCCGTTCAGGACAAAACGGTCCTGAATGTAGAAGCCAATGGTTTGGCTGGTCATGGAAAAAGCCAAGAAGGTCAGAAACCCGACCAGAATGTACGGGAAGTAGCGTTTATCCAACAACTTCAGCTTTAGTCTGGTCGTTGAACGAGGTGCCGAAGGGGTGGGTTCCTGCAAAACAAGAGCGAGCAGGATCGTGCTGGTCAGGGCGATGGCGACGCCGATGTAGAGGGGCGTCAGCAGACCGATGGTGGCGAGAATGCCGCAGGTGGCCGGCCCGAGGATCGCGCCGAGGGTCCTGGCGGCGCCAAGGCGACCCATCCCTGCGACGCGTTGTTCTGCGCTGGTGGTGTCGGCAATATAGGCGGCAGCGGCGCTGGGAGCGGCCGACATCAGTGAGGCCATCAAGACCCGAGCCGAGATGACCAGCAGGTAGAGGGTCATCCCGGAGAGGAGCCCTTTGAGGCCAAAGGTGAAAACCGCGGCGAAGAGGGCCGCGCCGAAGGTGTAGCCAGCCATCCCCAAGAGCAGCACCGGCTTGCGGCCCCAACTGTCGCTTTTACGCCCCCAGATCGGGCTGGTCAGGCTGAAGACCAGAGAGGAACAGGAAATGATCAGGCCGACCTGGATCTCGGCGAAACCGACTTCGCGGCCGAGTGGCGCCAGCAGGGTAAAGGTCATCGACTGGCCAATGCCGGTGGCGAGGACGCTGAACATGATCAGCCTGGTGGCAAGCTTGGACGCGGGCGATATGTGGGGCGCGCCCGACTTGTTCGGCGGAGAATTACTCTTCATTTTTCCAGTACAGGGGTGAGGCCAGGTAGGCCAGGGCCGCGAGGAAGGAGATGATTAACGGGATGAGGTATTGATCGCGGCGTACTCCCAGAGCCAGAAGAAAAAGGAATCCGCCTAGAAAGAGGACCCTCACCACCCTGGGTATTTTCGGTAGGATGGCGCGTCCAAAGTGGGCATAAGGAACCCGGGAAATCATCAACAGCGAGGTGGCAATTACGAGCAGGCCGGAGACCAGCCCGGGGATCAGCACGCAGGTGACTCCGGCAATAAGAGCGCCTCCGGGTGAAGGCATTCCCGAGAAAGTCGTCACGCCACCAATGATGCCAGCCTTGCGTTTTTCAACCACGAAGCGAATCAGCCGGTAGATCACCGCCGCCAAGTAGAGACCGCCGATGGCCGCGCCGAGCCACAGGTTGCTGAACGAGGTGGCAACAATCAGGCCGACGGTGAGGCCGAAGCTGGTGCCGTCGGCGACGTCGTCGAAGACTTCGCCTTTGGGGGTTGAGCCCCAGCGTTGCGCAGCCCGGCCGTCGAACAGATCCAGAAACTGCCCGAGGAAAACCAGCCCCAGCGCATAAACCGGAGGTCTGCCGCTGAGAATCACCCAACAACCGGCCAGCCCGCAGACCAGGTTCATCAGGCTCAGGATATTCGCGTACCAGTAGTTGGGGATCAGCTTGAAAGCCGTGGAGCAGAAGGCCAGGAAGGCGCACATGCCGAGGAGGGGTTGAATGGCGCGGCCCAGCAAAGGCAGCGGGCCGTAGATCAATTCCAGGCCCAGCACGATCAGCAGCACGACCACCAGAAAGGTCTTGGCTTTGCCGAACAGGTTGGCGGCTTTGATGGGCAAAAAGTAACGGGAGGCCTGGCCGATGACATCGAAAAGTATGAACAAACCCACCAGTAGTGGGTCGAACCAGCCGATCCAGGCGAGATAGACCAGCATTGGGATGTACATGAGCTTGTCGGAGAGGGGGTCGATCGTCTCCCCCTCCTCGGTATACAGGTCGCACCTGCGGGCGATATCGCCGTCGGTGATATCGGTAATCATCCAGAAGGTAAAGAACAGAAAACAGCTGCGGGGAAAGTCCATATACAGGAGGAGTACGGAGATAAAGCCCATCGGGTAGCGGGCCCGGCTGATGGAGTTGGGGTGAAGCCAGACATGAGCGCGAACCCAGGCAATCTGGCCGGGAGTGCGCATGAACCGGCTGACCACAAATCGCTCCGCGCCAAGCATCAGCAGAACGGGGAAGGCGATCTCAAGCAGAATAGTGGTATAGGGGATCATGGTCTTCCAGGGGTTTGAGGTTAGTAGGTATCGTTCCGGGCCGTTACCGCTCCGGTGTCGGTTGCCGCTGAGCTGTCAGCTTGCCGTCAGTCACGGGTTATTACCCGCCATATCATTCCCAGGCTCATAGTATACCTCGTGACCGGCGGCATGGCGATGGTCAGTAAATTGGGAATCGGGCGACATCCTATTCTAATGGTTTTCAAATGGCCATCAGAATAAAACGCGGGGACACTTTGTCTGGAATCGGGGGCACCCAAAAGGACACTCAATCTTGAGAGTTTCCGGCTCTGATTTACAACAATCTGTGTCAACCGGAGACTTGACCCCTGCTTCCTTCTTCCGGTCATCACACTGAACGGCCCCCTCCAAATTGTATGGAGCTTGAACACAAGAGCGCTAGAGGGTATCTTTTCTATTATTCCCTCGATTCTGACAACGGAGGTTACCATGCAGAGCGAGTTAGAAACGATCCAGCAGGTTTACAATATCGTCACAGAATTTATTATCAGCTACAGCTTCCAGATTCTGGGCGCCATCATCATTCTGATTGTCGGAGCCAAGCTGGCGGGTTGGTTGGGTCGGGCGGTGTCCAAGCTGTGCGAGAAAAAGAATATTGATATCACCCTGTCGCGCTTCCTTGGCAGTATTGTCAAAATACTGGTCTTAACCTTTGTGGTTATAATAGCCATTGGCAAGTTCGGCATCTCGATCGCGCCCTTTATTGCTGCTCTTGGTGCCATCGCCTTCGGCACCAGCTTTGCGATTGCTGGCCCGGTCTCCAACTACGGCGCCGGTCTGGTTATCATCATCTCACGGCCCTTTGTAATTGGGAACACAATCACGATTGATGGTGTCAGCGGTGTGGTTGACGAAATCCACCTGGCGGTGACGATTCTCTCTACTGAAGATGACGAAATTATCACCATCCCCAACAAACACATTGTCGGTGAAATACTACACAACTCTTTTGCCAACAAAATCGTCGAAGGGACTGTCGGTATCAGTTATGGGGACGACCCGGAAAAAGCCGTCACAGTGATCCAAAATGCCTTGGCCACTATTGACGACATCTGCAGTGAGCCACCACCCCAGGTCGGCATTGAAGCCTTCGGCGATTCTTCCATTGATCTGGGGATGCGCTACTGGGTGCCCACCAAGAAATATTTTCAGACTCTATATCAAGGCAACATGGTCGTTCACAAGGCACTGCAGGAGGCTGGCATCAGCATTCCTTTCCCACAGAGGGACGTGCATATTAATCAGATTAAGAACTAATTCGATAGAGAACGGACTTAGACCATTGTCATGCAGGGGAGGCATATTTGGCCGCTTTCGTCGTCAAAGGATCAAGAATCGGGGCACTCAACGCTGACTTTTGTAGCAGGCCATGACTTGAACAGGGGGGCTTAACGCCTTATAGCACTGTTTTTGAGGTCAAAAATGAGCCTATAGCGTCTGAAAACGCGCTTTTATGAAAGGCTATTCCTGTAAAAACAGAGGGTTCACTTGGTCCGACCCCGGCACATTCACGGTCAAGGACTGCGGGGATATTGTCAAACCTATTGCTGACGGAATCTCAAAACACGAAAGGCCCCAGCACCGATTAAGTGCTGAGGCCTCTATTTATATGGCGCGCTGCAAAAGATGCGAACTTCCAGCCTCCAAGGTCGCGCTACAAGCAACAGTCTCTCCTGATCTCGCCCCTTGTATGTATCTTGATCGTTTGAGCGTTACAGGGCGTTCTTGTGGCTGACAATCAACCAATCCTCCGTCACCAAAGCAAAAAGCCCCTCCGCTTTTACAGCAGAAGGGCTTTAAGTTTGGTATCCCGTAGCGGATTTGAACCGCTGTCGCCGCCGTGAAAGGGCGGTGTCCTGGGCCAGGCTAGACGAACGGGACTTAAAAATTAAGGTACCCAGCAGAGGATAATCCTGCTGGGTACCTCTTTGTAAAAATGGTGAGCCGGGGGGGGATCGAACCCACGACCATCTGATTAAAAGTCAGATGCTCTACCAACTGAGCTACCGGCCCACAGAACGGGATTTATAGACTGATCGAGTCACCCGTGTCAATATTTTTCTGCCTTAAAATAGAATCCGCCTCATTTTGCCTGGGCTAGCAATTTCTGTTTGGCCTTTGCCGCCTCATCAGAAAGGGGAAAGCGGGCAATAACGCGTTTCAACAACAGGTTGGCATTTGCTGTATCACCAAGGGCTTCAAAGGCCAAACTTTGCTTGAGGGTGGCTGCCGCGACCTTGGGATGCTCACCATTCTTCTGGATGATGTCCTCAAACTTCAGAATTGCCTTGCCATAGGCTTTTTCCGCATAGTAGGTCTCGCCGACCCAGTAGGCGGCGTTTATCGCCAGCGAGTCGTCAGGGTAACGCTTGAGAAAGGTCTCCATTAACTCTCGACCTTCAGTAAACTGGCGTTCTTGCCGGATCAGGTTCAAGGCCCGCTCGTAAAGCTCTGGAGCACTCTCACCCGCTGGGGTCGCGATCAGAACCGGCTCTGACATAACCACCGGCTTTGACGCAACCACCGGCTTTGACGCAACCACCGCCGGTGCTTCTGGAGCCGTTGCAACCGGCAGGGTCGTTGCCATGACCGCCTCCGGCTTGGTGGCGATCACGGTTGTTGTCGTAACAGACCGAGCCGACTCAAGTTGGGTCAGGCGCGCGTCATGATCGGCCACTTGCAGACGCAGCTCATCACGTAGTTGCGACAATTCCTGGTTCAAATCATCATTCACCCGCTCCTGGTCGCCAGTACGGCCCTGCATCGACTGGAGGTCGACACGAACACCGTCAAGCTCGGCCTGGAAGTCTGCCTGATTGCGAGCCAGCGTCTCAACATGGGCTCGAACTCCGCCAGCGGTATCGGCTTGCAATTCCTTGAGCGCGCGCTCGGCTTCACTCAGCCGTCGTTTCGTTTCCAGCATGTCGCGCTGCATCAGCAAGTCCTGCTCTGTCACCACACAACTGCTCAGCAACAAGCATGACAACAGCAGGGCCGAAATATGCATTCGGTTCATGATTATTACTCCCCGGACCAACTTGGGCCGCATCAAGCTCGGCCTCTTTCACGGCTTCTGCTTTAACGTACGGCTTTAAACTCGGCGCGACGATTCTGTGCCCAGGCAGCCTCACCGGTACTGTTATCAAGCGGCTTTTCCTCACCGTAAGAAATGACCGAAAGACGCTTGGCGCTGATGCCTAGTGAAACCAGATAGCTCTTCGCGGCCAGGGCACGGCTTTCGCCGAGAGCCAGGTTGTATTCATCGGAACCACGATCATCGCAGTGGCCTTCGATGACAACCTGCACCGTACCGTTGGCATTGAGGTATTTTGCGTTCTGGCCCAAGGTCTGACGAGCTTCAGCAGAAAGGGTAAACTGGTCAAAATTAAAATGAATGCGCTCCATGCCAGCGATCATCTCGTGGCTTGGTACATTTTCACTCTGTAGCGGCTGATCCTGAACACCCATGACCTCCGATTCTTGCGCCATATCGGCGCTGCTGATTTTTGCCTGGTCATCAACCGGGGGTGCAGTCTGGGTGGTTGCGCAGCCGAACAGGCCACTCACGAGAACAAGGATCGCCAGGGAAATTTTGAGCAGCTGGATTGCTTTCATTTTCAACTCCTTTGCAAGGGGGTTCATTACACAAAATAGACGTCAATAACAGTCAAGAAAGTCATCAAAGAACAAACTTATAACCAAAATAAAGGTTAGCCACTATGTCACCAAAAACAAGGTGTCAACAGTTGTCTTTTTCTGCAAACAACAAAAGTTTAAAATCAACCTTGATCCTATAAAATTTACTTCTTGGTGACTGGGTGATTTCGCCGCCGGTTCATTGATAGTCCGACAGGCTGCTAGCGGCAAGCACAACCTTTTGAGGGGGTGCAAAACCGCAAAAGAAAAGCATTATAGCGGCATGAATCCAAAATGACAACCACCAGCTACCAGCGCGGTGACCAGGCTGGGTGGCGACAGTCACTTTCCAGGGTGGTCAGGCGGCGGGCCCCGGTGCCATCGGCTCGCATCACGTAGATCGCCCGATTACCACCGGCATCCGAGGAATAGACCAAAAACCGCCCGTCTGGACTCCAACGCGGGTGCTCCTTGTTGCCCGAACCGAACGTCAATCGACGCTCGTCGCTGCCGTCGGCTGCGATGGTAAAGATGTCGAATCGGCCAGCCTGCTGACGGGTAAAGGCGATGCGATCACCCTTGGGACTCCAGGCCGGGGTGGCGTTGTAATTACCGCGTCGAGTCAAGCGAGTGGTTTCGCGACTGAAGACATCGGCAATAAAGACATGCGGATTGCCTTGTCGATTGGAGATGAACGCAATCCGGTCGCCGTCGGGGCTCCAGGACGGATCGCTGTCAATGCCCCAGTTGTCGGTAATCCGTTTACTGATCCGACCACTGGTACTGATCAGATAGATTTCGGGGTTGCCATCCTTGGACAGGGTCAGCGCGATTTCACGTTCACCGGGAGCAAAGCGGCCGGCAATATTGAGACCCTGCTGATAAGACACTTTGGCTTCGCTGCCGGTGTAAATTTCCTTGCGGTAGAGATCCGGGTTGCCGGCGCGATAAGAGGTAAAGACGATTTCCTTGCCGCGCGGTGAGAAGTCGGGATTGAGCACGATGGAACGATGGTCGGTCAGACGGATCGGGCGCTTGCCATCAACATCCATCAACCAGAGTTCCTTGTTGTCGGTCTGGTTCGAAATGTAAGCAATTCTGGCGCTGAAGGGTCCTTCCTCGCCGGTCAACTCTTTGAGGATCTGGTCGGCAAAAGCATGTGCCATCCGTCTCACATCTTTCACCTTGCCGACATAGCGACGCCCGGTCAGCAGCCGCCGATTGATGACATCGAAGAGCCGCGCTTCGACCTTCAACTCTTCACCCTCCAGAGTATACGTCCCCTTGATCAGAGTTTCGGCACCGAGCAGTCGCCACTGCGAAAAGTCGACCTGATTGCTGAACAGGCCGAGCCGTTGCGCATCGCTGAGAAAGGCCGCCGGGTCGACGAAATGGAACAACCCTGCCAGATCGAGATCAGCATTAAGGACCTCATTAAATTCGGCCGCAAACTGATCGGCTTGCGGTCCTTCATGCGCGATAAGGCGTGTCAGTGCCAGGGGGATCGACTGCTCGCCAGGAGCAGAAATCTCAATTTCTGTCACCGCCAGCACCGGCCCGGGTAGAAGGGTCAGGAACAAAGCGAGACTCACTATCCAAAAACGCATCTTTATCTCCTGGCTTGCGCCATCTCTTTGAGGTTGAAAAGTACCGAAAGCTCGACGCGTTGTGGCAAGGGCTGAGGCAACTGCTGTGATTTGGTAATCGCTTTTTTGATGGAGTCGTCGAACTGGCTGTCGCCCGAAGCTTCCAGGATGCGGAAACGTTCCAATCGGCCATCCGCAGCGTAAACCAGCAACACCTTGGCTTCGATACTACCCATGCGGGACGGATTGGCTAACAGGTAGGGTGACAGCGCCCAGTTCTGCTGGATATATGCCTGAACGAAGGCTAAGGCGCTGACCCCGACTTCGGTACCACTGCCGTCAGGCATGCCGACCGGCACGTCATCCGGGATCGTCGCCGATTGCTGTAGTGCCGCCAGCTTGGCCTTTAAGGCATCGCGTTCGGCCTGACGCGCCTGACGCTCGCGAATTTCGTCGAGGGCGCTTTGCAGCTTCTGGTTCGGGCGCACCTCCGGTGCTGGCTTCGGTTGCTGCTGAGCAGGCGGCGTCACCGTCGGTTGCGGTTTCGGCTCGACCGGCGTCACCGTCTTGACAGGCGTCACCTCCGGGATCGGTTTTGGTTTGGGCGGAGCCGGTTTGGACTGCTTGACGGGACGCGAATCGGGCCGACCCGCTTGCGGTTTAAGGACGGGTTTGTGCACCAGGTCGACATAGTAAACCGGTGGCTTGACGCGTCGCGCCGTACCGAACCAGTTGGCCGCGAGCGCAATCCAGAGCAGGCCGTGGATCAAAAGTGAGATCAGCAGGAAACGGCCGAACTTGTTATCGTCATGATAGCTTTTATTCATACGCAAGGGCAAAACTAACCTCACCCTGAGGGGTTGTCATCTGGCTCGGAGAGACCCAAGCGGAAAAGAGCCTCGGCTTAAGTCGCAACGGATTGGGCTGTCAATTACTTCGGCGGCTCTTGCGCCACCATGCCGAGCTTGGACACTCCAGCCCGCTTGATCGCCGCCATGACTTGAACGACGCGACCATAGGGGACGGCCTTGTCGGCCTCAAGAAACACTCCCTGCTCCTCACGTTCGCTGAGAATCTGTTTCAGAACCGGGGTGAGCTTGGCGGGGCTTGCCACTTTGTTGTTGCCGACCGAGATCTCACCTTTCCGGGTCACGGTCACCACCAGCGGCTCCTTGAGTGCCGCCAGGTTTGGTGCATTCTCCACTTCTGGCAGGGCAACATCCACACCCTTTTCCATCATCGGTGCGGTAATCATGAAAATGATCAACAGCACCAGCATCACGTCGACAAAGGGCGTGACGTTGATCTGCGCCAAAACTGTACGCCGGCGGTTGCTGTTCTGGCCAACTTCCATCTTATTTCCCCAAACTCATGCGCTGCACGATATTGAGCATCTCCTGGCTGAAATTATCCATTTCACCAGACAGCACATTGATCTTGTTGACAAAGTGATTGTAGCCGATAACGGCTGGAATCGCCGCAACCAGACCGATGGCTGTGGCCACCAACGCCTCGGAAATGCCGGGAGCGACCACGGCCAGCGAAGCGCTGCCGCTTTCGCCGATACCACGGAAGGCATCCATAATGCCCCAGACCGTGCCGAACAAGCCGATGAAGGGTGCGGCGGAACCGGTGGTTGCGAGAAAGGACAGGTACTTTTCGAGCCGATGCCCTTCCGAGGTGGTGGAGCGTCGCAGCACCCGAGCCACCCGCTCCTGCTTGCCAAGGTCCGCAACCAGGTTGTCGCCCTCCTGACCTTCCAGCTGCTGGCGATCCTGCGCCAGCTCGTGATAAACCTCGCGAAACAGCACCGTCAGCGGCGAATGGCGAAACTCACCCAAGCCCTGGCCGATCGCATCAAAGCGCTTCTTCGACCAGAAAAACTCGAGAAACCGGTCTGAATCACGGATCGCCCGATGAACCGTCAGCTGCTTGTAAATAATGATGGCCCAAGATACCACCGAAAAATAGACCAGAATCAACAAGACCAGCTTAACCACCGGCCCGGCATTAAGTACCAAATCCAAAATTATTCTCCTTTATGACACCAAGATATGATGATTATCCGGCAGTCCTCCCGGCGAGTCAACTGACCGGGGATGCTTGTAACCTTCAAGCTGAAAACCTTAACCAAATCAAGAAAGTCTGTCCGTCCTTTAATAGTTTGCTGCACATTTTTTTCGCATTCTGCGATTGATGCTAGGTTGCAGCAAACTCAGCCAGCTCTGAGGCGATGTGTCGGGCCGTCAGCGACTGCGGTGAACGCTCGACCAGGCGCCGGAGTGATGCCAGGTCATCAAGATCATCCCAGGCCTCGATTTCGGCATAGTCGAGGTCCGCTCGGCGGGCACACTCTCTGGTCGCGGCCAGCACCCGTTCGGTACTCCAGGGGACATCAACAAACAGTTGCAACAGCGGCCGCTGTAACCCGATCAGTGCATAGCCGCCATCCTGACAGGGAATGGTCACGGCATCGCGCTGCTGTAATTGGGTCAAGGCCCGCTGTAGCAGAGATAAAGGCAGATCAGGGCTGTCTGAGCCAAGCAGTAGAACCGGGCCGGCGCCAGCTTCAAAGAGCGCCTGGGTCGCTGCCTGCAAGCGCAAACCTAGATCGGCTCCGTGCTGTGCCAGTAGCGCTACCTCGGGAAAGTTTGTGGCGAACCAGTCGCGGTCACCGGCATAACAAAGCACTAACGGCAGCCCTGTTTGCTGAAGTCTGGAGACTGTTTCCTCCAAGGCAACCTGGTACAACTTACATGCCTGATCTGGCGATAGTGGTGGCGTCAGACGAGTCTTAACCTGCCTGGGAAGTGGCTGCTTGGCAAAGAGTCCTAAGGTTGTCCCTTGCGCTTTAAAAAGTTGACTATTTAAGGAGTTATCCACAGTATCCACAGACTTACCCACGTCTGGGCCGTTCCACCATAGCGTAGGCAGAATGATTGTGAATCGATTCAAAATTCTCGCAGGCCACCCGGAACCAGATAACTTCCGGCTGCTTGAGCAAACGTTCGGTGACGGCCCGCACCACGTCCTCGACAAACATCGGATTATCATAAGCTTGTTCGGTAAGCGCCCGTTCGTCTTCGCGTTTAAGTAAAGCGTAGACCGGGGCGCTACCGCAGCCTTCGACCCATTCAATCAGATCTTCAAGCCAGACGTGCTGACGGTAACGAATCTCGACCGTGACCGCACTCCGCTGGTTATGCGCTCCGCGGTCACTGATTTCTCGGGAACAGGGGCAGAGGGAAGTCACCGGAACCGTCACGCCGAGGACAAAGTCGTCTTCTTCGCCGAGACTGCCGGTCATGCGGCACTGGTACTCCATCAGGCTGCGTGCCCCGGAGACTGGTGCCTGTTTTTCGATAAAGTAGGGGAATTCCAACTCAAGGTGGGCGCAACTCGCCTCTAAGCGCTCTTTCATGTCCCGCAGAATCGTATCGATCCCTTCGATACTGATGTGGCCGTGATGCTGATTGAGGATCTCGACGAAGCGGCTCATGTGGGTGCCCTTGAAATGATGCGGCAAATCCACGTACATGTTGATGCGCGCCACCGTCTGCTGGTGCTCTTTGCTCTTATCCATCACCACGATGGGGTAGCGGATATCCTTGACGCCGACCTTGTCGATGGCGATGTTGCGGTCATCGTGCGATTTTTGCAGGTCGGGCATGCCGCCAGCGGCGCTGTCGGAGGGACGCGATGCGCGGGGCGCGGAAGGAGAAGACCCCTTGTCGTTATTGCTGCTCATAGATTGTTTCCTGGCCTTTTTGAATTTTCGCGTTCCGGGCTACGAATTCCGCGTCACATATGTTATCGGGTCTTTAAGCCCGGCCTCGGCAAACCCTTTCAGGCGCAAGCGACAAGAATCGCAGCGACCACAAGCAACCCCGGTCGGTGTCGGGTCGTAACATGAGTGCGTCAGGCTATAGTCGACCCCGAGATCAAGACCGGTGCGAACAATCTCCGCCTTGCTGAGCTGAATCAAAGGCGAATGAATGGTGAAACTACGGTCACCTTCAACCCCGGACTTGGTGGCAAGGTTGGCCATATTTTCAAAGGCGCTGATAAATTCCGGGCGACAGTCGGGGTAGCCGGAATAGTCAAGAGCATTGACGCCAATAAAGATATCGTAAGCACCCAGCACTTCGGCCCAACCGAGGGCAAAGCTTAAAAAAATTGTATTGCGCGCCGGAACATAGGTGATCGGAATCTCATCGCTCTCAGGCTGATCTTTAGGCACCGCAAGGTCGGCCGTTAAAGCACTGCCGCCAAACTGGCGCAGATTGATCGGCACCACCTGATGTTCGACCGCACCTATCTGTAAGGCGTAGCGGCGAGCTTTGTCCAGCTCGACGGCATGACGTTGGCCATAGGCAAAACTCAAAGCATAAGGTGTAAAGCCATCGGCTAGAGCAATCGCCATGCAAGTGGTTGAATCGAGACCACCGCTGTAGAGAACTACGGCTTTTTTTGTCATGTTTGATCCCTTAACATTGCCGCCGAGCGTCTCCGGCGGAGGTAGGATTAATGAACTTCAAAGAAGGGCCCTGTGCCGAGGCGGTGAATTTTGAGCAGGTTGGTGGTACCAGGATCAGAAACCGGGCTGCCCATGGTGATCACCACGACATCGCCTTTTTGCAACACTCCGGCTTCAAGCACGGCGGCTTCCACCGACCTGATTTGGGCCTCGGTGTCACCTTCGATATCGACCCGTAGTGAGCGTACTCCAGCATAAAGCGCCATGCGTCGCCGCACTTCTTGTGAAGGCGTAACCGCGTAAACTGGAACCGTCGGCCGGTACTTGGCCACCAACGCTGCGGTGCTGCCGGTCTGGGTAAAGGCCAGGATCGCTGCCGCCGACACACTCTCGGCCACCCGACAGGCGGCCTGGCCGATAGCTTCAGGGAGACTTCGGGAACCAAAATCTTCTGAGAGCAGATGAAAACCATGTTCTTTCAGCTGCGGATCCGATTCGACATCTTCAGCCACTCGCACCATCATCGCTACCGCCTCGCGGGGGTAACTGCCAGCGGCAGTCTCCGCCGAAAGCATGACCGCGTCCGTACCATCGAGAATGGCATTAGCCACATCCGAAATTTCGGCGCGAGTCGGCCGTGGGCTGTGAATCATGCTCTCCAGCATCTGAGTCGCGGTGATAACCGGCTTACCCGCCAAGTTACACTGACGAATAATGTGTTTCTGAATCAGCGGCACCTTTTCCGGATTCATCTCAACGCCAAGATCACCGCGGGCGACCATGATGCCGTCGGCTGCTTCCAGAATCGCCGCAAAGTTTTCCACCGCTTCCGGCTTCTCAATTTTGGCTATCAGTTGAATCTCTGATTTGCGTTGGTAAATAATATCTTTGAGCTGCTGTACATCCGCTGCGGTCCGAACAAAGGAGAGCGCCACATAATCAAGTTCGTGGGTCAGGCAGAAATCCAGATCAACAAAATCCTTGGCCGTAATTGCCGGAGCTGAAACCGCCACTCCCGGCAGGTTTATGCCTTTGCGGTTTTTGAGCTCACCGCCAATGATGACCCGGCAGTGAACATTTTGTCCGGCAACCTTTTCAACTTGCAAGTCGAGCAGACCGTCATCGAGCATGATTCGATCACCCACTCGAACATCATGAGGCAAAGCTTGATAAGTCGTCGGGATCCGGCTATTCGCACCGAGGATATTATCGGTGGTAATGACCACTGACTGCCCGGCAATCAGGGTCATGACATCGCCCTGCATCACGCCGGTGCGAATCTTCGGCCCTTGCAGATCCCCCAGGATGGCAACAGCCCGCCGTCGATCCCGCGACAACTCGCGAATGTTCCGGATGACTTCCACCAAAGCCTTATGTTCGCCATGGGAAAAGTTAAGCCGAAACACGTCGGCTCCGGCTTCCATCAACGCCAGCAGCATCATTCGTGAGGAGCTGGCGGGTCCGACTGTAGCAACAATTTTATTTCGACGAAATTCAGTAGCAGACACAGCAGAGAATCCTTGTCCCTCCCGATGGCTCAAAACCTTCGCCTGGGAGCGTTAAAATAGCAATGTGATGATCAATAACTATAGCATAGAGAAGGCCTAGTTTAAACCGGCAAAACTGTTGCCGAAGAGGGAATGGCTGTGGTATGTGTGTGCGTTCTATCGAGGTTTTAAATGTCTGAGCCCAAAATTAAAAAAAATTCTCGACTCACCCGGGTACTGTTGCTGCTCAGCCTGCTCGGATTAGTCTTGGCTGTCTGCCTGCCGCTGGGGGCATATCTCTACATCGCTAAAGCGCTGCCCCAGGTCGACACCCTCGCCGATTATCGCCCACCAGTGGTGACCCGAGTTCTGAGCGACGATGGCACTGTGATCTCCGAGCTATTTGAGGAGCGGCGCATTGTGGTGCCTGTCTCCCGGATGCCCAAGTCGTTGATTCAGGCGTTTGTTGCCGCGGAAGATTCGAATTTTTTCAAGCACCAGGGGATCGATCTGGTCTCGATCTTGCGTGCCGCAATCAAGAACATCAAGGCTGGCGGCATTGTTCAGGGTGGCAGCACCATCACTCAGCAAGTGGCCAAAAGTCTGCTCTTAACTCCAGAACGCAAATTCAAGCGCAAATTCAAAGAGGCGATCCTCGCCTACCGAATGGAGAATCGCCTTTCCAAAGAAGAAATCCTTTATCTTTACCTCAACCAGATTTTTCTCGGCCACGGCGCATACGGGGTCCAGGCTGCCGCAGAAAATTACTTTGACAAAGACGTCCAGGACTTGAGCCTGGCTGAATGCAGCATCCTCGCCGGGCTGCCAAAGGCTCCCAGTCGCTACTCTCCCTACAGCCATTTTGACCGCGCTAAGGATCGTCAAAAATACGTCTTGAGCCGAATGCTGGCTGAAGGCTTCATCACCCAGGAAGAGGCGGACCGGGCTGCGGTTGAGGACTTGAATATTCGCCCGCGCATCAACCAGCACCTTAGCAACGCCGCTTATTTTACCGAGCAGGTGCGCCGCTATCTGGAAGACACCTACGGCAAGGAATTACTCTACCGTGGCGGACTGGAGGTTCATACCAGTATGAGCCTGCAGATGCAGTTGGCGGCCCAATCCGCGGTTCAAGCCAATCTCCGTGATCACGATAAGCGCCAAGGTTACCGGGTGCCGCTCGCCGTATTCAGCGAGGAAGAAGAAGCGGCTTTTCTGACCGCCCAAGCTGAAGCTTTCGCGCAGAAGCCGCCGCAACCGGAAGAACTGCTTGAGGCCGTGATCAGTGGCAGCGACAAAAAAGGCCTGCAGGTTAAAATCGGCGCGCAAACAGGACACATCCCCTTCGACTCGGCAAAATGGGCCGGACCGCCGCAGGTGGTAAAGCGCACCATTGAACCAACCGGTAACGCAGAAGCGCAAGCGACCCTGCTGCCGATCGGAGCAAAGATCCAGATCCGGCTGCTGATCATCCCCGACCAAGGGCCATGGCAACTCGCCCTGGAGCAAGATCCGCTAGCCCAGGGCGCGCTGCTGGCGATGGATCCCCACACGGGCCAGATCAAAGCCATGGTCGGCGGCTATGATTTCCGCACCAGCCAGTTCAACCGCGTATTGCAGGCCCGCCGCCTGCCGGGCTCGGCCATGAAGCCGTTGATCTATGCCGCGGCCCTCGACAAGGGTTACACCCCGGCCACGGTCATTCTGGATACGCCGCTTATCTACAAGGAACAGCTTGATACCGGTGAGATCAAAGAATGGAAGCCGAAAAACTATTCCAAGCGTTTCTACGGCCCGGTACCCTTTCGCACCGCCCTGGCCAAATCACATAACGTCATCACCATCAAAATTCTTGAGGACATCGGTGTTCGTTATGCGGCCAGTTATGCCCGTAAACTCGGCATCGAGTCCCCGCTCGCTGAAGACCTGACTCTGGGCCTTGGTTCTTCAGCTTTGACACCCATGGAACTGGCTCGAGCCTATTCGGTCTTCGCCAATGGCGGGGTCCGGGTCATGCCGTCTTATATCAACAAGGTCTTTGATCGCGATGGCAAGGTCATCGAATCCAACGACCCGGCTGATTTCCCTGAGGGTCCACAACCGGGACAACATCTGATCGGCCAGTCGCGCAGCCGGGTGATCAGCCCAGAAACCGCTTACCTGGCGACCAATCTGATGGAAAGCGTGGTGCAAAATGGCACGGGTTGGCGGGCTAAAAAGTTACAGCGGCCAGCCGCTGGTAAGACCGGTACGACCAATGATCTGAAAGACGCCTGGTTCATCGGCTATGTTCAACAGCTCCTCGCCGTAACCTGGGTTGGCTACGATCTGGAACGCCCCCTCGGTAAAAAGGAGACTGGCTCTCAAGCCGCGGCTCCGGCCTGGGTCGCCTTTATGGCAGAAGCGGCGGCCGAGATGCCAATCAAACAGTTTCCGGTCCCCGACTCCATCGAGTTCCGACCGATTGATGTGCAAACCGGCTTGCTCGCTCCAGAGGACAGCTCAGACGTTGTCATTGAAGCTTTCGCCCCCAACACTGCACCAGTGCGTTATGCCCTCGAAGAAAAAGCCCCACAAGCCCGTGACTTCTTCCGGCTTGATCTGGATGATAACTAAGTTTAACTTCGCTTCTCCCCCGAGCGGCCCGTGCGACTACTCCGCTCTATACGTCTTGTCCCTGCGATCCCCTCCTAATTAATTTTACTGGCCTATAACCAAAACAAAGGTTAGCCACCAAGTCACGGGGCAAACCTTTATGTTTTTCCGTAAACACCAAAATTGCGTGTTCGAAAAGAGCTCTTTGACCCTGTAAAAGGTGCTGCTTGGTGCCTTCGTCTCTCGGTGGCTAACTCGACCTCTTTGGGTTATAGAACCGTTTATTTATAGCTCGGCTTGCTAAAATTCACTTGACAGCGAGGAGCAAACTCGCAGAAACTGACTGAACGTTCATTCCGCTAGGGAGGTCTATGACTACTACACTAAAAAATAAACATGATGCGATATTGGCAGCGGCGCTAGATTTGTTCGCAGACAACGGGTTTCATTGTGCCCCCATCTCGCAAGTGGCCGCCATGGCCGGAGTTGGCGTGGGGAGCATCTACCGTTACTTCAAAGACAAGGATGAACTGGTGCATGCGGTCTTTGCCAAGGTTGATGATTCTCTGTTGCAATCAATCACAACCAGCAAAGATCCGACCCTATCGGGACGTTGTGAATTTATTCATCTCGTCACCGCTCTGATCCATTATCTGGATACGCACCCTCAAGAATATAAATTCTTCGAGCAATATTACAACTCACCCTACGGTCTCGAAAATAAGCGGGCAAAATTTTTACAAGAAAATATCGCGGACAAGTCGAACCCGTTTCTTAATATTTTTTCGGACAATAAAAATTGTCTTCGTCAGGATTTGACCCTGCCGGTTTACCTGGCCATGACCTTTGGCCCTGTCAGTTTCCTGCTGCGGGAGTCATTATCCGGGCTGGTTACCTTGGACGAAGCGATGATTCAGCAAACCGCTGAGGCGAGTTGGAACGCAATCAAGGCATAACAAAGCTTTAGCGTTTTGTTAGCGAGCGAAACCATTCCCGAACGACCACATGATTTTATTTAGACAAGAAACAACCTTCACTATGTATCCGACAATTTGGACTGGAGTTATCCCCATGGAACATCAAAACAAGATCTTATTGCCAACCGTTGGAGAATTTATAATGCAATGCAAAGATACGAAACATCCCTCCGGCCAATGGGGGTGGCTGCTCATGGTTTTGCTGAGTGGTCTTTTGCTCTCCGCTTGCGATCAGAAACAGCAGGCTCCGCCGCAACGCCCGGCGCCCCAAGTCTCTTTTGTAACGGTTCAGCCAGAGACAATCGACCTCTCCACCGAACTGCCGGGGCGAACTTCGGCCTATCGGGTTGCGGAGATCCGACCTCAGGTCAGCGGACTGATCCAGAAACGCCTCTTTACTGAAGGCACCGAGGTTAAGGCCGGGCAGGTGCTTTATCAGATTGACTCGGCACCTTTACTGGCCGCGGTAAGTAATGCCAAGGCGGCTCTGCAGCGCTCTGAAGCAACGCTGCCTTCGGTTCGATCGAGAGCGGAACGCCTCAAGGAATTGCTTACGGTCAAAGCCGTGAGCCAGCAGGATTACGATGATGCTGCCGCCGCCTTGATTCAGGTCGAGGCCGATATTCAGTATTGGCAGGCGACTGTAGAGTCGGCCAGCATCCAGCTCGATTACAGTAAAGTCACGGCACCGATTTCCGGTCGCATCGGCAAATCAAATGTCACCGCTGGCGCCATTGTCACGGCCTATCAACCGGTTCCCTTAGCGACCATTCAGCAACTTGATCCGATCTATGTCGATGTGCCGCAATCAACCATCAATCTGCTACACCTCAAGCACCGCCTGAAGGATGGCCGACTCCAGCAAGGAACCGATCAGAACAAGGTCAAGCTTATGTTGGAAGACGGCACGCCCTATGCTCAGGAGGGAACTCTGCAGTTCAGTGATATCACGGTTGACCCGACCACCGGTTCGGTCACCATGCGGGCGCTGTTCCCCAATCCGGAAGAGTTAATTCTCCCGGGGATGTTCGTCCAGGCGGTGATCAGGGAAGGTGTGAATGATCAGGCCATCTTGATCCCGCAGCAGGGGGTGTCCCGCGACCCTAAAGGCAATCCCTATGCCTTGATCGTCGATGCCGACAGCAAGGCCGGCTTTCGTCCGCTCACCCTCGACCGGGCCATTGGCAATCAATGGCTGGTTTCGGCAGGTCTTGCCCCCGGCGACCAATTGATCGTCGAAGGGCTGCTGATGTTACGGCCGGGCACGGTGGTGAAAGCGACACCTTTTGCATCGACGCAAGCTGATCAGGAACCTGCAGTCAGCCCCGACGCCCCAGCCGAAAAGAGCACTGAAGGAGGCGTTTGATGTTATCGAAATTTTTTCTCGCCCGGCCGGTTTTCGCCTGGGTTATCGCCATTATCATGATGTCGGCTGGTGGACTGGCGATCTACAACCTGCCCATCTCGCAGTATCCGCCAATTGCGCCACCTGCTATC
Source organism: Desulfuromonadales bacterium (assembly GCA_030145195.1). Lineage (GTDB taxonomy): Bacteria > Desulfobacterota > Desulfuromonadia > Desulfuromonadales > BM103 > JAQYVY01. The sequence continues at coordinate 53,834 of JAQYVY010000012.1, read as the reverse complement.
GCCATCGACTCTTATTTTCCCGGGGCCTCTGGTGAGACGGTAGAAAACACCGTGACCCAGATCATCGAACAAAAGATGACTGGCCTGGACGATATGCTCTACCTCTCCGGCACCAGTTCATCTTCAGGTGCCTCCCGGGTCGAGATGACCTTTGCGCCGGGAACCGATCCGGATGTCGCCTGGTCCAAGGTGCAGAACAAGCTGCAGCTCGCCATGGCCAGCCTGCCTGAGGTGGTGCAACGCTCCGGCGTCAAGGTCAGTAAATCGACCAGAAACTACCTGTTGATTGTCGGTCTGACCTCGGAAGACGGCAGCATGGACGGCAACGACCTGCGAGACTACGCCCAGTCCAACCTGGAGAAGATCTTGTCCCGGGTGCCAGGGGTCGGCGAGGTGCAGAATTTTGGCTCTCAGTACGCCATGCGGGTCTGGGTTAACCCGAATAAGCTGACCAATTACCATCTGACCATGGAAGATGTCATCCTGGCGCTCCAGGCCTACAACGTTGAGGTCTCAGCCGGTCAATTAGGTGGCGCACCGGCAGTGGCAGGCCAGCGTCTGAACGCGGCCATCATCGTTCAACATCTGCTCCAGACTCCAGAAGAGTTTGCCGCCATTCCCATCCGCACGAATCCGGACGGTTCGGTGGTCCGGATCAAGGATATCGGCCGCACGGAACTGGGCACCGAACGTGACGATGTGATCGCCAATTACAATGGTAAACCTGCCGCCGCCATGGCGATCAGGCAGGCCGCTGGTGCCAATGCGCTGGATACAGCCGATGCCATTAAGCAGAAGCTGGAGGAGATGAGCCAGTATTTTCCGCCCGGCATGAAAGTCATTTATCCCTACGACACGACCCCTTTTACCGAAGTGGCGATTGACGAGGTGGTCAAGACCTTACTCGAGGCCGTGTTTTTGGTCTTTGTCGTCATGTATCTGTTTATGGGGACCTTCCGCGCCACCCTGATTCCGACCATCGCGGTACCGGTGGTACTGCTCGGCACCTTCGGAATTCTGGGGCTGTTCGGCTTCTCTATCAATATGCTGACCATGTTCGCCATGGTGCTGGCGATCGGACTGTTGGTGGACGACGCCATCGTCGTGGTGGAGAACGTTGAACGGATTATGACCGAGGAGGGTCTTTCACCCAAGGAAGCAACCGCCAAGTCAATGGGGCAGATCACCAGCGCCCTGATCGGCATCGGCCTGGTCCTCTCGGCGGTCTTCGGCCCAATGGCCTTCTTCCCCGGCTCGACCGGGGTCATCTATCGCCAGTTTTCCGTAACTGTGATTTCGTCCATGCTCCTCTCAGTGGTTGTCGCCCTGGTGCTGACCCCGGTGCTCTGTGCCACCATGCTCAAACCGATTCCCAAAGGCCACGAACCCTCGGATGGCGCGGTCTGGTTTTTGCGCCCCTTCTTCCGCTGGTTCGACCGGGTTTTCTTTCGTATGCGCGACTGGTATGTGCGGCTGGTCGGACAAGTGCTGGCCAAGAAGCTGCGTTACCTGTGTGTCTTTGTCCTGATTGTGGTCAGCATGGGCTTTCTGTTCCAGCGCATGCCAACCGCCTACATTCCGGATGAAGATCAGGGGATCCTGATGGTCCAGGCCATGCTCCCTTCGGGCTCGACATTGGAGCAGACCGAGGCGGTCATAAACCAGGTGCGGGACCATTTTCTCGAGAATGAGAAGGAGGGGGTCGAATCCCTCATAACCGTCGCCGGTCTGAGTTTTGGTGGCGAGGGCCAGAACATGGCCCTGGGCTTTGTCAAACTCAAAGATTGGAAGCTACGCCAGCGACCGGACCTCAAGGTCGGGGCCATCGCCGGTCGAGCCATGGGAGCTTTTTCGCAGATCAAAGAGGCGATGGTCTTCGCCTTCGTGCCACCACCAGTCATTGAACTGGGGATGGGCACAGGTTTTGATCTGCAGTTACAGGACCGGGGCGGCCTGGGCCATGAAAAATTGATGGCGGCCCGCAATCAACTCCTCGGTATGGCGGCTCAGGACCCGCGCCTGATCGGGGTCCGGCCCAACGGCATGAGCGATGTGGCTGAATATCACATCGATGTCGACTGGGACAAGGCGGGTGCCCTTGGGGTTCCCATCAGTTCCATCCATAACACGATTTCAGCGGCCTTCGGAAGCGCCTACGTCAACGACTTTATCCAGGCCGGTCGGGTCAAAAAAGTCTTTGCTCAGGTGGATGCACCCTATCGCATGCTGCCACAGGATCTGGAAAAACTTTATCTGCGCAACAGCGTCGGCAAAATGGTTCCTTTCTCTGCCTTCGCTTCAGGCCGCTGGGTCATGGGCTCGCCAAAGCTGGAGCGTTTCAACGGCTTTTCATCGATTAATCTTTGGGGGCAACCGGCCCCGGGACACAGTTCCGGCGAGGCGATGGCGGCGATGGAAGAACTCATCGGCAAACTGCCGCAGGGCATCAGCTATGACTGGACCGGGCTTTCCTATCAGGAGCGGATGGCTGGTTCACAGGCGCCCTTGCTTTACGCCTTCTCGATCTTTGTCGTCTTCCTCTGCCTAGCGGCTCTGTACGAAAGCTGGCCTATCCCGATCGCGATTCTGCTGACCCTGCCGCTTGGGGTTATCGGCGGGGTCATCGCCTCCAGCATGCGGGGCATGCCGAATGATGTCTATTTTCAGATCGGACTGCTGACCACTCTGGGTTTGACAACCAAGAACGCCATCTTGATCGTGCAGTTTGCCAGGGCCAGAGTCGACGAAGGGGTTGGCTTGATCGAAGCGACGCTGGAAGCGTCCAAGTTACGCTTGCGGCCAATCATCATGACCTCACTGGCTTTCGGTTTCGGTATCTTGCCACTGGCGCTCGCCAGCGGGGCCGGATCAGGGGCACAGCGAGCCATCGGCACCGGTGTGCTGGGGGGAATGATTACCTCGACCCTGCTGGTCATTATCTTCGCACCGCTTTTTTACGTGCTGATCTACAAAGCCATGGGAAAAAACCGCAAGAACGTAACGATGACGCATGTTGAAGACAGCACTGCAGGAGGGCCGACGCATGACTAGGCAATTATGGTTAATAGGGTTGAGTCTCGGCCTTATTTTGGGTGGTTGTTCAATGGCGCCCCAGTATACCCAACCGCCAGCGCCAATTCAGGCCGAATGGCCACAGGGCGAAGCTTATCAGGGCAACCCTTCCGGCGAAAACCTGCTCGCGGCGGAGCTTAGTTGGCAGGAGTTTTTCACCGATGCCAAGTTGCAAAAAGTTTTTGCGCTGGCGCTGGAGAATAACCGTGATTTGCGGCTTGCGGTTTTGAATGTGGAACGGGCGCGAGCCATGTACGGTATTCAGCGGGCGGAGCTTTTCCCAACGGTAAATGCTTCAGCCTCAGGGAGCAAACTGCATCGCTCCAGCGACCTGATTGGCTCTACCGACCCACGCACCATAGAACAATATGGTGTCAATCTGGGGGTTGCGGCATGGGAACTCGATTTCTTCGGCCGGATTCGCAGCTTGAAAGATCAGGCGTTGGAAGCTTACCTTGCGACCGAAGAGGCACGGCGCGGCGCCCAGATTACTCTGGTGGCCGAAGTGGCCAGAAGCTATCTGACGCTGGCGGCCGATCGGGAAAATCTCAAACTGGCTCAGTCGACGCTGCAAGCCCAGCAGGCTTCTTATACAATGATGCAAAAAAGTTATGACATCGGTTTTACGACCGAACTTGACTTGCAGCGGGCGAAAATTCCGTTGGCCTCAGCCCGAGGTGCTGTGGCCCGTTTTACCCAGTTGGTGGCGCAAGACCAAAATGCCCTCAATTTACTGGCCGGTGGCGCGGTCTCTGAGGCTCTCCTCCCGGCAACGTTGAGCAGTATCACGCCGCCTGCGGAACTTTCAACGGGCTTGAACTCAGAGGTGCTGTTGCAGCGGCCCGACATCCTGGCGGCAGAACATCAGCTCAAGGGGGCCTATGCCTTTATCGGCGCAGCGCGGGCCGCCTTTTTCCCGCGGATCTCTTTAACCACCACGTTTGGGACCGCTAGTAATGAACTCTCGGGGCTGTTTAGTTCCGGAACTCAAACCTGGAATTTTGCCCCGCAGATCAGCATGCCCATATTCGATGCCCGAACCTGGGCGGCTTACCGCGTCAGCAAGGCCGATCGTGAAATCGTCCTGACCCAGTATGAAAAGACCATCCAGACGGCTTTCAGGGAAGTTGCTGATGCTTTAGCCATCGAGGGCACAATTGACCAGCAGGTTGCGGCACAACAGGCACTGGTCAATGCCACGACCGAAACCTATCGCCTCTCTGAGGTCCGCTATAGCCATGGCATTGACAGCTATCTCAGCGTCCTTGATGCGCACCGTTCCCAATTTGCGGCCCAGCAGGGGCTTGTCGCCCTGCGCTTGGCCATGCTGGCCAACCGGGTGAGGCTTTACGCCGTACTGGGCGGAGGTGCATCGTGATAGTCAGAGGGGGGCAGAGCCACTGAGGCTGGGGCTGCCGAGCAGAGCGTCTGGTAAAGATGATGGCGCTCTGATGGTGACGCACGATGAGTCAGAAAAAAACGGACCGACAATTGTCGGTCCGTTTTTGTTTCACTCTAAGTCGCGGGGACGATCGTCCCGTTCTATACTTACGGACTGAGGTGTTTAGACAAAGGGGTTGCTGATCTGGATGGTCTGGTCACGACGTGGCCCAACCGAAACCAAAACAGCCGGACAGCCAGCCAGCTCTTCCATCTTGGCGAGGTAGGCCTTGGCGGCATCCGGCAGATCCGCCATGCTGCGAGCATCGCAGATGTCGCTTTGCCAGCCGTCAAATTCCTCATAAATCGGAGTGCACTCGCGCAAGATATCGGCATCGCGGGGGAACTCTTCGAGAAGTTGCCCCTGATACGAATACGCGGTGCAGATTTTGATGTTGTCTAACTCATTAAGTACGTCGAGCTTGGTGACAGCCAAGCCGGTCAGACCGTTGAGGCGGACGGCTTCACGAATGGCGACCGCGTCAAACCAGCCGCAGCGCCGTGGTCTACCCGTGGTGGAACCAAACTCATTACCCGCTTTACGGATACGCTCGCCCATCTCGTCATTGAGCTCAGATGGAAAGGGCCCTTCGCCGACGCGAGTGCAGTAGGCCTTGGTGATGCCGACCACGCTGTTAATATGCTTCGGTGCGACCCCGGTACCGGTGCAGACTCCGCCAGAGCAGGTCGAAGAGGAGGTCACGTAGGGATAAGTGCCGTGATCAATGTCGAGCAGTGTGCCCTGAGCACCCTCAAAAAGCAGGTTTTCGCCCGCGTTAATGGCCTTGTTCAGAGAGCTGGAACAGCAACCGAGATATTTCTCGATCTGCATGGCGTAGGCGGAGTACTCCTCAACGATCTGATCTTCATTGAGCAGTGGCTCACCAAAGAACTTCTCCAATAAAAAGTTCTTTTCCGGCAGCATCTCTTTGACCTTGCGACGAAAGACTTGTGGCTTGATCAAGTCACTCAGGCGGATGCCACGACGGCCGATTTTGTCCTCATAACACGGACCGATACCGCGGCCGGTGGTGCCGATCTTGCGGCTGACGTCTTTTTCACGGGCCAAGTCGACGGCCTTGTGCCAGGGCATAATGATGTGCAGGTTGCCATCAAGCACCAGCTGGCGGTCATCCTTGAGATAGCCCCGCTTCTTCAGTCCTTCGATTTCGCCAAGAAAGATTTTCGGGTCGAGAACCACCCCGTTGCCAATAACGCAACGCTTGCCCGGATGCAGGATGCCGGAAGGGATCAGGTGCAGAACGATGGTTTCGTCACCGACCACCAGGGTGTGCCCGGCGTTGTTGCCGCCCTGAAAGCGAACCACCTGCTGAGCATGCTCAGTGTAGATATCGACAACTTTACCTTTGCCTTCGTCGCCCCATTGGGCGCCGATAATGACGACGTTTGCCATGTTTTTTTCTCCAAGTCGGATTAAATCTCGAAATGTCCAGCTTTGATCATTTCGTCTGTGAGTGAGGTTTCCTGGCCATCGGCAACGCGGATCAGGGTCAAGCCCTCTTCCTTGCCATGTTGGACCAGCAGATAACGGAAATGCATACGCCGGGCGTAATCGAGGCTTGCCGGGCGATCACGGTCAATGATGTCGCGGGCGACGGAATATCCCTGTGAGCGTAGTTTTGTGGCCAGTATTTGAGCCGGTGTTTTGTCGTGATCCGAGGCAAAAAGCAGGATATCCGTACCTTCTTTAACCTGGGCATCGAGTTCGCGATCCAGAGCGAAGAGCAGGTTGAACAGGTTGAAAGAAAAGCCGGTGGCCGGGGCCGGGAAGCCGTAGCGGGCGGTCAGCCCATCGTAGCGCCCACCGGCGCAGACAGCGCGCCCGAACCCAGTCAAAAACCCCTGAAAGATCAAACCAGTATGGTAATCGAAGCCACGCATTTCACCGAGGTCGAGAGTGATGTACTCATCAATGTCATAGACCGCCAGCAGTTCCAGGGTTCTTTCAAGATTATCCAGCGCCTGCTGTGAGGTCGTGTTGGTGATCACCTTTCTGGCACGGGCGAGCACTTCGCGGCCACCGTAGAGCCTTGGCAGCGCAAGCACTTCCTCGCGTTGTTGATCGGTCAAAGAGGTCTTCATCAACAACTGCTGCAAGCCGGAAACATCCTTGGCGGCGATAGCCGTGCGCACGGCCAGAGCTTGCGCCGTATCAAGGGGCAGATCGTTGAGAATGCCACGTAAAAACTCGACCTGACCGATATCGATGGTAAATTCGGTCGCACCGACGGCTTTCAGACACTCGACCGCCATGGCAATCATTTCGGCATCGGCTTCGGGATTATCCAGACCTATCAGTTCGACACCGGACTGAAAGATCTCGCGATCCTTGCCGAGGCGTTGTTCGGTATGACGCAACACCCGACCATCGTAGCAGAGCCGAAACGGCAGCGGCATTTCGCGCATGCGGGTGGCTGCGATGCGTGCCACCTGAGGGGTGATGTCGGGGGGGAATGCGACCAGGCGGCCGGTCTGCCGGTCATCGAAACGAAAGGTTTTCTCCCTCAGGTCTGTCCCCAGGCCGAGTTCAAGAACCGCCAGATCTTCGAGCACAGCGGGAGCGACCGGACGGAAACCCCACTGGCGGAAAATGCTGCGCAGGGTGGTCTGTAAATAATCCAGCTTGGCAGCTTTCACCGGCAGGAAATCTTTAACCCCGGTTGGTAGCCTGGTTTCAATAATGTCTGACACGTTACTATCCTTGATTTACGCTAAAGCGTGAATGAGTCTCACAGTAAAAGCTGGTATGCCGCTACAATATGGGGGTGGTCACGCAATTTCCCCAGGGTCTCTTCATCGACCGGGCTGTCAATATTGATCAGAGAAATTGCGCGGCCATCAACCGACTGCCGTGACAAGTTCATGCCAGCAATGTTGATTTCGGCTTCACCCAGAACCTGACCAATAAAGCCGATAATTCCAGGGCGATCCTCGTTGAACAGAACCAGAATGTGGCCGTGTGGCAGCGCCTCGACGTTGCAGCCATCGACACGCACAATGCGATAATCCTCCTCGCCGAACATGGCGCCGCAAACAGAGTGCTCGCCAGTTTTACCAACCACCGTCAGACGGATCATGCTGGCAAAGCCCCGGCTGCTCTCGCTGCGAGTCTCCGTGATGCGAATGCGGCGTTCTCGAGCCAAGTGAGGAGCATTGATGTAGTTGGCTTCTTCGCCAATCATCGGTGTCAGCAAGCCTTTCAGTGCAGCCATGGTCAGAGGTTCAACCGGATGATTGTTGACAGTGCCGGCATATTCCAGGCGGGCCTCTTCGAGCCCTTTACCGTAAAGCTGGGCCTGAAAGGACCCGAGGCGTTCGGCAAGATCAATATGCGGCCGCAGGATCGCCAGCAGCTCGGCACTGATCGAAGGGACATTAACCGCATTGGCGATAATGCCGTTCTGCAAGAAATCCACGACCTGGGTTGCTACCTGAACCGTGACGTTAACCTGGGCATCGCGGGTCGCGGTGCGCAGGTGTGGGGTACAGATCACTTGATCAAGACCGAGTAGCGGATTGTTCCGCTCCGGTGGTTCCTTGGCAAAGACGTCGAGTGCGGCCCCGGCGACGCGACCGTCTTTGATCGCTTCGGCCAGAGCGGCCTCGTCGATCAGTCCGCCGGTGGCGCAATTTATGATGTAACAGCCCGGCTTGATGTTGGCCAAAGATTCGCGGTTAAGCAGGTTGGCCGTTTCTGCTTTAAGCGGAGTGTGCAGAGTCAGGAAGTCGGCGCGGGCCAGCAGCTCGTCGAATTCAACGTTCTCAACGCCCAACCTGCGGATAGTATCATCCGCCAGATAGGGGTCGTAGACAATCGGCTTCATCTTCAGGGCGAGGGCGCGTTCCACCACCAGTCGACCGATCTTGCCAGCACCAGCGATGCCGATTGTTTTGCCGGTGACCTCAACCCCGAGGAATTGTTCGGTGTTCCATTCGCCGTTCTTGGTCGATTGACAGGCAATCGGGATTTGACGCGCCAGCGCCAGAACCATCGCGATGGTATGCTCAGCAGTCGTTGTGGTACTGCCGAACGGTGTGTGCATCACCACCACGCCCTTGAGGTTGGCGGCTTCAATATCCAGGTTTTCGGTGCCGACTCCGGCCCGACCGACAACCCTGAGCTTCTTGGCGGCATGGAAGACCGCTGCCGTCACCTGGGTACCACTGCGAACGATCAGGGCATCAGCATCAACAACGGCCTCCAGTAGCTGTTCGGTCGACAATCCCGGCTGGTAGTCGAGATTGATACCAAAGGCCTGTTCGAGAACCTGCAACCCTTCCGTAGAAAATTTGTCTGAAACCAGTACTTTCATAGCATAGATCCAGTCTGTATGGCGTGGCTCAAACCCCGTGCACACGCACTTTCGAACGAAACAGACTAACAACGGCCCTGTTATCTGTCAAGGTGAAAGACCGGTGCTGTAACCGGTCTCGCCAAGGGACTTGCGTCCTTATTTGTTGGCGACCATGTTCTGCAGAAAAGTCACCAAGAGCCGGACGCCGACACCGGTGCCACCTTTCGGAATATAGGGCTGGTTTTGATCCCGCCAGGCCGTGCCTGCAATATCGAGATGCACCCAGCGAAAATCCTTGGTGAATTTTTTCAGGAAAGCCGCGGCGGTAATGGTCCCGGCCGCACGACCGCCGGTATTCTTCACGTCGGCGACATCGCTCTTGATAAGCTGGTCGTAATCATCCCAGAGCGGTAGCTGCCAAAGTCTTTCTCCGCAGTCCTCCCCTGCGGCTAGCAGGCCACTGATTAACTTGTCGTCGTTCCCGAGGACCGCTGTGGCGTGATGTCCCAGAGCGATGATGCAGGCTCCGGTCAGAGTCGCCAGATCAATGACCAGCTGTGGTTCATAACGTTTAACATAGGTCAGGGCGTCAGCCAGGATCAGTCGCCCTTCGGCGTCGGTGTTGAGGACTTCGATCGTTTGACCGGACAGGCTGGTCAGAATGTCGCCCGGACGGATGGCGCTGCCCGAGGGCATGTTCTCCACCGCGGGAACCACCCCGACCAGATTAATCGGCAGTTCAAGCAGCGCTGCGGCCAGCATGGCGCCGATGACGGCCGCGCCTCCGGCCATATCCATCTTCATTTCGTCCATCTTCTCGCCGGGCTTTAAGGAGATGCCACCAGAATCGAAGGTTACGCCTTTGCCGACCAGCGCCACTGGCGCCTGATCCGGTTTGCCACCACGATGTTCAAGGACAATCAGCTGCGGCTCGCGCATACTGCCCTGAGCGACACCGAGCAGAGCACCAAAACCTTCTGCTGCCAACTCATCCTGCCCGAGGATGGTGCATTTCAAGCCGCTTTGCGTAGCGGCCACCTGAGCCTGCTCTGCCAGGTAAACCGGGGATTTAACGTTGCCAGGAGCATTAACCAGATTGCGCGCCAGCGCGACGCCTCGACAGATTTTTTCGGCCCGAGCCAAGGCTTGTTCGCAGGCTGATTTTTTGTGGTTGCTATCAATCAGCAGGTTTATGCTTTTCGGCAGTGGCCTGGTTTTGATAGCCTCCGCACCGAGAAAGCGCTCATAACGATAACTGGCCAGCAGGAGGCCCTCGGCCACGCTTTGTGTCTGTGCTGCGCTGTCGTTTGGTTTGCTCGGGCAGAGGGGCAGAGCAAATGCCGCCCCGTTCAGCTTTTTGTCGATGACTTGCTGCATAGCATGACCCGCTGCCTGACGCAGCTTTTCGAGGGAGAGGTCGGCAGCCAAGCCGAGTCCGACCAGCAGGACGCGCTCCGCCGCAAGCTCTCCAGTCGGCTGAAAGGTCAGACTCTCAAGGGCCTTACCACAGAATTCGCCGCTGCGCTTAGCCTGCAACACCAGCCCGCCCAATTGTCGGTCGAGTTCTTTAATCAGTGGATCGGAAAAATCCTTTTCGCCGACGCCGATCACCAGGCAGGGCGTTTTGAGCTGTAGTGGGCTTTTCGTGCTAATTTTGATGTCCATCAAAGAACTCTCCTCAATTGAACAGCCATAAATAAAGTTATTACCAACAGTTCAACACTATACCGACGGTTCGTCAAGTTTGATGTGGACTATATAATTGTATTGTTACAGATCCGAGCAAAGGTCTTGAGCATTGCGGCCGCTTCCGGGGTCTTTCGAACCTGATTTTGAAGCTCGGCAAGCGTCTGTCCGGAAGCTTCGATGCTCGCAGCTTGTTCCGTGAGGTAGGCGTGCATAATGCGGGTATCGTATTCCGGGTGAAACTGAACGCCCCACGCCTGCGCACCGAGGCGGAAGGCATGATTCGCTTCAAAGTTATTCTCTGCCAAACAGACCGCACCCGGTGGTAGCGTGAGTACCGTTTGCGCATGGGTGACGTGAGCGGGGAAGTGCTTCGGCAGCTTGCCCAGAAGGGCATCGCCAGCACTTTCCGGTCGCAGGCAGATATCCACCGTGCCGAGCTCTTTGCCGTTCGGGTGAAAGCCGACCTTGCCACCCATGGCGCGGGCCAGTAACTGGTGGCCATAACAGATACCAAGGAAAGGCACCCCCTCCTGCAACAGCTCAGGAAGCCAGCGCTCAATCGCCAGACTCCAGGGCTGGTTGTCGGTCACCATGCAGTGGGCACCGGTAATCACCACGCCGCGACAGCTCGCAACTGGCGGTAAGGGGTCGCCTTGAACGACATCCACCACACAGATGTCGGCCTCTTCCAGACCAAGGCCGTGGCGGGTCCAGTCCTCGAAGTCGCCATATTGCTGGGCAGTGGTCGAAAAAGTTGTGCCTGCCTTGATAAGGGCCAGTTTTTTCATGCTGTTTTTCCTTGATAATAAAAGCTGGTGGCCGATCAACCTGGCCGTTATCGGAGGTTTCATCGACAAACATGATATTCCAAAAATTACAGCTGGTCAGCCATAAATCGCGCCCAATGAGCGTTATCTTTCGGGCTTATATCCAAAACAAAGGTCAGCCACTAAGCCACGGAGTAAACGCTTGTATTCGTTCTTCAAACAGCAAAAGCGCATAATCGTAAAGCGGACTTCTTGGTGCCTTTGTGTCTTCGTGGCAGGCAAACCTGTTTGGGGGTTATAGCAGCGTTATCTTTGGACTAGGGTTTGAACAATCAAAAAGGCCACCAGCTTTTTGCCCGGTGGCCATATACGTGTTCTGGATAAGTGAGGAGGCTGTCGGACTTGACAGACCGTCGTGCTGGAAAATTCTTAGCCCGACTTGAGAGCCCTTAAAGATGGTTTAAACGCTCATCACAAGCATCAAGCCAGGAGGTGACCGTCGTCAAGCGGAAGGGTTTCTTGAGCACGGAAAAACCTTGGTCCCGAATAAAACCCTCTTGGGCCTCGGTCACATTGGCACTCATTACGGCCTTGTTTAATCGAAGCAGCTTACAACCCTTTTGGTCTTGATCAATGAGGACGTTAAGGCTCTCCTTATTCGCGACCCGAGTGTTAACAATAACCGCCTCGGCACATGGTTCGTCCACGGGGCAGATGCAGCTATCCAACTGGTAGAGAGGACAACTATATTTATGTAAAAAACCCTGAACCTGATGACCTTTGTTCGCCAAATACAAAGTCAACAAGTTAAGTAGCGAGGGGTCATCATCAAAAACATAAACCCGCATGATACAGCCTTTCTGCAAACAATGACTAAAACAGTTAGGACAAAGACCTCACATGGTATTAAATACTGCATTTTGTGTGCCGATATTGCTATTGAGTTATTCTAGGGGTTTGCGCAAAGGGGAAAGGCCGGCATCGCCATTTAGCGGCAAAGGGATGCGCAATTTTTGCTCGATTACGACGGGCGCGAACTCATTAAATAGTTTCGAGGAGTCCACCATAAACCGGGAACCGTCAGTGTTGAGCCGCCCTTGGCCGTAGCCGTTTCCGCAGGTAATCCGCGCCAAAGATGAGTGGCACACCCAGCCACGCGACCAGATAAATCGAAGCATTGACCGGTCCGGTCCCCAAAATTTTCTGGAGCGGCGGCAGGTACAACAACCCCCAGGAAAAAAAAACCTGGATCATGATCCCGGCCAACATCAGTCGGTTCCTGAAAATTCCCCGATCAAGCCCCGAGAGATTTGTAGACCTGCGCCCGATCAGATTGCCAATCTGCATCAGCAGAATGGTGGCCAGGGCAATCCCGGTTGCCGACCGATAAAGAGGATTATCCGCCGCCAGCTCCATTCCCCAGTGCCAGCCACCAGCATGCAAAACATAGAAGAACAGACCGAGCGACCAGAGCGCCTCCAGGGCACCGAGAAACAGGTAGCTGTGGATCACCAAGCCAGAGCTAAGCAACCGGAACTCCTGACCCCGGGGGGGCTGTCGCATCGATTCCGGGTCGGGCGGTTCCTGTCCAAGCGCCATCGAGGGTATGATGTCGGTGCCGAGATCAATGGAGAGAATCTGGATAACCGTTAAGGCCAAAGGCACCGGGAAGAGGATATAAAGAAGATAAGGTAGAATTTCCGGGCCGTTACTGACCAGCACGTAATTGGTAAATTTTCGGATATTGTTAAAAACCGTGCGGCCCTCTTCGATGCCCGCGACGATTGAGGCGAAATTGTCATCAAGCAGGATAATCTGCGCGGAGGCGCGGGCCACGTCTGTGCCGCTTTTGCCCATAGCAATCCCTATGTCGGCAGCCTTGAGGGCCGGGGCATCGTTGACGCCGTCACCGGTCATGGCGACGACGCGGTCCATGCCCTTGAGCGCCATGACAATCTTCATTTTCTGGGCCGGGCTGGTGCGGGCGAAGATGCGAACCCCGGCCGCTAATGACTCGGCCAGTGCGGCTTCACTCAAGGACTCCAGCACCTCGCCGGTCATGACCACTTCGGCTGAGGCTTGCGGGTCAATGAGACCGCAGCGGGTGGCAACGCTCACCGCGGTATCAGGATGATCACCGGTAATCAGAATCACCTCGATACCAGCGGTATGGCAACTGGCCAGGGCCGCAGGCACCTCTTCACGCAGCGGATCCTCGATTCCAAGGAAGCCAGCCAGGATCAAGTTGTCTTCCAAATGGTCTTGGGTTAACTCAAGGTCTGCTTCCGCTTCGATTGAGCGGTAGGCGACCGCAACCACCCGAAAGCCTGTCGCAGCCAGCGTGGTCATAGCGCCCTCGGCCCGATCCAGACTGGCCGGATCTGCAGCCAGAGTTGTGCCGTGGCCGGAATCAAGTCCACTCAACATCGGGCGCAAAACTTCCCAGGCCCCTTTAACCGCGAAAACCTGCTGCCCAGCAACGAGGCCGAGACCAGCCGCTCGCTTCTTTTCGACATCGAAGGGGAAGTGTTTGCGGATATCGAGCAGCGCCGGTTCGACCTTGCCGCTTTCAGCAACAATTCGCTCGACAATAGCAACATCCAGCGGGTCTCCGCTGTAGCTCTGATCGACCTGACGGACTTGCGATGCACAAAGTGCCAACTCAAGCAGCCGCTGACGTTCCTGCGGATTGCTGAACTCTGGTCCAGTACCACCAGGCATCAAGCGGGTGACCGCAAGCTGGTTGTGGGTCAAGGTGCCGGTTTTGTCGGTGCAGATCACCTGAACGGCCCCGAGCGACTCGACCGCATTCAAGTTGGTGACCAGCACGTTTCGGCGGGCCATTCGCTGGCTGCCAAGGGCCAGGGCCAGGGTGAAGGTCGGCAACAGCCCTTCAGGCACATTGGCCACGATAATGCCCATCATAAAGACCAGATTGACCCAGAGGGAGCGGCCGCTGAACACCCCGTAGAGGAAAAAACATAGCCCTAAGCTCACCGCGATAAACGTCAGGACTCGGACCATGTGCGAGGTTTGCCGCTGCAATGGCGAAGGGGTGCGTCGGATCGCCTGGGAAAGGTGGGCCAGCTTGCCGAATTCGGTACGCAGACCGGTGGCAAAGACCACCGCTTGGCCACGACCGCGCAGCACCAGACAGCCAGCAAAGGCGATGTTGTTGCTCTCCACCAGTCGCCGGTCAACCGGTTCTGCCGTCAACGCGACCGGCAAGGATTCGCCGGTCAATGGCGCGTTGTTGATCACCAAATCTTCCACAGAGACCAAACGCGTGTCAGCCGGAACTCGATCCCCCTCCTGAAGTAGCAACACATCCCCCGGCACCAATTCCTCGCTGAGCAAAGACTGCGTTTGGCCACCCCGTACCACTTGAACCATGGGCGGCAAGAACTGGCGCAAAGCCTCCATCGCTCGTTCGGCACGATATTCCTGAACAAAACTGAATAGCGCGTTAAGCAACGCCACCCCGGATAGAGCCCAGCCCAGCACCAACATGCTCTGGCCGGCCTGCAGGGCCTCAGCGACAAAACAGATTCCCGCTGAGGCAAACAACAACAACGTGAAGAAATTGGTAAATTGACGCATCAGGCTGCGTAGCAGTCGCCAAGGGTCGCTCACCTCGACGCTGTTGCGACCCACCTCGCGCAGGCGATCAGCCGCTTCCGCAGGGGTCAGCCCCCCGGCATCACTCGCTAAAGCGTGATAGACCTCCGCCACGGGCAGATTCTGAATTTGCCTGTGTACCTTCATGGTCCGCGATAAATCCCGATATCGCATGGTGTTTCGCGCAGAATTTGCTCAATGCCCGCGCTATGGAAAATGCGGTGAGCAAGGCTACGCTCACTCACCCCCAACAGCAACATCTGCACCTTGAGCCGACTGGCCAACGTCATAATTTCATGGGGCCATTCCGTAGTAATGACGATGTTTTGATGCAAACGAAAGGGCCGCTCTGGCAATAGCTCTTCCAGTTCGGCAGAAATCTTGCTCAGGTGTGCCTGGCCAATTTGGCGCAGAGTCTGTTTACGAGCCGGAGTCAGACGATTCTGCAGCAGCGGATTGATGGCCACCGCCCGAAACAAGTGCACGAGACGCAAATGCGCAGCTAAACGTCGAAAGACCGGCCAGATGCGGGAGAATCCTCCCAAATGTCCGGCCAGCGGCACCAACAGTTCATGGGGGTTGCCAAGCAGTCCGGGCTGCACGACCCGCAATGCCAGCACCGGACACTGGTGCATGCGCAGCAGTTGTTCCGCAACGGATCCGCTCAGAAATGATCGTTTGTTAGCTTTGACCCGAGTGCCGCAAACCAACAAGGCCTCTGGGTCGTGGGGGATCGCTTGGCGCAAGCTGCGGTGGACCGTTTTACCGAGAGGCAACAACCGCGTGAGGCATTCCACCTCGGCTTGCTGGCAGACCTCCTCAATCTTGGCTAGCTTTGCCGCGGCCAGATCAGGGTTGATCTTTCCGTCCAGGACATGCAGCACCAGCAACTTGCGGTCAGCTTCGTCAGCGGCAAACCGCAACGCATAACGCGCGACCCAGTCGCCATAAATCGATCCGTCGTGAGCCAGAATGATCATGCCACCGCCTCCTTAAGTCCTCCGAAAAATTATAACCCTTCCCTCTGCAAATGCATCTTTGCCGCGCCTTGATATCTTTGCCATAATTTATGACCAGCTAAAGCTCTGGTTGTTGCCGCTGGGGTGATGAGTGTTAGACTTGTGCTTAGAGGTTTTTAACAACGTTGATTTTTGGTGACCCGTTGGAACACACGCTCCGCGAAAAACTACTGAGCTCCCTCGGACAGGCCCGGAACCTCTGGGCGCCCTGTCTTGGTAAAGACGGCATCTGTCGGTTGCAGACGATCGGCGCTGGGCCATTCCCGGCCTTGGCCCAGCCGACAATGATCCCTTTGAAAAAGCTGCTGCTGCCGTACCGCGAAACGGTTTGGCGCTATCAATCTGGCCGCTTTCGAGCGGCTGAAATGACTGGACCGTTTGCGGTTGTCGGCGTGACGCTCTGTGAGTTGCAGGCGGTCTGGTATCTTGACCAGGTTTTCGCCGCAGACGAGAGCTATCAAACGCGAAGAGCCAACCGTTTTCTGGTGGGCATGCCCTGTGAACCGGACTCGAACTGTCGTTGTGACCAGGCCTTGATGCCCTTAGCCGGCGATATTTTTATTGATCAGGAACAAGCCTGGGCGCTCTCGACAGCCGGTGAGGCGGTGTTGCATGCCTGCGGTTGCACAAGCCAAGCAGAGGGCCCTTTGCCATGGCCGGTCGGCATGACCGCGCAGCGGCCCGCGATCACGCCGGAGCAGTATGCGGCCGCTAGCGACGCCCCCGTCTGGGCAGAGGCAGCCAGCCACTGTCTCTCCTGCGGAGCCTGCTCAGCGGTCTGCCCGACCTGCTACTGCTTCGACATGCTGGATGACGCCGCCCTCGACGGAACCGTCAGTCGAAGCCGCATCTGGGACAACTGTTTCTTCGCCGAACACGGCAAGGTCGCGGGAGGTTATGATTTCCGGCCTGGACGTGCCGCCCGGCTACGGTTCCGCATGGAACATAAATTTTTCGGCTTTGGCTCCTTGCGGGGACAGAATTCCTGCGTCGGTTGTGGCCGCTGCCGCAAAGCCTGTCCGGTCGACATCGACCTCGACCAAATAGCCGCCAGGCTGAAGGGGGAAGAAGGCTCATGACCTGTTCCCTACTGCCAGTGCCCGCTATTATCGAGGCTATCAAGCCAATGGTTGTCGACAATCATCTCTTCGTATTTCGTCCGGAACAACCGATCGAACTGAGCCCGGGGCAGTTTGTCGAGATCAGCATCCCCGGAGTCGGCGGTTTCCCGGTCTCCGCCTGTGATCTCGTTGACGAGGAGCTCCTCAGTTGCTGCATTCGCCGGGTTGGTCGCGTGACCGAAGCTCTCTATCAACTTGAGGTTGGCGACACAATTGGTCTGCGCGGCCCGTTTGGTAATGGCTTTCCGCTTGAAATGTTTGACGGCCGGGAGGCCTTGCTGATTGCCGGTGGTCTCGGCATGGCACCGTTGCGGGCCCTGTTGCAAGCACTGCTCAACGACCTGCATCCGGACAAGATTATTTTACTCTACGGTTCGCGCGAACCGGGGGCTTTGCTTTTTCGCGAGGAACTGATTGCGCTAGCAAGACGGGGGCGTATTGAGCTTCGCTTCTCAGTCGACTTCGCCGAAACTCTGCCTGGTCCTGCTGCCGGGGTCTTCTGCCGAATCGGTCTGGTCAATGAGCTTCTTGCCGACCTTGATTTCAATCCGAGCAAAACTGTGGCTGCGGTCTGCGGTCCACCAGCCCTTTATCGTTGCGTGCTCGAAGAGCTGGCCGCGATTGGCCTGGCGCCAGCCACAATTTTTGCGACCCTCGAACGGCGCATGCGCTGCGGCATCGGCGAGTGCTGTCACTGTGTTGTTGGTGGACGCTACCTCTGTAAGGACGGGCCGGTCTTCTCTCTTGAAGAGTTGCGCGGCATGGTGGGGGCGATATGAAATTTGTCCCGCCGATCAAGCTTGCCTGGTTGCGTTTTACCTCCTGCAGCGGCTGTCAACTGACCTTGCTCAACAACGAAGACTCGCTGGCAGAACTGGCGCACGTCGTTGAACTTCACAATTTCCCCTTGCTTTCTTCCGCGTGCGGCAACGCCGAGGCTCTCGATGTCGCATTGGTGGAGGGCTCTCTGACCTCTCCTGGTGAAGTTGAACGCCTGCTGGCAATTCGTCGCAAGAGCCGTCTGCTGGTCGCTGTCGGTGCCTGTGCTCTGACTGGGGGCGTCAATGCCATGGTCAAAGGTGAGCGCCACAAGGCCATGGTATCGATCTACGGCAAAGCCGGGGCCGAGTGGGATACGTTTCCGCCACAACCAATTCATCATTTTGTCAAAGTCGACGGCCAGATTCCCGGCTGCCCGCCTGAACCGCACGAGCTTTTGCAGGCGATTGCCGCGATTCTGCATGGCGGCTGGCCCAGCCACCAAGTCATGCCGGTCTGTATGGAATGTCGGATCAACGAAAATCGCTGTTTGTTGGAAGAGGACTGCGCGCCCTGCCTTGGGCCGATCACGCAAGCGGGCTGTGATGCCTTGTGCCCGGGACTTGGCGTGCCTTGTGAAGGTTGCCGGGGGGTCGTACCAGAGGCGAACCGGGATGAATTATACCGTTTGTTCATCACTGCGGGCCTTTCGGAACAGGAAATCCGCCACCGGTTGGAACGTTTTGGAGCAGCGCTATGATCCGGCTGGTGGTTGACCCTTTAACCCGAGTCGAGGGGCACGGCCGGGTTGAACTACAGCTTAGAGACGGAAAGCTGGTTGACGTCACAGTGCGGCTGCTCGAAGCCCCGCGCCTGTTTGAAGCACTGGTGGTCGGTCGTCGCTGCGATGAGGTGCCGGATCTGATCAGCCGTATTTGCGCGATCTGCTCGGCAACACATAAAGTGACCGCCCTGCAGGCGATCGAGAACGCCATGGCGGTCAAAATCCCGCCGCTTGCTGCTGCATACCGTGAGCTGCTGCTGCTGGGTGGACATATTCAGAGCCATGCACTGCACCTGTTCTGTTTGATCCTGCCGGATCTTTATGGCACTCCCGATATCATAGAATTGCTGCGACAGAAAGTCCCTCTGGCACAGGCCGGGCTCGATTTGAAAGCCTTTGGCAACCGGATTCAGAAAATTGCCGGTGGCCGGGTGATCCATCCGGTTAACCCGGTTTTCGGCGGCATTGCCTACCAGCCGGGGCATGATGAACTCGAAAAACTTGCAAAAGAACTGCTTTGCTGGCAACGGGACTGGCCGGACTTTTCGGCGCGATTGTTACAGCTCGACAACTACCCGGAGGCAAGTCCGGTCATTGGCACCGCGGTTGCGACCGGTTTACAGGATGAATTTGCCTTGACCGGTGATTGCTTATGGTATGGAAACGATAACGTCATCGCCGCTTCCGACTATGCGCAACTCTTCGCTGAGCGCCCCAGGCCAGACACACATGCCAAGGATGCCACCGGCAAAGCGGGTCCTTTTCTGACTGGGGCTCTGGCACGAGACCGCCTTGCGACCGGCAGAAACATAAGCCGCAATGCGCTGGCTGATCATCATGGCATCCACGGCAACAACCTTGCACAGGTCAAGGAAGTCGGCTGGGCCTTGCACCGGGTCGGCCAACTGCTTGAGACCTTGCTCCGGGCAAGCCGCTCCGAGCCATTACGAACCGACTTGGCGCAAATGCAAGGTGGCATTGGGACAGCGGCAATGGAAGCTCCGCGCGGCTTGTTGCTCCATCACTATGTCATTGATGAATGGGGAACGATTGTGGCCGCTGACATTGTCACTCCAACTGCACTCAATCAACGGGTCATCGCCGCCCAAATCATGGCTGACCTGACCGATGAAAAGGATCATGCCCGGTTGCGAGAGGTGGCAGAACGAATTGTTCGCGCCTATGACCCGTGCATTTCCTGTGCGGTGCATCTCGTCACGGTGGAAAATCCTAGCAGTCTGTCGGACTATCAATGAACAGGCTGCTAGCCGCTCTTTTGCGGTGACGCGGTAAATTATTGCCGCGTGTAATTTCCCCCACCCCTTGACATATGTGACTAAATAGGTAATATATAGGCAGCGGACGACATGTTGTTCATGTTCTCCCTCCAAAGATAAAGCAGAACCCTTTGTCCCCGCAGTCTCCCTCCTGACTGTGGGGCTTTTTTTACGTCAAAGCCACACCCCCGGCAACGAACCTCGACAAGTCCAATTAAAAATGAGCTCTGCTGCCCACTCGCTCAGGCCTGCGCAGTCCGACAAACGTCAGCATTGCTCTGCTGAAGTTCGCACAATACCAACGCGACCCCTTGCTTTCCCAGACAAAATTATCTATAAAATCAGTTCCTGAACCAAACAACCAACTCACAAAAAACAAGGGTGCTTGTATGAATGCGCTACAGACGGTATTTGCTGACTTGTCGAAAAACTTAAGCGCTCAGGTGCTTGGCCAGCCGCAGTTGATCGAGCGGTTGCTGATCGCATTGCTGGCCGATGGTCATCTGCTGGTGGAAGGGGCGCCCGGTCTGGCGAAAACCCGCGCTATCCAGAAACTTGGCGAACGGTTGCAGGGGAGTTTCCACCGGGTGCAGTTTACCCCGGACCTGCTGCCCGCCGACCTGACCGGTACCGATATCTTCCGCCCCCAGGATAGCAGCTTTGTGTTTCAGCGCGGGCCACTCTTTCACAACCTGATCCTTGCCGACGAAATCAACCGCGCTCCGGCCAAGGTCCAATCGGCGCTGCTCGAAGCCATGGCCGAACGACAAATCACCATCGGTCAGACCAGCTACCCTCTCGACGATCCATTCCTGGTCATGGCGACCCAGAATCCGATCGAGCAGGAGGGGACCTATCCGCTACCGGAAGCGCAACTCGATCGCTTCCTGATGCATGTGAACGTCGGCTACCCGCAGGTTGAGGTGGAACGGCAGATTCTGCAGCTGGCGCGCGACGAGGCGAGGGCGGGCAGGCAAGAGGTCGCTACGAGCAACTCAAAGCTGAGCGTCGAGCAGTTGCGGGAGGCCCGCACCGAGGTTCTCGATCTCTACCTGGCAGACAATCTCGAAGAATACCTGCTGCAGTTGGTGCTGGCGACCCGGCGACCGCAACCTTATGGCGAGGATCTGGTCGGGTGGATTCAGTACGGCGGTAGCCCACGGGCCAGCATCGCTCTGGATCGTTGCTCCCGGGCCCGGGCCTGGCTGGCCGGACGAGATTTCGTCAGCCCTGAAGATATCCAGACGCTCGCTTTCGACGTGTTGCGCCACCGCGTACTTTTGACCTACGAGGCCGAGGCTGAAGGGATCAATGTTGATCGACTGGTCAGTGAACTGATTGCCCGGGTGCCGGTGCCCTGAAGCCCATGTCCATGCGTCAAGCCACAAAAACATCCCGTCCTCCTGAGATCAGTCTCGATCTGGCGGATTTGATCGCCCTACGCGGTGAGCGCGGTGGCTTTTCCCTGCGACCGGGACAGATCCGTGCCGCGTTGAGCGGCGGTTATCTCAGCCGGGTGCGCGGTCGCGGCATGGAGTTTGCGGAAGTACGCAGCTACCAGGCGGGGGACGATGTTCGCAGTATCGACTGGCGGGTCACGGCGCGACAGGGCAAACCGCACACCAAGCTGTTTCAGGAGGAGCGCGAACGGGCCGTGTTGCTGGCGATCGATTACCGGCGGCCGATGTTCTTTGCCACGCGCGGTTGTTTCAAGGCCGTACAGGCTTCAAAGCTGGCGGCGCTGCTCGCCTGGCACGCTCTGGAGCAGGGCGACCGGGTCGGGGCGTTTCTCTTCTCCGAAGAGCGTCAGTGTGATTTGCGGCCACAGCTCGGCAAGGCCGGGGTACTCAACCTGCTACGACAGATGGTCGCCGATCCCGCCTGGCAGCGGCCACTGCATCAGCCTTTTGAACCACGGCAACGCCTTGCCCAGACCCTGATGCGGCTGCGTCGGGTCGCGCGCCCCGGTAGCCTGATTTTGTTGCTGAGCGATTTCGCCCAGTGGGACGAGCAAGTCGAAAAGCAGCTGAGTTTGCTGAGTCGCCATAACGATCTGGGACTGATCTTCTGTTACGACCCTCTCGAAGCCGAGCTGCCCCCCGCTGGCAGCTACCGGGTCAGCGATGGTGAGCGCGATTTGACCATGAGCACCCTCGATCGGTCGGGGCGCGAGCGTTATCAAGAAAACTTCGCCCAACATCGCCAGCAGATTGAGCAATTCTGTCGCAAAAAGCGCAGCCTGTTTCTGCCCTGCACCACCAATCAGGATCCTCTTGATTGCCTGCGTCAGGGGTTGCTCAAGCGAAGCGGAGCCTGAGATGCCCCCCGTTCTGTTGAACCCTGAAAATGTGCCGTTAAACCCTGACAACCTGCCGCTCCGCGACATCCACCTGCCGCCGGCGATCTCCTGGTGGCCGCCGGCCCCCGGCTGGTGGCTGCTACTGCTTGGGCTGGTGCTGCTGCTTGCCGCCATTTACCTGCTGCGCCAGTACCGCCAACGCCGCAGTTCCCGCCGTCTGGCCCTCGCGCAACTCGAGGAAGTGGCGCAGCAATACCGTGAGCAGAGCGATGCGCGCCAGCTGTTGCAGGCCCTTTCCCGGTTGCTGCGTCAGACGACCCTGCTGCATTTCCCACAGAGTGCCTGTGCTGGTCTGGTTGGCGATGCCTGGTTGGCTTTTCTCGACCAGCGTCTCAAGGAGAACTCCTTTTCGCAAGGCGTCGGCCGGCTGCTGGGGGACGGGCCTTACCTGCCGCAAACCGCCGAGTTTGACGCCGAAGCGCTCCTTTCTCTCTGTCGCCGTTGGTTACAGCAACTGCCACTGGCACCGAAACCGCAGCGGAGGTCAAGATGATTGAATTTGCCTGCCTCTGGGCCTTCTTGCTGCTCCCCCTGCCTTACCTGCTCCATCGGCTCTTGCCTCCGGCTCTGGCCGCCGAAGAGGCTGCCCTCTGGGTTCCCACGCTGCAACCTTTCGCTGATAACCGCCATCAGCGTAGCCAGCGGCGTTGGCCCTGGTGGCTGTTGCTACCGATGTTGTTGTGCTGGCTGCTACTGGTAACGGCCACGGCGCAACCACAATGGCTCGGTGAACCGATGGAATTGCCGGTCAGTGGCCGCGATCTGGTTTTGGCGGTCGATCTCTCCGGCAGCATGCAGACCAAGGACTTTGTCCTCGAAGGCGAGACCGTTGACCGTCTGACCGCACTGAAAAGGGTTGCCATCGAGTTCATTCGCCGTCGCCAGGGGGACCGGCTGGGCTTGATTCTGTTTGCCGACCAGGCCTATGTGCAGACCCCCTTGACCTTCGACCGCAAGACCGTCGAGCTGCTCTTAAATGAAGCGGTGTTGGGCTTGGCGGGAGAGAAGACGGCGATTGGCGATGCCATCGGCCTGGCGGTTAAACGTTTGCAGGGTGGGCAAACCGCGCAGCGGATTCTGATCCTGCTCACCGACGGCGCCAACACCGCCGGTCAGGTCAGCCCTCTGAAAGCCGCGCAGCTGGCGGCTGAGCAGGGGCTGAAGATCTATACCATCGGCATCGGGGCCGACGAGATGACTGTCGGTTCCTTTATGTTCAAAAGGCAGGTCAACCCTTCCGTCGACCTCGACGAGAAAAGTTTAAATGGCATTGCCGAACAGACCGGCGGCCGCTACTTCCGCGCCCGCGACACCGCCGAACTGGAAAATATCTACGTTATGCTCGACCAGCTGGAACCGGTTGAAAAAGATCAGGAAGTCTTCCGCCCGGTCACCGCGCTCTACCCCTGGCCGCTGGGAGCGGCGCTTCTGGGTGCACTCCTGCTCGGCCTGGTTGATCAGGGTCGCCAGCGCTGGGGGTGGCGATGAGTCAGTTCCATTTCTTACGCCCCGACTGGTTCTGGTTGTTGCTGCCGCTGGCCCTGCTACTGATCTGGCTCTGGCGTCAGCAGTTACGCAGCCGCAATTGGCAGGCGGTCTGCGACCCGCAACTGCTCCCTTACCTGTTGCTCGGCCGTTCGCAAAGACGCCTTAACTGGCCGCTGCATCTGCTCCTGCTGGCTTCGCTTTTGGCCGTCCTGGCTCTGGCCGGGCCGACCTGGGAGCGGCTGCCACAGCCGTTGTTTCGTCAGCAGTCGGCACTGGTGCTTTTGCTCGATCTTTCTGCCTCGATGAATGCTGCTGACCTCAAACCGAGCCGACTGGTGCGAGCGCAGTTGAAGGTCGCCGATATCCTTCGCCACCGCCGTGAAGGGCAGACCGCGTTAGTGGTCTTTGCCGGTGATGCTTTTACCGTGACGCCGCTGACTGATGACGGCAAGACCATCGCCGCGCTACTCGACAGTCTGGAACCTGGATTGATGCCGACCCTTGGCAGTCGCCCGGCATTGGCGATTAAACAGGGCCGCCGCTTGCTACAGCAAGCCGGACTGGCCGAAGGCGATCTGCTTTTGATTACCGACGACGATCAACCTGAAGCGGCCATGCCAGAGGCATCACAATTACATCAGGATGGTTACCGCCTGTCGGTCCTTGGAGTCGGTACTGTCGCTGGCGCACCAATTCCTCTGGCGGACGGCGGCTTTTTTAAAGATGCCGCTGGTCAGGTCGTGCTGCCGCGCCTCAATCCGGCGGCACTCCAACAGCTGGCGCAGGTTGGTGGTGGCAGTTACCAGACCATTCGGGTTGATGATCAGGATTTCCAAGCTCTGCTGGGTGGCTCGCTCCGCGAGAGGCTTGAGGCCGAACAGCAGCAGAGCGACCAGATTGGTGACCGCTGGCGCGAAGCAGGCGTCTGGCTGCTCTGGCCGCTGGCGCTACTCTGTGCCTGTGCTTTCCGGCGCGGCTGGCTGACGCTGGTCGTCTTCTGTGTTTTTCTGAGCCAGCCAGCGCAGGCGTTTGAGTGGCAACAGCTCTGGCAACGTTCCGATCAGCGCGGCGCGCAGACCTTTATCGAAAAGGATTATGCGACCGCCGCGCAGCAATTTAAGGATCCGCGTTGGCAAGCCAGCGCCCTCTACCGCAACGGCCAGTTCGATGAGGCCGCCAAGCTTCTGCAGCAACCAGAAAGTGCCGACGACTGGTACAACCAGGGCAACGCTCTGGCGAAAAGCGGCCGTTTGGCCGAAGCCCTCAACGCCTACAACGAGGCGCTAAAACTCAAGCCGCAGGATCAGGATGCGCTGACCAACAAGCATCTGGTCGAAGATGCTCTGGAACAACAGCAGCAATCTTCACCTCAAGACGGGGAGTCCTCTCCTGATCAAAAAGACTCTTCGTCGGAAGATAAAGACTCCAAGGACTCGGCACAGCAGCAGCAGGAATCGGCTGACAAATCTGCGGGCGAGCAGCAACAACCGTCAGAAGGAACGTCTCAGGATGACGGCGAAGCCTCACCGCAGGAAGAAGCTCAGCAGGATGCGCAAGCAACTCCTTCAAAACCACAGGGGGCAGAGGCACAAGAGTCGGAATCTCAAGCTGCGTCGGCGGCAGCGGAACAAGACGCAAACGAGGGACAAGAGGCAGACAAGCCGGCCGAGATGCTGGACGAACAACCACTCAGTGAAGAACAACGGGCCAGTCAGCAGTGGCTACAGCGCATACCCGATGATCCGGGCGGCCTGCTGCGACGAAAATTCCTTTATCAATACCGTCAGCGCGATGGGCGGCAGACGAGTGAAAAACCATGGTAATGCGACGATTTTACTCACTCCTGATTCTGATGCTGTTACTGACCCCTGCGGCGAGCCTGGCCGCGCAGCTCGAAGCGGTCTTGGATCGGACCCGCGTCGGTCTGGAGGAAAGTTTTACCCTCGAGTTGCGGGCAAAGGGCAGCGTTGATGGCGAACCCGACCTGAGCGTGCTGGAAAAAGATTTCGAGCTGCTCGGTCGTTCCCAGTCATCGCAGATGCAGATTATCAACACTGACATCAGCCGCACCACCACCTGGCGCCTCTCTTTACTGGCGCGGAACGCTGGCAGCAAGGTGATTCCGTCGCTCTGTATTGGCAGCGATTGCAGCGCGCCGATCGTCGTCGAGATCCTGCCGGCGGGTCAGACGAGCAGCGCTGCGACCGGGGAAAGTGAACTGCTGCTCGAAGTCAGCGCCGAACCGGAAAAAGTGTGGGTCCAGTCGCAGCTGCGCTACCAGGTGCGGCTGTTGACCCGGCTCAACTTTCTGCAGGCCAGCCTCACCGAGCCAGAACCGTCCGGGGTCGAGGCGGTGGTGCAGAAGCTCGGCGAGGATCGCAACTACGAGACCGAACGAAACGGACTCCGCTATCGAGTGATCGAACGAGACTATGCCGTTTTCCCGCAACAGAGTGGTCGTTTAACGATTCCGCCGATCCGCTTTGGCGCTCAAGTTGCCGAAGGGGGCCGGCGCGGTTTCGATCCCTTTAATCAGCGCACCCGGCAGCTCCGGAAACAATCGGAAGCGATGGCTATTGAGGTGCTGCCCGCAGTCGAAGCAAAAGGACGAGACTGGTTACCGGCCAGTGACCTGCAACTGAAAGACGACTGGCAGCAGAATCCGCCACAACTGACGGTCGGCGAACCGGCAACCCGTACCATCATGCTGCGCGCCAGTGGCTTACCCTCGGCTCAACTCCCGGCTCTCAGCATCGAGCTTCCCGATGGGGTCAGGAGCTATCCCGATCAGCCCAACCGGGAGGATCAGGTCAGTGAGAGCGGTCTGCTTGGCATTCTGCAACAGAAGCTGGCACTGGTGCCAACTCGTTCGGGAACGCTGTCTTTGCCGGAGATCACCGTCGACTGGTGGGATCTGCGAGCCGAGCGTTGGCGGCAAACCCGCTTGCCGGCGCTTGAGCTGGAGGTCTTGCCAGCGGTCAACGCGCCTGCGGTTTTGACCACTCCAGAGTCGGAGCAGATGACCTCGCCAACAACCGAACAGCAGTCGGCACCGTTGGTGACACCACCAACAGCGAAACCTGACTTTTGGCCGTGGCTAAGTTTGGTGCTTGGTAGCGGCTGGTTGCTGACGCTGTGGTTGTTCGTCAAAAGCAAAAGGGTTGGTCGTAATCAGGAGTCGGCACAGGAACCGAAAAACGCAGGCCTCAGCCTGAACCAAGTGCGGCGGGAATTAGAGCGGGCGATCAAATCAGGGGATCAAGCTCAAGTGCGGAGCGCACTGCTGAATTGGGGGACAACACTCTTTCCGGAACAACGCCCCGGCAATCTGGAAGAATTGGCAACGCGCTGTGGTGAACCCTTGCAGCAGCAACTGGCGGTCTTCAGCAGGAGCCTTTACAGCCGCACGCTTGCGGCTTGGGATGGTCAGGAGTTACTCACAACGCTACAACAGGTAGAACGAGAGGTGGCCGACCGAAAGGGTCGCGATGGGCTGCCGCCACTTTATCCCCGTTAGTTGGTCTCCTGCTTCCGGCTAAACCTCCGGAGTCCTTGCTGGACGGCGCTTGCGCGGTCTTCTGCGAGTGCGTCGGTTCGGCTGGCTGGCGGGTTTATCCGCAGCCTGATCACGGGTGTGCAGAGCTTCTCGCCAAGTTTTCACCAGCTGCTGATCTTCGCCACTGGCCAGGCTCCAGAGGTGAAAGAGTTCCAGCGCCCGAGGCGCATCGGGGTTGTGCAAAAAGCGTTTGTGGCCACGTTGTCCCAGACCGCGGGCAAAGCGAAAGCACCCGAGCAGCAGTTCCTTGGCCTGATGACGCAAACCGTGGGCGAGCTTGAAATATGTACAGTGGGGTGTCAACAGTTGTCCGGCGTAATGCATTGCTTCACTCATGGGTGGTGCCGCGTGGCCCATGCATTCGTGCCGGAACCGCTTGAGAAAGAGCGCGGCCAGAAGCATGGCTTCATCGACTGTGCCGGTGCGACGGAAGTGGGCATTCAGCTCTTCCAGCAACCGGAAGGTGGTTTCCTCTCCCTCATAGCCCGCCAACAGCGGCTTCAGCAGGCCGAGTTCCTGGGCCTGTCTTAAGACTTTGTCCCCCACCCCATGGCGGAAGAGATCCATCAATTTCTCGCGAACTCGCGCTGGCGCGGCGGTCGCAATTATTTCGGCACGAGCGGTAATGCCATCAAGAATGGTCTGGTCGAGTGAGAAGCCCAGCCGGGCACTGAACTCCAGCGCGCGCACCATCCGCACCGGATCTTCCTCAAAACGAACCAGTGGGTCGCCAATAACCCGCAGGCGTCGGGCTTCGAGATCGGCTAAACCACCGACGTGATCGACAATCGAGAAGTCGGCAATATTGTAGAAGAGGGCGTTGATGGTGAAGTCCCGGCGGAAGGCATCTTCGCGGGGGGTGCCGAACTGATTCTGGACGAAGAAAGCATGCTCACCGACATCTTCAGGAAATTCGTCTGGATGAGGCTGACGCCGGAAAGTTGCAACCTCAATCACCTGGTCGCGGCCGAAGCGGACATGCGCGAGCCGAAACCGGCGACCGACCAGAAAACAGTTGCGAAACAAGCGCTTGACTTGTTGCGGGGTGGCATCGGTGCCAATATCGAAATCTTTGGGTTTACGTCCGAGCAACAGATCCCGTACGCTACCGCCGACCAGGTAAGCCTGATGACCGTTGCGGTGCAGCCGATAAAGAACTTTGAGTGTGTTCTGGTCAAGCTGTTTACGCGACATGCAGTGCTCTGCACGAGGTAAAACAACCGGATCGGAGGTGGCTATTGATACGTCTGACAGGGATGATGCCATGAGTTTTAGGTGAGCCTCGCTGCAACATTTAAAACCATCACAGCAGATAAAGTTTCCACTGTATAGCAGATTTTCTGCTGGGATGGAAGCTGTCTGGCAATACGCGTTGTCATCTACCGAAGAACCGGTTATAACGGAAGCTGACTATAACTTATTAAATTTCTTGAAAGTCTAAGTAATGAATCTCCTGGTTGTGCTGGGCCCGACGGCATCGGGTAAAACTCATCTGGCTGTTGCGGCCGCCCGGTCTTTGAATGGGACCATTCTCTCGGCGGATTCGCGGCAGGTCTATCGTGGTCTCGATATCGGCAGTGGTAAAGATCTCGCCGAATATGGCGACATCCCATATCGATTGATTGATCTGGTTGATCCTGGTTACGAGTTCAGCCTGTTCGACTTTGTGCGTGAATTCAATACGGCGTTCGCTGAAATCAGCGCATCGGGTCGGTTGCCGATCCTGGCCGGGGGCACCGGGCTTTACCTCGATGCTGTGCTGCGCGGTTACGCCTTATCGGAAGTTCCCGAGAACCCTGCTTTGCGTCTGGAATTAGCCCCCCTCAGTCTGGAAGTTTTGCAGCAGCGGTTAAATCAGTTGCGCGCCGAGCAGCACAATACCACCGACCTCAATGATCGCCAGCGCCTGATTCGCGCGATTGAGATTGCCGAGGGCGAGCAGCAGACCGACTGCAACATACTGGAAAGCCCAGAACTTAAGCCGCAGGTGTTTGGCCTTCGTTGGCCGCGAGACATCCTCCGCCAGCGCATCAGCCAAAGGCTGCGCGAGCGCCTCGATCACGGCATGATCGAAGAGGTTGAGGCTCTGCACGCTGGCGGCGTAGCTTGGGCTACTCTGGAGTTTTACGGTCTGGAGTACCGCTTCGTCGCCCAACACCTGCAAGGGCAGCTTAATCGCAACGACCTGTTCCAGAAACTCAACAGCGCCATTCATCAGTTTGCCAAGCGCCAGGAGACCTGGTTCAGGCGTATGGAGCGACAAGGCGTAAAGATTCATTGGCTGGAGCCACAGGGTGATCCAGTCGCGGAACTACTCAACCAGTGGTCAGAGGCCGGGGCATGAGCGTTTTGCCCAAAGCGGTCCAACGCTATCTGGATAAGAGTGCGATCAAGGGTTCATGGCAGCTGACAGGATCGGCACGGACGGCTCTGACGGCGGCGGTGGTTATTCCTGCCCTGGCGGAGGGAGAGAGTCTAGTCGCCACATTACAGAGTCTGGCGGGCATCCCGACTGATGATTGGCAGAACACCTTGGTGGTGGTGGTCGTCAATCATAGTGATGAGGCCACCAGTGAGGTCATTGCCCAAAATCGTGCGGATCTGGTTCGGCTGGCGGCAATCGCCAAGACAACAGAAGTCCCGCTGGCATGGGTTGATGCGGCCAGCCCTGGCAGGGAATTTCCTGTACACCGGGCCGGGGTCGGCTTTGCCCGAAAGCTCGGCATGGATCTGGTCCTGTCCAGACTTGATTGGCAAGCAGAGCCGTTGCTGGTTTATCTAGATGCCGACACCTTGGTCGAGCCAAACTACCTGCAAGCAATCCGACACCACTATCGGCAAGCTGAAGCCGGTGCCGCAGTGTTGCCATTTCAGCACCAACCGGCAGCCGACGCGGCTTCTCAGTCCGCGATCGACCGTTACGAGTTGTTCTTGCGCAGTTATGTCCTCGGGCTAAAACTGGCCGGTTCGCCGTATGCGTTCAACGCGGTGGGTAGTGCCATGAGTTGTCGGGCCATGGCATATGTACGATGCGGCGGTATGAATCTTCGCAAAGCCGGAGAAGACTTTTATTTTTTGCAGAAGCTGGCAAAAACCGACGGCGTGGCACGCTTAAACGGCACCATGGTTTTTCCTTCACCACGAATCTCTGGACGAGTACCTTTCGGCACTGGCCGCAGTATGGGGCTGCTGCTACAGGGCGAGACCGAAGCCGTACAGTATTACCCGCTTGCGCCCTTTCTGATTCTGGCTGACTGGTTGCGTTGTGTTGAACAAAATGCGGTTGCCACAGCCGAGTTTTTGCTGGCGCGCGCAGAGGAAATCTCACCGGTACTGGCCGAGTATTTGGTTCAGTCCACCTGGCTAACCACCTGGCCACGGCTACAGCTCAACTATCGGACTAATGCAGAGCGCGTTCGGGCGTTTCATATTTGGTTTGACGGCTTCAAAACTCTGCGCCTGATTCATCTATTGTGCGATTCCGGGTTTGCCCGCGGTGATGCAGCAGAGCGGCTGCCAGCATTTTTTGCTAAGGCCGGACTCTCTTGTCCCGGAACGATTTCAGAAATGCTGGCAGTATTACGCCATAACGATGAAATTCGATAGTGACAAAATAATCGAAAAGCTTAAATGCTATGGTATTATTGAAAAATACCTGCATCTGTGAAATTCTGGCAAAAGCAAAAACAAGGCTTTGGCCGACCCCGACATCACGCTCTAGCTAAGACCCACTGAATTGGCTCAAGCTATCGTGCAAGCAAACAAGAGAGACGCTGATGAGTTCATCTGAAGACCAAGAATATGAGACCGAGCAGAAGAACAAACGTCGGACCGCTCGTGCGGCCTTGATCGTTGAAAAAATTCCCTGCGCGGACGGACAGAAGACTTTCTTCGGCTATGCTAAAAATCTTAGCCGCGGCGGACTCTTTATCTCAACTGTCAAACCTCGTGAACTCGGGGAACAATTCATGATTGAACTGACCCTGCCAACGGCAGCCCGTTTCACCTTGCGCTGTCAGTGTGAAGTTGTCTGGAAACGGCTCTTCGTGCGGAAAAGCCCTCATGAGCCGGGCATGGGTCTGAGGTTTCTTGACCTCAGTGCTGAAGCGGGTGAACAGATTGACCTTTGGGTGACGGAGCAGGTGAACACCCTTTCGAAATAATCGAGTTGCCGTCAGTTCCTCATGGGTATCGCAATCTATCGCAACAGGGAAAGGAGACTATTATGCCTCAGGAAATGAAGATTCGAGAAGCCGTCAAGATGGCAATTCAAACCGAAAAAGATGTCATGGACTTCTATAATAAGGCTGCGGCCCTGACCGAAAATGAGCGTGGAAGGAAATTTTTTGAGCAGTTGGCTCAGGAAGAACGGGACCATGCTGGCCATTTTTTCAAAGTTTACACCGGTTCAGATCTCGGTTCCTTTGATGAGTTCATGGCCCAGCCTCCGAGCAAGAATCACGCGATGCTTATACAACTGAACCAAGCCCTGGATGAAAAGGTTCATGAGCGTAAAGCCATGGAAATAGCGCTACAGGGCGAACAGGATCTGGCCAAAAACTTGCGTCTTTCAGCCGCCCTTATCGTCGATCCGGGCGTTCGCGCCATCTTTGACCATATGGCCGAGGAGACGGAAACTCACTATGCGATTATTGAATCGGAATATGCTCACATAATGGGGATGGTTCATGAGACGGATATTGATACCTATGTGCGTGAATAGCTGGCAGATAAAACTGGCTCTGATCCTCGGTGGCCTTTCGCTGGTCGCGCCCATCCAAGCTGCGGTGCCGGAGACCATTCATGATTCTCACCGGTTGACCTCTAGCGACGATTTTCAAAGGACCATTGAAGCGCGCTGTACCATCTGTCATACCCGGCAGCGCGTTGACACGGCGGTCACTCAGCAGGAAGAGCTGGAGGCCCTGCTGCAGCGCATGATTGAACGTGGTGCCATCCTCAATGATGGCGATAAAAAGATGCTCGGAACCTTCTGGGGTTCACCCTTGAAGGGCGACCAGGCGCCTGAGGTAAAACCCTTCGGCCGTTAACAAGATAGCCCCGGTTTACGGGGGTACACTCTGAACTTAAGACGCAAGGGATCGGCCAATTGGCTGGTCCCTTCTTTGGTTTGACAGGGTGGTGAGATTGTGTCTGCGGCGAGGGGGTTTTTGTTTTAATTGGCCTTTGTCACGAGAAGCCTTAGGGTCAACCGAAACCATATGGTATAGTTTTTACTATAAGGCTCATAAAGAGAGGGTTGATAAAGGAGGCTCTTGTGGAAAAACGAATGATTGATGCGAACCTTTGGAACCAGGCTGACGGACATTTGTGCGAGCAAAATCAAGGCGATGCCTGGCGAGTTTTGGCGCGGGTCGGTGCGCCTTTCCGGTTTAGCGGAAAGGCCGGCGATGGGATGTTCGAGTACTTGGTGCTACATCCTAAAACGGGTGAGGTGATAGCGACAGGCCGTGGCGAGTCATCTTCAGTGGCTATGTGTGAAGCCGCCTTGGCCGCCCAAAAGATTCTATCGCAGTGAAACGGCGAGGCCAAAGAGTGAAACAGACGGATCCGCTCCGGGTGAAGCCGACCCGCTATCACAGTCAATAGATGGATGAGTCAGGGCTGCCAGATTTTCAACAACGCTTCAGCCATATCGGCCGGGCTGTCAGCAACACTGATACCGCACTCTGCAAGAAACGCTTTCTTACTGGCTGCGTCACCTTTGCCACCAGAGATGATGGCCCCGGCGTGACCCATCCGCTTACCCGCTGGTGCGGTCGCCCCCGCAATAAAGGCCGCGACGGGCTTGGTCATGTGCTCGCGAGCATATATGGCCGCCTGCTCTTCGGCGTCTCCGCCAATTTCTCCGATCATGATGACCGACTCAGTAGCCGGATCTTCTTCGAACATTCTCAAAACATCTAGGTGGCTGGTGCCATTGACCGGGTCACCACCAATACCAACGCAAGTGGATTGACCGATGTTGCGGCTGGTTAATTGCCACACGGCTTCGTAGGTCAGAGTCCCGGACCGAGAGACGACCCCGACGGGTCCGGGCTTGTGAATATAGCCAGGCATGATGCCGATCTTGCATTGACCGGGCGTGATTACACCGGGGCAGTTGGGGCCAATCAGTCGACAGGTTTTGCCTTCCAGGTATTTCTTGACCTTGACCATGTCAAGAACTGGAATCCCTTCCGTGATGCAGATCACCAGCTCGATCCCTGCTTCGACTGCTTCCATGATGGCATCAGCGCTCCCAATCGGTGGCACGTAGATCACTGAAGCATTAGCCCCCGTCGCCTTGACTGCGTCTTCAACCGTGTCAAAGACCGGGAACCCTTCGATTTCGGTACCGCCTTTACCTGGCGTAACGCCCCCAACCATCTGGGTGCCGTATTCACGGGCACCTTGGGCATGGAAGAGACCGGTGGCACCGGTAATTCCCTGGGTAATGACCTTGGTGTTTTTATCAATCAGAATACTCATTGTTCCTGCTCCTATGTCATCAAGTGAGGGGCCAAAAAGGTGCCTCGCCTCACTCCTTATCCTTGAACAGCTTTGACAATCTTTTCAGCCGCATCAGCCATGCCGTCGGCGCTGACAATGTTCAAGCCTGATTCAGCCAACATTTTTCTGCCCAGTTCTACGTTGGTCCCTTCCAGTCGTACCACCAGCGGGACTTTGACGCCGATTTGCTTGGCCGCTGCGATGACTCCGGTGGCAATAACATCGCACTTCATGATCCCACCAAAGATGTTGACCAGAATCCCTTTGACCTTATCGTCGGAGAGAATGAGTTTGAAGGCTTCAGTGACGCGCTCAATGGTGGCACCGCCACCGACATCGAGGAAGTTGGCTGGGTCACCGCCATAGTGCTTGATGATATCCATGGTTGCCATTGCCAGTCCGGCACCATTGACCATGCATCCGATGTTGCCATCAAGGGCGATGTAGGAGAGATCGTACTGGGAGGCCTCGATCTCCATGTGATCTTCTTCGTCGTAGTCGCGCAGATCACGGATACGCAGATGACGAAACAGCGCGTTGTCGTCAATATTAATCTTGGCATCGAGACAAATGAGATTGCCTTCGCCAGTCAGAACCAAAGGATTGATCTCAAGCAAAGAACAGTCAGTCTCGACAAACGCTTGGTACAGATTCATCAGCAGCGGAACCGCCTGCTTGACCTGGGCAATGCCGAAGTCGAGCTTGAAAGCGACCTTGCGGGCTTGGAATGCGGTCAGTCCAACCACCGGATCAATGATTTCAAAAAAAAGTTTCTCCGGGGTTTTGGCCGCGACTTCCTCAATATCCATGCCTCCTTCGGCAGAGGCCATCAGGGTGACTTTGTCGGTGGCACGATCGACCAGAAAGGAGACGTAGAACTCGTCGGCAATGTTGCAGCCAGTCTCAATCAGCACACGCTTGACAATCTTGCCTTCGGGACCAGTTTGGTGCGTCACCAGAGTCATGCCAAACATATCGCGGGCATACTGTTTAACTTCGTCGGCACTCTTGGCAATCTTGACCCCGCCGCCCTTGCCACGGCCACCAGCGTGAATCTGGGCTTTGACGGCATAGGGTTCTTCGCCGAGACGCTTGGCCCAATCACGGGCTGAGTTACTGTTGTAGACCACGTGCCCCTCTGGAACCGGAACCCCAAAGTTACGCAAGATGGCCTTAGCCTGGTACTCGTGAATATTCATGGTTAGTTACTCTCTGCAAGCAATACGTTTTTGTACTTCTGTGGTCACTGATTTCACACCCGGGGTTTTTTGAAATTATGTGGCGAAACCCCTCATTCCTGGGGAAAGCCTGCAATTGGTCAGACCATCTGCCTTTCTGCCGATGCAGTAACCTAACCTGTCTTTTAGTTTTTGTCTAAATAAAAAACTTTTTTGTTTAAATAAAAAACAAAGTTTTACCAAAAAGATAAAAACAGGTGCCGAGATTGCGTGGCGAGGCTTAACCGGTAGAGGATTCAGCGAGAGTGGGACAAGCAAGCGGAAGTTTCAATGTTTGTGGTCGTGATCATGCGGTTTGCTACTGTGGGGCGGGACGAGTGGTGACTGGCTGGGTAAGGGTTTTTTATCGGGGGAACAGATGGGGCAACCCTGCATCGCAAACGGCTTTTCCAGGCGGCAGGTTTTGAGTAACTCATCGTCCTGAAAAATTTTCAGGGTCGGGCCATCGGCCATCACCCTGCCATCGTGCAAGACGATAGTCCGCTCGCATAACTCCAAAACCATATCGAGATCATGACTGGTCACAATCCTCGTGTGGTGAAAAGCCTGGAGCAGAGCAATCAGCTGTCGTCTGGCGTGCGGGTCAAGGCCGTTGGTCGGCTCATCAAGGACTAGAATTTCAGGAAGCATCGAGAGCACGGTGGCAATCGCCACTCGCTTCTTCTCTCCGCCGGAAAGGTGATACGGCGGTTTGTCTCGCAACGCGCTCGCGTCGACCCTTTCCAGCGCATCGGCAACGCGGATCTCGACCTCTTCTGCAGCCAGCCCCAAATTCATCGGGCCGAAGGCGACATCATCAAAGACGGTTGGCATAAAAAGTTGGTCGTCTGGATCTTGAAAAACCATCCCCACGGTGCGTCTGATTTCCGGCAGGGTCGCTTTGGCCAACATCGCATCGCCGATTCTAATGTCTCCCGAAGTTGCCGTCAGGTAACCATTCAAGTGAAGCAGCAGTGTCGACTTGCCCGCGCCGTTAGCGCCGATGATGGCCACCGATTCGCCGTGATGAATCAGGAAGGAGACCTCGCGCAAAGCG
Organism: Desulfuromonadales bacterium; assembly: GCA_030145195.1. Lineage (GTDB taxonomy): Bacteria > Desulfobacterota > Desulfuromonadia > Desulfuromonadales > BM103 > JAQYVY01. The sequence goes on along the minus strand of JAQYVY010000012.1, from coordinate 17,782 downwards.
ACGGTATCATCAGGATAGACATGACACAGATTTTTAACCTCGACAATATGATGACTCATGGCAGCGTTCCTGTTAAAAGACGACCGAAGAGTTGCGGCACATTGTAGCAGCGCAGCAGAACAAAGAGGCTGATCCAGCCAGCAACGAACATCACTTCGTTGCGACCGAAATGACCCCGTTGCCGGGTATGAACCTGACCGGCAAAACCTCTGGCCAGCATCGCCATATAAATCCGCTCGGCGCGTTCCCAGGTGCGTAGCAATAAGTTGCCCACCAGCGAACCGAACTGGCGCAGGCCAAGGCCACGCTTACCAAAAGTCCGCAGTTCTCGTGCCCGGGCGGTCCGGACCCCTTCATCCGTCAGCACGAAGATGTAGCGATAGAGGAACAGTAGCTGAACCGCGAAAACCTGCGGCATGCCCATCTGCTCTAACGCTTCGCAGATCGCCGGGAAACCAGTCACCGCCACCAGAAGAATGGCGGCGCTGGCGGTGAGCAGCGCCCGCAGCAGAATCGACAGGCAGGAGAGCCAGCCGCCCCAGACATCGAGCGAACCGATCTGCATCAGAACTTCACGGTCAAACACCGGGTTGAAAATCCCCACCACGAGGGCAAACGGGATGACGATTATGATTTTGCGCAGGATGTAACCAAAAGGCAGCTCACCGACCGTTAACAGTACCGCCGGATAGAGCAGAAACGGAATCATCGCCGAAATTTCGTAACGGTTGAAAGAGACGACGCAAACGATGAAGGATAGCGTTGTTATGATCTTGGCGCGGGGGTCAAGGCGATGGATTGCCGTTTGCCGCATGGCCAACAGATCAAGTTGTTTGAAATCAAGCAAAGTCCCGTCGATCGCCAGCATCCGATGCTCCGTTATCGCTTCCGCTTCTTAAGCACAACTCCGATCAGAAAACAGAGAATCAGAGTGGCGCCACCGCCGACAAGCCCAGAGAGACTCGTGCTCAAACGCTCTGCCCTCGCTGGCGCTGAGTCTGCACCCGCGATTGCGGCGGAAGGCAAAGCGTAATCTTTTAGCACCGCAGCTTTCTCCTGCAAGGAGGCAGCGACGACATGCGCCTGGCTGAAACTTTCCGGCAACTCCTCCGAGCCAGTAAGTTTGGCGATAGACCATTCCAGACCATCGGGCCTTTCAGAAGCGAGCCAGGAAAAGCCGCCGCCGATAAGTAAGGTCGCAACCAGAAACGTTGCCACCAGCGAACGAATTGGCAGTTGGCCGACCGGTTTGTGCTGTAGCGCAGCCGCCATAATCTCTGGTCGGGCACGATAAATAAAGGAAATAACCAAGGCTGTGACGACGCCTTCAACCACCCCGATTGCTAAGTGGATCGGTTGCATCAGCGCCAGAAAGGTCGTGAAGGGCAGGGCTGCGATCCCCGAAACTGCAGTCTGCGTAACAACACCGAGCGATCCTAACTGCAGACCGACAACCGCCGCTAAAATGGTAGCGAGCACCATGCGCGACTGTTTCGGTTGGCGGCCAATGAGATTTTTGTAAACCAAAGGGTAGGCAATAAACGCCGGGAACACCCCGAGGTTAAAGACGTTGCAGCCCAGAGCAAGCAATCCACCATCTGCAAAAAAAAGCGCCTGAACAATCAACACCGAGGCGATGGTGAGCAGGGCTGCATACGGTCCGAGCAGAATGGCGAGCAGCAAGCCACCGCCGATATGACCACTGGATCCGGTGGCAGGGATGGTGAAATTGATCATCTGCGCGGCGAAGATGAAGGCACCAATCACTCCCATAAGCGGGACCTTGTGGTCGTCAAGCTCCCGACGCACGCGTGCCGAGCAGTAGGCGATTGTTGCCGCTGTTGCTGCCCAGAAGGCACCACCGACAGCAGGAGATATGAGTGCATCGGCCATATGCATGCAGGGAGGTCCTTTGCGTTCAGTCTTGTTTCAGCCTAAATAGCATCGCTAGTGCTTAGCAGTCAGTTCATTGACAACCCGACAGGTTGCTAGAGTTGAGCAGTAACACACTTTCGATTTTCGTAGTACGAATAGCATAGGCTGGCAGTTTTCATCAAGGATAATTTCACGATTTCACGGATCGTGCCACTGAATGGTATCGGTTTGTGGTGACAGATTGAAGAGTCACGGATTATTCCTGTTTGCCAATATATCGGAGCGAGGTTTTGCAGACCTTGCAGGCGGCCGCGCTTGCTTTGCCAATTTTGTTGTGCATGATGCGAGTAAGACGATGCTCGCGGCAGTCACAGCGGTAGAGATAGTTTCGTGGCACCAGGCGCGCCGGAGTGGTCTGGTAGCGATGGCAACGGTTGGGTTCCAGACCGAAGCAATCGCACATCACGGCCTGCCACTCCGGACCGTGCGGACGAGGTCGCCTAAAGTGTCGGCGATATTTCCAGTTGACGGTGAGATGGGCGACTTCATGTGGAATAGTGGTTCGCAGGTAATCATCGAGATTTTCTGCCAGCAGCTGCAGATTAATCCGCAGTTGCAGGCCGCCCTGGGCATCGATTCTGGCTTGCCCGGCGCAACGGCCGCGCAAAGAAAAATCGATGGTCGCTCTGGGAAGCTTGAGTCGGTAAAAAATGCGGACCAAAGCTTCGGCTTTAACCACAGCCTCCTCAGCCAGACGCTTCAGTTCCTGTAGCGAGACCGTTTCCGGTGGCTCGACTTTTCCTGCTGTCGCTGAGTTTGTCATGGGACAATGGTTCCGCTTAGAGTATTTCCTGATGGATGGTTTTGATGAGTTCGCGCGCTGGCTGGTAATCAGCTTGAATGCCGAGAGCTTTTTCGCAGTCAACTTTGGCGCGGGCGAATTGCTTCATGTCGTAATAGACCAGAGCTCTGCCAAAGTAGCTGTCAGCCAGACTCGGGTTAAGCTTAAGCGCTCTACTAAAGTCTTCCAGGGCGCGGTCATATTTTTTAATCTTCCGGTAACAGCGGCCACGATTGATATAGCCGCGATCACAATCTTGATCGTAGCTGATCGCTTTGGCAAAATCCCCGAGGGCCTTGTGCAACTCTCCTGAGGCAAAATATGCCATACCACGATGGTTGTAGACCAGGCTGCGGATTTTGCGGTCAAGCCTCATCCCAAGCAGCTGACCGTAGCGTTCGATGGCACCTTCCAGGTCCTGGTTGCTGTGAGCTTCGAGCGCACGCAGCATAACCTTCTCCAGACGGCTGGTCATAATCGACGGGATCGGAACCGAACCCGCTGGCGAGTCCATTTCCGTTGCGACCGATTGCGCCATAGCCAGCAACTGTATGGAGTCCAGATTGTACTCCAGACTGGCCCGGCGGTTACGACCATGCTTGCGCAAGGCCTTCTGATAGTCGCGGATTTCCTGGAAAATCAAATCTGAAAGAGTCAGGGTAGCGTTGAGTGAGGCCAGCTTGCGGCGGATCGATTGGTTCGGCAGGGTGATGTCCGATTTGTAGACTAACTCGTGCTCCACCTCGGCCCAGGCGTCCTGCAAAATAGTACGGAGTTGAACTTCGCAGACCTTTCTGACCCCCGGAACAAGCCGCCCGGAGAGCATGTTGCCAAGCCGGACTGTCAAGTGTACAGAGTCGTAGCCGAACTCCCGAAAAGAATGCTGGTCGGCCTTGTATTCCGTGGCCACAACTTCGTACTGGGCGGCGATCAAGCGTTCGACCGTCTCGATATCTTCTAGAAAAGGGCAGATGATGCGCAGGCCGAAAAAATCGGTGATGGTTGACGCGCGATTGTTCCCCGCTGAGGACTTCAGCTTACGCAGTTTGTCAAAATAGGCATCAAAACTTTTGATGCGGAATTTTATAGCCGGGGCCAGTCCATGCGGTTCGAGAACCTGCCGAACCTCCTGAACCAGTTTGAGTAAAGTGGCTTTGTGGCCAGGGAGCTGTTTTTCATACAGCGCCTTGGCTTTACTGCGGTCCGGTAGCGGCGTTTGCACCTCTGGGCGGTTTTTCATAGTGAGACTCCCTTGCCTGTTACAGTTTAACCTGAATCCGCGAGGAAGCGATGGTAAAGAAGGTAGACCTATTGCATAAAGTAGCCCGCGACCCGCCAGCGGTTGTCTTGATCAAGCATCACCGTGAGGGTTTCTTCGACGCTTGGTGCACGCTCAAACTTGGAGACAAAGACCATCAAGACATATTCGCCGTCGGGGCTATCAAGGGCGCTGGTGGAGTAGCTGAGATCGTCTTGCTGGCGCGAGACCAGGGCACCGGAAAGGGTTCGCGCCTTAGAGAGCTTTTCCACCCAATCCGCTTGCGGGATCTTTTCTTTTAACAGTGCGGCAGAAGTTTGCCAGCTGTTTGCGTAAGCTCCGGCGTCAACCTGTTCCAGAAAATACGTCGCCGCGGTGGTGGCCGCCTGGGCCTTTTCCGGGTCGACTTTTTTAGGAATCATCGGCACCACAATCATTGCCAGAACGGAGATAATAAGCACGATGTGAATTCGAAATTGCTTGGGAATCAAGGGCGCCTCCAGATTGTAAAATATAGCTCACTATAAGCGGGATAGCCCACTAGAGCAATAGTTTGTCGCGGTCTCTCGCCTCTAGCTCATGCTTGATGGCAAATCATCGACAAAGAACCGTTTCCGCAACCAGAACGCCACGTGAACAAGCGCAATCAAGGCCGGAACTTCGACCAACGGACCGATCACAGCGGTAAAAGCGACCGCGGAGTCCAGGCCAAATACGGCCACCGATACTGCGATAGCTAATTCGAAGTTATTGCCCGATGCGGTGAAGGCGATGGTCGCGGTCTTGCTGTAATCAGCCCCGGCCTTAACCCCCATCATGAAACTGACCAGGAACATGATGACAAAGTAGATCAACAATGGGATTGCGATCCGCACCACGTCCATCGGGATAGAGACGATCAGCTCACCTTTCAGGCTGAACATCACGAGGATGGTAAAGAGCAGGGCAATCAAGGTGATCGGACTTATTTTCGGAATAAAGGTCTGTTCGTACCACTCGCGGCCCTTCATCGGGATAAGCGTGTACCGAGTGATAATCCCCGCCAGAAAGGGGATGCCGAGATAAATAAAGACACTCTCGGCAATCTGACCGATGGTGACTTCGACGATGGCGCCTTCAAGCCCCAGCAGCGGCGGCAAAACGGTAATAAAGAGCCAGGCATAAACACTGTAGAAGAGCACCTGAAAGATACTGTTGAAAGCGACTAGCCCGGCACAGTATTCGGCGTTGCCTTTGGCCAATTCGTTCCAGACGATCACCATCGCAATGCAGCGAGCCAGACCGATCATAATCAGGCCGACCATATATTCTGGATAACCGCTTAAGAAGGTGATGGCCAGCAGGAACATCAGAATGGGGCCGATCACCCAGTTCTGCAGCAGCGACAACCCCAGGATTTTGCGGTTGCGAAAGACCTCGCCCAATTCCTCGTATTTGACCTTGGCCAAGGGTGGATACATCATCAAGATCAGGCCGATGGCAATCGGAATATTGGTGGTGCCGACCGAAAAAGCGTTGACCACACCCTTGACCCCAGGGAATAGCCAACCGACTCCGACACCGATAAACATGGCGAGAAAAATCCACAGTGTCAGGTAGCGATCCAGAAAAGAAAGCTTTTTGGTCAGGCCATGTTCCATGATGGACTCCCCTTTTTATTTAGTCAGTTCGCGACGGAAAAAATCACTCAACTCTTGGCGGATTTGATCACGCACCCGCCGATAGACATTCAGGACTTCATCGGCACTGCCGGTAGCCTTGGGCGGATCGTCGAAACCGATATGGATGCGCTGCACCTCGCCAAAAAAGAGCGGGCATTTTTCATTGGCATCCCCACAGAGGGTGATGACCCAGTCGAAAGGTTGTCCCTCATATTGGCTGAGATGGTCCGAGTTGTTGCCGGAGATATCAATGCCGATCTCAGCCATGACCTGCGTCGCCTTCAGGTTCAAACCATGCGGCTCGGTGCCCGCCGAAAAGGCCTCAATTCGGTCAGCAAAGTCGTGGTTAATCAGGCCGTCTGCCATCTGGCTACGGCAGGAGTTGCCGGTGCAGAGAAACAACACCCGTTTTTTATCGGTCATTTACGGCAATCCTTTTCGAAATTATAATCTAAACAAGATGCTATCGCAGTGGCACAGAGGAACCATACCGCAAAACCAACCAACCTTCTGGTCTTGGCGTGGTGCTTCGTTCGCTTTTGCGTGCTTTTGCTGGTAAGGCGAAAACTTCGAGGCACGGGAGAATTCTTGTTACTGGCCTTTCTCGACCGGATAGTCAGCTTGTGCCCAAGCCTTGATTCCTCCTGGATGCCGGTAAACGTTGGTGTACCCTAACCGCTGGGCCCAGAGTGCACCGTTGTGACTGCGACCGCACTTGGTAAAGCCACAGTAGATGACCAGGAGCTGATCTTTATCCTCACCCAGAAGTTTCAGATACTCGGCCTGGGTCTGCTCATCCAACTCTGCCATTTCTTTGATCGGGAACTCGAATTGCACGGCACCCGGAAGGTGCTGTTTCACGTAACTGTCAGCATAAGGCATGGTATCAACAATCAACATCTCCTTCCCCGAATCGATCCAACCTTTCAATTCATCAGTGCGCACAATTTCATAGCCTCCCTTAATAACTTCCCGGGTCAGCTTGACAGCAATCTGCTCAGTCACCAGTTCCTTTGAGCCCCAGTCGAGCGCAAAGGCCGGAGCCACTAAAAAACAGCTAAACATCATGGCAGCAACCGCAGTGCTCATCATTCTATAACAGTTCATCTCAATCTCTCCAGTTCAGGGATCTACAGTCACACCAACCTGTTGCTGGTGTGATTTTAAGATACGGTCTATAGCAAAAATATAGCAAACAGCGGCCAACATCAACCAATCCCGCCAGAACGCCTGCAGAAGAGAGGTCTGCGAATCCTGTTCAGCGAGAGAAAAGCACCCACAGTCGACATTGAGGCCACTGAGCACACCGTACCAAAGCACGCCGATAAACAGTAACAATAATCCCGCCATGAGCGGCAAGCCGCACGGCCAACGCAAAAGAACAACAAGAGCGATCAGGATCTCGATAACCGGGAGACCGATGGCGACAGCGACCAGCCAATCGTCCGGGACGATGTCGAAGGCATCAATACTTCGGGCAAAACTTTTCGGATCGATCAACTTGGCGATGCCAGCCCAGAGGAACAGGGCGGCAAGTAGATAACGCAGACCGTTACTGCTCCATTGATAGACTGTGATTTTCGATATCTTCGGCATAATTCTCATTGCGGTGACGTCCGCTTTGGCTTGTGGGCGTTCTCTTCCAAGGCCTGCCTCACCGGGGGTCTTCTAGAACCAGCTGTGCCCAATCCACCGCTGCATAATCAGCTAACAACGCAAGCGGAATAAAGGTATTCAGTTCTAAATACGCTGAACCGGTCAAATGTTTCGTAAAATCCCGAAACATCTCGATCTCACGAACAAACAGATTGCGAAACGGCCAATGTAGAACCTCATCGGCAAGAGTAAAAGGATCCCCCTGATGCAGGGTGCAGACCGTTCCCTCGAAATCTTCTCCCGAACAGTCAATATTGGGCAGGCCATGCAGGCGACAGGTTAACGGCCGGGACGCATAGACCAGACAGAGGCCTTGTTCATCAAGCAGCGGACAGGGTGTTTCATCCTCCTCCGGCGTCTCTACCCACTCTTCATCTGGCAGGCCATTCAGCAGAAACGGCGACTGCAATCGCGGCCAACGCTGCCGCAGTTGCTGTAATCGCACTTCACATCGGTTGAGAACGCTGCTCCGGGTCGATTGAGGCAATTGTGCAAAAGCATCGCGCAGGAGCCAGGCATCGAGCAGTGTGATGTCAAACAGGGATCGACAGCAGGCGTTACAACCGCCGCGACAGCCCAAACGGCTGCCACCGGCTTGTAAGCAGCGATTGAACCAATCGTCGACCGTGCCAAGCAGATGGCGATAATCATTCAGAATCGTGGGGAAGGGTTGCATGCTGTCAGAATAGAATTTATACCTGCGCCGGGCAAGAGTTTCTTCGCTTGCAGACACACCTGGAACCGCTCTCGATTTTAGCCAGGGCTCAAGTCACAGGCTTATCTCAAACCGATCACACCTGGATCACTTAAGTGAATAAAGATACGGAGAATGGTCTTCTTAGGCCACTAATTGTGAACCAAAATGAATTGTCGCATCGAAAGATATCTTAATGGTCCCTTCTCTTTGTCCAATCTTAACGGGCTGACCCCGCTATTCTTGTGTGCCCCGACTTAAAGTCTAGCCATGGCCTCCGCGCGGGCGTCATCAATCTCCCGCATGACGAGGTCTTCGTCGACCGCTTTCTCAATGCATGTAAACTGGCCGGTCAAGGGCGTTCCGGGCTGCAGATCGCCGTTTTCGTAGAGGTGCCAGATCTCCGCGGCAAAGTCAGTCGCGAGGAGCTCGGGCGCGAACTGACCGAAATAGGTGGCGAGGTTGTCAACGTCCCGCGTGAAGAGCCGCTTGGCGTTGTTGTTGGCGGCCGCGTCGATGACCTGAGGAAGATCGATGATCACCGGCCCGTCGCCGGCGAGCAGTATATTGAATTCGGAGAGGTCGCCGTGAATGAGTCCGGCGCAAAGCATGAGCACGACCTGGTCGATCAGGAAACGATGGTACTCGCGAGCCAACGTTTCTGTCAGGCGCAGGTCATTGAGCCGCGGGGCGACAGCGCCGTCACCATCGACGATCAGCTCCATGATCAGGACCCCTTCAGAAAAACCATGGGTCCTGGGGACACGCACCCCGGCGTCGGCCAGACAACGGAGGGCATCACCCTCGGCGTTTTGCCAGACCTCCTCCTGCTCTTTGCGGCCAAATCTGGAGTGTTTCTCCATGGCGCGGGAGCGGCGACTGTTGCGTACCTTGCGCCCTTCTGTGTACTGCGTCTGCTTGTGAAAACTGCGATGTTGGATCTCTTTGTAAACTTTGGCGCAACGGGTTTCGTCGCCACAGCGCACCAGGTAAACTTCTGACTCTTTACCACTCATCAACTGGCCCAGAACCTCGTCGATCAGGGCATCCTGAAGCAGGGGTTCTAACCTTTTTGGAATTTTCATTAAATGCTCTTCTATCCTGTCTTGGTGCGCAAGGGGATCATTAATTGAATAGATCCGAGTGCGCAACGGTATAAACAACGGCCTGAAATCATGCCGATTCCAGGCCAGCTCACTTGCGGTTTACGCCCGTGCCCATAATATTTCTTCTGCGCCAGCGTTAAAACGCTGGTCCGATACAGAATAGCTTTTACGGTAACACATTGCGTTTTTTTGCGTTTTTTGGTTCCACCTTAGTAAAGAGGTATTATGACCCTTGAGTTCCAACGCCCCTTCCTAACAGTGCTTTTCAGCCGATAAAACCCATCTACAGAAAAGCCTATTGTAACGGGCCGGATGCGACCCGCCGTACAACCAAGTATTTAACGCAAAGACGCAGAGGCGCAAAGGGTAAAAAGCTGAACAATCATGGCTTTGGTTTTATCGTGAAAACAAAAACATGGAAACATAATGGGACCATTATTATATTTCCATAACTCTAAACAAACAGGGGCCGTAATATATCAGACCCCAAGCCCAAGGCCACGCAGCACTAAACTTATCATTAGATCCGCAGGTGATATAGCTACAACAGGTGACATGCCCTCCGCAGGAGAGAGGCATTTTTTGCTTACTTTTTGTGGCCGCCTGGACAAAAAGTACGGCGTCTTGGCGGGACGCGACTCGTCGGTTTAGCCTTTGCCTAGACTGAAAAGATGAACGATCCTATTCCTTTGGTTGCTGCCTTCAATTTGTCCAATATCAAGGGTTGCCCCTTTTACTTTCACTGACTACTCGCAAACAATTCCGTAAATCATCTTCTCGAACAAATTTAAATTCTTTGGCGCGGTATCTCTTCCAAAGGAATTATCTAATTGATTATAATTTAAGTCTGAAACAAATAAACTGTTAAACGTATATTTATTCAATCCACAATAATATGTTTCTCTCCATCTTTGTGTCGTTCCATCATATAACATTACTTTACTAGAGACGGATACTACATCATTTGACTTATCACCAATATTGGTAATGAATCTAATACCCTTTATATTCCTATAATATTCAACATTATAATTATATTCGAAAGAAAACTGATCTATGAATGATTCTTTTTCTTTATCAGTCAAATGTTCAATATAATGCTCATTAAAACCATACTGACCCACAACAATTTGAGTATCGTCTTTTGTTCTATTTGGATCTAAATAAATCTCCATAGATTTAACATCAACTGCATAACGTTTAAGATAGTTTAAAAATATTTCATAGGATCCACTTGAATCATCATCCAGAAGAGTATCATCAAATAAATTAGAGCATTCATTTGCATAATTCAAAATCTTACGTGCCGCATCAAGGATTAGCTCTTTATCAGGGCTTCTCCCATCAGAAACAATAAACTTTGCTGAAGAGAAAATGTCATCATATGCGACTATAAAATCAATATAACTATCGACATAACCAATGTCATCTCTATACATTTGTATTTCACTACGATATTGAATAAGCTTCTCTTTTTGATTCTCATAAAGCCTAAAGCTTTCGTCTATTAGGCTCTTATCGATGCTATATTCTTTGAAAAATAAATATCGCAAACATTCAAAAGAGGCACTCGAATAAACCAAAAGTTGGACTGCTGTTTCATTTGCAAAATATTTCAGTTTTTCAATATCAACATCACTTTTTGCCACATTTACGGTATCAGTTTGAACTGGCGAGGGTTTTTGAGGCTCTGCTAAAACAACTTCATTCTTAGAAGCAACTTTTGGCTGATTGTCACTATTTGAAGTTTTCTTAGAATCTCCCGCTAATGGACCAAGAATAAAAATAATAATAAAGGCCGCCCCACAGCCCATACTAAGAGAATTTCTCTTAGTTTCACCTTTTTTGAGCAGGAAATAACTTGTAAAAACCCAAAAGGCAACGGGAGCAAACCAATTTAAAGAGCCAAGAAGACCAAAGGACAAAAGGCCCAATACCCACAAGTTCCTTTTATCACTTTTGCTTAACTGTTTCTTTGGAACAGGTTTTTCTTTCTCTCCCGCATCAGTAGAATCATCTTTAATTTGCTCATCATCCATTGATGGACCTGACTCCACTTTCACAATCTTCTGCTCTTTGGCTTTTTGCTCACTTCTATGGCTTTGTGCGCTTATAAACTTTGAAAAAACAACACCACACTTGATGCAAATTTCTGCTAGAGGCTGGTTCATGCCACATTTAGGACAATAAATATTAGACTTTTGTGCAGAAGGGGGTTGCTCGCGTTCAACTTTGAACTTCGTTTTGCATTTAGGACAACTCGCGGTAATGCCGGAAGCAGGAATCTTATCTTCAGGGACATTGGCCTCATGCTTACAATTTGGACATTGAATTTTCATCATTCCCCTACAGCAACTTCTCTAGATATGATTAAATTTGCTCTGTACAATACAAACCCCCCGCATCAAACAACAAGAGAAAAAGGCCAACCCCATTAGGGGCTGACCTCAAATAATCAAAAATCCAGCCAACGCAACTTTCTCGATGGAGTAATCAGAGGTATGAAAGGATCTTCGGATTCTCTCCCCTTTGATATCGTAGAGCTTAACGATTTCTCAAAATCATCCCGAGAAAGAACTAATATAACTCACTAAGATTGTAGAGTTTTGAAGAAGACAATTCTCTCCAGCCAGTATCAACTTGACAGTCTACAATCTCATAGACATCTCTATTTATGTAGCCAGAAGGAATGTTGATGTAAACGTCTTGATGAGAGGATTTGACGGTTTTGCTATAGGTTGTAATCAAAGCACCTTTAACAGGGCGCAATATATCCCCCGTATTTTCATAGACCTGACATGACGTTCCTACAGAGCCTTTACGCCATTGAACTAATTCGTCCGTATCAGTATTCTTATAGAAAAACCCAACCCTTAACTTGCCGTTTTTGAAGGAGCCAGTAAGCCCTAAAAGATCCACACTTCTCGTAGAGCTGTCACGCCCCCCACTGGGAGTACGCATCTGTCCACTCTCTTGTGTTTTAGATTCATTATTTAGCTGGGTCCTTTTTTTATCAACTTCCGGCATCTTATTTAGCTGTTCAATATCATGAAATTTTACATTGCCCAACAATTCGTTAAAACTCTTTGAATTGTTGTTCGAGGCCACTTTTTTTGATGCAGCAGGCTTTAGCCCCTCTCTGACAATATTGAATGCCGACTTGACTTGTTCTTTATCATTTAAAGCTAGCTTCCATGCTGAAATAAAATAATCACTAATTGTATTTACAGTAACCGAATAAATATTATCATTATTATAGCTGCTTAAATTTTTATAACACTTATTATTGCCAGTTTTTTTCTGGATATCACTTGTCAATTTATTTGTATCAACAAAACTATTGTAACCATCATATTCAAACACATAGGGAACAGTAACAGAATCGCAAATCATTCTGTTACTGAGATCTGAGTGAGGGTTAACATAATCGCTTATTATGTTGATTGATTGTGCGAATTTCCTTGAGGTATTATATGGGTCACTTTTTAACGAACGAATTTTCGCAGTTAATACCTTAAAGTCACTGTCGACGTTAAAGTTTTTCAAGCTCTTAACATCAAGTGAGTCCTTAAGTATGCTGTCTATTGTCGCTTTATTATGAGACAAGAACTCACCCAATCCCTTTGGACTTGTTTCAATAATGTCATTTAGGATTTTACTTTTGGTTTCCTTGGTGAAAGCGTGAACATTAGCGCTAAAAAAAAGGACCATAATTGATATAGACAGGATATATTTTAACGAATTAAGCAAAACCAAACCTCCTAAACTTTAAAAGAAAAGACCACCACCATGGTCTATCGTTGTTTTATCATTATTTATTGCGCTTCAGTAAAACCAAAATTCAATACAGTGACAACTCTATTATCAGAGAATTAGCGAGTATTAGAACTCTTCCAGCTCTATTCGTCAAATAAATCCCCAAAAAGCACGGCGTCTTGGCAGGACGCGACCAGTCGGACAACCAACTATTTAACGCAAAGACGCAGAGACGCTAAGAGTAACAAGCCAAATCCGCATCATGACGACACAAGGGGACAACAATTTTGCCACCATGATTCAAGCTTTTAACCCAATAGAAGTTACCAACAGGTAGGCCCCCTATAACGGGCCTGATTCTTAAATGCCGCTGAGTATTGAAACCACCGAAGACTGGCAAGGGACACTAACTATTGAGTGTCCCCAATTCCAGTTTTTAAAACCCAACAGCCATCCCTTGCGAAATCACCTCCACCTTTTATCCTTTAACCATAAGTTCCTGCAATCACTCTCCCCAGAAGGAGCACCCATGGTCGACCGTCTGCAGATTACCAAAAACTGGTTGCCCCGCTACACCGGAATGCCGCTCGATAACTTTGGCGAGTACATTTTGCTAACCAACTTCCGACACTATATCGATATGTTCGCAAACATGTTCTCCTGCGATATCCAGGGAGAGAACAAACCGATGCAGGCAACAACCAACAGTGACGGCCTGACCATTGTCAACTTCGGCATAGGCTCCGCGAACGCAGCCACGATCATGGACCTGCTGAGCGCCATCAATCCTAAGGGCGTGCTGTTTCTCGGTAAATGCGGAGGGTTGAAGAAATCATCCGAGATTGGACACTTCATCCTGCCGAATGCCGCAATTCGCGGCGAGGGCACCAGTAACGATTATTTCCCTGCCGAAGTCCCTGCGCTACCCTCGTTCAAACTGCACAAATTTGTTTCCGAGAAGATCCTCGAACTTGGTCACGATTACCGAACGGGCGTGGTTTACTCGACCAATCGACGCATCTGGGAGCACGACCAGGCGTTTCGGGAAAAACTCCAAAAGATGAGCAGTATCGGCATCGACATGGAAACCGCAACGATCTTTATCGTCGGCCACTACAATGTCATCGCTCGTGGTGCGCTGTTGCTGGTCTCGGATGTGCCCCTCACCCCAGAGGGGGTCAAAACGGAGGAATCGGATCAGATGGTCACTCAAAATTGGGCTGACAGCCACTTGAAGATTGGAATTAATGCGATGACTGAGATCGGTGAAAAGGGAGAAAGGATTAAGCATTTTCTGTATTAACAGCAATAGCGATCGGGGGCACTCAAATGGAGTTATTCATAAACTCCAAAGCTTTTCACACAGTAGAACTCACCCACAGGTAGGCCCCCTGTAACGGGCCGGATTCCCAAGGCCACCGCTCATTGAAACCACTGAACCCCGGCAAAAGAATACGCCCTCCGCTAGCAGCCTTTTTGCTTACTTTTTTGGCGTTGAAAAAAGTACGATGTCTTGGCGGGACGCGACCCGCCGGTTTATCCTTTAAATAAAAACAATAATTTAACGAAAAGGACGCAGAAACCAGAGCAAAGGGGGACACTCAAAATGGCCACACACTATTGAGTGCCCCAAACCCCTAATTACTCCCCTATTCCCGCTACCAGCGCAATCTCAAGCGCATCCTCACGATAAGGCGACCCCGCCGTATCAGCATAAGTCTCCGTGATGCAAAAACCATTCTCCGCAAACTCTTGGGTCAAGCTATCTAGACTGTAGTATTGCAGCCAATTGTAAATCACCCACGAGCGCTTGGCTTCGAACAGACTGTATTTGTCGAGCACCACTTTTTCATCATCGTACTTAAAGGTATTCACAAAGCCGTAATAATCCTCGGCAGACCAAAACCCGTTCAATTGCCTGAATTCATACTTTGCAGATTCCTGGCGTTGTACGTAGCTGGCGAGAGAATAGACATCGAGGAACAGTTTGCCGTCCACTTTGAGGTGGCGACGGAAGATGCCAAGCAGCTGACGACGCTGCGGTGGGCTGAGAGCGCAGAAGTCGCACATGATCATACAGATCAGGTCGAAGCGCTGCTCGCTGTTGAAATCAAGATAGTTCTGCTGCTGATAATCGATGCTGAGTTTTTTTCGAGCTACGGTTTCCCGGGCATAACGGATTGAGTTAGCAGAAAAGTCGATCCCGATGACCTGTGCACCGAGCTGGGCGAAGCGGTTGGCATAAAGGCCGGGGCCGCATCCGAAATCGGCAATTCTGGTGTTGTGGTCGATCCCGAACCGCGACTGTAACCATTGCATCGAGCGGTCGATTGTTTCCCTGGTGCGCGAAGCCATGGCGAGGTCTTCGTTGAGATGGTATTGCAGCATCTGTTGCGCCGTGTGCGGGTCGGTCCAGAGCTCTGCGGCGGTATAGATCGAAAAAGGTTTCGGGCGTTGATTGATGATTTGCAGTTGTTCAAACATGAGTTTTCCCTTTGTGTGTCAGCGGCGAAACGGCGGACCAACTCCAGGTTGGCCAGGACTCTTGTTGCGGAACATGTGATAGCAAGAGGTCCGGCACACGGACGCACGCAGAGGGTCGCGTCATCACCGAGTAAGAAACGTTGTGGGGGGGAGCCGAGAGGATCCATATCATGGGGGGCAAATCAAAGCATGCTGGCAGGGTAATGGATTGGTGTGGTTGGGTCAAGATGGCAAAGGTTCAATCCTCTTGGTATTTTGAACTTAGAGTCTGGGACTCACAGCCTGATCCTGTCTACTTTGTTCACTGATTCATTAACTTACATAACTTATCAACGCCCCCCTTATTATAGCAAAGAAAAAAACCGGGGGATTTCCCGGCTCAGGCTTGCAAAGAGCTATCGTCTCTTCAGACGTTTAATAATTGGCGTTCAAGGCCTTGACCGTTTCCATAGTCAGGTAATTTGCAACTGTCAGCTTGGAATCTCTTTGGAAGGCGTTGACAGCAGCCATGGTTTGCTGTCCGATGACGCCGTCAATCGGGCCAGGATTGTAGCCGCTTCGAGACAGGGCGCGCTGGATTTCGATGGCACGGCCCTCTGTCATGCTGTCTTCACAGAGTATTTCTTCCCAGCGCATCTGTTCATCGGTCACCTTGACCTTCTCGGTCACGGTCTGGTAAAGAACCGTCAGATCTCCGCCTTTGGGCTGTTCAATTGGCTTGACCACCGCCACTGTTTTATATTCGGCCGGGGAAACCACCGTGGCATAACAGCGACCCGCTTCGACTTTGGTTCGGGGCGAACCAACATCTGCAAGCTGTGCAGGTCTGCTGGCACCGCGTTCCGGCTGATTAAGTTGCATTTCACGCTCATCGAGCCAAGCCTGATTAATGGCCAGGGAGTTCTCTCGGCTGTCGACATCAAGCGCCCTATTAGCCAGTTGCAATTCACGCTCATCGAGCCACGCCTGGTTAATTACCAAGTCGTTCTCTCGGTTGTCTACATCAAAGGCCCTATTAGCCAGTTGCAACTCGCGCTCATCGAGCCAAGCCCGGTTAATTACCAAGGCATTTTCGCGCTCTTCAAGCGTTTGCATCCGTTCTGTGGGTTGGGTCATAGTTGCATCAGGACCGGACATGGTGTCGGCGTCGGCCACTTTCGGGGTGTGTGAAGCACAAGCGGCCAGAAGCAAAGTCACGGTGAAGATGACGGCCCAACCAAAAACTCTTAGCGTTTTCATGGCGTGCCTCCTCTTCGGCTGGTGTTTACCCGTAAAACGACGGGGCGCTACGAGAGGTATTAGTATTAGAATTGGTTCCTTTCGGCCTGATTAATATCGTTTACACCCGACCTCTCTTATCTCCATTAAACATCTATAATGTTGCTTGTCAAGTCACATGCCTGTACAAAATTGAGTCAATTACAGTAGAAATACAAAGCCGTCCATTTGTCCCCTCTAAAAAACGTATGTGCCTAATTAATAGATGTTTTTTATTGAATATGGCAACTCAGTAATTACGGGTTCTTAGCCTTGGTGGACAATATTTTAATTCCGGCATGAGTATGACCTGGCCACACCTGGCATAAAGATTAATTGCAATATCAGCCAGAATATTTTTTTCAGATTGATTTTTCCCCCGGCGCAACAACATTACGAACGAAGAACAAGTTACATAACTTACCAACGCACCCCCCCCCTTTGCTGAATAGGAAATACAGCCCTGTTCAGGGGGCCTCTCTGCGGTGCTTTATTGTCGCAAGAAGATAAGCAACACCGAACATTCACAAGATTACTGTGGGAGAGAACACAAAAGAGCAATAGATTAACGTTTCTCCCTGTGTCAAAATAGCTTTTCCCAAATCCAAACAAGAAGAAGAAATCCAGCGATGAATGGCCAGAAACGTGACGAAATCAAACCGGGAATGGCGGTTGCCATTATCCTGAAGCAGGATCAGCGCAGCGGCAAGTTGACTCAAGGGGTGGTTAAGGATCTTTTGACCAAGAGCCCGTTTCATTCGCATGGCATCAAGGTGCGTCTGGAGGATGGTCAGGTTGGGCGGGTGCAGTCGGGATGCGAGGCGGATTGATTTTAAATAGATTGATTCCATAGCGAAGGCCACCATCTCAATTGATGGTGGCCTTTTTGTTAACGAATTGGTTGATTACGTTCCATTTTGTCCGATGTCAGGGGCTGACCCCGTTTGCTCGTTTGGTTTGCTGGCTCGTAGCGCCGGTTGACGGGCTCCACACCTAAGCTATCCTCAAACATAGCTCTGTCCAAAGGAGCATTCTTTGACACGTATTCTGATTGTGTTTTCAGCGTCGTATCGTAGAATACCTCGACCATGACCATACTTAATGTAAAACACCGCCCCTACCTTTTGCTGACTCTGGCCGTGCTCTTCTGGGCGGGCAATTTCATTCTGGGTCGGGCTTTTCATAACGACATCC
>JAQYVY010000062.1 GCA_030145195.1 Desulfuromonadales bacterium | reverse complement strand
CTGGAGCAGGGGCTGCGTTACCGGTTACGGCTGGGCGAAGCACGCAATATCGGTTTCTTCCCGGACATGGCAATTGGCCGCAAGCTGGTACGGGAAGGCGCTACAGGAAAACGGGTTCTCAATCTGTTCGCCTATAGCTGTAGTTTCTCAGTCGCGGCCTTAAGCGGCGGCGCCAGCCAGGTGGTTAACCTCGACATGAACCGCGGGGCTCTGGAGTTGGGCAAACTCAACCATCAGCTCAATCAGCTTGATTTGCGGCAGGTCAGTTTTTTACCGCTGGAGTTCTTCCGCAGCCGCAGCAAACTTCGCCGATTAGGGCCCTTTGACCTGGTGATCTGCGACCCACCGGCGTCACAGGGGAAAAGCTTTACCGCAGAACAACACTGGCCCAAGCTGGTGCGTAGCCTGCCAGAACTGGTCAGCCCCGGCGGCGAGATCCTAGCCTGCCTTAATGCACCGACCCTTGGCCCCGACTATCTCGACACCCTGCTCGCGGCAACTTTTCCGACCGCGCAACGCCTTGGCCTCTATAATCCTGGAGAAGATTTCCCCGAAGCGAACGCACGTGGTGGCGTCTCTCTGCACCATTACCGCCTAACCGAAACAACCACCGGGCAAACGCCGCCACGAGCTTACCGAGCATGACCTTTTTCAGAGCTTTGACCTCAACTTTTTGTCGCCTGCTGCTGCTGCTTACGGCCGCCGGGATTCTGAACAGCTGTACCACCCCCGCACCACCCGCAGGCAGGACACCCTCTCAGCGGTCTCAAGCTCCTGCCGTTGCGGGCGACCCGATCGCCGCGTTGCTCAAAGAAGCGCCCGCTGATCAACGGCAGGTTGTCCCCTTGCAGCAGATGGGCTATTCAATCCAGGTCGGAGCTTTCTCCAACCTCGACAATGCCGTGCGCCTGGAAGGGTTGCTCGAAAAACGCGGCATCGAGGCCTACTACTTCCGCCATAAATCGGGCCTGTACAAGGTGCGGTTCGGCAACCATACCAGCTACCAACCGGCCCGCGCCGAAGCGGAACGGCTGCAGGCGCAAGGCTTGATCGACACCTTTTTCATCGTCTCACCCGAAAATTACGCTGCCGCTCGCATCAAAAAGAGCGGCAAGGGCGACCTGCGCGCCGAACTGGTTGAAACCGCGAAACGTTTTATCGGCATCCCTTACCGCTGGGGCGGCACCACCTCCGATAACGGGTTCGATTGTAGCGGTTTGACCATGGTCTGCTATCGTCTTAATGGCCTCAACCTGCCGCGGGTCTCGCGCAGCCAGTTCAAAACCGGCCGTTGGGTTGCCAGGAATAAATTGCGGCCGGGCGATCTGGTGTTTTTCGCCACCAAAGGCGGCACCCGAGTCACCCACGTCGGCATGTACATCGGTTCCGGCAACTTCATCCATGCCCCGCGCACCGGCAAAAATGTCCAGATTGAAAAAATGTCTAACCGCTTCTTTGCCAAAACCTATGTCGGTGGAAGAACCTATTTATAATGTTGGCAAGCTCCCTTGGCACAAGGAACAAGCCAAAAGCCTTTAACGCAAAGTCGCAAAGTCGCAAAGTTGAAGGCAAAGCACACCAAAGAGACCTTTCATAGCAAAAAAGATTCATGCTTTGCGCCTTGGCTGGCTTTTCATAGCGTCTTTGCGTTAGTTTTTCGCTTTAGCTTTTATTGCCTTGAGATTAAGTGACCGGCGCTGTTTCCAGGTTAGGTTTTCGACGGTTTTCGCTGAGAAGGGCTGATGACGCAAAAAGTTTCCCATAACGCCACCCTGTTGGTGGTCTGCACCGCGCATTTCCTGATGCCTTTTATGATGTCAGCGGTCGGCATCGCGCTGCCCGTGATCGGGCGTGAGTTCGAGGCCAGCGCCCTGCAGTTGGGTCTGGTCGAAACGACTTATGTTTTGTCGGCCTCGATCTTTCTCCTCGCCATGGGCCGCCTCGGCGACCTCCACGGCCGCCGCCGCATCTTTCAGTACGGCATTGTGGTTTTCACCCTGGCAGGAGGCCTGCTCTCCCAAGCCTGGTCGATCGAATCGATGATCGCCCTGCGGTTTTTGCAAGGGATGGGTGGCTCCATGGTCATGGCCACCACTCTGGCGATCGTAGTCACGGTCTTCCCGCCGCAAGAGCGCGGCAAGGCCATTGGCATCGCGGTGGCCAGCGTTTATGCCGGAATCTCTTGTGGACCTTTTTTCGGCGGCGCACTGATCAACCTGTTCGGCTGGCGCTCAATTTTTTATCTGGCTGTGCCGCTCGGGATCATTACTTTCCTCATCAGTTGGGCCAAACTGGCCAACGATCAAGCGGAAGCCCAAGGCGAACCCTTCGATTGGCGCGGCGGTCTGGTCTATGCCGGGGCCATTCTGACCCTGATTGTCGGTGCCTCCAACCTCAACCACGGCCTCTGGGCTCTGCTGCTGACATCCGGAGGCGTTGCCGGACTAATCTTTTTTCTAGCTCTTGAAGCCCGCACCGAGTACCCCCTGCTAAACATCGCCTTGCTACGCGACAACCGGGTCTTTGCCTTTTCCAGCCTGGCCGCCCTGCTCAACTATGCCGCCACCTTCGGCGTCACCTTCTTTTTCAGCCTCTATTTACAATATGTCAAAGGGCTGAATCCGTTCGATGCCGGCGCCATCCTGATCATTCAACCGATCGTGCAGACACTTTTCTCCCCGCTCTGTGGCCGACTTGCCGACCGCTATCCCGCAGCCCTGGTTGCCACCATCGGCATGGGCCTCTGCGCCGCGGGCCTCGGCATCGCGGCGACCGTCACCGCCCAGACACCAATCGCCGTGATCATGCTCATGCTCGCCGTACTCGGCCTCGGCTTTGCCCTCTTTTCCTCGCCGAATGTCAGCGTGATCATGGGCAGCGTCGCGCCCCGCGACCTCGGCGTCGCCTCCGGTTTCAACAGCACCATGCGAACCCTCGGCATGATGACCAGCATGACCATCATCACCGTAATTTTTTCCATCTTCATGGCGGGGCAGGCCGTGACTCCACAGACCCAACCAGCCTTTCTGCTTAGTATGCATAACGCCCTATTGGTCTTTTGTGGCCTCTGCATTATCGGCATCTTTTGCTCTCTGGGCAGGCTTCGGCCAACAACCTCTTAGACCAGAATCGTCCCCCGCCAGAATTTTTACCAGCAACGTCCAATTTGCTGCCCAACAAAAAAGCACCGCAACTCTTCTGTGCAGCAAGAGTCGCGGTGCTTGTTTATCTGTCGGCCTCAAGCGTTAAAGCAGAAGCCCTTACCAATCGTGGGAACCTAGCCTTTTACATGCGACTGCCAGTCGGCCAGAAACTTTTCCAAGCCAATATCAGTGAGGGGGTGTTTGGTCAATTGCAGCATTACGCTGTAAGGGATGGTGCAGATGTCAGCTCCCATCAGACCCGCCTGCAGCACATGCTGCGGGCTACGGACCGAAGCGACGATAATTTCCGTGGCATAGCCGTAGTTGTCAAAAATAGTACGGATCTGATCGACACATTCCATCCCGTCGTGACCGATGTCGTCAAGGCGGCCGACAAAGGGCGAAACATAGGTCGCACCGGCTTTGGCGGCGAGCAGCGCTTGCAGCGGCGAGAAAATCAAGGTGACATTGGTTTTCAAGCCTTGTTCGCTCAACGCCTTGGTGGCCTTGAGGCCTTCGGTTGTCAAGGGCAGCTTGATGACAATCTTCTCCGGATCCAGTTGCGCCAAAACGGCGGCTTCCTTGAGCATCCCGGCGGCGTCAGTTGCCACCACTTCTGCGGAGATCGGGCCATCGACCAGGGCGATGATCTCCTTGAGGACCTCATGAAAGTCGCGACCACTCTTGGCAATCAGCGACGGGTTGGTGGTGACGCCGTCGACCAACCCAAGCTCGTTGGCGGCGGCGATCTCTTTGATCTCTGCGGTATCGATAAAAAATTTCATGGCGGTGCTCCCTTTAAAAAGATTCAGTTTTTATCCTGATATTTATCACGACAGGTGGTGGAACAGAAATAGTGGCTCTTGCCCTTGATCCGGGCCAGAATCGCATCGTTTTTCGGCACATAGGTGCCGCATTCCGGGTCTTTAATCATCTCCTCACCGCGGGCGGTCTTCTCCGGCGGCGGCGCCGGTGGCTTCAGCAACTGCTGTTTGATGGCCTGAACTGCGGTGTAGACGAGAAAGCCGAAAATCAGCCATAGAATTAAACGTACCAGCATCGTTATTACCAGGTTGGGTGTAAAGGTGCGAGGCTGACGGCCTCGGCGTTGGCGGCCGCCAGCTCAGCAACAGTCTTCTGCAATAGGGGGTGCAAGAGCTCCGAAGCAATTTCAGCCAGAGGCGCCAGAACAAAAGCGCGGGCCTGAATCTCAGGATGCGGCAAGGTCAAACGCTCATCAGTGATAATTTTGTCAGCGAAAAAAAGCATGTCTATATCTAGTGTTCTGGGAGCCCAACGCTCTGGCCTGGAGCGAAAGAAAGCCTCTTCTGCGGCAAGGCAGACCTCCAGCAACGCATAAGCATCCAGTGTGGTATGAACCTGCAGAACCGCGTTGAGAAAAGGTGGGCTGTTTGGCGGCCCACCGAGAGCGGCCGTCTCGTAAACCCCGGAAGCCAGAACCAAGTCAATTTCGGCGTGGGTGCTCAGAGCGTCACGACCGCCACGTAAGTAGGCCAGCCGATCGCCCAGGTTACTGCCCAGCCCCAGATAGGCTGTTGTCATGCTCGAATCTCTCTATCCTGAAGCAGTGGACCCCCGGCTTGCAGAAAGCACAAAGGCATTGCTTCAGGTCTATGGAAAAGTTGCACGAAACTTGTGCACGAAGCCTATGGTGAATATAAACACAGTGAAGCACGGGGCGTCAACCGCGCCGAAGAGCCGCTCAACTTTTTGCATGGCCAAGCATGAACCTGAGGGTTCCCTGCTGAGCCTTAAGGAAAGCCCAGCCTGAAGACCAAGCCGAGAAGCTGAAGTCTCCCCGCAAGCTGATATACTGTACCGGTACTGACCTACAGACAAAAAGACTTGGTTCTGGCTCAACTTCTAACCAAGCTTGATTGCTTCGGACTGTTTCAGCCACTCGAGCGAGGCTACGATGAGAGAGAAAAAGCCTGCCAAACTATCACCCCCCAGTTGGCATGCTTTAGATGCCGATACAGTTCTGTTAAAATTACAGAGTCGGAGGCACGGTCTAACAGAACAAGAAGCCACCGCCCGTCTCGGTCAATACGGCCCCAACATCCTGCCGTGCAAACCTCCCCCGGGGGTCGCTACCATCTTTCTGCACCAATTTTTAAGCCCTCTGATCTACATCTTGATTGCGGCGGGGCTGGTCTCCATGGTGATTGGGGAGTGGACCGATGCAGGCTTTATCTTTGCGGTTATCCTGCTCAATGCTGGGCTGGGAACTTTTCAGGAATGGCGCGCTGAGCGTAGCGCTGCGTCCTTGCAAAACCTGTTAAAAACCTTCTGCCACATTGAAAGATCAGGGCAAAAGGTGGTGCTGCCTGCAGAAACTCTGGTTCCTGGCGATATTGTGGCACTGGAATCTGGCTGCCGGGTACCAGCCGATCTGCGTCTGCTCGAAAGTCATGCGCTTTCAATTGATGAGTCACTCCTGACCGGAGAATCCCAGGCGGTTGATAAAGCGTTGACCTTGCTGGCCGCTGAGGTGCCATTAAGTGATCGCGTCAACCTGGCCTATGCCGGTTCGAGTGTGGCTCATGGTCGGGCTATCGGGGTTGTGGTTGCAACCGGCAGTCAGACCGAGGTCGGACAGATTGCAGCGGCAGTGGCAAGCACCCTCCGGGTTAAGCCACCGCTGGTGATTCGCATGGAGCAATTTGCCCGCCAGGTCAGCTATCTGGTGCTTAGCTTTGTCACCCTGCTGGCGGGGGTTGCCAGTTTACAAGGAACCCCGTTCAGTGAGGTCTTTCTACTGGCGGTGGCCCTGGCGGTCTCAGCCATACCCGAGGGGTTACCGGTGGCCATGACCGTCGCCCTCTCAATTGCCACCACCCGCATGGCCCGACGCAACGTTATTGTGCGTAAGCTGACAGCGGTCGAAGGATTGGGGAGTTGTACCTGCATTGCCAGTGACAAGACCGGAACTTTGACGGTCAACCGGCAGACGGTGCGTGGCCTCTGGTTGCCTAGCGGTGTCAACTTCAAGGTCAGCGGTGAGGGCTACGCCGGAACCGGCGAGGTGTCCCATCTGGATGGCTCTGCGCCTAAGGGCGCGGCATTGAATCAGTTGCGTCAACTGGCGCTGGCCGGTGTGCTGTGCAACGAGGCCACCCTCAAGTTTGCGCTCGGCGAGTGGCTGCATCAAGGTGATACCATGGATGTGGCGTTGCTAGCGCTGGCCCACAAACTTGGCCTTGATCCAGAAGATGAGACCAATCGCTGTGCGGTTCTCGGCGAAATTCCTTTTGAGTCGGACCAACGTTATGCCGCTCGCTTTGTCCATAATCAAAAGTCGAGCTGCATTGTTAAAGGCGCGGTCGAACAAATCCTTGGCTTTTGTACTGAGATGCTGGGCACAGACAAGGTGGTGCCACTTGACCCTCGTGCGGTGGAGGATGAAACCCTGCGCCTGGGCCGCGAAGGTTATCGCGTTCTGGCGATTGCTGAAGGCGGGTTGGCGAAAGCCGAACAATTTGAGCCCAGCGCCAAACATATCCCGCCTTTGACGTTACTGGGACTGGTTGCCTTTATCGATCCACTCCGACCAGAAGTTCACGCCGCGGTTGCCACCTGTCGCCGGGCCGGGGTGCGCGTCATCATGATTACCGGCGATCACCCGGCAACAGCACTCGGGATTGCCCGCGAATTGAATCTGGCGACGGATGAATCGGACATGCTCAGTGGAGCACAACTTGCTGAACTGCAAGAGGACGAAGAGGCCTGGCAAAAACGACTTGACCGAACCGTCGTGTTTGCGCGCGTCACCCCACTGCAGAAACTAAGCATCGTGGCCGCGCTGAACCGGCAGGGGCATTTCACGGCCGTGACTGGCGACGGAGTCAACGATGCGCCAGCGCTACGTCAGGCGCACATTGGGGTCGCCATGGGTTCCGGCACCGATGTCGCCAAAGAGACCGCATCGATTATCGTTACCGACGATAATTTTGCGTCGCTGGTCGCTGGAGTCGAAGAAGGCCGCTTTGCCTACGACAATATTCGTAAAGTTGTCTATCTACTGATCTCTACCGGCGGTGCTGAGATCGTGCTGTTTTCCCTCGCACTGCTCTGCGGATTGCCCTTGCCGCTGGGGGCGGTTCAACTGTTGTGGCTGAACCTGATCACCAATGGCATTCAAGATGTGGCGCTGGCCTTTGAGGGCGGTGAACCTGGGGTAATGGAGCATCAACCAAGGCCACCGAGCGAAGGCTTGTTCAATCGCCTGATGATAAACCAGACGCTGGTCTCCGGAATAACGATGGGGTTTCTGGCCTTTGCCACCTGGAGTTGGCTGCTGGCACAGGGCTGGGGGGTGTCGGAGGCCCGCAATTCTGTGTTACTGTTAATGGTGCTTTTAGAGAATGTGCATGTCTTCAACTGTCGCTCCGAACGGCTTTCGGCTTTTCGGGTGCCGTTGTCGCGTAACCCGCTGTTGATTGGCGGAGTGCTGATTGCCCAAGGGATCCATCTTCTGATTATGCAGTGGCCGTTCATGCAGCAGGTTCTGGGAGTGATGCCGGTCAGTTTAGAGACTTGGTTGAGCCTGTTCGCCCTGGCGGGAGTATTATTGCTGGTCATGGAACTCTTCAAGCTCTGGCAAAACCGCGGCAGAGGATAGTGACATGAGTGCGACTGTTACAACCCAGCCCCTGAAAGAAGATTGAGCCCGACCCATGGAACCTGAGCCACAGACACAACCAGGGGAAAAATCATCCTTGATTCATCTTTTCTTCTGTGTCTCCTTAGTGTTTTTGGCAAAGTTCTTGTTTGGTGGTCATTCTAAAATTTAACGAGGAGACTTCATTACGATGTCGACTGATCCGCGCACTCCGATTCTGAATGTCATAGACACGCTGGCCGAGCGTTACCTCAAAGGCAAAGTCCAGGCCATTAAACTGGCCATGATGACGCTATTGTCCGGTGGTCATCTACTGTTGGAGGACATCCCCGGCCTTGGCAAAACAACCTTAGCCTTGGCTCTGTCCCAGGCGCTGGGTCTTTCTTTTGGCCGAATCCAATGCACCAGCGACCTGCTGCCGTCAGACATCACCGGCCTGTCGATTTTCGATCGCAATCAAAACCAGTTCAGCTTTATTCAGGGCCCGGTGTTTAACAACCTGCTGTTGGCTGACGAAATCAACCGGGCCATGCCAAAAACCCAGAGTGCCTTACTCGAAGCGATGGAAGAACATCGGGTGACCGTGGAAGGAAAGACCTATAGCCTACCGGACCCGTTTATGGTGATTGCCACCCAGAATCCCATCGAGCAGGTTGGCACCTACCCCCTGCCAGAGTCGCAACTCGACCGCTTTCTGATTACCACTGGGATCGGCTACCCGCCAGAAGAGATGGAGAAAACCATTATTCAGACCGGCAGTATCCGGGAAGGGGTTCGCGAGATTCAGCCGATGCTGAGCCTTGAGCAAATCATCAACGCTCGCCAGGCTATCCACCAGGAGGTGCACCTCTCGAACAAAATCGTCGAATATATTTACCGCTTGGTGAGTGCCACTCGCAAGCATCCGCTGCTACTGGCAGGGATCTCCACCCGTGGCGCGATCAGCCTGGCAGAGGTCGCCCGCAGTCATGCCTTCCTCGCTGGCCGCGACCACGTTGTCCCTGAAGATGTCAAAGCTCTGTATGTCCCGGTCTGTGCCCATCGATTGATTCTACGGATGGAAAACGAGACCCTCGACCGCAAGGAGATTCTACTTTCGCTACTCGACGAAAGCCCGGTGCCTTTGGTTTAAAACTGACCCGCGCCGGTCTACTCTATATCATCCTGACCCTGCTGCTCGGCTTCGCCGCAGTCAATACCGGCAATAATCTGCTGTATCTGCTGGTCTCGGCTCTGCTTGGCTTCATGTCGGTTTCCGGGGTGCTGGGCAAGTGGAACCTGTCGCGGGTAGAGGCCTGCTATGTGCCTCCAGACGAAATCTACGATGGCTTGCCAACGCTACTCGGGATTGAGTTGGTGAACCGGCGACGCTGGCTGCCAATTTTTCTTATGGAGGTGGTCGTCGGCGAACAAAGCGTGCTTTTCCCGCTGGTCGACCAGCAGCAACGCCGTCGTAAGAACCTGGAAATTTCCCTCTCTGGCCGCGGTCGTCAAGCCCTGCCGGAACTGACTGTGCGGTCGCGTTTTCCGGTCGACTTTTTCATTCGTTCCCAAGGGCTGCCGGTGGATCGGGAGGTCACCATCTTTCCGACACCGCAAGCTTGCCCGGAGTTCCAGCAAGCGGATCCAGGTGGCGGCCAGGGGACACAACAAAACCTGTTGAAAGGGTATGAAGGTGACATCAGTCGGATCAGAGATTACCAAGGTGGCGAACCGCTCAAAAGTATCCACTGGAAATTAAGCGCCCGCCATGACCGGCTCAAGGTCAAAGAACTCTCGGCCGCAACCCGCAAACCGGTGGTGCTGGACTTGGCCACACTACCCGGCGTTGGCATTGAGCAGCGACTGCGCCATGCAACTTACTTGGTAACCCGTTGGCTCCGTGATGGCTGGCCAGTTGGTTTGAAGGCCGGGAGAATTGAACTCCCACCAGGACTCGGCCATCAACACAAACTCTTGCTGCTACAAACCTTGGCTCATTATGGTCAGGATTAAAGCTCTACTTGACAGCCTGGCCTGTGTCGTCGCCCTCTTTTCCCTGGCACCAGTGCTAACGTATCTTGATCGACCGTTACAACTGTTTGCGCTGCTCGCTTTGCCAGTCGCTTTCTGGTGCGACCGTCGAAAGCGTTATCCGTTACCACCCTGGCTGGCCACCTTAATCGCCGTGGCTGGCATCGCTCTTTACGCGGTGCAGATCACCCGCGAGGATGTCGCTACCCCGGTGGTACACGCCCTGGTGGTGCTGCTGAGCATTCGCCTGCTTTCGCCCAAACAAGGGCGGGATTATCTGCAAATTTTCGTGCTGGCACTTTTTATTCTCGCTGGCTCCTCCCTGATCCACCTTGAAATCAGCTTTATTCTCTACCTGGTGCTGCTCGTTTTCAGTGTCACTCTCGGCTTGGTGATCTTGACAGTTTTCGTAACCGACAAGCAGTTGGTCATGCCACGCCGAGACCTGATGAAGCTGATCAAGGTTGGTTTGATTCTACCGAGTTTCTCGCTGCTGCTGATGATGATCTTTTTTGTCGTACTGCCTCGGACCAGACATCCGCTTTGGAATTTTCTCAATCCAACGGCACAGGCAACCGCCGGGTTAGCCGAAACGGTGCAGCCGGGC
This sequence comes from Desulfuromonadales bacterium, assembly GCA_030145195.1. GTDB lineage: Bacteria > Desulfobacterota > Desulfuromonadia > Desulfuromonadales > BM103 > JAQYVY01. Next base: position 2,782 of record JAQYVY010000062.1, on the reverse strand, counting down.
GCCTTTTCACAGATATCGGCCATCAAAAAGCTCTCCTTTAGAGCGGAAGGGCCTGAGTTAGCACCAGAGGATCGCTATTGGCGAGCGTTGGTCCTGAATCGTTCTGAGAAAGGCCGCTGGATCAGAATTGAGCCACCGCCGGAACGACTGATACGCGTCGCCGGGCCACGGTCGGTGATTTTTGCCATCTACCCCGAACCACGCCGGGATCGTTACCTGGTGACTCTGGATCGGCCAACACTCGTCAGCGGAATTCGACATTATTCAACAGTCGATCAGATGTTCACGGCTCGCAGCGATCTTGACCATCCGTTGCGTTTCGAGGTTCGCGCCAGTCCGGGTGCCGATCTCTTGGTCGCCGCTGACATTGACCGAAATTTTTATCTGCAAACACCACAGCAGGTTTCTACACGCATGCGCCAGATTGCCGCTGGGATTACCGCGTTGTCACCAAACTCAGAGGTGCGATTAACAGCTCTGGCGGATTTTTTTCGCGAGCAACAATTGAGCTATGCGCAGGACGACCTGTCAGCCGGACCAGATCCGATCGACGATTTCCTCTTTGGTAAAAAGCGCGGCTATTGTGAATTCTTTGCCTCGGCCTATGTCACTCTAGCCCGTTTGTCCGGGATCCCGGCGCGACTGGTTGGCGGATATTATGGCGGCGAGTATAATTCGCTGGGCGATTACTACTTGGTCGGCGAAGAGACCGCTCATGTTTGGACAGAGGTGTTGACCACCGACAATCATTGGCGCCGCATCGATCCCAGCCAGTGGGCAGTCAATGTGGCAAGCACCCTTGGCACGCGCAATCTGGCCAAACTGAGCGCCCTACAACAACTGATCGACAGCCTCAATTATCACTGGGTGCAAGCAGTTGTCATTTTTGACCTGGCCCGACAGATGACGATCTTTCTCGAAACCGGCGACCGTTTGCGCAGCTTGCGCTCAGTCGAGGTCTCAAATGACTGGTGGCAGAAGACGAGTCTGCTCCTCGGATCCCTATTCCTCGTCTGGATTCTTATCCGGCGTCGCAAATCTCCCGAAGCGAAGTTGTTAGAGCGTTTCCGGTCGCGACTGGTCAAGCGTTACGGCCCCGAAGTGATTAGACCGAGTTCGGGTCTGGGCGAAATCAGTGAACAGTTGGATAATGATGCCTGTCGCGAGTTTGCCAGAATCTATTATGACGCCATCTTCCATGATCGGTCGTTGACCGGTCGTGAATTAGCAAGCTTGAAGCTGTTGCTGAAACGCCTCTAAGTGAAGCCTCCCGCCTTTGCAGAAGAAAATCCCTGGTCACATCATCGACAAACTAGCCTCAGGTCAACAATCTGATATCATGTGACTTGTTGCACTATTGTTCGCTGGAAGTTAACCGTTTTCCGAACCATTTGAGAGTCTCTCAAAATCTTTAAAATTCGCTAACTTCGCATTGTTTGACAAATATGAAACATCGTTATATTCTTGATCTTCGAGAGCTTGCCAAGGAAGCCACTACCCTAGGGAGTCGATGGCCTCATGCACGAAGACAAAAATTATGAAATCGACCAGATTCTTCAGGAAATGCGCTCCGACTACTGGCGCAACCTGGAAATATCTGAAGATGATGTCGGCAGTTCCGGAGATGAATTTCTGGTCATCTGCTACGGCAGCAAACGCTATGCCCTGCCAGCAGCAAGTTGCCGGGAAGTCCTGAAACTGCCACGGCTGATTCGGGTCCCGCGGCTACCGGACCATCTGCGTGGCATCTTCAATTTGCGGGGAGAGATTGTTGCCGTAACCGACCTACGGCCCCTGCTCGGCCATGAAAAAAGTGAAGTAACTGACGGTTTCCGCTTAGTTGTGGTCGAGTCCGGCCCAATCAAGACCGCCCTGTTGGTGGAAGCGGTCGAAGGTCTGACTAAAGTCGACAACGCGCAAGTGGAGCCATTGGCGGAAGGTGCTGGCAGCGGCGTGCGCGACCTGATCAGAGGTAAGCTTGTCGAAGGGGAACAAGTTCTTGTCCTGCTTGACCTGAGCCGTCTGCTGGCTCGCCCAGAACTGATTGTCGACCAGAAAGAGCAAGCCAGTTCAGGATCAGACTAAAGCCATGTCTGTCCTGTACTCACGGTTGCAGGTGTTATCAAACGAGGTAGCAATGAAATGATGAATCGAATCAGCGTAAAGATCGTAATGGCGTTAATCTGCGTATTGACGGTTATCATGGTGATATCAACCTACATGATCGTGGAACAACGCTCGAAGATTTTGCGCGAGGAATTGCTGATCAAGGCAAGTTCCTTGGTCCAGATTGGCGCCAAGGCTGTGGAAAACGTTCTGGAGCAATCTTTGGCAAGCGGCCAGTTCTTTGAAGAGCAGCTGTTTGACACTGATTACCAGGAGATCCTCGACGGAGAACTTTCCGGCTCGGCGATTCCGAAATATCACACCGCCTACGATCTCTATCTGGACCTGGCCATCAAGGATTTCCAGGACACCTTCGTCGCCTCCGACCCAATGGTGGTCTTCGCGGTCTTGGTTGATGTCAACGGTTACCTGCCAACCCACAACAGCAAATATTCGAAACCGCTGACCGGCGATCCGGCCAAAGACAAGGTCGGCAACCGCACCAAGCGGATTTTCAACGATCCAGTCGGACTGGCCGCAGGTCAATACAATAACGAAGACGGCAAAGGTTATCTGCGCCAGGTCTACCAGCGCGATACCGGGGAGACCATGTGGGACCTGTCGGCGCCGGTTTATGTGCGCGGCAAGCACTGGGGTGGTTTTCGAATTGGCTTTT
>JAQYVY010000011.1 GCA_030145195.1 Desulfuromonadales bacterium | reverse complement strand
GATCAGTGTTCCGTATAATCGATCTATAGATAAAGGCAAAACCGGCAGTTCTCGCACTGCCAGGCGACGTACTTTTTTTGCAAGCGCCAAAAAAAAGTAAGCAAAAAATGGCTTAACTCCTCGCGGAGGGCATGTGTACTCCAATAGTTCAGGGTTTTAAGCGTTCGTTTACAGGATTATGCCGTTCTGCTGGTCTGCACTCAATGACGGGGGGCTTGTTCTTAAGGGCCCCCTGTGTGTTCTTGTAGTATTTGTTGATGGCTGCATGTTCTCTGGAATTAACTTCATCTCTACTCGGAAAACAAAGTCAGGGTCAGGTAGAGAAATGCAGCGTTTATAGTGATTTAAAGCCTATCATCAGTGAAATCATGAGGTAATCGTGAAGCAAAAAGATGTTAGGTTTTGCTCTCCGATAATCTCATAAATCAAAAAAGTCTCAGACGCGGGTCTCCACATTAAAGCGCGCCGCCATGCGCGCCTTGAGCCGGGCGAAGAGTGCGTAAAGCACCGGCACTACGATCAGGGTCAGCAGAGTGGCGATCGCTAGACCGAAGATCACGGCGACCGCCATCGGCCCCCACCACTGGGCCGACTCACCACCGATGATCAGGGACAGGTTGCGGAAGTCGACGCTGACGCCAACCGCCATCGGCAACAGACCGAGGATGGTGGTGATCGCGGTCAGCATGACCGGACGGAAACGGATCAGGCCGGCACGCATCAGTGCTTCGTAAAGTTCCACCCCCTGGCGGCGCAGCTGATTGATGTAATCGATCAAAACAATCGCATTGTTGACCACCACCCCTGCCAATGAGATCACGCCGATGCCGGTCATGATGATGCCGAAGTTGGTCATGGTCAGAATCAGGCCGAGGAAGACCCCCGACAACGACAGAATAACGCTGGTCATGACGATAAAGGTCTGCGAAACCGAGTTGAACTGGGTGATCAGCACCAACATGATCAAAAACAGCGCTATCAGAAAAGCCTTGCCCAGAAAAGCTGAAGCTTTCTGCTGTTCTTCCTGTTCCCCGGAGTAATCAATCGTGTAACCGGCCGGAAGTGCGAGATCCGACAGGGCTTTCTGTACGTCGCTAAGCACCTCATTGCTGTTGCGACCACTGGTGTTGCTGGAGATCGTGACCACCCGATTCTGATCGATGTGACGAATCGAACCAAAGCCGGCGCCAAGTTCCAGCTTGGCTACCGAAGTCAGCGGTACGGGGGCACCGCTGTTGGTCGGAACCAGCAGGCTTTCAATGTCGGCGATCGTTTGACGGCGTTCTTCGGGCAGGCGCACGATGATGTCGTACTCATCCTTACCCTGGCGGTAAACGCCCATCTTGCTGCCGCTGATGGCGGCTTTGACCAGCACCGAAATATCTGAAGTAGAGAGCCCGAGAAGTGTGGCTTTTTCGCGATCGACCAACACCCGGATCTCCGGCTTGGCCCGCGAGAAGTCATCTTTAAGATCAACCAGTCCGGGAATCCCTTTGATCTTTTCACGCACCTTGTCGACCAGACTTTCCAGCACGACAACGCGTTCGCCGCTGATTTCAATGCTCACCGGTGCCCCGGTCGGCGGCCCTTCTTTTTCCTTTTCAACCTTGATCTCCGCACCGGTAAAATCAGCCAGAGCGTTGCGCACCCGGTCGAGAACCCGATCAGAAGATTCATGCCGATCTTCACTGTCGACAAATTCCATGGAGACCTTGGCCATATGCGACTGACCGCCACTGTCAGAACCGGCCTCACCGCTCGGTGCCACACCGATTTCAGCAATGGTGTATTTCACATCCTCTTCGGGGAAGACCACCTTTTCGACGATACGGGCGTAACTATCCGAAGTATCAAGGCTGGTTCCTTCGGGAGAGGTGATTTCGACAAAGGCCCGGTTCGGCTCGGTGTTGGGAAAGAGTTCGACGCCGAGCACATTGGCGCTGACCATGCCGCCAAAGACAGTACAAATGGTCAGAAGTAATGCCAGGGCAAGCCCGACCGTTGCACCCTGATGTTTCAGTGCCCATTGCAGCAGTTTGCGGTAGAACCGCACCACGCGGGTCCGTTCCACATCAGGCTTTACCTCGCCCGGCTTGACACGCATGAACGTCGCACAGACCGTCGGGTTGATCACCAAGGCGACAAAGAGCGAGGACGAGAGGGTAATAATCAGGGTCAAGGGGAGAAACTTCATAAACTCGCCCATAATCCCCGGCCAGAAGATCATCGGGAAAAAAGCACAGAGCGTCGTAATGGTTGAACTGATCACCGGCCAGCCGACCTCACTCGCGGCGATGCGCGCCGCCTCGACCCGGTCTTTCCCCTCTTGCATATGACGGTAAATATTTTCAACGATGACGATAGCGTTATCGACCAGCATGCCGAGCGCCAGCATCAGGCTGAACAGCACCACCATGTTGAGGGTCATGTCGAGCGCCTGAATAATCACAAACGACATCAACATCGAAAAGGGAATGGCCAGGGCAACAAAGAACGAGTTGCGCAGACCGAGAAAGAGAAAGAGCACCGAGACCACCAGGATCAGACCGGTGAGGATATTGTTTTCCAGCTCCGCAACCATGTTCCGGATGTCTTTGGACTGATTGAGTGTCACCGAAAGTTCGACCCCTTCCGGCAATAACGGTTTCGCATACTCCAGCAGGGCAAAGACCCGGTCGGTCACCGCGATGATATTTTCCCCGGTACGTTTTTTAACCGCCAGGGTGACGCTCGCCTTGCCGTTGAGCCGCGCATAACTTTTGGCGTCCTCAAAGGTGAAATCGATCGTCGCCATATCTTTGTAGTAGATCGGCTTGCCGTCGCGGACCACCATGACCAGACTGTCGATCTGCGCCGGGTCGGTAAATTCACCGGGGATACGCAGCAGATATTTGCCCCGGCCGATATCGATGCTGCCGCCGGGAATGTTCACGTTTTCGCGGGCCACCGCCGTAACAATTTCGTTGAACGAGACCCGGTAGGCGGCCATGCGATCGGGATCAATCTCGACGCGCACCTGATGCTCGCGACCACCGGTGAGAACCACATCCAGAACGCCGGGGAGCTCCTCAATCCGTTCTTCAAGTTCCTCGGCCACGCCTTTAAGCACGGTTTCGGAGACTTCACCGGACACCGCAACCATCAACACCGGGAATTCAGCCAGATTGACCTCAAGAATCTGCGGGTCATTTTCCAGATCATCGGGCAGATCGCCCTTGGCCTGATCAACCTTATCTCGCACCCACTGCACCGCATCGTCGATATCGACCTCAGGCAGGAATTCGACGGTGATCATCGACGAGCCCTCGGCACTGACCGAACGAACCTCCTCGACATTCTTGAGGCCGCGCAGCTTTCGCTCAATCGGGTTGGTGATCAGCGACTCGATATCACTCGACGCCACCCCCTCATAAGGGGTGACCACCAGCACAATAGGAATGGTGATGTCGGGAGTCGACTCACGCGGCAGAGTGGCATAACTATAGATGCCGACCACGATGATAATCAGCATCAGAGCAAAGACTGTGCTGCGTTGCCGGATGGCAGCGTTGGAAATCAGCATATCAATGCTCCTCGACTTTAACAGCCGCACCATCGGCCAGCAGTTGTTGTCCTTTGACAATCAGCCGCTCATTGAGCTTGAGACCGTCAACGATGACCGCCTGGTCGCCGATAATACGATCAATCTTCACCACGCGCAGTTGCGCCCTGCCCGCTTCCTCGACAAACACCACCTTGCGACCGTCGAGATCAACCACGGCATAGAGCGGAATCGCAATCGCATTCTTGAGTTCGCGACGCAGTGCTTCGATGTGGACGATCATGCCGGGGCGCAAATGCCGATCATTATTGTCGATTTCGATTTTGCCCAGATAGGTTCGCGTCATCGGATCGGCCTTGTAGGCCAGGTGGACCAGGGTGCCGCTGCGGCTGACTTCCTCACCGGTATCGATCTGTGCCTGGATGACCTGCACCTCTTCACCAATGTGAAAATAGCGGACATCCTTCTCTGGCACATCAATCAGGGCTTTGAGACGATCGACCTGAACCACCACCGCCACAGGATCACCAGCCTTAAGGTACTCTCCCCGCTCCACCAAGCGGGCATCGAGGACTCCGGCGATCGGTGAAGTGACGCGGCTCTTTTGCATAACAATACGGGAGAGTTGCAGATTTTGTTTAGACGCCTCATAAGCGGTGACGCTGTTATCGTATTCCTGGCGACTGACCAGGTTTTCGGCGACCAGGCTGGCAAGCCGTTCCATCGCTTTCTGCTTCACCTTGGCGTCAACCCGATCCCGTTCCAGATTGGCTTGCTGACTCACCGAATCGATCGTCAGAATCTTCTGACCGATCTTTAGCGTCTCGCCCTCCTGCGGGCCGACCCAGTCGATTGGTCCGGCGATTTCGGCCGCCAGCGTCAGATCTTCCCAGGCTTCCAGCGAACCCGGCAGGGTAAAGCGTTCTGCAAGATCTTGCGCGACAACAATCTGCACCTTGACCGAAGTGGCCTTCTCAGCCGCAGACTGTTGCAAAGCCGCGTTTGTTTCACTTGAAGAGTCAGATCCGCAGCCAGCCATCAGGGGCAGCAGGCAGAGGTGCAACAGAATCAGTTTGCGGATGGCGCTTCTCATGGCTTCGCTCCTTGGTGCGGCAAGGCCGCTATAATATTGTAACGTTCGAGATTGGTCCCCATGGCCTGAGCTAAGGCCACCTCGGCCCGGGAATAATCGGTTTGTGCCGCCACTTCGCGGGTTCTGGCTGTCACCAGGGCGTCTTGAAAGGTTAAGACCCGGAAGGTGTTGGACAGCCCCTCCTGCAGGCGGCGCGTTTCCTGGTCCAGAGTGGTCTGCGCCAGGGCGGCATAGCGATGTGCCACCGCCAGTCGCTCGCGACCCAGCTTCAGTAAAGCATGTGCGGCTCGGATCTCAGCGTCGGCAGAGACTTCGTCGCTGCGCAAACGATAGAGCGACTGCTTGTCCTGGGCCGCCGCATCAAGATACTGCGCCTTGGCCGCCCGGTTTTGTAGCGGCATGGTGAAGCGAAGTCCGGCAGACCAGCTGTTGCCATCCTGGTCAAGTGCGCTGTTCACAGAGTTTTGCCAATCACCGTCGTAACGACTGCCGCTGACACCCTCACCCGCCAGACCGTTGAGGCCGAGGCTGGCTTCGAGATCAAGGCGTGGCAGGCGCTGGTTTTTAGCGTAGACCAGGGCTAGTTTGCGAGCGGTGATCTCCAGCCGGGCCTGCCGCAGGTCGGGCCGTTGTTCAAAACCGGTCCGCAACGCAGCGGCCAGATCAGCCGAGGCGGTTGGTTTGAGCTTCGGCAGTTCAACCTGCCAGTCGACGGGCAGCTGCGCCTCGCCGTGATCAATCAGTTCCAGCAAATGGTTGCGGGCCAGGGTCACCTGCTGCTGAACCAGCAGCATGCTTTCTTCACGACCGGCCATGGCCGAGCTGGCTTCGTTGACTTCTGAAATCGGCACCAGTCCGGCATCAAACTTACGCTGGTTGCCATCGAGCAGCTCCTTGGCCAGATCGCGGGCCAGCGTTGCATAACGATACTCTTCATCCGCCTGAGCCAGGTTCAAATACGCGCGTTCGATCTCGGCGGCGAGCTGTTGTGCCTGGCCCAGATAACCGAGCGCTGCCTGCTGCTGGCGCGTCTGGGCAAGCTGCAGGCTGGTGGTGTTGATATTGGTGCCCAGATCTTTGAGCAACGGCTGGGTGAAATCGAGCAGCAGATAGGTCCGATAGGCCGGATCAAGCCGGTCGGCCAGGATGTCAGCGTCACTGCGCACACCGTTTAAACTCAGCCGGGTCTGCAGACCAGAGGCAAACAGCTTGCTCAATGCGGCCTCGGCACGCTCCTCCTTTGTGGTCAAAAGCTCATCAGTTATCAGAGCTGAAGCCGCGGGAGTCTCACTCCGGCTGACGCCAAGACCCAGTTCGGCCGTGACATCGAAACGGCCCTCTTCACCCAGGATTCCAGCATCGGCTCGCTCGACATCGAGGCCAGTAACACGCAGGTCAAAATTATACTGCATCCCCAGCGTCAGGGCCTGCTTCAAACTCAAGGTTTCGGCCTGAACGGTGGGAGCCTGCCAGCAGGTGCAGAGCATCAGTGTCAATAAGAGCGGTCGCATAGCTAACCTCACAGTTTCAGTTCGCGTTGTTCGAGAAATTGTTGTTTCAGGTTTCCCCACTTCTGGCGCTCTTCAGCAGTTGCCAGAGCCAGAGCTGTCGGCCCATACAGGACCTGGAGAACCAGCAGACGCACGAGAACTTCAGCATCTTCCAGCGAGGTTAAATCGTCGCGGTAAAAAGTAGAGAGGACCAGAATGTAGATGGCATGGAGATGGGCGATCAGCAGCAGTGGATCACTATCTTCGGGCAGCTCGCCAAGCTGCTGGGAGCGGCCCAACACCTCACCGAGTTTACTCAGATAACGCATGTCCAGTTCGCGACTGGCCAGTTTGCTGCTCTCTCCCGGAAAGACCATCTCGCGGGCAAAGATGCGGCCAAATTCGCGGTTGCTGGTGACAAAAGTGATCTGTCCTATCGTTTGAGCGACCAGCTGATCAACCAGCGGTGCCTGTTCGTCGAGTTTACGATCCAGAGCGGCAAAAGCAAACTCGATTTCTGCCTCGCAATAGGCAAGGAAAATCTCTTCTTTTGCTTTAAAATAACCGTAGATGGTGCCCTTGCCGACACCAGCGGCACGAGCCAACTCGCTCATGCTGGTCTGCTCAAAACCCTTTTCAGTAAAAAGCCTGATCGCCGCATCGATAATCGCCTTGCGCGTTTGCTGTTTTTTCTGTTCACGAACACCAAGCATAGGGCCTCCCAAAATCGACTGCGGTCGCAGTTTTGCCCGAAGAAACACAGATGTCAAGAGAAAGTCGACTGCGGTCGAGTTTCTCCTTGGTTGTGGAACTAATGCCATTCGGTACTGACCCGATTTAACCTCTACTAAAACCGAGCGAGTGGAACTATTTCTCGTTTTCTGGTATTAAATGCAGCACACCATAAAACCACAACGGGAGGACATAAGATGCCCAGCTTTGATATCGCTTCCAAAGTCGACATGCAAGAGGTCGATAACGCCATCAACCAGACCCGCAAAGAAGTCGGACAACGCTATGATTTCAAAGGCACCCACAACGAGATTGATCTTGCGAATGATTCCATCACAATTCTGGGCGCCGATGACTATAAGCTTAAAGCGGTCATCGACATCCTGATAGGCAAACTGGCCCAACGCAAGGTCTCACCCAAATGCCTCGACTACGGCAAAAAGGAGTCGGCCTCACATAATGCAGTGCGGCAGCAAATCAATATCATTCAGGGGGTTGAGAAAGAAAAAGGCAAAGAAATCGTCAAGGAAATCAAGGCGAGCAAGCTCAAGGTGCAGACCCAGATCATGGATGAGCAGGTCAGAGTCAGCGGTAAGAAGCTTGATGATCTGCAGGCGGTGATTCAGCTGCTCAAGGCAAAAGACTTCGGCATAGACCTGCAGTTTATCAATATGCGAAGTTAACCAAACACCCTGCAAACAACGTGAACTTTAGCCTCTAGATCTATGGATTTAGGGGCTTTTTATTTAGCGTTCACACCCCAAAGTAAAGGCACAAGATCATTGCCAAGCAATAAATCTTAAGGACAAGAGATAACGCAAAGACGCTAAGAGAAACCAAGAAATACGCAAAGAGTGACCCATCGTTTCACTTCAAACCATAATTCTCTTTGAGACTTTCCTTGAAACTTTGCGCCTTTGCGATAAAAGGTTTTGCCTTTGTTTGGTATACAGCTTCTTTTGGACTGAGATTCAATCGCCGTTTAAGAAAATCAACCGCTAGGCGCGCCGTAACAACAGGTAACGCACGGCGTACCAGAGCAGCATGATCAGGGCAATCAACGGCAAGGCAGGGATAAAGAAACCCGTCACCTGCGCTAACACGGTTGCAAAGAAGAGCGCGACCACCGAGACCGGCAGGTAGGCGCCAATGCGGCCCTGTCGCGCCAGCGATTCACCCGACGGTCCGATCAGGTTGTCGTTGACGCCGAAGCGACGGGCGACGATGGCGAAAAAGACCACCATAATCCAGTCGGAAATACCAAACACCGGAGCCAGCCCGACAGAACCGGGGAACGCCAGTTTGATCAGAATCATATCAATAAACGGCGGTGGGCCCTCGGGAGTCAGATAATACTTTTCGATCGCCCGTGCGAAACCGGCGGTTGGGCCGTGCAGCCAGCTGGCAAAGTCGGCCAGTGTCATGACAATGCAAACCGGGATCAGCTCCCAAAGACGGCGAACATAACGAGCCATCGCGGCACCGGTGACGGTCGCAACCAGCAGCAGCAGAGCCGATTTGAGTACGGCCAGTAGTGGTTGCCATGCACTACCTGGATGCCATTGGTTGGTCAGCCAGACCAGCAGCGCCAGAGTTATCCCCCAAAAAAAGTAGAAGCTGCGGGAGCGCTCTTCGGGGTGTAACAGCAGTGCTGGCAGGAGCAATTGAGCGGCAGCGTAGAGTTGCAGGGCGATAAAGACACCCGACCACCAGGGGAGTGCAGTTTCAAGCAGGCGTCCGGTTGACCAGAGACCGAAGATGGCGCAACTCCACAGCAGGTGGCAGGTGATCAACAAGATGATCAGGCGGCGGTTCGATGGACTGAAGGTGGTGAAGGAATGTAGCGCCATGTTCCTATTCTGCCTTAGGTGAGCTAACCGGGGAACAAAAAGTCGGTGCTGGCTGAGCTGGTATCAATCAGAAGATTTTACAATAATCGGCGTAATATTGACTGTCTGGTCACCACAATTCAACCAAAGCTCACCATCCTGAACCGTGCACTGCAACTGCATACTCCGCTGGACCAGGCTCGCCATTTCCTGGCAGGCCGTTTCCGGGATTTCGATCACCGAGAGGTTGCTAAAACGTTGTAGCTTATTGACGTTGCGCTGCCACCACTGTTCAGCCGTGCGGCCGCCATAGAGGTACAGAGAAACTTGAGCAGCACGGCTACAGGCCTTACGCAGCCGACGTTCATCCGGCTGACCGACATCAACCCACAGCTCAATCTCATCACTGTAACTCTTCTGCCAGAGCGCCGGTTCTTCGTCGTCGCACAGCCCTTTGGTGAAGCTTAAGTGCTCATCAGCGTTTAAGGCGAAGGCCAGCAGCCGTACCATCATGCGCTCATCAGTCTCAGAGGGATGGCGCGCCAGGGTCAGCTGATGCTCAGCGTAATAGTGGCGATCCATATCAGAGATCTGCAGGTTGGCTTTGAAGATAGTAGAGCTTAGCGCCATAGGAAGCCTTTGAAGAGGACTGGAGTTAGGGTTTAAGCGCTGAGTTGTTCGCGCAGTGATTTAATGTCAGCATTTTCCAGGTATTCATCAAAGCTCATCACCCGATCAATCACCCCACCAGGAGTAAACTCCACAATTCGATTTGCCAGAGTAGAGACAAATTTGTGGTCATGGGAAGTAAACAGGATCACCTCGGTAAAATTGATCAGGCTGTTATTCAGAGCGGTGATTGATTCCAGATCGAGATGGTTGGTCGGCTCGTCGAATAATAGCACATTGGCATTGGTCAGCATCATTCGTGACAGCATGCAGCGCACTTTCTCGCCACCACTGAGCACGTTGGTCATCTTGGTCGCCTCGTCGCCGGAGAAGAGCATGCGGCCAAGAAAGCCGCGCGCAAAGCTCTCCCCTTCGTGCGGAGGATATTGACAGAGCCATTCGATCAGATTCAGGTCATTTTTAAAGTAACTACTATGTTCCTTGGGGAAGTAGGACGTAGTAATGGTTACACCCCAACGAAAACTGCCGCCATCAGGTTCAAGCTCGCCAGCGATAATTTGCAACAGAGTGGTCTTGGCAAGACTGTTGCCGACAAAAGCGATCTTGTCCCCTTTGTTGACGATCAGGTTCAGGTTGTCCAGCACTTTGACGCCATCAAGTGTTTTGCTTAAATCTTTGATTTCGAGGATGATATCACCACAAGGGCGCTCAGGCTTGAACACCACAAAGGGATATTTACGTGATGAGACCGGCAGGGTCTCAATGTCGAGTTTGTCCAGCAGCTTTTTACGCGAAGTCGCCTGCTTGGCCTTGGAGGCATTGGAACTGAAGCGAGCAATAAAATCCTTGAGTTCGCTCGCCTTGTCGCTGGCCTTCTTGTTTGCATCCTGTTTCTGCTTCAAAACCAGCTGGCTGGCTTCATACCAGAAATCGTAGTTGCCAACATAGGTACGGATCGAACCGAAATCGATGTCAGCAATATGGGTACACGACTGGTTGAGGAAGTGACGGTCATGAGAGACCACAATCAAGGTATTCTGAAAACGGCAGAGGAAATCTTCGAGCCATTGAATTGATTTGAGGTCAAGGTTGTTGGTCGGCTCATCCAGAAGCAGAACGTCGGGATTGCCAAAGAGCGCCTGGGCCAACAAGACTCTTACTTTTTCGCCACCTTCCAGCTCTTTCATCTGCTTATGACGCAACTCTTCAGGAATTCCCAAACCGTTCAACAAAACGGCCGCCTCAGATTCAACTTCATAGCCGTTCATATCGGCAAAGTCGGCCTCCAACTCACCAGAGCGAACGCCATCCTCTTCGGTAAACTCGCCCTTGGCATAGATCGCGTCGCGCTCGACCATAACCTTGTAAAGCTGCTCGTGGCCCATGATCACGGTATTGAACACCGTTTCTTCATCAAAGGCGAACTGGTCCTGACGCAGCACGGCCATCCGTAGCCCCTTGCCGATGGAGACCTCGCCTTTATCAGGAGCGGTATCGCCCGCCAGTATTTTAAGAAAGGTTGACTTGCCGGCACCGTTAGCGCCGATAAGACCGTAGCAGTTACCTGGAGTGAACTTGATATTGACGTTTTTAAAAATAGTCCGTTTGCCATAAGCTAAACAGATATTGGATGCGCTAATCATGAGTGAGACATACCTTGGTTTTTTCAATTCTGGAAAATAAAAAACCACAGGGCCAACCCCCGTGGTCATCGTAACAACAATCTATACCACTCTTCCCTTGCCCAAGCAATGCTTTTCGATAGTTTGCTTTATAAAATAGTAACTTAAAAGACCAAGCAAGGTCAACCAACGCAATCGGTGGCCTGCCCTTAGACGTGTCTATTTTAACCTTTCACTTTTTTGTGATCAGGTATAATGTCGCCAATTCCTGAAAAATACCGACCTGTACTTCAAACAATAGCAACGACAGCTTAAGCCATTCATTAGCGCAAGGACGCGAAGACGCAAAGGAAATCAGGACAGGGTTGAGTCATATCCCCCCAAAAAAGCATTTTTCTCTGCATTCCTTGCGACTCTGCGTTAAACTTCCATTGAGATTAAAGAACTAAACCTGCTGCCGTTAGCAGTTGTAACGGCTAAGAAAGATAGAACCCATGAAAGAAAAATCAAAAAGCAAAGACCTCTACATCGGCGAACTCTCTTTTGAGGCGGAAGAAGAAGATCTGCAAAAACTGTTTTCTCTCTGCGGAACGGTGCGCGCTATTCATATGATCACCGACCCCAAAACGGGTCATTCTAAAGGTTGCGCCTTCGTCCATATGAGTACGGCAGCCGAAGCAAAGGATGCCATAAACACGCTGGATGGAACCCGCTTGATCAATCGCTGCATCAGCGTCACTGAAGCACGTCCAAGAAAACCTGCAGTTCCTAAGGCAGAAAAGGCCAAGGAGAAGTCACCACACGAGCCTCGCCCGCGCGGTCGCAGCAAGTGACCTGAAGCCAGAAAGCTTTAATTACATCTCAAAAGAGCAGAACCCGATAATGGGTTCTGCTCTTTCCTTTCTTAATAGCGACAAGAACGAATCCAGCGGCCATGTCGTTTTTCGTTTTTCGTTTACCAATAAAGTGGCTGTCGCCAATGCTTAAAAAAACCACCCGCTTCGATCCCCCAATTCCAAGCCATTAAGGGTTTCTTGCCCAGCAGCGGATAGATCTGAACGGTCATCTCGGGTAAAGTTAAGATCGCACAGGTATGATTGAACTTGGTGCTTCCGGGGTTAATAACCAGCACAGACCCCAGCCTTTCGGCAAAGACTTGATGTGTGTGACCAACGACCAGCACATCATAAGGAAAGCTCTCTAAGTAATCTTCCCAGCGGTTTTTTTGTTCTTGCACTATCACCGCTTTTTCATTTAACAACTTAATTCCTTCCATGAGAGATTGCGGCGGACTGGCGTGAACCATATAGATTTTTTTGTTTTCGGCAGTCAGCTCAACCACGGTCGGCAGCGTTCGTAAATATTGTTTTGTCGGTCCTTCTACCTCCTCACTCAAACGGCTCAAACACCAGCGATCATGATTCCCAATAATAACTCGGCACTTGCTATTGATCAGCAACTCAACGGTCTTCTCCAGTTCAGTGCCGTACCCGGCAAGGTCTCCCGCACAGAGGATGGTGTCAACTCCTTCATTCTGGAAGAGCGTCAGAGCCTCTTGCACAGGATCGGGAGTTGCGTGAACATCACTGATCAAGCCTATTTTTACAGTCACAAAAAACCTCGGATAGCTACAATCTAAGTTGTGGTTTGACTGTTTTCAAAAGCGGACAAACCAAACAACGGGCAGATACTGAGGATATGGTCTAAGAATGATTCAAGTTCGGCCCGTTCTGTTTCTTGCAATTCGGGGAACTGGGGGTTCTTTAAATTGTTGAGATTGGATCTTTTGGCCTCTTGCGCCAACTGTACCAGACGAGAACCTAAGTACTCAATATGCTTTTGGTTCAGGCTGTTGTCTTTAGACGCAAAGACGATAGCCCATCGCCAGAAGACTTTCTGAGAGCAGTTTTGTTCCAGATCGCGACAGACGGGATCACTGGCACCGACATAGATCGTTGGCAGATTGCCTGCCACGGATGGACCAAACAATACATAGACGCCCGGAGCGTTGAGTTCGGCGCGTCCCACCTCTTCAGCTAAAGAGGCGCGAGGTATCACCAGACCACGACCAGACCATTTTGATTTAGCAATAATTTTAACACCGTCAGCATGGCCGTCCTGGCAGAAGATCCGCACCGAGAATGATTTGCGAGTCATGATGGCTTCCTCTCTGATCAATTAAACGATTATGCAAATAATAACGCATGGCGCGCAACTCTAAAGCGGGCAGCGTTGCTTTTTGACACCCCCTCCCGCCTTGATATGCTTAGAGTATGTTGAGAGACAGCTACATCATCGTTATGCTCATACTCTCGCTGTTCAGCTCTGAGCTAGCACTCAGTGCCGAGGAGGCGTCTGCACCTGCGGAGGTTCGGGTTGTGAAGGTCAGCGGGGTAATCAACCCGGTGCTGGCTGATTTTATCAGTGCCGAACTGGTTGCGGCCAATGCTGGCAGCACTCGAGCCTTTCTGATTGAGCTCGACACGCCCGGCGGGCTTGACACTTCGATGCGCGCTATCATCCAGCAGATGCTCGGTTCGCGCATCCCGGTGATAGTTTACGTTTATCCACCTGGAGCCCGGGCCGCCTCCGCGGGCGCCCTGATCACTCTCGCCGCAGACTTTGCCGTTATGGCCCCAAGCACTAACATCGGTGCAGCCCACCCGGTATCGATCGGGATAGGCGGTTCAGGTAATAACGAACCGGGTGACACCATGATGAAAAAAGTGGTTAATGATGCGGTCGCCTACGCTCGCAGCCTCGCCGATCAGCGTGGCCGTAATGGCGACTGGGCCGAGCAGATTGTGCGAGAATCAGTCTCTACTCCGGCTGAGGAAGCGCTGCAGCTCAAGGTGATTGATCTGATCGCTGTGGACGAGGCGGCCTTGCTCACAGGGTTGGACGGTCGGACCTATCTTCGCAACGGTCAAGCCCACAAACTCAAGACTCAGGATGTGTTACTCAGCTACGCCGAGATGACCTGGCGCCAAGAGATTTTCAACACCATCAGCAACCCGAATGTTGCCTACATGCTGCTGATGCTCGGCATTCTCGGCCTCTTTTTTGAAATCTCCCAGCCCGGGGTCATCTTGCCCGGCGCGATTGGTGCGCTCGCCCTGCTACTCGCTTTTCTCGGTTTCCAGACCCTGCCGGTTAACTACGTTGGTGCGCTGCTGATCCTGCTTGCCATTGTTCTCTTCATCCTTGAAGTCAAGGTGGTCTCATACGGCATGCTCACGGTCGCAGGCCTGATAGCGATGACTTTTGGCTCACTGATCCTGGTTGATAGTCCAGAACCTTATCTGCAGATTTCCCGCTCAGTTATTGCCGCAACCGTAACTGTCTGTGGCGGCTTTATCGTTATGGTGATGATTTTCGTTGTGCGCGTGCAGAAAAGCCATTTCGTTTCCGGACTCGAGGGGATGGTCGGCGAGCATGGTCAGGCGGTGACGGCGTTGAAACCTCACGGCCGAGTTTATGTCCACGGTGAATACTGGAATGCACATGCCGAGCAGGCCATTGCCAAGGGCAGTGAGATCGAGATTGTGCGTGCTGAAGCCAACCTGAAACTGCTGGTCCGCGCTGTCAAGTCTAACCCGGCATTTCAAGCGACAAAGGAGAAAGAAGATGATCCCGACTGATTTGATCGGCTGGCTGGTCTTAGTGATACTGAGCATCAGCATCATCGGCAGTGCCGTTCGCGTCCTTTACGAATACGAGCGCGGCGTCGTGTTCCGCCTCGGCCGCTTCGCCATGGTCAAGGGGCCAGGGCTACGATTCATCATCCCGGTGGTCGATAAAATCGTCAAGGTCAGCTTGCGTACCGTGGCGATGGATGTGCCGCCACAAGACGTGATCACCAAGGACAACGTCTCGGTCAAGGTTAACGCTGTGCTTTACTTCCGGGTGGTGGAACCAGAAAAAGCTTTGATCGAAGTTGAGGATTACCTGTACGCCACCAGCCAACTGGCCCAGACCTCGCTGCGTAGCGTCCTCGGCCAGGCGGAACTGGACGGGCTGCTCTCTCATCGCGACCGCATCAATCAACAGCTGCAGGAAATTCTCGACCGACAGACCGACCCTTGGGGGGTCAAGATATCCAATGTCGAGATCAAGCATGTCGACCTGCCGCAGGAGATGCAACGCGCCATGGCCCGCCAGGCAGAAGCCGAGCGCGAGCGCCGGGCCAAGGTCATCCACGCCGAAGGTGAATTCCAGGCCTCACAGAAACTTGCGGATGCCGCTGGCATCATCTCGCAGGAGAGCGGCGCCCTGCAACTGCGCTTCCTGCAAACATTGACCGAGATCGCCACCGAGAAGAACTCGACGATCATCTTCCCGCTACCACTCGACCTGTTTGAACCATTTTTGGCAGCGATGAAAAGAGAAAAAAACTAAAGGCAGGGATGACAGCGACTTAAAAGAACCTCTGGTGCGTAAGTTTGACGTTCACGAGACGAGGGGACTTCCGGGTGGCAAAGCGTTAACGGCTGGCGACAATATTCGCGGTTTGTGATGTCAGGTCATAAACGACTTTAACCCGCTTTTTTCGCAGCTGCTGAAGAACCTGCTGATACTTGTCCTCCAGCGTGCAACCAGCATCAGCCCAATCTGCGCCGTCTCTGGTCACGAACTCATGGATCATATTACGCAGCGTCTCCGGGTTAATTTGATCGTATGGAACCTCGACGCCTTCTTCTTGATATCCCGTTGGTTTTTCCTGAGACATGAATCTCCTTAACGCATTCAATTAAACGCGTTCAGCGCACCGAGTCAGGTAGCCTTTGACCTGGGATTTCGGCACTTTCATCAGCCCGCACATTAAGGCAAAAGAAACCTCTTGAAAGCCAAAGCGGGTTTGTAGGTCATCGCTCATCTTCAGCCAGAGATATGCGGTCATTTCGGCATCAGCAAGAGCGCGATGAAAGGTGCCATCGGTCTGCAGATTTTTAAAACGGACCAGAGTTTCCAATTTATGATTCGGAGCATCGGGATAGACCCGGCGTGCGGTTAACATCGAACAGCCAAAATTCTGGGTGCGGTGTTTACAAATCCGGCTGAATTCGGCATCCAGAAACCGACTATCAAATGAGGCATTGTGGGCAACCAGTGGTTTGTTGCCGATAAACTTGGCAAATTCCTGCATCACCTCAGACGCGGCGGGAGCACTCTGTACCATCTGGTTTGTGATCCCGGTGAAGGATTCAATAAAACTGTTGACCCGAATACCGGGGTTCATCAAGCTCTGGAAGCGGTCAACGATCTTACCCTGCTGTAGCACCACCGCACCAATTTCGATCGCCCGGTCACCACAGTCTGGAGAGATGCCACTGGTTTCAAAGTCAAGGACGACGATTGTTTCAGGTTGGGTTGAGGTCATGAGGATGACACCTTTTTTCGCGCATGCAGCGTCACTCGCGATATTTCGCCGGGGGGCCACAGACGCATGCGAGGCCCCCATGTCCCTGTTCCTCGGCTTACGACGATGATCATGTCACCTTCTTGGTAGCGCCCTTCAAGCAACGGATAACGTTGTTGAACAAGATAATCAAAAGGCCAAAGCTGGCCGCCGTGGGTATGGCCCGAGAGCATCAATCCGCACCCTGCGGCGGCGGCCTCAGCCGCATAGAGGGGGCTGTGTGACAACAAAAGAGTTGCCCCCGAAGGCCGCCCTGCCAGAGCCTGGTGAAGAGCCTTGCTGCCGTGACCGTTGCGTTTACCGTTGGTCAGGTCATCGACCCCAGCCACGATCAGACCCTTTGCCACCTCTGCCCAGGAGTTTCTCAGTACGGTGAAACCATTGCCAGCAAAGGTCGCGGCTTTTGGTTCACCACCGCGGTGGAACTCGTGGTTGCCCAGCACCGCCCAAACCCCTAACGGGGCCTGCAGTCTCGCCAAGGCCGCTTTCAGTGCAAGAACTGGTTCTCCATGTCCCTCGTAAATATCCCCAAGCAGAAGAATTAAATCTGGTTGTTCAGCCTCGATCTGGTCAATGCGTGCATTAAGCCATTGTTCATCAAGTCGCGAGCCCAAATGCAGATCAGAGACAGCGACGATGACCGTGCCCTCAAGTGCTCCGGGAAGCCCCTCAAGGGTGACATCATAGGGCACAACCTCTGGCGGTCGCAGGCCCTGCACCACAGCAATGGTCGAAAGGGCCAGCCCTGCAACCAGCGCCAGGCCGCGTAAAACTGAGGAATAGCGTGACCACCGACCAAAACCCGTGACCAGGTCAACAGCCAAAAGACACACCGTGCAGAGAAACAACGCTGCCATCCAGGTCATTGATAGCTGTTCCAAGCACCCGGCAATGAAACCGGCGTTGTCATGTCCATACAGGCGGCCGATCAGAAAAAAGCCCCATAGTAATGCACCGATCGAGACCAGAAAGCGTTTGGGAAGGAAACGAGTCAGTTGAGGGACGCTACTAGCGCGACAAAAGACGTACAGGTGAAGAGCTGTTACAACGGTGGTGAGCACAGTGCCGAACATGCAATAATTATCTTTCTGAATTTAAGCTCTGCGGAAAGGGGCTCAAAAACGAGCAGAATCAGCCCTCCCCGTCCAGCCAGCAATGAAGGCGAAGATTAACATGAAAGGCAGAAAAAGTCTTGTCCTCAACCTAAGCGAAGACACTCTCGCTTAAGCCGCGCAATCTCTGCCCCGAAGGGTTCAGAATGAATTTTAGTCGCAGAAATTTCGCCAGGAGGGATGACTCTGATCTGACTCAATCAGTTCGGTGCGGTTATCAAAGGTGCAGTTGGTTAACATCGCCGTAATCTCTTGTTGAAGGTTGACCAGACTGGCATCGATCAACGCCTTGTTAAATCCCTTGTCGCCCAGTTTTAGAACCAGCTCCATAGCCACAATCCGACTGACAACTTGGCCCAACTCAACCAGCTTGCGCTGCGACAGCGAAGAATCGAGCTCGAAATCGAGCCATTTTCTGAGCTGGCCGCTGGCACGTTGCGTCAACTCAAAGCGGCTCAAATAACGGGACAGATTCTTCTCGCGGGCGACCTTTACCTGCTTGAGAAGAGCTTCAGAGATCTGCGCGTAAAGAATGTCGTTAGAACCCTCGAAGATCTGGAACGGCCGGCAGTCGACCACGGCACGGCCAGCGAAATGATCGAGACGGTACCCTTTTGCCCCCACCAACTGGAGGAGTGACTGAGACGCCTCCTGCATCAAATCGGTGATGCAGGTCTTGATTGCGTTGGCTTCCAGGCCGTGAGTTGCCAGGTTGTTTTCAACACCGGCACGCTCACAGCTATTAACACACATTGCTGAACAGATAGTAAAAGCCGACTGAATCTTTGCCAGGCGGGCCTGAACCTGGTCGTAGCTGAGCAACGACTTGCCCCCGACCAGGCGCTCACGACAATGGCTGGTCGCCTCATCGAGAATCCGGGTGAGGAACCCCATCGCCATCGCCGGAAACTGCATGCGGCTACGGTGCAGCAAATCAAGCATCATTTTGATGCCGGTACTCTGGGGAAGCAGCCGATGTGTTTCGGGGACAACGACATCGATGCGGTTGCGACCGTAAGGGATCATGTAGAGGCCGAGGTTGTGGAATTTTTCCTCGACAACAACCTGCTGCCCCGGGGCGTTGGCATCACAGATAAAAAAATCGATATCGCGAGCAAGCCCTTTCGTTTCGCTGGCGTGTCGTGCCGTGAGCAGCCAATAGTCGGCCCAACCGGTCAACCCCGCCCAGTGCTTAGTGCCCCGGAGATGACAACCGTCACCCTGTTGAGTCCAGGCTGTTTGCATGTGCAAGGCATCACTGCCGTAATCCGGCTCGGTGATCATCAGACCACCCATCTTCCGGTGCTGGACAAAATCAGTTAAAACGGCTTGACGGGCCGAGGCTTGCCCGTACTTTGTGACCGGCTGGATGAAGAGTGCCCAGTTGATACCAAAGATCAGAGCCAGAGGCAGAGATTCATAGGCGGCAGCCTCAACCAACGCGACCCCCTCTTGCAAGCCCCCTCCCCGGCCACCATACTCAGAGGGGATGAAGGTCGAGAACGGGCTGCAAGCCATAACATCCCGCAGCACATACGGCGGCAAGCCACGATTGACGCTTAGCTGATCAAGATCTTCCCGGCGGCGAAAGACATTTCTCAGGCTGGCTTTGAAAGTTTCCAGAAATTCTGGGAACGGGGTGGCACTATCGACCTGTTCAGGTCTGGCGGGTGTGTGCTGATTCCCAACTGGTTTCATCGATTGTTCCTGGGCTGAGGGACAAAAGGACTAGCAGCCAGTTCATTGTTCCGCTGACATATTGCTAGGCATCGATTACAATTCTATCGCTCTTGCAGCTATTTGCACGTGATAGTGAAGAGAAAGGATCAAGCCTGTTCCTTTGACAAAGGTCGCAAACAACTCGGGGGCACCATATTTAAAATACAGTGCCCCCAAAGCTTCTGTTCAACTTTCACCTGGTTCTATTGCTGCAGATTCTCCCAAAAACAGCGCAACCGCTGCCACGCTATCCCAGCGACTACCTCATCCTAACAATTAGCGACGGAAACACTTAGAAGAGTACGCAGCGCCATGGTGAGTGTTCAGGCGCCTTGAACCGGGAAGCGTATCACCACTTGAGTGTAAACACCCTCCTCGCTCTCAATATTCAGGGAACCGCCATGGCTGTTGACAATATCATTGCTAATGCTCAAACCGAGCCCAGTGCCCTCGGAAGAAGACTTGCTGGTAACAAACGGTTGCAACACCTTGTTCAGTAAATCGGCAGGGATGCCGATTCCACGATCATGGATACGCACGACCAGACACAATTTTGAGTCAGTCTTTTCGCAATTGAGCTTCACCTCGACCCGTTTGTCCGTATCGTTCTGCGGATAACGACGATTCAGGGCATAGCGAGCGTTGCTGAGGATATTAATAAAGAGTTGTTCCAATTGTTGCTGACGACCAGAGATCTTGGGCAAATTTTCAGACAAAGTGATACTGATATCGATCCCATCACTGTTAAGCTGGCTGCCGATCAATGCCAGGCTTTCAGACAAAACTTCAGTGATATCGACTTTTTTCAGGTCACCCTGATCATCCTTGGAGAGGAAAAGTAGCTGCTTGACGATTTGTGAAATACGATCGCCTTCCTTGATGATTCGATTCGCCAAGTCGTGTTCTTTAGTTTCCTGGTCGGAGTGATTTTTCAGGAGTTGGGCATAATTGATCACCCCGGTAATCGGATTGTTGATCTCATGGGCCACCCCAGCCGCCAACTCACCGAGTAATGCCAGTTGACCGGTCCTGGCGGTCTCATTCTGCAATTGAACCTTTTCCGTAATGTCCTGATCAATTTCGACCACATTGAAGACTTTTCCTTGATCATCGCGGATCGGGAAAGCCCGTTGTAGCCAGATACGACCGTCCGGGTGCACCCGCTCGTATTGCACAACTTCACCTGACTCAAAACATTGAGCTCCCGGACACTTTGGGCAGGCAATGGTATTGCCATACATCGCCTCATAACAGAAGGTCCCTTTCGGGTTCTTTGGGAAGGGCGTCTGCTGAAAACCCTCTTTTTGATTCGTCCAAACGATACGCAATTCGGGATCAAGCAGCAGGATGCGGTCAGGGATGCAGTCCAGCAGGGCCTGAAACTGCCGAGACATCAAACGGTTCTTTTCTTCATTTTTCCGAATTCTGGCTTCGGCCCTGCGTGACTGAGTCACATCAGCGAGGATACAGTTGGAGTGCTGAAACTTTCCGCGCTCATCATAACTGGCTCCCCCTTGCAAGAGGATTTGTAAGGTATGACCAGACTTGGAGATGATTTCAAAGGCCGCATCTCGGGCCTCCCCATGCTTTTTAAAAAGAGGAAACCTCTGTGCGAACAAGGCTGCCGACTCGTCTGTCATCAGAGCTGAGAACTTCCGCCCGAGAATCTCTTCCCGACGATAACCGAAGGTGTCAACCCACGCCGGGTTGACATCGACTAACCGGCCTTCAGAATTAAGGGTTTGAAAACTCAGGGGGCTGTTCTCGTAAAACCTGCGGAAGTTTTGTTGGCTCTGCAACTTTAATTCACGCTTCCTCCGGTCAAGAACCGCATGATATCGCCGTCGTTCCAGTTCACTGCTGGCCCGACCAGCAAAAATCCGCAGTAACTTCTCAACTTGAGTTGGGTTCGAAATGGGTTGTCGGAAGAGGACACTAACGATTCCAAGGGGTTCATCGTCAAAACTGGTGAGGGGGATTCCGAGATAGCCCTCAGCACCCAGTTCAACAAGCAACGGATCTTTCGGGAACTTTTTCTGAATACCCCCTGCGTAAACAGAAGCTTTACCGTTAATGACCTGCTCAGAAGGGGTATCTTTGCGAGTATAAGAAAAATTTTCAGCCAGCGCCCCATCCACAACAAAGGCCAGAGACCTGATCTGTTCCTGCTCGGTTGAAACCAATTCACCGATCAAGGCATAATCAGCGTGAAGCAGCAAAGCCAGAGACTTGGTCATCGTCGGAAAAAAATCTTCGCCGCGCGCAACTGACAAACCAGACGACAACTGGTTGATCAATTCATCCGCTTGCTTTGAAAACGGTTCACTTGGCATGACTAAGGACCTTAATTAATGATAGAAGAGTAGACATCGTTTAATTCCCCAGCCACCATTCATAAACGAATTTCCCGATCACGCCAAAAACAAGCAATTCCAGAACAAACAGCCAGAGCACAAACTTCTTCTTGTCCTGACGCTGCCGAAGTTTCTCCGGCATCAACTTATTGAAATCCTCGGACATGTTGTCCCAGGCTTCCTTAAGAATACTGTCCTGTTTTTTTTGCGGTTGTTGTTGAGAGGAGCGTTGCTTGGACTGTTTCTTCTTTTGCGCCATTTCAGTAGCCTTCCAAAGAGCGAAAAAACTCAGGGAACCACAAACAATAAACCGTTATGCCGGAAGGCTCAGGCATGACGGCAGTTATGGTCAATGAGTGTATTCTCTCAAAAGTTCTGAGAACCACATGTCTCTGCAAATCAAAATAATCACATATCAGATAAAGACGTCATCATCACAGATGAGACCTACTACCAGGAACGTACCGCCCCAATATCAACATGAACGAAATCAGATTTTGGATAATAACCAACGCCACCCAACTTCAATTGTAAAGCCGCCTTGCGCAAGGTTTGCAAAGGGACTCCAGGCAGACGGAGATCAATAGCCTTCCCTTGCATATGAAAGCTCTTTTTAGCCACGCCGTTACTGGCACTCCGCAACAAACGGTTCGTTTGCGGTGAGCGGTAACCGGAAATAATCTCAAAGGGCTGCTCAATCGAAAACTTTTGTTTCAACGCAAAGAGCATGTCAATGGTTTGGGGGTCTATCTGCTTGACCTCATCGGCACGATGGTCACGCAACAGGTAACTAATTGAGTGCAATGCATCAGGCAGATAATCGCCACCTTCCCAATAGACAACGCGCTTCAATTTTTCGCCGGTGTGAGTATTAAAGAGACTCAAACTGCGCTCGCTGGAACCGAGCAGGTCGTAACGAGCCCAAACGGGAATCGGAGTCAAACAAACAAGTGAAGCCAGCAGACCAGTTTTGAGTAATTGGCGACGATTCATCGTACCGTTGAACGTTGTTGATTTATCTTGTAGCATAAACGAATTATTCCTTCTAAAAAATAGCTGTTAGAATCGCATTTACAGTAAATAAGAGCAATAGTCATTCCAACTCGAAAATTTCTCAAATATTTCTCACAGCGAGATTCAGGCTACCTGTCAAGGAGTGCAAAAACACGTATCATTACGGATGGATACAAAAAGCACCTGACATGACTTCGATAAACTAAAAAAATATTGGGGAATTGCGTTGGACAACGCGTTGAAATTAAATCTACGGACATAACGCCAAAACACCCTGCCAGTGGCACAAAGATGTCACCGGTAGGGTTGTCTCAAAGACACACAATCTTTCGGATAAAATTATTTAAAAAGGACGAGCCTGCTCAGGAAAGTTCGAAGGCTATTTTCAAAATCACCTGATATTCAGAAACCTTGCCGTCTTCATCAATGTGGCCTCTAACTTCCTCAACCTCAAACCAGGAGAGTCTTTTGAGAGAGCCTTGCGCGCGGCTTACGGCTTCCTGAATGGCTCCTTCGACACTAAGCGGCGAAGTACCAACCACTTCAATCTTTTTGTAAACACGTGATTCACTATAAGTCATAATTGCACCTCCAATTGTTAAGCTCAATTAGAGGATAACAAAGAGATGCTCTTTCGCTAGTGCCAGAGGCACTGATTCTGTTTAAGCCGAAAAACGATTACAATGAACACGCTCAAAAAGTAGACTTTCCCGAGCATGCCCACTCTTCTGCTCGCCAGGGTAACCAATACCGATTACACATTCCACGATATAGGTATCAGGCAAACAGAGCATCTTCTTGAGATAGTCCTCGGCGGACTCTTTCGTGTCATGTGAACGAAGCCTGATCTGTGCCCAGCAGCTGCCCAGACCAAGCTCTTCGGCTGCGAGCTGCAACAGGATCGCGGCAATAGAACAGTCTTCCGTCCAGACATCACACTTGTCGGGATCTGCAGCAACCACGACAGCCATGGGCGCGTCAGCAAGAAAAGCCGCCCCATGTTCTTTAGCTTTCCCGAGTCGGCGCAACAGGACCGGATCTGTGACAACGATAAACTCCCAAGGGTATGTACCGCGCGAACTGGGCGCACGTAACGCCGCCTCGATCAGGGCATCAACCTTTTTTGCTTCAACAAGGCGATCTTCAAATTTACGAATGCTACGTCGATTTCGAAGTGTTTCCAGTATATTGGGAGTAATCATAAGCTCAATTCTTCTCCAAAAAACCGCGTATAATGTCGACAGACTCCATATCGATTGACTGAATTTCGATCCCAAAACCCTGGGGTATGGTCAGATTTTGCCGCGGAAAACCTTGATTGACCCAGGCGATTAGGCCCTTGAGCTTGACCGGTTTTGAGCTAATGGTCGGCAGTAGGAAGGAGGCCTCGACACGCTTGTTCGGCGGCAGTTCGTCACGAAATTCAACATAGAGGCCATGCAGACTGATGTCGAGTCCACGGGCCTTATAACGAGATCCATTGATCTCAAAATCAACCGTCATCTGACACGGAACCCGCCGCTCACGACGTTCAATATTAAAGAGATGGCGATGACCCAGGTTAAGGAACTCTTCCCGACCGAAGGGTTTGGTCAGGTAACCATCACAACCTGATTTTTCAACATCAGCAATCTTTGCATCACGATCTTGAGTAAAAACCAGCAATACCGGAATTCTACTGAGACTTGGATGTTTTTTTAGCTTTTTACAGGTTTCAATACCGTCCATTCCTGGCATGGAAACATCCATATAGATCAAATCGGGTCTCTCACGCAAGGCGGAATCAATGGCTTCCTCGCCGCTGGAAGCCATACATATATCAGCCGGTGTTCGTTTAAAATAATCACGCATGACATCACGAAAAAAGTCAACATCATCGACCAACAGAATTTTGAGCTTTTTCTGAATCATTTACCGGGGGCTCCTTACTATGAACAAATCCATGAGAAAGCGTATACACAAAGATCAAACAGAAAGCCATACAGCTAAATCAATATCGATTGAGAGAGTAATTAAAGGAAAAATCGAGTTAAATTAGACATGAATTGTAGGGTGACTACTCGTCCAACAGCAAATTCAATTTTTCTATCTTGTTCTCTACCGCAAGCGTCACCCGTTCTTGACCAAACATCCATGAAAGTTGCCCAATCATGAGCGTGACGTCGGCAAGTTCATCGATAACCGCCTGATCGTCAACTTTGCCTCGGGAAAAATGCTGTAGAGATGCAATCAATTCAGCGCATTCTTCAATCGCCTGGTCATATTGAGCAGTCTTTCCCCATTTAAGAATTGTTTTTTGATATAAATCACTGTAGTTCGTCATAAATTGTACACTTCTCTTCATTTCCACGAGTTCAGCAGGTTACGATATTTTGTCACTTGAACCAAAGCATTCAAGAGAACAATAACGCAAATCTTGCATTGTTGGTCCGCCAAAGAATGTAACCTGAGCGTGACAACAGAGTAACAATATACGGTTAAAAGGAGAATATCAAGGGGAACGGGGCAACCTGGGTTCCAGGAATAGCCAATAATAAACAAGCGCAGCAAAGAAGGCTAATGGAAACTAAAAACCAGCGAAAGTCTGCATTTCAATCAAAAGGGTTTGAAGCCATATCCCTCTAATTTTCTTCAGCTTTTACGAGACCATCGCATTCCTGCATGGTCTCAAGGCAGATTCCTTTCATCATATCGTAGGAAAGACAAAGACCTTCAATAACTTCCTTCTCAGCACGTTCACATTTTGCAACATCAATATTTATCAGATTCATGACGGTCTCCTCTGTATGCAGTGGTCTGCTAACTTGGATAGCTGTCACATTATTGATTCAGCAAAGGACATGCCATTTTCACATTTTGGATTGTCGTGCTAGCAGCCTGTTCATTGATAGTCCGACAGGTTGCTAGAATTTGAGTTGTCTGGTTCTGCTGGTCGTCGTGTCATTACTCACGTGAACCGCCAGAGGTTAAGGCCCCGGACATAAAAAAGAGGATACGGTAAATTGCCGTATCCTCTATCTTATATGGTGCAGGTAGTTGGGATTGAACCAACGGCCCTCCGCGTGTGAGGCGGATGCTCTCCCACTGAGCTATACCTGCATTATGTGTAAATTGGAACCGCCATAAGCGGAGAATTTTTATAGCAGTATCACTATAGACTGTCAATGAGAATCAAAGACTAGCGATAAGCTGGTTTTAAGACTCTATCCCTACCCTTGCTGCCTGCCCGGCATTAAAATAATGCTTGATCTCACGCATCTCGGTGACCAGATCGGCCAGTTCGATGATGTCAGGGTGAACATTGCGGCCGGTGATGACCAGTTCGGTGTGTGCAGGTTTGCTGCGAATCAATTCTTTGACCGCCTCAAGTTCTACCAGATTGAAATCAATGGCACAATTCAGCTCATCGAGTACCACCAGATCGTAATCGCCACTGGCAACCAGCATCTGGGCACGGGCGAAAGCTGACTGGGCCAGTTCACGATCCGCTGCGGTTTGCTGACCAGCCTTGATGAATTTTGGCGTGCCTACCTGCTCAATTGTCAACCTGTCGGCAAAAATCTTCGCGGTTTCAAGCTCACCATAAGTCGTCTGCCCTTTCATAAACTGCATCACATGAATACGCAGGCCGTGCCCCAAAGCGCGGAAGACCAATCCTAAAGATGCCGTGGTCTTGCCTTTGCCGTTGCCGGTGTAAACCTGAACCAACCCCTTAGACAACTTATTAGATTCCGTCATGAGTCCTTCCTATATAAAATCTCTACATATCTATCCGGGACAGACACCATGCGACGTTCGGCATCAAGCACCAGATGGCGGGTTCGTCCTTCAGCAACCAGAACACCCTCTTGATTGGTTGCTCGATACGAGAACACCATCATGCGCCCCTTACCCTGTTCCAGCGTAGTCGCAATGGTGATGCGATCTTCGTAATAAGACGGCGCACGGTAATCGACTTCAGCCTTGGCAACAATCACGAAAAAACCGTCTCGTTCCATGTCACTGTAAAAGCAACCTTGTTGACGCAAGAATTCCGAGCGCCCCTCTTCAAACCAGACCAGGTAGTTAGCGTGATGAACAACGCCTTGAGCGTCCGTTTCGGCGTAGCGTACGGTCAGAGTAAAGCTTCGGGTCAGGGTCATTGCGGCCATTGGCTAGGATTTCCCCTCTTCAAGAAAAAGTTTGCGGGCTATCTGAAACCCGGCTTCAGTGACCATATGTCGCCGCAGCAGGGCTTCAACCTGCTCCGCACTTTTCGCGGGCAACACTTCGGCAAAGTTCACCAGAGCATCAGCATCCCAGATAATACGAAACTCCGCAGAATCAACGGCACATGAGGTGTGATGATTGCCGACGATCTCGGCAACCAGTTCGATGAATCTGCACTCGGCTCCAAGCTCAGCAAGGATTGCGCTGGCAATGGGCGGGCCCTCAAGCTCCTGCCAGTTGCCAGCGTTGGAGCCGTGTTTGCGTTCTGCCTCATGGATACCGATATCGTGCAAGTACGCAGAGGTTAAAGTCAGTACCGGGTCCGCTTCGATGTAGGGCAACAACTTTCCAGCATATCTGGACACTTGCAGGGCATGATCAATGCGTCTTTGATCCGCGCCAAAACATTGCTCCATGGCCGCACGCACTGCGGAGAGGAAGACTTTTTGCTTGGGGGATATATTTACAAGGAGATCAAACATTTGCATATTCGTTTCGTTGGGATCAATCAAGTTGCCTTACAAAGAGTAGCCATCGACATGAAGAAAGTCCAGACGAAACGGGTCTGAAAGCAGACAAAGACCATGTCTGAACTGACTTATGGTGTCCACTGTTGAGGCTCAACCTCAGGATTAAAGGAAGGTTTAAGGGGGATATTCACACTGATGAATTCTTCTGTAGTGACGACAACAGGCTTGATCGAGGAAAGCCTCTCAATGACTTCGGAAGCAAAGGACGGCTTAATGGTGGGTGGCACAGATTTTATCGCGATCAGACGGTAACTGCCCGACTTAAGAGGCAGGAGAAACTGACCATCAGAGCCAGTCGGTGCGGAGAAAGTCATCCCCTCGTTTTCAAATGTCGTGTCATTGACACTGTAGACATGAACCCTGGCACCAACGACAGGGCTTTCATCGAGAAGAACCCGGCCCTTAACTCCCGAGTATTGAACAGTTCGACGCGTAGACTGTTCAATCCGCCGCTCAAACCAACCGGCATAGCCGACCCGATCGCGCGGATAGGTCTTGTTCATGTAGGATAAATTGGCCGTATCGTAACCATCTTCAAAGAAGCTGACGTTGGCTTCCCCAGACCGTAATTCTTTAAGCGCTCCCCGGCCCCACCAGTTACCATAAGCATCAATCAAGCCTTCGGTGGGGAATGAAGAGTCAACGTCAAGATCCTCGTCAGGCTGACCTTTGGTTTGACCTGGCACCGGCAGGTTCATCGCAGCCCTGCGGTCGAAAGGCGTCTCTCTGGCGACAACAATTGATTGATTACTGCCGAGGTCGATGGCGAGTTCGCGGTTGTCAAAAATATTGTTCTTGTGAATATGCGGGTAACCGCCAAGGTTACAGAAGAGGCCGATCCTGTTCTGATGAATAAGATTGGCCTCAATAACAGCAAAGGAAAGACGCTCCAGACCGATCGCCGTGTCGTTATTGACGATCTCGTTGAGCAGAATGGTCGGGCTGGAATTCATCTCAGCCCAAACACCGTACTGATTGCCGCGGATCAGGTTGTCTTCGATTAAAGGGGAAGAACCGCGCAGACAGAAGACACCGTGCTCGCCGTTAGAAATGACTGAAGAGTTCTGAATGATCGGCGAACTGTTGGAGCAGACGATACCGCTGCCCTGATTATTTTCAATTCGGCAGTTCACCACTCTCAGTAGGTTGTTCTGCTCGAAACGCACACCGACAGTATTGGTTGTGGCAAGGCAGTCGAAAAGGCTACCCTTGAGTCCGTTGCGTGCGGCAAGTCCGATCAGGTTGTTTCTGAAATGAGTTTTTGCGACCTGGAGGGCGGAATAGCGACCACTGATGCCAGTCCGGGCGTATTCAATGATGCAAAAGTCAACACGGCTGACCCGTTGGTCAGCTTTTTCAAAACGGATGCCTTCCCAGTCACCGGCTTGAGGAGCTGTGGCAGCCGAGGTAAAGAAGATCGGTGCCTCCTCTGTGCCCTGGGCGATCAGGCGGCCGAAGATTATCAGGCGACCACCACCTTTTTTAGCGCCCTCAGGCATCGGACGGAAGGTCACCCGGCTACCTGGGGCAATCAGCAAGGTGGCCCCTTTGTCGACGATGATCTTGTCAGCGACAAAGATTTCACCAGACCAGACAGTGTCTGTGTCGATAACCTCAGCACGTAAAATCCCGGTGCCAAAGAGGGGCAACATCAGGATCAGGAACA
Organism: Desulfuromonadales bacterium; assembly: GCA_030145195.1. GTDB lineage: Bacteria > Desulfobacterota > Desulfuromonadia > Desulfuromonadales > BM103 > JAQYVY01. The sequence goes on along the minus strand of JAQYVY010000011.1, from coordinate 49,675 downwards.
ACAGGTATCTGAAAAATTCACGTAACATATGTGCAAGAGTCTATAAAACAATCTTACTGGAAGCTACATTTTTCGTCAGGGCTACGGGGCGCAGGTGCTATCACCATCGGCCCATGCTGGCGTGGTAACCGGGTTTGAGGGTGTTGTCGCTATCCGGGCAGACGGTGACAGCGACATGCTGCCAGTCGTCTAAAACAGCCCCAATGCCGGTGGAATATCTTGATGCGCCAGAATAGACATACCAATAGCCGCCACGGACGATCAAAGACCAGTCGTAACCACCTTTCTCGGTAGAAATGACGTGGCGATAGTCGTTATAAGTTATCAACTTTTAGGGGGCTTTAATATGTAGATATAATACAAGAGAGCCGTCTCCTGAATAAAACAATAACACACCAATCCTACGCATATCATTTGTCTTCTTTTTTCGCCAAAAACGGCGCAAGCAGTCTTGACTGCTCAAAATCAGGCCGGACAGAGAGGAACGAATAACGACCATTAAGAACGAACAGGCAACAATATTTCTTCAGGAAAAAGGAGAAGGGAGAAAGGAAACGTCAGGAAACCAATTCCGGCAAAAGCAGACCGGCGGCACTGACGATTTCAACCAGATGCTTTTGATCTGGAGTAAAACGTCCAGATGAGTCCAGAGGGCGATTCTCACGATTCATCCTCAGAGCATCATCTTGGACATTAACTGTATTCGCTCCAGCCATCAAGCCACGCAGTTGTCCCCCGGGCTGCAAGTGCTCAAGAGAACTAGGTGTTGGGATATAGGCTTTTGGCACCAAGATACGCAACAGAGCCATAACATTAAGGGTAAGCTCTACGCTGCCAGCGGGCTCTTCGGCAAGAGCAGTGCCACGACCGGGGACAAAAACGCTGGCACTGACCATAGGCCATTGGCTGTGTGCCACAAACAACAGATCGTCGATAATATCATCCAGAGATTGTCCCGGAAGCCCCACGATATTGCCTGATCCGACAACAAAACTGAGCGAGGTCAACAGAGATATCCGTTCAAGTCGCCTCAAGAGACTGTCGCGCGGCTTGAGCTTTCGGTACAGTTCCGAGTTGGAGGTCTCAAACTTGAGGATATAGCGATCAGTTCCGGCCTTTTTTAACTGATGCAGTTGATGAGGTTTAAGACTGCCCTGAGAGAGAATGACCTGCATGTCAGGACAGAGCAACTTGATCGATTCAACACTGCGACAAAGAGGTTCAACAAAGGCCTGACTTGCAGTTTCACCGGACTGGATCACAATAACCCGGCGGCCAAGCTGGTAGGCATGAACTGCGGCTTCTGTCAATTTGGTGGTATCAAGCCTGAAGTTGCTACGATAAGGAATGGTGCCATTTTCACAGAACTGACACCTCTGACGACAACAGTTACCGATCTCAACAACACTCCGAATTTCAACCTCAAGAGAAGGGAATTGTTCATCTCTCACCTTGCGAGCAATAGCAAACAGCTTCTCTTGCTCTGCCTCGCGAGATAGCAGTACTTTTTTAAGGACCTCTGGAGTCAGGCCAATCTTTCCAGACGAAAGAAATCGCAGCATAATGTTGTATCCACGTCACGAAGCAGGCGGTGATAAAGACATCAACCAAGGTGCGGGTGCTGAAGCAAACTCAAACCATGAACCCGTTGGTTGGTACAGAGGCGCCGGGACAATAATTTCTCAATATAACGTTCTTTTTACGTGTTTTAGCGCAACCAGAACGCCTCAACCAAAACCCATCACGCTGTCAACGTTTATCCAACGCACTTAAGTATGCTCTAAAGCATTAAGTGCCCTACACTGACCAATCCAATAAGGCAAATATGCATAAAACGTAATTTAGCAATTTCAATGCCGCACAATCACAACCTGTAAGAATAATGGACCTATGGTAGCCGGTGTATGTAGAAGGTTTATCGTTAGATTCTTTATGTAAAGAGACAACAGACTGAACTCTATGGGTTTTAATACTATCTTGAATTTAAAAATGAGGAGGATCAGGATTAAATTATAATTTATCAATATTCTTACGTTAATCTAAAGGTGTCCGGAGTCAGTCGCGCAGGATTGAGCGGAAGAAAGTCCACTGAAGGGCTGTCGTGCGTACCTGTTCACCACAAGCAGGGCAGAGAAATGGGGTCACACAAAGAGTGTGTCCCCATAATTTGTTCTGCTTTTGAGGTTGTTCAAGCTGGCGAACGTTGTCTAAAGCAGACCTAGAGCCCTGAGCTCCTCCAGCAACTTCTGACTTTCATCAAGGCTGTTGAATATGATCGCCGAGGTCATGGTAGCGCTGGTCACGGCATCCAGCTTGGGATCGAAGTTCCAGGTGCCTATCAGCGGCTTACCGACCACGCGTTTGCGAAAGGATGTGAGTTCGGTCTCGCTCCACTCGACATTGCCATACTTGGTCAGGTGCAGCGGTTCAAAAGCCAGCACCATCCCTTTGCGGTCAAACAAGTAGAAGAAATGGACATTGTGGCAGATGTCACAGATGGCGGAGCGACTGGTGACTTCAGCAAAGAGTGGCTCGCGTCGGTCGTTGCGGATAAGGCTGGCAGTATAGACCCGACGACCGCTGGGCAGATCCAGTTGGTGGAAGTTCTGCACCCCCTCCCCTTGAGCTGCAAATGCGGTTTTGATTCGCAGAGAAATTTCCGCCTCCGATTGCGGCGGAACGAGGGTTGTCCGGGTCAGCGGCTTTTTCGGGGCCAGGGCGGCGAACTCGGCGACCTGACTGTTCAGCAAAAACTTTAAATAGTCGAAGAGCTCATCCATGTCAGGGTCTTCGCCGAGATGGGTGTCGGCGACCACGCCAACCTCGCCCGGAGCATCGCGCAAGACATAGATGGAAAAGGGTGTCTGCCCACCGCGCAAGGCTCGGTGCAGGTCGAAGCGGCGGTCGGGAACTACCGGGAAGCGAACGCCGTAAATGACGACGAAATTATCGATCTGTTCATCGCTGTTGGCCACCGCGACACCGAGCATTTTGACCTGTCCGCGGGTTACGGGATCCTTTTCCAGAAGATCGTAAAGGTGGTTGTACGGCACAGTTTGCTTTCGGCAGTGAGGACAGAGGACATTGAGCATCTCGACCAGCACCAGGCGGCCTTCAATCTGGTCGAGGGTAAAGGGCTGATCGTCAGTAAGGCCGAGGTAACTACGTTGCCCGGCTTCGAGCGGGGCTGGCAGTGGCACCCGTGGGAAGGCTTCCCCCATCTCAATCGGTTCAGCCCTCGCCAGTGACGTCAAAAAAAGAAGGAGTAGTATCCCGAGCAGCCATTGACGCATAGATCCTCTCGCTTCGTCACAGAAGTAATAGTTCCATCACATATTCTACCCTCTACGGGAATTTTTCAGGAATACCGTATCTGCCCGGCAAATCACCATGGCGTGACCTTGTTCCAGTCAGCTCCTACGCCACCGGTATCACGGGCGTCAGAGGAGAAACCGGGACACTCCCCATATCGGAGGTGTTATGTCCCCCAATTCACTTACCGCGTTCTAAACTGAAAGCTATCATGTTCCTCTTGGGCGATATCTGCTTTTACCTCTGCAACACTCCGCTGGTAGATGATTTCACGACCCATAATACTGCCAGCAAAGGCCAGGCTGTTGCGCGTGGGTGTTAGTTTACACTTAACATTATTGAGACCTTCACCGAGGATAATCCAGATCGCATCGACTGCTTTGTCAGAAACCACAACCTCCAGGATCTGATTGCCCTCTACCTGTACCTTAATTTTTGCATCGGCCATTTCGGTTTAAAGCTCCTAAAGATGTTGGGGCCACAGAATTTGCATGCCCCGGATAGAGTGATGTGACCTGAACTCGCTCACTACAGCAACAACTGCGTCTGCGCATAAGCCAAGATCCCCGCAACGATAATTGCGACAACCAAGAGTACAAACACAAGTTTTTTCTGCATAAGATATTCCCCTGTTTAATAGACCTATCTGCTGGCCAGATAGAAGAAAAACCAACGAAAGGGCTGATCTTGATTGTCACAAGCGATGCACCGCTCAAGCCCTGACCCCGCTACTCTCCCGAAAGTTAGTGGATGACGGCGGACGCGTCCGGGTTAAAAGGATTCATGCGAACCGCCAGGGAAAACATCCAGTCATCCCGGGTTGTCATGTCCGTACAGTCGCCCGAACATGGGCAAAGTATATGCGAGTGAAGACGATTTAGAAACAGCTGTTTTTTCGGGGCATGAAAAAGTGACGCTCAAGGTTGAGTGTCACTGCGTGTCTTCTGTTGTTCGTTGATCTTTTGGTGATTTCTGTTGGCAGAAAAACCCTCCAAACCAAACACCATTAGCCTCTATATTGTTTAGCTATTAAAGGTGTTTAGGTCCTTGTAACTCAGGGAAAACACGAGATAGTCATGAGGCTAAAGCAGCAGGTTTCAAGAAAGCCTTGGCTCATTCAAAAGATACCAGTCCGCTCATCGCGCTGTCTGCGGGCCTGATGAACCGACCGAAGTCCGCCTCGTCAAGTGTTGCCATTTCGCCAAGGGTGACTGTCTGCAAGGTATCAATCTCGTTTTCACATCTGTTGTAGGTGGTGTTGTAGAAGGCGATGCGCTTTTCTTTTTCAAGCCCCATCAACAATAACTGTTGAGCACCTCGCTGGATCAACTTCATTTTTTGGTGCAGGTCGTCAAGGTTTTTGACCGTCCATACCCCAAGGTATATGGGACTGTGGACGTTTCTGATGTCTCCAACCAGTTCGCCCCGGAGCAGGTCGTCCTTCTCGCGACCGAGGTACGGCACAAAGTCGAGGTGTTCAGCAAGTTTCCGGTCAGTCGTAAAAAAATTCCCGGTGTCAGGATCAAGAGTGAATATCATGGTGCGGTCGGTGACCTGGCCATAACTTTGGAACAGGACGTCTTTGTACTCCTGGAACGGCACATTCCGCATGATGCAGGTATCGAACTTGTTGATACGCCGGGTTATGCCCAGCAGCCACGATCTGATCGAGTGGTTATCGATACGGCACTTACCCAACTCTTCCTTCAGGAAATCGAACGATTTACCGCCAAAGCGATAGAGACAGATGTTCTGGAAAATGTCGCGGATATTGTTGTAGCGGCTGAAATGGTAAATCAGATCGAAACTGAACAGCTCCATTTGCCGGAGTTGCCAGATGAAGATGGTAATGTCGTTCCGGCTGGTCTCTTTGGTCAGTTTGGCTTTTTGGGTGGTTTTGATCAACCTGACATATCGGGTACTCAGATCCGCCAGCAGCGCCGTGTCCCTGGTACTGCTTCTCTTCAGGTTGATGGTCCACCTGGTGAACTCCCCTTCTTTGCTGGTGACCTCAATGTGGTCGGCACCAAAGGTGGCGTAGGTTTGCAGCGTCCCGATCCCCTTACCGGGATGGGTTCCTTTGGTTGACTTGCCGACAAAAAGCGGCACCTGATCAGGCCCTTTTTTCAGGCTTTTCTCGGCGATCCCGGCACCATTATCGGTTATGGCCAGAGTCACGGTGTCTTCCTGTTGTTCCAGCACAAACTCGAGTACGCCACGTCTTCCCGCAGACTTGATCGCATCCAGAGCGTTGGAGACAATATTGATCAGTGCCCGGCTATAACTGATGTAACTGCCGTTCACCGGCTCAATCTTCGACTTAAGGATCAGCTTCACCTCACAAGAACTATCCACCGCTTCGATGAAGGGGATGACTCGCTCTGTGATCAGCTCCTTGAGAGAGACTTTATGTGAAAGGTGAATCTTGTCTTCGTACATATTCAAGGTGTTAAGAAGGGCTGTGGTTTCCCGGTTAATATCCTCAGAAACCTTGTTGAAGTTGCCGACCGATAGCATGGCGGTCATATCGAAGAGAACCTTGAGAGATTTTTTCACATCGTGGCGCACCTTGCTCAGCTCTTCGACTACAGAAACATCCTGGTGTTTCTCTGCAGCCAACTTTCCCCTGAGCGTCTCTGCTGTAACCGACATCAAGTGAAACTTCATTTTGCGGAAGACAACCAGATCGGTGATGCTGAATCCTCTGGTCTTGAAGAAGTCAATCGAGCTTAAGAGCTTCTCCCAGACATAGAGATAGATATGGGAATCAGGGGTTACCGTTTGAGCAAGAAAGCGAAGGAATGTCGTGCCGATGCCTTTCCCTCGACCGAACGGGTTGGTCACCAGTTTGTAGATGTGGAAGGTTTTCTGATCCGGCGTGGCATAGACCAGCAAATAGCCGAGCAACTCCCCCTTTTCGTCCCACACGAAGCTGTGCTCGTAGTCGATATCGATGGTTTTATCGAGGATATAGGGAGAAGGAATCAGCAGAGAATCGATATTGAGGAGGGGCGATTGTCGAATCGCTTTTTCGTATTCAGGGGTCAGCTGTTGAATATATGGATATTGATTGGGATCCCATTCCATAGCGTGCCTTATATTTCTGAAAGCGTTTGCCAAAGACTGCACCAAAACCGCAGCGCATCATCCCTACCTGCTGATTTTAAGCCTAAAATCGACCTGATTTTAATGCAACTTTCCAGCTGCGCCTTACCCTGGAATGCCATTTTAATGGCAAGCAATAAAGAACTGTCAATCAAAAACCCTGCAAGCCCTTGAGTCCCGTAATCGGGGTCGACTAGAGAGCAACTCTTGGCCACGGTAAGAGGCTATGGGGCGACACCCACATGGAGGAGTGCCGAGCGCAATGCTTCGACGCGCCGTCGATTGGCACCGAAATCATAATAGCCGCTGCGCGCAGCGGAACGAACGGCAATATGCCCTTGCGCAGCCCGCAGCTGAAACTCCAGGTCATCGACAAAACCAAACACCGCACTCCGACACTCCACGTGAAGATAGCCGGGCTGGTCAGTGACGACGACCGTGCGTGGAAGCGTTGCAAGCTGCACTTTCAATAATTGCCAAGCCTCAGCAGCGGGAATCGAAAACATCAGTGGTGCGATCTGGTGTTTCTCGTCTAGAGCATCACTGGAGACACAGTTGGGCGAGTCCGGGCAAGCAACCAGCTCGCCCTCGACCAACCCTGGGTTCAACGACTTTTCCGCTGCACAGGAGGCAGAGACAAGGCCGCAGCAAAGCATGATAACGAAGAGATAGAGGAGTCTAAGACTCGGCATAGTATTCGGTTCTCCGTGCGTTAAGAAAGTCAGCCATGGAGTGCCACCCTATTCCAGTAAAAAGTCCTGCAAGTTAGTCTTCCCATAACAAACTTGTGGATTGGAATCTTTGATCTGCTTGGCAAGCATCGCCATGATCATTTTCACCCCGGGGGTTTTAGCTGGATCGGTGAGTGGCAGCAACCTGACCGTCAGACTGGTTTTTTTCTGCGACAGTTCGACAAAAAAACTTTGATTTTTGTTGTTTTCAATGGCCAGAGATTCAACAAGCGCTTTGTTTTGACCTGAATTTATGTATGTGTCGGTCACCTTGAGAAAACCACCTTCTATCTTCGTTGTAAACGCAACAATACTATCCAAAACCTCAGTGACTGAATTGATGTTTTCCAAAACAACATGGGGCATCTTGTTCCTCCACTCTTTAAATTTAGGGGTAAGGCTTCAAAAATTTACTTCTCTCACATCATACCATGTAAACAGACGCACTGACTGGCCACTCTTTGGAATGCACAAACGAAGCATATCTTTTTAAGCAAATTTGACTTGCGTCAAATCTCTGAAATAATTGATTCGGCTATGGTAGCGAAAACTTGCGTATCATCACAGGAGGAAACATGTACAAAGTATTCATCCGTTCCGTCGGCATCCTTGCTGCTCTGGTCTTTATCGGCACAGCCACTCTTCAGGCTGCACCCATGACTAGTAAAGATGAGGTCAAGAGCAATAACCGGGACTGGGCATCCTTTTACCCTCACCAATACAGTACCTGGAAAAAAACTTCCGAAAGCGCTGAGATCACTGACCTGTTGGAGAAAAAACCTCAGCTCGCGGTGCTGTGGGCCGGTTACGGTTTTGCCAAGGACTACAATGCCCCCAGAGGTCACTTTTACGCCCTGCAGAGCAATCAGAACTCACTGCGGACCGGTGCACCCGTTGACGCCAAGACCGGTCCCATGCCGACTGCTTGCTGGACCTGTAAATCTCCTGACGTTCCGCGGATGATTCAAGAGGACGGTGAGCTTGAATTCTTTACCGGCAAGTGGGCCAAGTACGGAAATGAAATCGTCAACTCCGTCGGTTGTGCTGATTGTCACGACAGCAAGACAGCCGAACTGACTGTTGGTAGGCCTTCGCTGGAAAGAGGGTTTGAGAGTGCTGGCCTTGACATGGCGAAAGTCAGTGAAACCGAGATGCGCTCACTCGTCTGCGCCCAATGCCACGTCGAGTACTATTTCAAATCGACGGCTTGGACCGATGCCGCTGGCAACGAAAAAGTCGCAAAAGTCGTCACCCTGCCCTGGGCCAACGGTTTGACTGTTGAGGGCATGGAGGAATATTACGACGCGCTTGAGTTTAAAGATTGGACCCACAAGATCAGCAAGACTCCAATGCTGAAAGCACAGCATCCTGGCTACGAAATCTTCAAGAGCGGCATTCACGCGCAAAACGGTGTCACCTGTGCCGACTGTCACATGCCTGACATTAAGATTGACGGCGAAACCGTTACGGACCACCAGATCAAAGGCCGCCTCTCCCAGATGCTGGACACCTGCGCCAACTGTCACGATGAAAGTCCGGAACTGCTCGAAGCAATCGTCGCTCGCAAACTGGAGCGAAAAGAACAATTAATGGAAATCGCCATGAACAATCTGGCCAAAGCCCACCTTGAAGCGGGCGAAGCCTGGCGGCTCGGTGCAACCGAAGCAGAGATGGCTGGAATTTTGTTGGACATCCGTCACGGCCAGTGGCGTTGGGATTATGCTATCGCCAGCCACGGTTCTTTCTATCATGCCCCGGAAGAGACCCTGAGAATTCTCAGTGTCGCCAACGAGGCTGCCCAGACAGCCAGACTCAAACTGACAAAAGTTTTGACCAAGTATGATGCGACAAACTATGTCACCCCGGACTTCTCTACCAAAGAGAAAGCTCAGGCTTTGGCCGGGGTTCCCTTCCAGAAGCTCGTGGATGAGAAGTTGGTCTTTAAGAAGGGACTGCTTAAAGAATGGGAAAAGGACGCAATCAAGCGTGGCATCCTCGACCCGGAGATTCGCCAAGGGATGAGCGACAATACGGCCTATAAGAAATAACCCGCCCTGCCCTTAACCGCAAAGTGCGGTTGCACAACAAAACAAAGCGCCCGGTCTACACAGACCGGGCGCTTTCGTTTTAAGACTTCAGACTTATGCCTGCATCCCCGAAGTTTGGCTCAACAATTAAGAGAGGTGTCCCCCAGCAACGTTATAAGGAAGTACTCTTTTGCGACAAAACCATTGGCTAATCAAACAAGCGCTGCCGATTAAGATTCATGGTCCTTGAGAAGGCTTTGGCGCCCGGGTGGCAATCGAGGATACCGGCGCGTCGAAATTATTTCAGCAGGTACTTGCCGACCCAGTTCTTTGAGAACTGGAAGGCGGTCCGACCACAGCGTTTGCTCTTGTCATGCGACCATTTGATCGCGGCCCGCTCTAGATCGACGTCCCAGGGGATCTCTCGATCGAGTTTTTCGCACCAGCCTGCGACACAGAGTTTGACCGCTTCGAGGTAGCGCTCTTGCGAGAAGACATGAAAAGGGACCCAGATGCCGAAGCGGTCAGAGAGCGAGCTTTTCTCTTCCATGATCTCGCTCTGCTGCAGTTCGCCCTTCACGTACTTGCCGCCGAGGTGGTCGCCGTCGTATTCGGGCAGCAGGAAACGTCGGTTGGAGGTCACATAGATCAGCACGTTGTCCGGGGCGGAATAGACTGAGCCGTCGAGCGCGCTCTTGAGCATCTTATAAGCCAGTTCGCCGGTTTCGAAGGTCAGGTCGTCGCAGAGCATGATGAAGCGGTACGGCTGGTCCTCAACGGCGGCAAAAATCTCCGAGATGTAAATCAGGTCTTCTTTCTCCACCTGGATGATCCGAAGCCCCTGGTCACCGAACTCGTTGAGAATTGCCTTGATGATCGACGATTTGCCGGTCCCACGGGAACCCCACAACAGTGCGTTGTTGGCCGGCAGCCCCTGCAGGAACTGCTTGGTGTTGTTGACCATGATCTGCTTCTGTTCTTCGACGCCGAGCAGTTGATCAAGTCGGGTGCTGTCGGTCATCTTGACCGGCTCAAGGTAGCCGGAGAAGGAGTGCCGGCGCCAGTTGGCGGCGCAACAGGAAGACCAGTCGACCGGTTTGACCGCTTTCGGCAATAGCATCTCGACGGAACTCATCAGGCGCTCGAACTGAGCGACGGATTCGGGTTTCAGGTTGAACATTAGATAAACTCTCTTTTAGGGAAATTTGAACACACAGAGTGTTAATGTATGGTTTTAATCAGGCGGCAACTGCAGAAAGTAAAGCCACAGCGGGCGACAACCGGCGACAACCATCTTCCACTGAGGAACGGCGATCTTGTATACGCCAGAAGGACGGTGATTGTCAATTTCTGGAGGATTAAAACATTGCCAGCAATGGACTCTTTGAGGCACTCAAGAGGGAGTGTCCAACACTGGTCCGACCCTAACACCCCAAATTCACTCTACCTGGCACGATAGACCACCAACCCCGGTTTGCCCTGCAAATACTCCAGCAGATCGATGTCAACGACCCGTCGCACGCCCTTGCGTGATGAAGCATGGCGCAGGATGAAACGATCTTCTGCTTTAACAAGCACCCCGGTATGACTGACGTCGAGACCGGCATGATCACTGTATATGCCAAGATAATCGCCCGTCTGCAGAGCGGACAACAATTCCATGTCAATTTTGTTGGTGGGAATGTAGCTCATTTCACGCCGCGCAACCTTGACGCCTGGCAACCAATGGCTGCCGTCGTTTTTAAGATTGAGTTGCTTGACGACAACTTGAGCTCTGCCCTGCCCCACGGCTGCGGTCACATCTGCGATCCTGGCACTATCGCCTGTAACCCAGTCGCTGAAAAAGTGTCTACGGTTGGGATAGGTCACCTTGCCATCGCGATAGCGAACTTGTCTTAGTTGTTTAGAAAAATCGTCAAGTTCTGATGCGCGACGCAAGGCTTCGATCGTATCAAGCAAGGTAAAACAGTCGAACCCGGCCAGATTGATGACCAGTTTTTCCGCTTTTTGTGAATCGCCGATCAGAGTGTCTGCGACATAAGGGGTCGAAATGAAGTGAGAGGAGAGCTCAACAATCTGTTCGCCAGCAGCGTCAAGCTGGTGTGCCGTGGCGATGATTTGCGCGAGCTCCGGGTTGCTCCAGCGACCGAGATTGACCAGAGTCTGCTCTGCACCAAGCGCAGCACAGGAGATCAGGCAAAAGAGGCAGAGTGACAATAGCGTTAGTTTAAAAGGCATCAAAGGTATCCAGGTATAAGAGGATCAACTCCGGCGATGATGAACTCACTGATTCAAGTTATAAAAGTGTGCAACCTGTTTGGCAAGAATAATGCACAAAAGCCACCGCTCCAATCCGGTTGTAATTGGAGCTGATTGGAGATAAATTAAAGCCTCTTTATAAGGTTCGTATTGTGGAGATTTCCCTTGAACAACGTCTTTATTATCGCGCCCAGCTATTTGATCAAGAAGAAGCGTGACTTCAGCGCGGGCATCAAGCAGCTCACCAAGCTTGGTTTCAACGTGATCAACCCCGAATTCCCGCAACGGCCCCTCTCGCCGCAAGAGAAGGCGGCCCAGCTCCATGACGCCTTCGCAAATCCCGGAGTCGATATTATCCTGGCCTTGCGCGGCGGCTACAGTGCTATGAAAACCCTGCCGTTCATCGACTTCGACCTGATTAAAAGACACCCTAAAATTATCGCCGGCTTCAGCGACTTAAGCGCCCTGCTCAATCCGATCTTTGAGCGCACCGGGATGGTTGCCCTGCATGCCCCCATGCTGATCAACCTGGACACGCCAACGTCATTCACACTGAAGTCGTTTACCAACGCCGTCACAGGCTATCCGGAACAAAACCTCCTCAAAGGAGCCCGCTGCAAAGTCTATCACCCTGGTTCGGCCACAGGGATTCTGAAAGGGGGCAACCTGATTACCTTAACCGCCCTGATCAAGACCGACTGGGAGATCGAGACGCAAGGATCGATTCTGTTTTTCGAAGATGTCGATGAAAAGCTGCATGAGGTCGATCGCTATCTGACCCAGTGGCTGCTTGCCGGTAAATTCGCCGGGATCAAGGCGCTCATTCTCGGCGATTTTCGCGGCCTCAGAAGCAAGCAGGTTTATGATATTCTGGCCTCACAAATGGAGCTCAACTTTCCGGTGCTGCATTGTCCCAACATCGGCCATGTCGCCAACAAGATCACCTTACCGATCGGTGCCGAAGTTGAGTTGAATACCGGACGCAAGCAGCTTTTGATCAGAAAAATGTCGTTCCCCGGAGGAAAAGCATGAATGTCCTCTGGCTGATCATGATTTGCGTCAGTATCGTTTTCGCCATCTTCACCGGCAATCTTGAGGCGTTTACCAAATCGATCTTCGACGGCGCCAAATCGGCCGTGGAAGTTTCACTCTATCTCCTGGGCATCATCTCGGTGTGGATGGGGATCACGAAAATCCTCGAAGACTCCGGCCTGATCTATCGCATCGCGCACCTGTTCAAACCGCTCATCTGCCGTTTGTTTAAAAACATTCCCGGCGATCATCCTTCGATTACAGCGATCACTCTAAATGTTTTGGCCAACTTGTTCGGACTCGGCAACGCAGCCACCCCGCTGGGGATCCAGGCGATGCAAGATCTCGATGCCCTCAATGAGGATAAAGGCACCATCACCCCTGAGATGATGACGTTCATCGTCATCAACACCGCCAGTATCCAGCTGATTCCCTTCTCCGTGATTGGCATTCTGGCCAGCTACGGGCACAGCAATCCGGCTGCGGTCGTTCTTCCGGTGCTGATCGCTACCGCGATCTCAACCATGACCGCGCTGCTGGTTCTGGCTGCGTTCAGGAGGATATTTCGATGATCTCCACCATTGAATACCTCTCGCTGCTGATTATCCCGCTCTTTATTCTCTTTACCGTTCTCTATGGAACGTTCAAGAAAGTCAGGGTCTATGATTCCTTCGTCGCCGGAGCCAAAGAAGGTCCAGCGATTATTCTTAAGATTTTCCCTTATCTCTTAACCATCTTCGTCGCCATTAAAGGTTTCCAGGCATCAGGGGCTTTCGATTATCTCAGGGATGCCTTCTACCGCGTGTTCGCTTTCCTGGGTGTCCCGATCGAAGCAGTCTCCATGGCGATCGTCAAGCCCCTCTCCGGCAGCGCTTCGACCGCGCTCTTTACCGACATCGTCCAGACCGCCGGCGTTGACTCCATGGCCACCTATATGTCGGCCGTGATTATGGGAAGCGCTGAAACGACTTTCTATGTGCTGGCCATCTATCTTGGCGCCGTCAGCATCAAGAAAACCCGTTATCTGGTGCCAGTCTGTCTGATTGCGGATTTTATCGGCATCCTTGTGGCAGTGACTGTCGCCAAGTGGTTTTTCTAGGAGTCTGTCTATGTGCAGAGTTCTCGGCATCACCAATTTCGACTATGCCAGGCATAAGAAAATCGTGGCCCACTTCTGTGAGCTCACGCGCAGCGGCATGGTCATGGCTGAAGATCCTCCCGGACACGAAGATGGCTGGGGGTTAGCCTTCTATCAACAAGGGGAGCTGGTTGTCCATAAAAGTGGCGTCAACCTGCAGGAAGAGCTCGACAGGGTCAATGGCCTCTTAAGCGCGATGCAGACCTCCCCGCTGATGATTTTGCACCTGCGTAAATCCGCATGGGCAAACACCTCCAGCACCCGCCACGCCCACCCTTTTCACCTTGGCAACAACGTGTTTTTTCATAACGGCGTGGTCTACGACTATCAGAGTCTGATTCCCGACATAGCGCTACCGGGGCTTGGTGCCGATGCCCGTGATACCGAAGTTTTCTTTTATCACGTCATGAGTGGCCAGGTTTTAGATTTTGGCCAGGCGTTTCTTGATTCAGTTGCCGTGATCAAAGAGAAACACAAATATTCGGCACTCAATTGCCTCTTCAGTGATGGCGTGAAATTTTTCGTCTATCGTGATTTCGCCAGAGAACCGGACTACTACTCTCTCTACAAAGCCTATGCGCAAAACTCCTGTTTTATCTCCTCTGAGCCCCTCGATAAAAACTTGTGCTGGGAGATGATGGCGAAGGAAGAATTCCTGACGATTGAGTTGGGTGAGGTTAGCTGAGGCTGGTGCCGCGCAAGGTGTGACCACGGAGTCAAAAACTGTCGGCAAGGGTTCCGACCGCAACGGCAAAGGAATTCGAGCGGTTCCAGCGACGCAGCGTCCGGAAATTGTCATAGACCAGGTAAGCAGGTCCGTCTGGGCCGTCGGGGATAATCAATGAAGACTGCAAATGACGTCTGGGCAGCGCACGGCCGTTGCTGCGCCGTACACCGAGGGCCTGCCAGCGTGACAGCGGCAAACTGGTGTCCAGGCCGCTCAGTGAAGCATCAAACTTTCGGGGCAGCTTGACGAGCCGCCCCCAGGTTTGATCGTTTTTCCAACCATTTTTTGCAAGGTAATTGGCCGCCGAGGCCAGCGCATCGGGAACCGACCCCCAGATATTGATGCGACCGTCGCCATCAGCATCGACTGCATAGTGGCGATAAGAAGATGGCATAAACTGGAAAGGCCCCATTGCCCCCGCCCAAGAACCTTGCATACGCGCCAAAGAGACATGTCCGTCATCGAGGATTTTCAGCCCCTCGAGCAACTCCTTGCGAAAGTAATCCCCGCGCCGCCCATCGTAAGCCAGAGTTACGAGTGCCGGGATAACAGGATGTTCCCCGGCGTGCCTACCGTAGCTGCTTTCAATCCCCCAAAGGGCTACGATGAAACGTTTTTGCACCCGGTACTGCCGCTCGACCCGGTTCAGCCAGGTGGAGTAGCGGCGTAGCATCAAACGTCCTTCGGCGATACGCTCGTCGCTGACCCGGGTCGCAACATAATCTTCTAGCGACGCCGTCTTTTCCGGTTGTGTTTGATCGAGCTCGATCACCCGCGGCTCCGGGGCTCTAAGCTCGGCCAGAGCCTGATCCAGAATCTTTTGCGAAATCCCTGCGGATAGAGCGTCCTTACGTAACAACTCGAGCCAGGATGCAAAATCTTGTGAGCCCCCTTGCGCCAGCGCACCTTGCGCCAGCGCACCTTGCGCCAGCAACAGGAAGAGAGATATCAGCAGTAAACACCATCGTCTTAATTGTTTCATAGGCAAACTATAACACCGGATATTTGAATTGGGGCCACTCAATATTGAGTGGCCCAACTCTGGATCAATCGAAAGGGAGCAACTTTGCAAAATGGCGAGATCCAGACCTGAGCCCTTTTTGCTTTTCACCTTTTTCAACAAGCGACATCCATGGGCAGGGGTCAGCCCTCGACTTGGTGGGCAGGGGTCAGCCCTCGACTTGGGACATTTAACGGCTTGGGTTGTCCGATGTCAGGGGCTGACCCCTTTTTCTCGATGTCAGTGGGCAGGGGTCAGCCCTCGACTTGGGACATTTAACGGCTGGGGTTGTCCGATGTCAGGGGCTGACCCCTTTTTCTGACCCCTTTTTGTTGCAGGCGACATCCAGGCCTGAGCCCTTTTTGCTTTTCACCTTTTTCAACAAGTGAGGTGTCTTCAGAACTCCCAGAAAATTAATTTTTAGAATCAACAACTAATGATCCAAAAAAGTGTAAACTTCTTCGTATTGGTACCGTCTAATTGTTCATGCAAAACACTTATCACGTATTCAACAAAGGAGAAGACAATGAAAAAACTATTCACGATTGGAGTTGCACTTGTTTGTACCTTGTTGTTTTCGGCGGCATTCGCTGTGGCTGCTGACCAGATAAAGGCTCAGGACCGGATTCAGGATCAAACACAAGATCATGTCTATGGCAGTCAAATGATGACGGAACAGGAACGTCTGGAATATCAAGAACGGATGCGTGCGGCAAAGTCGGTTGAAGCTCAGGAGCAGATTCGCTTGGAACACCACGAGCGCATGAGGGTCCGGGCCGAAGAGCAAGGGTTGACTCTGCCCGAGGAGCCCCCAGAGCAAGGCGTCAGAAAGAATCCGATGGGCAGTGGCAGTGGCATGGGCGGTAGCATGGGCGGTGGCAGTGGTATGGGCGGTGGCATGGGCGGTGGGAAACGATGATGATTTGGATTTGGGGACACTCAATTTTGAGTGTCCCTGGCTCCAACTCCTGGCTGTGGCACACGGGAAAGAGTCTGCCTTTGGAGTGTGGGTTTTGCTCTGGATGTTAGGACTTTACCCGGTAGGAATGAGTTGACAGTAACCTCATTGCAAGCTAGACCAGCTAAATGAGGTTACTGTCACCGATTTCCCGAGAGAAGAGGTGTCCCCAGAACTCGACCTCAGGAATCCCTCAGCGATATCCCTGAGCCTGCAGCGAGAAAAGATAAGCATACTGGCCGCCCTGCTCCATCAACTGTTCGTGGCTGCCCTGTTCGATAACGCGGCCATTATCGATGACGAGGATCTGGTCAGCCATGCGCACTGTGGAGAAACGATGTGAGATCAGAACCGTCATCTTGCCGCGGCTTAACTCCCGAAAATGCTCAAAGATGGCCGCTTCAGCTGCGGCGTCCATAGTGGCAGTCGGTTCATCGAGCACCAGCAAGTCTGCCTTGGTGCGCATAAAGGCGCGGGCCAGAGCAATCTTCTGCCACTGTCCGCCAGAGAGCTCGCGTCCGTCTTTGAACCATTTGCCGAGTTGGGTGTCGTATTGCTGCGGCAGTTTGTCTATGAACTCACTCGCCATCCCCATCTCAGCGGCTTTATGCCAGCGTTGCCGATCTTCAAAGTGCCCCATATCGCCGGCGCCAATATTTTCCCCGACCAGAAACTGGTAACGACCAAAATCCTGGAAGATGACCCCGATCCGCTGTCGCAGAGAATCAGTATCCCATAACTGCAAATCGAGACCATCGAGCAGGATGCGTCCGGTATCAGGTTGATAGAGGCGGGTCAGTAACTTGATCAGGGTAGTTTTTCCGGAACCGTTCTCGCCGACCAAGGCTAGGCTATCGCCCGGCTTGAGATGCAGAGACACCTGATTCAAGGCCGGTTCTTCGCTGCCGGGATAGGAGAAGCTGACATCCTCAAAACGCACCCCGTCGCCTGGCTGCGGACCCTCCAGCAGCTGGCCCTCCACCGCTGGCGTCGGTTGCTCCAGGTACTCATAGAGGTTCGACAAGTAGAGGTTGTCTTCGTACATACCACTGATCGCCGAAAGGCTGGCCGAAACCGCTGATTGCCCCTGTTTGAAAAGCAGCAGGTACATCGTCATCTGACCCAGACTGATCGTGCCCCCGATGGCCGCAAGGGCAATCCAGGCGTAAGCACTGTAAAAGGCGGTGGTACCGATCAGTCCGAGCACGAATCCCCAGCTATCGCGGCGCAGGGTCAGTTTGCGATCCTCGGCAAACAGCTTCTTAAAGATCGCTCGATAGCGCTCCAACAACTTTGGACCCAAACGGAACAGCTTGACCTCTTTGGCGTAGTCCTCCCGGGCCAGCACTGTTTCCAAATACATCTGCATCCGCGTCTCTGGCGAACGCCAACGGAACAGGCGGAACTTGTCACCGGAGAATTTTGCCTCGGCGATAAACTCCGGGATGCCGCCAGCCACCAGGATAAGAACCGCCCATGGTGAGAATTGCACCAGAAGGAAGGCGTAACTGGTCAGTGATATTGCATTCTGTACCAGGCCAAAGGTTCGTGTTACCAAACTTAAGGGCCTGGTCGAAGCCTCTCGTCGGGCCCGGGTCAGCTTGTCATAGAACTCCGAATCTTCGAAGTTCGCCAGTTTGAGGGTTAAGGCTTTTTCCAGAATCATCAGATTGATGCGCTGCCCCATCAGCGCACGCAACAACGCCTGACACGTCGAGATACCACGTTGCGCCCCGGCAATCAAAGCCACCAGTCCTGCTTCAGCAGCGACGAACAGGAGCACAAAGGTGGTCTCAGCGCTGCCGCTCTGTTGCTGCTGACCCATCGCAGTCACCACACCATCGACGATCAACTGGCCGACCCAGGCTACGGCAGCGGGCAACACCCCGGCCACCAGTGTTAAAGCAGCAAAGACCAGGGCCAACCGTGAGCTGGTCGTCCAGACCAGTTCAAGGGCGCGACGGCTGTAAATAAACACGTCAAACAAACTCTTGGGTGGAGGGTTGATGTCTGTATCCAGGGGTGGGTGTTTCAAATTAGATCCTGTCGATTGCAGAGATGCACACCCAAAGATGTCGAGCATGCATTTTCATTATTACGCAGCAGGCATCTTCAACGGTGGAGTCTTATCGAATGACGCCGTGCCCTTAATTCACGTAACCACTGCCGATGGCGGCAAAAGGAAGATCCAACTCCAGTGCGGGAACCTGCTTGGCAACCCAGGCAATAAAGGTGTTGCTGTTGGGGCCAGGAAAAACACTGTAGGACGTTTTCCACGGATAGGCGTTTGCGGCCTTGTCGACGTCATCAATAAGATTGTCAACCCCGGCCCCCATGTGCGCCTTAAGAATCTGGGGCTTCTCACCAAACCAGTATCGATCCGGAATATCCTCGGCAATCCTCATGACCGGATCACCGCGATTTCCACGCCAGCCAACCACATCATACACAGTGTAAGACGCTTCACCGGATTTTTTTACAGCGATCCAGGTATGAATGGCAAACCAACCACGCCAGCCCCAAGCCCTGGCACCGTAAACCTGGATGACAGCTTCTTTTGTGACAGCAGGGTTGGGGGCTATGCCAGAAGAGTCACGGCTCGCTGTACGCCAGTCCTTAGAGGAAGAGCAGTTTAACAAGACGGCCCCGAGGAGGACGAAAACGGCCAGAAGCTTGATGATTTTTATAAATATGCGTTTCAATCGATTACCACCAATGGAAGGTTCCAACCGCTTATTATAGCTCAAAGTGGAGTCAGATAAGAAGAGCTGGGGATTAATTATCAGGTGGGGGGGGGACGATTAGGGGGACACGCCAGGGGCAATCAATATGGTATGACCCCGATTTCAAGCCTAAGTTTGAACAGGAGTTGTGTCCCCCAATTCCTGAATTTGTGTATATTTAAACAAGGGTTTAATGAGGTGCCGCCGTAACTTCTGTCGAAAGGACTCACCTATGGACGAAAAAATTCATAAAATAACGGTGACGGATGAGTTTAAAATTTGCCCGTTATGTGGTTACAAAGACGGTTTTCATTCCGCATTTAAAAAGGAGCAGGAAACCACCAAGTGGCTTTTTGTCTGCCCATCATGTCATGCCGTCTTCGATGTCGGATATTCTGTGGTTAATGCCGTGGGTTGATTCCAGGTCAAGGCCAGTGAAAGTGTCAACTGCCCGCCCCTTAATCTTAGGGCATCAGAAGGCTTGGTTTGTCCGATGGTAGACCCCTTTTACTCGTTCTCATCCTCAACTTTGCCAAAAGAGAGGTTGAAAATCTCCATGAGTTCCAGGTTTTGCTTTGAAAGCATCATCGCATTACCAACAATACCGTAGTAAAGGATGCTCAAACGGGTCTTAGAGGAGTTATCCCCGATCCTGGCAACCTGTCGCACGTTAAGCTCATTGGCGAGAGCACGCAATTCAGCGTCTTTTTTCCTGAGACGCTCCAGATCAGCCGTCTGTTTGAGCCTGAGGCTTGACTCTACCTCGAGGAGGATGTCATTTAATTTTTGGCGAACCAGTTCGAGCTCTTCGATCTGCACCGGAAGCAAGCCTTTGTGATGATTGCCGATGTGTGTATAAGCGCGCAGAACGATATCACGATGACCATCCGCAAGCTTCTGCAGACGACGGATCGTCTGCGGGTACTGGTGCGAGATCTCTTGCCCTTGCTGGCCGAGCAAGCGCATTGCCTTGAAGACGTTGGCGCTGATGATGTTCGACCATTGCTGAGTTCTTATGAGTTTTTTCCGTTCTACGCCCAAACGATCAAAATCCAGTTTAAAGAGGGCATCCAGGGTGTTGTCGAGAGAGATGCGAATCTTTTGCAGTAAAAAACCCATGTGCTCGAAGGTCGTTTCAACAGTCTCCTGTGGGCTTTCGACCGACTTGAGGTTAAACACCTTATCGTGGCTCGCTTCTTCTTCCATAGCCCGATGTCTGCGGTGAGCATTCCAGATCAACGCCACGGCAAGAAGCAGCAGAAAAAGAACGCCATAAACTTCTCCATAGAAAATGACTGTAGCAAACAGCGCGGCAGAGCTTGAGGCAATGACCGCCGTCATGAACCAGCCGCCAATGACAGTCAGAACGCCGGTAATGCGATAGACAGCACTCTCGCGGCCCCAAGCCTGATCGGCAAAGGAAGTGCCCATGGCGACCATGAAGGTCACGTAGGTGGTCGAGAGCGGGAGTTTGTTGGACGTTGCAACCGAAACGACAGCACTGGCAACCATCAGGTTGACCGAGGCGCGGAGCAGATCGAAAGAAGGCTTTTGCCCATCGACAATAGAACTCTGAGCGGCACTGGTGTCTAGCCGGTGGCTGATCCAGCTGCGAAGCCCCTTGGGGAAAATGAACCGGACAGCGTCGAAAACATGCAGCACCAGACGGACAATTGACCGGGACAGAAAGATCGACTCGAAACGTTCGTGCCCTTCTTCCTGCTGACTGAGGCTGAGTTCCGTTTCGGTAACCGTGCGGGCTTTTTTCGAGAACCACAAGGTGACGACCATGATGCCGCCGGCCCCCAGTAGGAAAAAGGTCTCGGTCTGCACTTTCTGGCTGAGCATCCCCATGGTCACAGTCAAAGGATTGGCGTCCGCCATGGCGGCGGTATAGGCGTGAAAACCGGCCAGAGGCACGCCGATGAAGTTCACCAGATCGTTGGCGGCAAAGGCCATGGCCAAAGCGAAGGTGCCGATCAACACAATCGGCTTGAGGATGTTGAATTTCATCATCTGCAGAACCTGCAGGAGAATTGCCGAGAGAACAAAGATGACCAGCAGGAGTAAGACAGTGTTGGACTTGATCCAGTCGACATTCTGCTTGGACATGAAAGAGGCACCCTTGGCGCCTTTAACCAGGATGAAGTAGGTTATCGAGGAGAGCGCCAGCCCCCCCCACAAGGCACCGTAGCGTTGAATGCGTGCCTGGTAGTCAAAGGTGAATAGCAGTCGAGTCAAGAACTGCACCAGGGCGCCGCAGACGAAGGAGATTCCAACCGAGAGCAGGATGCCCATGATGATAGAGAATGCTTTGGCTGAGTTGATATACTGAACAATTGTGGACAGACCGTCTCCGGCCTGAATGATTTTGAGGAGTGAGATTGCAACGGCCGCGCCGAGTAATTCAAAGACGATGGAGACGGTCGTTGAAGTTGGCAACCCGTAGGTGTTGAACAGGTCAAGCAGGATGATATCGGTGATCATGACCGCCAGAAAAATGGTCAGAAGCTCCGGCATAGTGAAGAACTGGGGATGGAAAATCCCCTTACGAGCGACCTCCATCATGCCGCTGGAGAAGGTGACCCCGGCCATGATACCCAAACTGGCAATGGCCATGATGACCCGACGTGACGCGACCTGGGAACCAATTGATGAATTAAGGAAGTTGACCGCGTCGTTGCTGACGCCGACCATGATGTCCATGATGGCAACAATGATCAGGATGCCAACTCCGAACAGGAGAATCTCTGTGCTCATAAGAAACACCCTCTTGAGGAACTGTTAAATTGAAAAAAATTGGTGGGTCTTATGCCCCACTGGAATAAGTATAACCAGTTAATTGAAAAATTGTAGAAGGGGTCTGGCACGACGCTGCCTGATCCTGCATTTGTTTTCCAAGTAGAGTTGTCGTTAATTCCAGAGAGCATGAAGCCATCAACAAACCTCATAAACACACAGGGGGCCCTTAAGGGAAGGGGTCAGCCCTCGACTTGGGACATTTAACGGCCTGATTTGTCCGATGTCAAGGGCTGACCCCTTTTCTTGTCCGATGTCAAGGGCTGACCCCTTTTCTCCTTTTCTTCACAACTTCGGCTTTTTCGGCTTTTTTGGCCGCACCCTGAGATCACGGGTCAAAGGCACCTTGTGGGTTGGTATAAAACCTTTCACCACCTCACGAGCCAACGTCTGTCGGAGCAAAGTTTCAATGGCTGCGAGGAGCTTGACTTCATCGGCACTGACCAGCGAGATCCCCTCCCCCTGCAGACCGGCTCGACCAGTACGACCAATGCGATGCACGTAGTCTTTGGGAACCTTAGGCAGATCGAAATTAATTACATACGGCAGTTCGCTGATATCAAGTCCACGGGCGGCAAGGTCGGTCGCAACCAGCACCCGGATCTGGTGCGCTTTGAAATCGGCTAAGGCGCGGCTTCTCTGGTTCTGCTTTTTGTCACCATGAATCGCCACCGCCGAGACACCGTCACTCAAAAGTTTCTTGACCAAGCGATCTGCGCCGTTTTTGGTGCGGGTAAAGACCAGCAACTGTTGCCACTTATTGTTGCGAACCAGGTGGCTGAGCAGCTTCGATTTATCCCCTTTGTCAACTTCATAGACGTACTGCTTGACACCCTGCGCCGCCGAGTTACGAGGGCTGACCTTGATCTGTACTGGATTATTGAGCAGGCTACCGGTGAGATTGCGGATATCATCAGAAAAAGTCGCCGAGAAAAGGAGGTTCTGACGCTGGTTTGGCAGGAGCGACAAAATCTTGCGAATATCTCCGAGAAACCCCATATCAAGCATCCGGTCGGCTTCATCAAGCACCACCGTCTCGACTTGTGAAAATTTCACGGCGTTCGAACTGAAAAGGTCGAGCAGACGACCCGGTGTCGCCACCAGCAGGTCGACCCCACCCCGCAACTTCATCATTTGGGGATTGATCTTGACCCCACCGTAGACAACCAAGGATTTAAGCGAAAGGGCTTGGCCATAGGTGGCAACGCTCCCGGCAACCTGCACCGCAAGCTCGCGGGTCGGTACCAGCACTAAAGCACGGATATGATTCGATCGCACCTTGGGGCCAGCAGCCAGCCGTTGTAAAAGCGGCAAGATAAAGCTGGCGGTCTTGCCGGTACCTGTCTGCGCAGCGGCCATAACATCCTTGCCAGAGAGAACTGCCGGGATCGCCTGAATCTGGATCGGAGTCGGCGTGACATAACCGATTTCATCGAGGGTACGAAGGAACGGTTCAGCAAGGCCAAGAGATGAAAAGGACATAGAAAGGTTTCTCAGTAACGGTTTATGATCTCAATTCCTGAGACAGTATATGTCTTTAATAAGAACAGGGATACTCCCCTCTGTTTTCATGATGAGAGGCGATTGGAATTCTTTGAATCAGTATAAACGATAATCTTCTCTGCAGTTGTGCTTTGCGCTGGTCTTTGGCGTTTTGCTCTGGCCTTTGGCGTTTTACTCGGCTGAAATGAGTTACTTCCAGAGAGCATGCAGTCATCAACAAACCTCATAAACACACAGGGGGCCTTAGATTTACTACTTAACCGAAATGATAAAGCCGTTTTCCGGCGCGATAAAGTTCCACCGGTCCGTCTTCAGAGACCTTAACCACCAGACCGAAGTGTGAAGCCGCGCTTGCGGCGGTGGTGCGGCCGCCGCCGGTGACCAGACCTTTGACCTGCGAGGTATCGACGATCACCCCGGTATCAAGCAGTTCCCCCTTGCGGTTGATCACCGTCAGCCCGTCCGAAGAGAGGATCCGTCTCAACTCGCCGGAGCGTTCCAGAACACTGAGCTTTCTGCCGCGCACGTGTTCTACCAGAGCCCGGCTCAAAGATCCCCGACCGCCGACCGAGCCCATACGCAAGGCATCAAGATCGGTTCTGTCATCGGCCACCAGCACCACCGTGCCGTGCCGCGACTTCGACAAGGCATAGACAGCTCCGATCAGGGAATTTACCGAGCGTTTGTCCAGCTTGCCAGCTAAAAACTCGCGGAAGATATCAGGGTCGTAGACCCCCCAGGCCCCCTTCCGCCAGACCAGGATTCGTCCACCATCAAGCAAGACCTCGACTTCCGAAACCTCGTTGACAAAGATGGCAAAAGCCGCCTCGCCGGCCTTGCCGAGCAGGGCTTGAGTGTCGCTCCATTCCAACCGTTCAACCGATTTGCGCGGACGCGGCGAGCCGGTTTGAATGGTTCCCTTAACGTTCATGCGGATATCGCACACAAAGAGTGCCCGCAGACCGTCGACAAAACGGTAGGTCAGCGGATTACGGAAAAAATCGGCATTGATGCGTTGACGTTCCTTACCCAGATCGAACCAGTTGTAATGAGAAGTCTTGATCGAATCGATGAAATCATCGAGCTGAGAGCGATAAACCAGAAAGCCGGTCGTCGCCGGGGTCCCCTCATAGCGCTGATAAGAAAGGTTTTTTAGCAACTGGAGCAGGCTTTCCACCGGCCAGAACACCCCCTTACGATCACCACGCAAATAGCGGGCCACAGCGATGTCCGTGAGAGAAGTCAGTAAGGCGGTGCGAAAGTGTGCAGCGTAGCCCTCCGCAGAAAAACCGCCGTAAAGCCCCTCGAAAGCAGCAAGAAGCTCCTGGATGAAACAAATCTCGGTGGTGGTGAAGGCCAGTTCGTCGCGGCTGGCCCTGAACAGAAAGGGGGCATCGTCGAACTTCAACCGGACAAGAATCTCGCGGCGGTCATTCGCTTCAGGGACATCTTCGTCCTTCTTGACTTCGACCAGAGAGACTCCGGCCCCGCCGAGGAAGGAGCTGATACTATTTTCGATGGCATAAAAGGCTGTTTTCGGCATGGACTAATGATGCCTTAATGTTGATAGAGGTTCAAGCAACTTCAGCGCTTATCGAGAAGGAGACTTAGCTGACATGAGAATAGGCAGTAGGCCCCCCGTTTCTACAATCCGCCATATAAACGATGATCTTCTCTGCCGTTGAGCTTTGCGCTGGTCTTTAATGCTGTTTACTCGACAGAAATGAGTTAATTTCAGAGAGATCGAATTCGGTGACAGTAACCTCATTCCAAGCTTGCCCAGTTAAATGAGGTTACTGTCACCGCTTTCTCTAAACCCACTCCCCCGGATCAACTTGATAAAACTTCCGCAACTCATCAAACAACTCGGGATGTTTTAAACGCAATTGCTCTGGCTTCTCGAAAAAAGTCTCAGAAGCCACCGCAAAAAACTCAGCGGGATGAGTGGCCCCGTAAGCATCCATCACAGTTTTCTTGCCTTTATCGACCCGCGTACACAGCCGCTCATACTCCTTTGAGAGCACCTGTGCCCACACCGCATAACTGGAATGTCCAGCAAGAACCGGTGCGCCGTCACCAGCACCGTCTTCCTGATCGAGCTGATGAGCAAACTCGTGGATCACCAGGTTATGGCCGTCAGCAAAATTTGCTGCGCCATGTTTCACACTATCCCACGCCAACACCACTGCCCCGGTCCGCCACGACTCGCCCAGTCGGACCGAATCCTCTTCCCTCTCGCTTTTCACCACATAGGTACTGGGATAAACGAGCACCGAAAAGAGCTTCGGGTAAGTGCGCACTTTGCGGTTGAGCAGCAACAGGCTGGCCTGGGCAGCTATCGTCACCGTGATCTCGTCGTTAAGTTCCAGGCCACCGTAGCCTTCGAACGATTTATCGTAGAGGAATTCCTGAGTATAGCCCTGGATCTGCTTCTGCAGATCGGGCGAGAGTTTATTGTAAGGAGGAAGGTTTTGCTGGATGATCGTCTGCCACGCGGCGGGAAAAGGTTGTGCCAGTGCCTGCCGACGGCGCTGACGCTTGCGCAGCAGAACTGCGGCTATCACCAAGGGGGTGACAACGAGCATCAAAATGAACGTATAAAATCCTGAACTATTGGAGTACACATGCCCTCCGCGAGGAGTTAAGCCATTTTTTGCTTACTTTTTTTTTGGCGCTTGCAAAAAAAAGTAAGGCGTCTGGCGGGACGCAACCCGCCGGTTTTGCCATTAGCTAAAAGGAAACAGTCAGCCCTTAACCTTGGACATTGATTGGTTTGGTTTTGTCCAATGTCGAGGGCTGCCCCTCTGACTCCGGCTCTGTCTGACTAAACGGTCTATTTCTGTGCGGTCACGCCCATGAGCCCGGTGATTTTTACCACCTTGGTGAAACCGGCCGTTCTGAGCCGCTGCGCGGCATTCTCGATAAAACTGGTGCCGCGCTTCAACAGGTGCGGGTTACCCGTATAATGGAACAGGGTGCCGCGACGTTTCAGCACACGGTGCATCTCTCGATAGAACTTTTCGCCGTAAAGCTCACCGGCCAGGGAAAACCTGGGTGGATCGTGAATGATCGCATCGAAAGATTCAGCGGCCAGCTCCTGAATGTAGACATTGACATCGGCTTGCACCAGCTGGATGTTTGAGTCGTAGATTGCCTGAGACCACGGATTTTTTTTGCGCAAGGCCATCACCGTTGCACTCTTTTCTACGGAAACAACTTCGCGCGCACCGAGTCGTAGTGCTGCTGTGGCCGCATAACCGAGGCCGCTGCAGGTGTCGAGCACCCGGGCCCCTTTTCTGACCACTTGCGCGGCCATCTGCCCGGCGCTCGCAAAGGGGTTGATCCCCTTCGAGATGTGCATTTTCACCCCGCTGATTTCCAGCAGCGGCGCCTGGTCAGTGGGGACGAGCTTGTAATAGCCGAAGTCTCTGTTCTCAAGCACCTCGAGCTGGCCGTCTTCGAGATAGAAGATGCGGCTTTCTTTCCCCGCAATCTGCTGCAGATCCGCTCGGCCAAGACGATTGTCGGCGTCCAGCATCAGCTCATCACCACAGAATAAAAAGGTTCCCAGGGAGAGGTTCAGATCGACTGAGATCTCGACGCACGGCTCCCCCTTGTCGAGCGCATCGAGTACTTGACGGGCCGTTGCCGCAGAAAACCAATAACCGTGTTTATTCATGAGTACCTGCGTGCCGGAAGTTAGCCCTGCTGCTTCTGGCGAGGGGAAGGATTTAAACCGTTAATTTCAGTGATTGTGACCTGAACTCGAAGATGACTATAACCTTTTTACGTCGCAATTGCAGAAGAAGCTGCGCACCTCACCTGATGACTGCAAGGAGTTAAGTCTGATTAAGTGGTTAAAGGGCTATTATTGGTTTGATTTTGTCCAATGTCGAGGGCTGACCCCTTTTTTTTTTGTCCAATGTCGAGGGCTGACCCCTTTTTTGACCCCTTTTTTTGTCCGCCGCTTACTCACCTGCTCCTGAAGAGCGAAACGGCTGCGGCGGCCAGGCAGGCGACAGATAGATAAATAGTCCAGCCCTGCTGCAGTTGTTGAAAATAGAAGGCCAGGGCCAGAAAGAAGATCAACCGACCGAGGCCATGCAGATGTTTGCCAAGTCGCTCAAGCAGATAGTGCCGGTCGGCGCTCGCCATACGCACCACCAACTCCCCCTGCTCCGCCAGCTCAACAACCTTGCGCGCTTTGCTCGCCGTTAACGGCAGCTGCATCAGCTCATACTGCAGACTCTCGAATGAAAAGCCCCCCTCCCCCAGCGCCCGCGGCAGATTTTGCCTGAGGATCGGCAGAATGTCCTTGATGCCGTTGAAATTTTCAACGTACTGGGTGCCAATGCCTTCGACCAGCGAACTGACCCGCATCACGTAAATGACATCCTGCGGCAGTTTGAATGGCTGGTCGTGCATGACGTTGAGTATGCCAAAGGCGAGTTCCTGCATACTCGAGGCTTTGAGATGGTCGCTGTCGAAGATCTCGAACAAGTTCTCGGCGACACTGCTCAGGTCGCGAAAATCAGAATCCTCAGTCAGGACACCCATTTTGCGGGTGGCGCTGACCAACAGTTCGAAGTCCCGCTCATAAGCGGCTTTTACCGCGTAAATCATCGCCTGCCGCATGCTCTGGGGGATCCGGCTCACCATACCAAAATCGAGCAGGATCAGCTCCCCTTTGGGGCTGATCAGCAGGTTGCCGGGATGCGGATCGGCATGAAAAAAACCTTTAACCAGCATCTGCTCAACGTAGAACACCACCAACTGCTGCATCAGTTCGGGGAAGGTGATATCCATTTGCTTGATCGAAGCCACATCATCAATCCGGATGCCTTCCTCAAAGCTCATGACCAGGGCATGGTCCGAGCAATAGCCGGGATAAGGCACCGGGAAGCGCACTCCAGAATCAGCGTAAACCTGGCTGAAATGTTCCAGGTTGGCCAGCTCCTGCGACATACTCACTTCTTGCAGGATCACCCGCGAGAAAGCCTTTAATAGCGATTCGATGGAGTGACGGGTCTGATCGGTGAAGAGTGGCCGGAAGATTTTCAGGAACAGGTTCAGCAGCCGGATATCAACGCGCACCTGCAACTGGATGTTTTCGCGCAGCAGCTTAACGGCGACAACGCTGTGGGTCTCGCGCAACACGGCTTTATGCACCTGACCGATAGAGGCGCTGGCGAGCGGTTGATGGTCAAAATTGCTGAAGACTTCAGGGTCGGGGAACGCGCGGTGGAACGCCCGCAGGCGATCCTTGTCACTCATTGACGGCATGCGATCATGCAGATGGCGAAGGGCCTGCAGATAGTCCGAGTCGAAATAATCAGCCCGGGTCGCCAGCACCTGGGCCAGCTTGAGGAAGCTGGCGCCAAGCGAACGGATATTCTCCACCAACGCCGCCGGTGGCAGCGGACGCCACAGCCACCAGCGGCGACGGCGACGAAAGAGCAGGAACACGGTCAACAAAAAGCGGAAGATCGCGTAACTGCGTTGCGGGCGGCACAGGTAGAGAACGAGCCAGAAGCTACGAAGCAACTTTCTTGCTCAGCTCTTTTTTTAACTTTTTCAGGTCGTCTTTGGTGGCCAAGTTGAGCTCAGTGACCACCTCTTTGACAATGTCCTTGACCATCCCCTTGAATTGATCTTTCTCTTTTTCGCCGCGTTTTGCCAGCTCGTCGAAAAATGACCGCGCATGCTCCTCGCTCTTTTCCTGCCAGGCCTTGATTTCATCGCTGTTGGCTTCCAGTTTATCTTTTACGGCCAGGGCACCACCGAGGGCGGCGAAAAAAAATTGCTCGAGTTTCTTATCCATAAGGTCTCTCCTCATTCTGGTGTTGTTCTGCTAAAGAGTAGCATGTTGCACCGGCTGAGCCATTCAAAGAGGCAGTCGATTTAACGTCCCCAGTGACCGCCACGCCGCCGACGCAGCTCAATGTCGAGCGATTCGACCCGACCCCGGTCGCTGATAAACGAACTGAGCAGCAAGCTGACCAGGCTGATGATCAGCGAACCAAACAAGGCAGCGCCGAAGCCGTCCACCACGAGACCGCCAATGATGCCCGAAGTCATCATCAACAGCAGCGCATTGATCACAAAGGTAAACAAGCCTAAGGACAAGACATTAATCGGCAGAGTTAGAATGAGCAGAATCGGTCGGAAAAACGCATTAAGAATCCCCAGAACCAGGGCGGCAAAAAGAGCGGAGCCAAAGCCACTCACCTGGATTCCAGAGAAGAGATAGGCCGCCGTCATAATGGCAAAAGTAAGAATAAGCCATCGGAGTAAAAGTCCTTTCATTTGAATATTTCTCCTGCTTTTTTTGAAAGCTACAAAGTAATTTTATCGCAAAGACGTGTTGATACAACCTGCTGCTGAAAACGCGATTTCGACTTTTCTTGCAACAGTTACATAACTTACCAAGGTCCACCCTTACAGCTCTGAATTAAGTGAGCTGTATCCGGAACTCCGAAAGAAGTCATGGACAACATTTATACGGGGTTACGTACGAATAGGCAATAATAACGGCGCTGGGAACCTTTGGGGGTTGATATCAAGGGACACGCTATTTTGAGGGACATTTTTGATTCTATGTGCCGAGATTCAAAATATGACTATAATGAAAATCTAACTTTTAAACTGACGCTTCGGAGTTCTTTTTATGGTTGAACACATTCTGCCCGCGATCGCTATCCTGCTCGTGGTCTGCGCCCTCTGCCAGTGGGTTGCCTGGCGAGTCAAACTGCCGGCCATCATCTTTCTGTTGCTGGCCGGCCTCCTCTCGGGGCCGGTCTTCGGCGTCTTCGATCCGCAGGCGCTGCTCGGTGATCTGTTCTTTCCGTTTGTCTCGCTCTCGGTCGCGATTATCCTGTTTGAGGGGAGCCTGACGCTCAAGTTCAGTGACATTCTCGGCCTGCAGAAGGTCGTGCGCAACATGGTCTCCATCGGCATGCTGGTCACCTGGGTCATCACCGCCCTGGCGACGCGCTTTGCCCTCGACCTCTCCTGGCAGATCTCTTTCCTCTTTGGTGCGATCACGGTGGTGACCGGCCCGACTGTCATTGTACCAATGCTGCGCACCGTCAGGCCGACGGCGGCGGTGTCGAACATCCTGCGCTGGGAAGGGATCGTCATCGACCCGATCGGCGCCTCGCTCGCGGTTCTGGTTTACGAGTTCATTATTTCCGGCGGCGGCCAGGGCGCCCTCGGCCACACCCTGCTGACCTTCGCCCAGATCGTCGTCGTAGGGGCGATCATCGGTGCCGGCGGCGGCTACCTCTTTGGCCTGTTGCTGCGCCGCCACTGGCTGCCGGAGTTCCTGCACAACGTCTCGACTCTGGCGTTGGTCATCGGCACCTTCGCTTTGTCCAACGTTTTGCAGGAGGAATCGGGGCTGATCACTGTCACGGTGATGGGCATCTGGCTGGCCAACATGAAGGGGGTTGACACCGAGGAGATCCTCGATTTCAAAGAGAGCTTGAGCATCATTCTGATCTCCATCCTCTTTATCATGCTCGCAGCACGTCTTGAAGTGGCCTCGTTTGTCCAACTCGGCTGGCCTGCGATCTGGGTGTTTGTCGCGATCCAGTTCCTCGCCCGCCCTCTCAACATTGTCATCTCCACCTTTGGTTCACCGCTTAAATGGCCGGAACGCCACTTGCTGGCCTGGATCGCTCCGCGTGGGATTATCGCTGCCGCCATTTCCGCGCTCTTTGCCTTGCAGCTTGTCAATCACGGCTTCGAAGGCGCCAAGGTTCTGGTGCCGCTGACCTTCATGGTGATCATCGGCACGGTTTTGCTGCAGAGCACCACAGCCCGGATGGTGGCAATTTGGCTGGGTGTCGCCGAGCCCGAACCTAAGGGTTTTTTGATCATCGGCGCCAACGAGGTGGCCCGCGCCATCGCCCAGGCCCTGCTCAAGGCTGGGCTGCGGGTCCAGCTGGTTGATACCAGTTGGGAGAAGGTTGCCAAAGCCAAAATGGACGGGCTGCCGACCTACCTGGGCAACCCGGTGTCTGAGCACGCCGAGCGCCACCTCGACCTGATCGGCATCGGCCGCATGCTGGCGCTGTCACCCCACGACAGCGTCAATCTGTCAACCGCCCTGCACTACCGCATGGAGCTCGGCAAGAACAACGTCTACACCCTGCAGACCAAACCAGACAACGGCAGCGCCAAGTCACGCCAGGTCTCGGCGCTGCGGCGCGGTAAAAATCTGTTCAACGCCGAAACCACCTACGAGACCCTACAGACGGCTCTGGCAGCGGGCGCCACCATCAAAATCACCGCCCTGACCGAAGCCTTCGGCATGAGCGAGCTGTTACAGACCCATGGCGAGGGGTTCCTCCCCCTCTTTGCCGTCGACGGACGCGAGCATATCCACGTCTTCAGCGCCGATGAGGTCGTAAAACCCACCGCGGGCTGGTCGGTTGTCAGCCTTGTTCCGCAGGCAGGCTGACAGGTTAAGTTTGAGCGGGTGCTGTTGATTTTGACGAAGAAGAGAGCAGGAAACGGATTGGCCTCTTCAGGAGCTGTGCCGCCCGGCGGCGATAGCGATCAGCAACCAGCCAACCAGAAAGGCGACGCCACCGAACGGGGTGATGATCCCGAGTGATTTGGTGCCGGTCAGGACCAGCGCGTAGAGTGAGCCGGAGAAGAGGAGAATCCCGAGCAGGATCGCCCAACCGCCGGTTTTGATCAGCGGCGCGCCGGGCATCAACTGACAGAGGATGCCGATCAGCAGCAGGCCGAGAGCGTGGATCAGGTGGTATTGAACAGCGGTGTTCCAAACGGTGAGCATCTCTGGAGCGACTTTGGTTTTGAGGCCGTGGGCACCGAAGGCACCGAGGGCGACGCCGATCAGAGCGTTAATACTTCCGATGAGGATGAAGAGTTTCATTGTCGTTTTCCCTGTAGCCGTTAAAGTTACAAACCCAGAAATCGTATAAGCTTCTCAGTTTATCGAAACGGCCCCCCGATAGCAACTTGACTGATAATTAGGGACAACGCGGCAGCGGCTTTGTCGATCAGGCCGCCAAACGGCTCAAACTGGCTGGCTTCAGCAAGGTCGAAAAAGTTCCCGAGTTGATGGGGATTAAGGCGAAAAAATAGAGGATCACCTCTTAAATATCCCCAAATGCAGATATCCCCCCTTAAATTGGGGTATAATACAAGTGTGGAGGAAGCGGCTGGATTGCTGACCACACAAAGGAGGTTGCCTATTGAAACAGACTCAGATTATTGCGCAGTTTTCACCATTTGTGGGCAGCCCGAGGTTGCCTGCCAAGCCCGTGAAAGGGCACAAAAAGAATATGTAGAGAGAAGGCCCGGCGACAAGTGCGGGCCTTCCACTGTTTAGGGGCCAAAACCCTGGCGGTGATCATGCGCGACGCCTCATGCATCCGTTCTCATTTTAGGGCAAGATGGATAGGCAATAAAAACGGCGCCGGGACACTCTCTTTGAAGTGCCTCGGTAGTATCCCCGATTCCAGGCTTTGCTATGGGAAATCAAGGTAAGTATCGACACCATCAAGAAACAAGTCGTACTGGGTCTCCATCCCATCCTTGATCACACTGGCCAAAAAGCCTTTGGCCAGATTGCAGCGCAGCCCAATCCAGCCAATGGCATCGACTGCGCCCAAACTCACCAGGTAGCCTTTTTCCTGGTAACGGTAAGTTTGCGGTTTTTCCCCACCACTCAACCGAACAATATTGCGCGCGACTAACTTGCCTTTTCTGACCGCGGCCTGAGCGGTCAAGGAATTCAGTCCCGAAGAGTCGTACGTGGAGCAATCCCCGGCTGATAAAATATTCTCCAGCGTTTTCCCGTTGCTCATGACCTGCCCGTGAGCATTGGTTTTCAGTTTGGAGGGGGCCGCAGAGACCCCGGGAAACTGTAACGTCAGCTGGGAAGGCAACGAAAACTCATGCCCTGTCGCCAGTTCCGCCAGTTGGATCTGTGCCTCTGTTTGACCGAGGTAGTTTGTGCCTGGAAGATAGTCAATCCCCGCCCGCCGCAGTTTTTTTGTAATGTACTTATGGGCCCCTTCGGGAAGATTTGGTACCAGACGATGGTTCTGATCGATCAGCCGTAGCTTGAGGGGGAGCCGATTTCTTCGCAACTGTTCGTGCAGTTCGAACAACACCTGGACCCCGGTGGCGCCGCCACCGACCAGAGAAAGCTGCAGCGGTTCAACCTCCCCGGGTTCCAGTAAACTTTCCAGCAGGGCCTTGCCTTGTCCAAGGCGAAGCTCGTTTTGGCCGAAGCTTCCAGGTCCGGCGTGAAGCTGTATCGGCGAAGCACCGGTTGCGACAACCAGCCAGTCGAACGGCAGCTCTGCTTGAGGTAATGGTAGTTTCTGCTGCTGCTGCCAGCGAGCCAGATCCTGTTCAGAAAAATCAAGCCTGTGCTGATGAAAGGTGAAATGAAATTTCTCCGCCAATTCAGCGTAGCTGACCGTGAACTTTTCCAGCGGATGCTGGAAGGTTTTGTGCAGGTTGGTTATTTTACAGTGGTCCGCATCTCCATCCAACAGATGAAGCTCCAGGTTCTTGTCCTTTTTGCTTAATTCAATCAGACTGGCCAGCCCTGCGTAACCGCCTCCCAAAACAACGACTCTCGGCATCTGCGTCTCCTTGTGCCTTTCAAACCGGCAACAACAGCTCCTGCTGCAGCCTCAGGATCGAAGTCACCTTGGCTTTGGTATGAAGGGGTATGAAGGTTCGACCAAAGTCGTGCAGGTCACTTTATAAGAGTTTATCACAGGAGTCGGGGGACACCACCAGGAGTGTCCCCGGCTCCCTGCGCCAGCCAATACAACTGCAGCTGTTGCTGCAGACCAGCAGAATTGCATAATCCTGTCGACAAACGCGTAAAAACCCGAGCTATAGGAGTACACATGCCCTCCGCGAGGAGTTAAGCCATTTTTTGCTTACTTTTTTTGGCGCTTGCAAAAAAAGTACGTCGCCTGGCAGTGCGAGAACTGCCGGTTTTGTCAGTAGCTAAAAGGAAAGGGACGAGGGTCGCGGGACGAGGGTCGTGGAAATCTAAGCTTTAGGGCAATTGGCCGCTGATCAAATCTGATGAACGCTGATTTAACATCGAGTTCCGGGATCAATCAAAAGGGACGCTCTAATTGAGTGTCCCCATCTTATGCTTCGGGGTCAGGTCTTGAGTGGTTCATTTACGCACCATTCAAGACCTGACCACAGCTATTGACTCACTTGTCCTCTCTCAGCGCATTCAAACGTTCCTGCGCGATCTTTGCATTTGGCGAGCCCGCATACTTACGAACCACCTCTTCGTACAGTTGTATCGCATGCTCTCTGTTGTTCTGTTTCTCCTCGAACTGCGCAATTTCAAGCTGTTGTTCCCCCTGGTCGCCGGTACAGGCAGTCAAGGCCATGCAACAAATGAAGAGCAGTATCCAGATGTATTTTTTCATGCTGTTCCCTTTTTGATTGTCAAATTGAACGGAGTTGAGATGTGGCAGTTTTTCCCAGGATTAAGCGGCTGAAGGGCTGTTTTTAGCTTCAAAAATGGGCCTATAGCACAACATTGCTGGTTATTTAGGCATTGATTTACTGTGATCTCAGGCAGTCAACTTGGTCCGACCCTAAGGCTGCCAAAGAAACTTGTGCAAAATCAAGGGTAGCCACATTCCTTAGATTCAGGTAGAAATTAATCCTTTTTTTTCATCAAAAGCTGTTCTAAAGTACAAGCTACATTATAGATAGAATATAAAGTAATTTTCAATGAATGGAGGGAATCCTGTGAAAAAAAGTTTTGTGCTCTTTATCGTAATCCTTTGCGGTTGTGTTCCGCCCCCGAATACACAAAGTTATCTGGATACAATGTCTCGTATCGGCACTACTGAACAGAGGCAAGTCTCTAAAAACGAGATGTTGAGCTGTGTCAGCAGTGCACTAAACACCCCTGACACCCAACTCGGTCAATCTGACCAGGTTGAGACCTTCGTCCAATTGGGCGGTTTCATGCCTACAAACATCAATGCATCAGAAGACGGGGAGCACATCCTGTTCCAGAGTGGAACAGACCTCAAACTCCTCGATCGTCAGGATTTCAGAGAACTACGCAGTTACCCCGTCAAGTTCAACGCCATGCTTGCAAACGTAAGTTTTGTAGATAACGGGTCTCGCATCTTGGTTAGCGGGAAGCTTACCCAAAGTGATGCCAAACCATCCGTGACAGTATTAGAGACAAAGACTGGAAAACAACTGGCAGACTGTGAACTTGAAAAGAGCCTTGGCATTATCGGAGTCTTTTCGACTGACGGCAGTCTTTATGTGGACAGTGACTATCGGAATCTGAAGATATGGGATACAGCAAGCGGTAGAGTACTTCATTCCATAAACAAGGGTGAAGGCTTCTTAGCTCCTGAACGCATGATCTCTCAAGACAACAAGTCACTACTGGAAATCGACACAGTAAACAATAAGTATCGGCTCTGGAATTTGGAGACGGGGCAAATCCAGTCAACCTTTGCGGGGACGAAAGGGTTTATTCTGGCGAAAGCTCTTTCACCCGACGGGAGAAGAGCCCTTACAGCCAAGCAGGGAAACAGGATAACCCTTTGGGACACCATCAACGGTCGAATCATTAAGGAATTTACCGTCCCGGAGACATCCGGCATCTTCTCCCTGGCGTTCATGCCGGGAAGTGACCAAGCCATGGTCGGAGCCATCCCGGGGCTACTGCTGCAACTGGACCTAAACTCCGGGGAGCTAACGAACAAATATATTCAGGCCGTCTTGCCGGCAATCAGTTCAAATAACAGCAGCAATCTCGTCCTTGCAGCGGGCGGCGGGGTCATGTCTTGGGACCTTGAGCACTGGAATCCCACAAAGAAATGGCAACGCCTCGACGAGAACGAAATGATGATGCTCCCATCACCGAACCAGCGCTACATATCTTCTTGGCAGAGTGATGGATCTGGCAACTACAATGGGATCAAGGTCTTCGACGCCGAAACCGGCAACCTGCTCTTTGAGAGGGCCTTTGAAGGAGTTATCAGTTACCAGCACTTCACCTCAAACAGTCGTTACCTGAGAGTTACAGCTCTGCACCAAAACCATGAAGACATAGCGCAGAGTGTCAGCAAGAGTCATTTTCTGGAACTTCCCTCCGGGCGAGAGGTTCGTTCCATAGAAAAAAAATCTTTTTGGAGCGTACCGCTCGGTTCTGACGGAAACAGCTACCTCATAGCAAATGAGTCTGGTGTTGCACTTTTTGACATTGCACATGGCAAGAAATTAAAAAGTTGGAGGTACCCATCCGGAATCCTTTCAAGCTCTTTTGAATATGCGAAAGACAGCCCCGTACACAATTTATCACAGTCGGCAGATGGCAAGCGGTTGGTTATCTCAGGGATCGGGATAGAGGGTGTACAACTCTGGCATCTAGAAAGCGGCCGAACACAATTGCTGCAAAACGATGGGGTTTATATACATTCCTACTTCACCAGTGACGATAAACACCTTCTTCTTGCTGAGTCAGGCGGGAAAATGGAGATGCATGACGCCAAGACAGGCGCCCCTCTTCAGACCTTTCAAGGTCATTCTGGATTCGTTGCTTCAGTGGCTGAGGTTCCGAACAAGAAAAACTTCGTTACTGCGGGCATGGATGGAACTGTTCGCATCTGGGAGATTG
This sequence comes from Desulfuromonadales bacterium, assembly GCA_030145195.1. Lineage (GTDB taxonomy): Bacteria > Desulfobacterota > Desulfuromonadia > Desulfuromonadales > BM103 > JAQYVY01. Next base: position 12,686 of record JAQYVY010000011.1, on the reverse strand, counting down.
ATTCTGGACGAGAACTCGCCCAACTGGCAGTCTTCGACGGCGGCGAATGGGTCATGGTCACCCCAGAAGGCTTCTTCAACGCCTCTGAGAATGGCGCCAAATATCTCAATGTGCGCATCGGTGAAGGTCTGAATGTCTACAGTATGGATCAATTCTATGATCGTCTGTACCGCCCGGACCTAGTCACGGCGCTCTTGAGCGGTGACCAACCGGAGGAACTGACACTCCCAACCGTCAATCTGGCGCAGATGGTCGGTCAGGGCGGACCGCCCAAGGTTACCATCCTCTCCCCCAAGGAGCAGGTCACCAACCAGCGTGACATCAAGATTATCGCCTCTCTGGCTGACCAGGGCGGCGGCATCGGCAAGCTCGAATGGCGCATCAACGGCATCGTCCTCGGGGTGGATGAACCCGGTCGCGGGATCGCCGTGAAAGAGAAGCAGGCCGCAGGAGATATCAAAGTAGAAAAGCTCCTGACGCTATCGCCGGGAGAGAATCTCGTTGAACTGGTCGCCTACAATGCCCAAGGTGATGTTGCCTCAAACCCGGTACAACAGAAATTGCTTCTGGAAGATTCCATCTCCGAGAAGCCAGCCTTGCACGTATTGGCGGTCGGCATCAACAAGTACCGGGACAAAACCCTGTGGCTCAAACATGCAGTTCCTGACGGCAAAGCGTTAGCTAAAGAGTTGAGAACCTCTGGCAAAGGCATCTTTACCCAGATTCACGTCAAGGAGTTGCTCGATCAGGAAGTGACCTTCGCTGGCCTTGAAAAGGCCTTCCAGGAGATTGGGCAGAAAGCGAAGAGCCACGATGTCTTCATCCTCTACCTGGCCGGACACGGCATCACCCAGGACGGGCGCTACCATTTCTTACCGGCAGACTTCCGTTACCGCAACGCAGACTCAGTGCGAAAGAAGGCCATTAATCAGGACCACCTGCAGGGGTGGCTCAGTCAGGTCAGCGCCCGCAAGAGCCTGGTGCTGCTCGATACCTGCAACAGCGGCTCCTACGTTCAGGCCCAGGCCATCACCCGTGGGATCTCCGAGAAGACCGCGATCGACAAGCTGACCCGGGCCACTGGCCGTGCCACCATCGCCGCATCCAGCGATACCCAGGTAGCTTACGAGGGACATAAAGGACACGGCGTCTTCACCTACGCGCTGCTGCAAGCGCTGAAACAAGCCGACCAGAAATATGGAAATCGGGACGGGGTGGTAAGTACAGCCGAGATCGCCTCATATGTCGACGAAGCAGTTCCCGACATCACTTATAAAAAATGGGGCTATGAGCAGGTTCCACAGGTTAACCTGCATGGACGGCAGTTTCCGATCGGGGTTGTGAAATAATTTTATAGTGCAGTATGGAAGAGCAGCTTAGACATATTGAAATCAAAACTAAGGAGAAAACATGCGACAAAGAAAACTACTTTTACTTCTGATGGTGGCAGCAGCCCTTCTCACCGGCTGCGTTGAGGCAATGGTCAACGCGCAAATGAACCGGCACCTAACCAAACCAGATCTGTCGAAAATTGGCCCGGGACAAAGTACCGATGCAGACCTCAGCTTTTATTACAACGTCCTTCTGGACTATGAAAACTACTTCTCCGGCCTCGCTGGCAGGCCGCTGAACGCCGCGGAGAGAGAGGAGGATATCAAGAGGATAGAGGCCGCTACTGAACAGATGGTCGCTTCGTCCAAGAAACTCGAAATGGACCGAATGTCAGCAATCCGGATCATCAAGGACCAGGTCAAACAAACCAAGGACAATTTTGATAACACCTTCATCCCCCAGACCCTACCCAAGGGTGCTGCTTGGGGCAGAGTCCTTACAAAAACCGAGGCAGCAGTGCCGTCGATTGGGGCCATCTTCGACAAGGCCTATGCTATCTTTTACTATCCGACCGAAACAGATGAAGAGGCAAACCAACTGCGCAGGGAATTGTTCGAAAAAATAGGGGCCTTGGGCTTTGCCAATGCAGACTGGACTATTACGGACATTTCCCTGAATGGTTACGGGCAACCCCTCCCTGAAATGGACTGGCCCAAAGATTACAAGTATTGGTGGTCAAGCCCCTACAAGGACAAGAATAACAAAAATACCGCAAAAACAGACCAGCTCGTGCTCATGTTTTCAGTCATCAAGGGGAACAAGGAATTCGCCCCAGCTGCTGTTGTCATAGCTCAGGTAATCATCAACAAAGAATATCAGTAAACCCAAATGGAACTAAACGAAACAAAGCCTCTTTACGACACCATTTAAAGAGGCTTTGTTTCTTATTATGATTAAATTGCCAGAGTGGAGACCTTCAACGTGACAAGACTCAAACTATACAGACTTCTGGCTGTTGCATTAATCGGCCTTGCACTATGCGCATGCGTTGACAAGAGAACAGCAGCCGAAGTCGCGGCGAATCCACAATTGGCCGAGATGCACCGACTGGCCGACACCATATGGAAGATCAATGACCCCGCGAAAGCTTCAGAAAATTCGAGCCCACTTTCCCTGCAACAAAAGGATGAAATTGTCACCTCCTCCTTTGAACAGGGATACCGCGCATGGAAGTCATCATATGCGGCAAAATACATGGGCACTGCGAATGTCTTTTACGGCAACGTGGGTAGCCTTTACAGCGCAATCATCACATATTTCGAAGGAAGCGGGCGACCGGGCCTGGCCATACCCTACCTGAAGTTGGCGAGCGAAGAAACGCTGGAGAACCTCATCATTGGCGGACACCTCGAATACCAGGCGAAGCTGATTGACTCTTATATCAGGCTGGGTCAATACGATTTGGCCGAAAAAGGAATTATTGAACTGGAAAAAACTGCAAAGGATCTTTTCGCCTGTGACATCAAACAAGATCCGGGTCAATATGATGCGCAAACGGTCTTTTTCCAGGCAACGGCGCACAGAGTCCGCCTCGAGTTCGAGCTTGATCGCAAACGACAAATCAACATCACCGAATGGGAGCGCCGATACGAGTTTCTGAAGGCCTCCATTGAGGCCTTCCCTGAAATAAGATACTTCGCTCCAATCAGCAGCATTGACGACTTTCGTTATGTGACCGTAGCGAAAGATGAAAACTCAGATAGTTACCTGAACCGCCTGGAAGATGCTCTATTTGTTCCTTACGCCAAGCTGTTTGCCGAGCAAGGAGAAACCGAAAAAGCCCTGGAGGCCCTCGAGAGAGCCAAGGACTGTTATCGACTCAATGTCAGGCGCTTGACGATAACAGATCAGATCGCCTCGCAGAACTATGCGGTGGATTCTTATAAAAGAACACAACTGGGTTTTCTGAAAAGAGAATATCTCGAGCTAGAGAAGATGGAGCAACGCCGCCGACCGTTTCGTAGCCGCAGTTGGCTACACTCAAAAGACGCCGAAATCCGCTTCACCCTTGGCGAGTACCCAAAAGCACTGGAATCGCTGCAACAGGCCAAGGTCGAATTTGCGAAAGTTGAGGATCTTTTTGACCAGCTCCCGACCCGGTATCGGCAGACGCACGGAATCGATTATGATGCTCTGGAGTTGAAACTGCTCGAAGCTATGACGCTGGAGAAGTTAAATCGCTATCGAGAGGCGAGCTCTCTCTACCAAGAGCATGTTATATTTTCTGAAAAAGTCCGCCAGAGCCTGCCAGTCGAGGAGCGCAATCACTTCTTCCGCTCCACGGCCCGTGAGAGCTACTTCGGCCTGCTCCGTTGTGCGACGGCACAATATAAAAGTTCGCCCAACGATACGTCCTTTTCACAAGTTATCGCTGCGGCAGAGAACTTCCGGTCCCGGCAGCTTCGAGAAATGTTACAGAGCGATGACGCCACCGACATTCAGAATATCAACTTGACCTCCCTCCGCACGCAACTGCCGCAAAAAAGTGGCGCGCTGCTGATCGTCGACATGGTCGAATCCTGCCTGGTGGCCTTCTTCGACGGCAAGACCCACTCAGCCCAGCTCTTCGCCAAAGACGCAGCATGGGATAAAAATATCTTCAAACTACGCAACCGTCTGGCCGAAAACCAGCAGTTCGACTACGCCGGGTTGCGCGAGATCTCCCGCCAGGTGTTCACCGGGATCGAGGAGCAGTTGGGCGAAACGGACCGGCTCTACGTTCTGTCGGACGGTGCCCTGTCGGCCCTGCCGCTGGAGATCTTCCCGATCTGGAGCAGCTCGATTCTCGCCGATCTGACCACGGTCTCCTACCTGCCATCACTTGCCCTGCTCGGACAGAGTTCGGCAAGCAACCAGAACAAACAACTATTTGCCGTGGCAGACCCGGTTTACAACGCCGAGGAGACCATCGACCGTCATATCGGGCGAGGGGTGATGCAAGCCACCAGAGGAAGCAGCGATCTGAGCATGTTCCAAGCCCTGCCGGAAACCCGCGACGAGGTTCAGGAGATCCTGACCGGTTTCACCAACAAGGGCTCAATGCTGCTCGGTGACAAGGCCAAAGAGAGCACCATAAAAACCATGGATCTCTCCCCCTACTCCCACGTCCACTTTGCCACCCATGGCGTCATCGGCGGCGAGATCCCAACGCTCACAGAACCGGCGCTGGTGCTTTCGTATGAGGACGGAGAAGATGGTTTCTTAACTGCCAGCGAAGTCTCCAAGCTCAACCTGAACGCCGACATGACCGTACTCTCAGCCTGCAACACCGGCAATGGCGAATATTTCCGCGGCGAGGGTCTGATGGGAATCGGTCGCGCCTTCATGGTGGCCGGTTCCAAACAGGTCGTCGTTTCGCTGTGGCCAGTTGACTCCATGGCAACCAAGGAGTTGATGGTCAGCTTTTACCAGCAAATGGCCAGAGGATTGGATGCCCCCACAGCGCTTGCCGCGGCAAAGCGGGAATACTATATGACTAAAAAGCAGCAGATAGAGGTTCAATCGGCCAGAGGGATTGGACGCAAGAAAGTAAAGACTTCAGGCGAAATCCCGAAGCGTTTCAAACAACGCGGCAACCCCTTTTTCTGGTCACCCTTCATCGTGATCTCGGCTGAGGGATAAGAAAACCTCTAAAAAGCAGACATCAAGAAGGCCCTGTTTCATCTCCGAAACAGGGCCTTTTTAGCATGATGCGGAGGGGCCCTCACCGCCAACCAAGCGACTGATACCCTTTGTCAGCTAAACACCGATCCACAAAACGCATAATAATCGGCGTCGGATCTGACACCTCGAAAGCACCACTCACCAGGTGGACGGGGTCGGACCACGATAACCACCGCGTATAGGGCTAATTTCGGCCCCAAAAACAGTCCCATAGCACGAAAACAGGGCATATTTTAGCGTTTTGTTATCCGAGTCGTGATGAAGTTAATTCCCCAAAAAGCGCGGACTACAAAAAATATATCAAGAACACACAGGGGCCCTTAAGAACAGCCCCTCCGCCATTGGCTGCAGACCAGCAGAACCTCACGGCCCTACCGAAGAACGTATAAAATCCTGAGCTATTGGAGTACACATGCCCTCCGCCAGGAGTTAAGCTTTTTTGCTTACTTTTTTAGCGTTGAAAAAAGTACGTCGCCTGGCAGTGCGAGAACTGCCGGTTTTGCCAGTAGCTAAAAGGAAAGGGACGAGGGTCGCGGGACGAGGGTCGTGGAAATCTAAGCTTTAGGGCAATTGGCCGCTGATCAAATCTGATGAACGCTGATTTAACCTCGAGTTCCGGGGTCAATCTGTTCTTGCCCCAGACAACATTTTTTGTATTTTTTGCCGCTGCCGCAAAGGCAAGGATCGTTACGACCGATTTGTGTCATAGCTTTATTCCTTACGTCAGTTTGGAGTTCTGGGAGTATTTCGTTTCGGGGCTTGGGCTTCGGGAACACTCAATTTTGAGTGTCCCCGAAACCGAAACAAATTCAGCGCCAGGTAATCGACGGCGCCTTGCGCTCAGGCATACGATGATAACGCAGCTTCGGATAGCCGATCATCATCGCGCCGTAACACTGGTGCCCTTCAGGTAAACCCAGGGCCTGTTGCATCGGAGGAAAGGTACTCACCGCGGCGTTAAAGTAACCAGCCCAACAGCCACCGAGCTCCATGCCGGTTGCCGCCAGCTCCATGGTTGCCAAAGCGATCGTACAGCTGCTTTGAGCCATATGGTCATCTTTGGATGCATGGGCAACCACAAGCACCGGTGCCCCGCGCAAGACCACGTCTTGGCCGGCCTCCAGTTTCTCAAGAGCTTTATCCATATGAAACGACAAAGCAAACGCTTGCATATTCGACAACATCCAACGCATCCACTGTCCAACAATCTGAGCCAGCTTGTTCAATTCATCACGATCACTCAGCACCAGCCATTCAACACTTTGGGTGTTATGCCCGGTCGGTGCATAGCGAGCCAGCTCGATCAGTTTTTGCATCGTTTCCCGGGGCACAGTTTCCTCTCGGTAGTTGCGGATGGAGCGTCGGCTGCGCAAAAACTGCTCACACTGTTGCATCGACAAAAGCAGCTCGGGCTGAATTTTCGGGCAATCGGCCAAGGGGATCTCGGCATGTTGCAGACTGCTGGTCGGGCAGACCGCCACGCAATGACCGCAGCGGATGCAAAGTTCTTTGGCCTCAGCAATCGGGGTCGGGTATTCACCCGGAGCAAAGCTGATCAGTTGAGCCGGGCAGCTCGCACTGCATAGGCCGTCCTTTGTGCAGCTTTGCTGGTTCACTTCGATGAAATTCATGGTAGGACTCCTCAAAAAGTTGAACATATCATCATGGTACACAACGGGACGTGTCCCCGAATCCCGAATCTTATGCCCCCCGATTCTCGATTGTCTCTCGCTCCGGTGGCGTCACCATCCCACCGCTGATGATCAATTTGAAAGCTTCTTCTACCGTCATCGTCAGAGGAATCGTGTCTTCCTCTGGCACCAGGATATAAAAGCCAGACGTCGGATTTGGCGTCGTCGGCACAAAGATGTTGACGAGCTTCCTCTCTGTAACCTTCTGCACTTCTCCCGAAGAGACCCCGGTCACAAAGGCCACGGACCAGATTTCTTTACGCGGGTATTCGATCAGAACCACCTGTCGGAAAGCCCCACGATCACGGTTAAGAACCGTGTCGGAGACCTGTTTGAAGAGCAGGTAGATCCCTTTGACAACCGGGATGCGATCAACGATCCGTTCAGAAAAATTGACCAGGGAGCGACCAAAGATATTCGCCGCCAGCATACCGATGGCCAGAATCAGCAGCAGCGTTGCCACCAGGCCGACCCCGGGGATGGAAAGACCGATAAGCAAGTCAGGGTTCAGAGTTCCCGGCAACACAGAGATCAGCATGTTGTCCATCAAATTGACAAGCCAGCGAACCACCAGAAAAGTCAGCGCAACCGGGACCACCAGCAACAGACCAGTAAAAAAATAGTTCTTCAACTTGTGTCGGATAAATTGACTGAATCTGGAGAAATAACTCATAAGCCTCAATGTGATGTTGGAGTAAAAAGGAAAGGCAGTATTATAGGAGTTGATCAGTTATCCGGCAAGACGTTCCGTGCGGTTTAATAGAGATGTGTCACTTTAACGGACAAGGCAGAAGAGCAGAGGGCCACTTCCGGTGGCCGCCTGCTAGCCACGAGACTGACCCCACGCACTGCCGTTGAGCTTGCGCTGGTCTTTGGTGTTTTACTCAACAGAAATGAGTTGATTCCAGAGAGAATGCAGCCATCAACAAATACTACATGAACACACAGGGGGCCTTTAAGAACAGGTCCCCCGCCATTGAGTGAAGACCAGCAGAACCGCATAATCCTGTAGACGAACGCTTAAAAACCCGAACTATTCGAGTACACATGCCCTCCGCGAGGAGTTAAGCCATTTTTTGCTTACTTTTTTTTGGCGCTTGCAAAAAAAGTACGTCGCCTGGCAGTGCGAGAACTGCCGGTTTATAGATTGACCATCAAGAAGTTCGGGGACACATTACTTATGTGTCCCCAAATTCCAAAGATTTGAACCCCCTGATGATTTTTTCCAATATCAAGGACTGACAACGTTTACGTTTAGTAATTGTAGCCCGTTTCCGAATGGGCCGATTGATCGAGGCCTTTGCGTTCATCATCTTTTTCCACCCGAAGGCCCATGGTTTTATTGAGGACAAACAGCAACAGCAAGGTGATGACCACAGCATAGGCCCCCGCTGCGACCACGCCGATCAACTGCACCCAAAGCTGATGCAGATTGCCACCGATCAGTCCGGTGGCGCCGACGCTGGCGAAGATGCCAGTGGCGATAGCCCCCCAGGCCCCGCCCAGGCCATGAATACCAAAAGCGTCCAGGGAGTCGTCGTAACCGAAACGATGCTTCATCATGACGCCGCCGTAGCAGACCAACCCGGCCGAAAGTCCCATTAACAGCGCCCAGCCGGGCGTGACAAAACCGGCAGCCGGAGTGATGACCACGAGTCCGGCAACGATCCCCGAGGCGGCACCCAGAGCACTGGGCTTACCTGCATGAAACCACTCGATCAGAATCCACGCCAGGGCCCCGGCAGCCGCCGCAGCCTGGGTGTTAGTAAAAGCCAGGGCAGCACTTGCGCCTGAACTCAGGGCACTTCCCGCATTAAAGCCAAACCAACCGAACCAGAGCAGACCGGCACCCAACAGGGTCATCGGCAGGTTATGCGGAGTCATGCGCTCCTGCGGATAGCCGATCCGCTTGCCCAGCCATAAAGCAATCATCAGGGCGCTGATGCCCGAAGACAGGTGGACAACCGTACCGCCGGCAAAGTCGAGCGCACCCAGGGCGGCCAACCAGCCACCCTCACCCCAGACCCAGTGACAAAGAGGGTCATAGACCAGGGTTGACCAGAGCAGGATGAAGACACAGTAGGTTGAGAACTTCATCCGTTCGGCAACCGCACCAGAGATCAGAGCCGGAGTGATGATAGCGAACATGCCCTGGAACATCACAAACACGTAGGTGGGGATGGTCCCGGTCAAGCTGTCCGGGGTGATGCCATTAAGGAACAGGTTGTCGAGTCCGCCGATTAAGGGGCCGGAACCGCCGAAGGCCAGGCTGTAACCAAAGGCAACCCACTGCACACCGATGATCGCCATGGCCGCAAAGGTGTGCATACTGGTGGAAAGAACATTCTTTGAGCGAACCATCCCGCCATAGAAGAGTGCGAGCCCGGGGAGCATGACCAGCACCAGGGCCGAGGAGACCAACATCCAGGCGGTATCTCCGCTGTCTGGGCCTTCGGCCGCTAGCACGGTTGTGGTCATCAGAAAAAATGCCAAGAGCAAGGAGAGCTGTTTTAGCAGTCGGGTCATCATTGATCCTCCGATTCATCTTTGGCGGTAGTGCCAACGCTTCTGGAGAGCAACCAGCCATTCAGGCCATCCCTTGCGAGGAGCCCCAACTTTATGAGTATACTGTGAATTCGGTAAGATCAAACCGGCAGGGGAGTGTTTTTCGGTGACAGCAACCCTTCTACATGCTTTATAACCGCCGGACTCGCCCGGTAGCCGAGTGAATTTCTTTGGCTGATATCAAAGAAAATCACCAAAGAAACGATCTGCGCTGGGCATTTGTTTTTGCGCATATGCGGTGCTCTTGCCACCGATTGCACATTCTGCCAGCTCGGTGCTGCGTGCAAGAAGTTCGGGGACACATTACTTATGTGTCCCCGAATTCCATAACTTACCAACGTCCACCCTTATGGTTCGTTAAATGTTCTGCAAACAACTGATATAATTATTATTTTAGAGAACATCCCTCCGAATCCATGCCCTGTGAATTAAGTGAGGTGTCCCCGGAACTCCGAGAGAAACTTACTTTTGGTCAACATCAATACCGAGCTCTTTCGCGCGGTGACTCCAGAGTTTGCGGGCAAGCTCCTGCATGTCTTCAGCGGTGTCGAATTCGTCGATGATTTCCAGCCCGAGCAGGGTTTCCAGCACATCTTCCAAGGTGAGGATGCCGGCCACGCCACCATACTCATCGAGCACCAGCATCATGTGGGCGCGCTGCTTCAGAAAGAGGTCAAAGGCTTGCGACAGGTTCATTGATGCGGGGACCCGTTCCATGCTCCGCACGAAACCGCCGATTGGCCGCTCCGTCTGGTTGTATGCTTGGGCGAGCAGCAGGTCGCTGCGCAGCGCGAAGCCGCTGACATCCTCGGGTTCGCTTCGGTAGAGTGGAATCCTCGAGAAAGGCTTTTCACCGAACTGCGAGAAAAAGTCACCGACGCTCAGAGATTCCGGCAATGAGAAGATCACGGTGCGCGGTGTCATCGCTGCCTTGACCGGCGTTTCGCGCAACAGCAGAAGGTTCTGCATAATCTTCGATTCCTTCAGTGCGAGCGTCCCCTCTTTGCCGCCAAGTTGGGCCAGGGCGACCAGTTCCTGACGGTTGATACCGCGTAGTGTCGGCCCTTCGGTCAGGGTGCGCGTAAGAAACTCAGTCAGCTTGACGAACGGATAGAGCGCCACAATGAGAAAACGCAGACCGTACGCCGTTGCCGGGGCCAGTTGCCGCCAGTAGTGTGCGCCAAGCGTCTTAGGAATAATTTCTGAAAAAACCAGGATCAAGAGGGTCAGAATCGCCGAGGCGATTCCGACGGAGGTCCTGCCAAAGACCTCAGCAGCCTGGGCACCAGCCCCTGCCGCGCCGATAGTGTGGGCAACGGTGTTCAAGGTTAAAATGGCTGCCAGCGGGCTGTTGATGTTTTCTTTGAGCTGCCGCAGCAGTTTAGCAGAGGGTTTCTTGCTGGTTTCAAGCAGAGCAATGTGTGGGAAGGTCACGCTCAATAACACCGCTTCGGCGATCGAACAGAGAAAGGAAAAGACGAGGGCAATCAAGATATAGGTGATCAGTAGTAACATGAGTCGTGACCTTGGCATGAAGTCGAGATGGCACAGCAAGTTTCCATTTCGAACAGTGTAGCACAAGAGGTCCTCCGGGCGGTGAGTATGAGTGTCCCCGATTCCCACGCGCTTGATCTTTTAATAGCCTCTGATAGAAGTATAGAACAAGGGTTAATGTTGGGAAACGGCTCTCAACATGGCAGGTGCAATCCGCGAAAAGCGATGATCTCTCAACGATATCTCAGAAAACAACAAGGCGATTATGGCTGAAAAACATGAAACCATGAGTAATGATTCGCCGACCGGCCTTGTCGAGAAAATGGAGAGAAGTTCTTCGTTCCGGTTTCCGGTGTTGGGCAAGGACGACATCACCACCCTGTCCCACTACTACCGCGGGGAAATGGCACGCATGATGAGCTGGCGTGACCGGCTCGACCGCACGACCAACTGGGCGATTGGCGCGGTAGCCGCCATGCTCTCCATCTCCCTGGGCACGACCAGTGCGCACCACGTCGTACTCATCTTCTCAATGGTAATGGTCTGCCTTCTCCTCCAAATTGAGTCGCGACGATATCGATTCTTCCACCTGTTTCGGACCCGCGTACGCCTGTTGGAGAGAAACTACTACAGCCATTTTTTCGACTCCGAGAAGTCGCCAGAGCAGCGCGATTGGTCCGCTGAACTTGCTGAAACGCTGCGGCATCCGAGGTTCACCATCGGGCGCCGTCAAGCCATGGCGCGCCGCCTGGCAAGGAACTATAGCTGGATTTTCCTGATTCTGCTGGCGGCGTGGTTGCTGAAGGTCTCCACCGCGGTGCTGCAACCCCGAACGGGCGAGGCGGAGTTCATCCACTCGGTCGATGAGTTCCTGCGCAACACAGCGATCGGTTACATCCCGGGAGAGGTCGTTCTGGTGGGCGTGTTGACCTTCTATGGCTGGTTGTTCTACGTCATGATCCGGCACCGGACCAACGAAGGAGAGTTGACCTTCGGCGAGGCGCATGTCTGAACGGAGCCCCGATTCCGGAAGGAATTCGGGGGGCAACTTACTTAATTATTTGTCTTTCGATCGAATTCGGAAAGATTTTTTATTGATTGAATTATTCGATATCTTTTGCTGAATTGAGTGTGGTGTCCTCAGAACTCCCGGTTATCTTCAAGATTGGGGACACATTAGTATCGTGTCCCCGACTCCGAAGTTAACTCCAGAGAGAATGCAGCCATCAACAAATACTTCAAGAACACACAGGGGGCCTTTAAGAACAGGCCCCCCGCCATTGAGTGCAGACCAGCAGAGACTCACGACCCTACCACAAACGCTTAAAATCCTGAGCTATTCGAGTACACATGCCCTCCGCTAGGAGAAAGCCATTTTTTGCTTACTTTTTTTTGGCGCTTGCAAAAAAAGTACGTCGCCTGGCAGTGCGAGAACTGCCGGTTTATAGATTGACCATAAGTAAAACTGATCGAATCCGCTGACAGTAACCTCATTCCAAGCGTTACAACCACCGGACTCGCCCGGTAGTCGAGTGAATTTCTTTGGCTGATATCAAAGAAAATCACCAAAGAAACGATCTGCGCTGGGCATTTGTTTTTGCGCATATGCGGTGTTCTTGCCACCGATTGCACATTCTGCCAGCTCGGTGCTGCGTGCAAGAAGTTCAGGGACACATTACTTATGTGTCCCCGAATTCCAACGCTTCACTGCTTTTTGCTGGATCGTATAAAGAAATAAGCAAGGATAAGTAGCGGGTAGACAGAAAGGGCTAAGGCGAACTTCCCCTGAAAAAGAGCAAATGTGCTGAATGACAGGCTCGCAATTATGAAGACTATCATCAATATGGCAATCGGGCGGTTCATGGCATCTCTGGTTTTGAT
>JAQYVY010000100.1 GCA_030145195.1 Desulfuromonadales bacterium | reverse complement strand
CGTTGGGTTTTCTTTGTCCCCGACATCAGCGGCATCATCACGTCCATCAGGATCAAGGCTGGAGGATTGGTTTTGCTGTAAACAATATCGTTGGAATAAACCGGACATTCCGCCGTGGAGACCTGGTAACCCTCTTCAATCAGGCAATCACTGATCATCGATAAAGTCACCGGGTCATCATCAATTACAAAAATATGTTGCATGGGTAAATCCTAATTATTTTAGATTGTTATGTAGAACAACGTTTGCATAAGCTAGCGGATTAAATTGACGAAGTCCAGCAGCAATAGAAAGATAGCCATATTAATGCCGCAAGGAGAGACTGATCGAACCGAACTCCGTGGACGACTGTTGCTCTGTAAATTCATCGCTGCGATAAATATTGGTGAAACTCAGTTGCACATCGCCCCAGGTCAACACCAGCCCAGCCTGAATCTCTCCGACCCAGGGCTCGCGATCAACGCTGTGACTGTCAGTGAAGGTGTTGCCGTCAAGAAAAATGTTGTGTAGCACCAGTCGGCCATCGACTCCGGCAAATAGATACCAGCTGAACATGGCTGTTGGTTGAAAAAAACCGGAGCCTGGCCGACTCGGACGAATCATCGGTGGGCCGTAATCATTCGGTAAGTCAAAGCCGAAACGCGCCATGGCTCCAGTGGAGAGCGCCGTCATTACATTGCCCAGCGAACCGCCGACATGTGGTGAAATATCGGCGCCAAGACCCCAAAAGTCGAACAGATAGCGGGCTTGCCACTGCCGGTCATAAATCAGCATAACTCCGGGCTCGTTTTTCAACTGGTGAGACCAACCCATCGGCCGAGGTGAATCAATCACTTTATGCACCATGGTCTGGGTGTCTTCTGCAAACGATTCTGGACCAATGATGCCGAGGTTCAGCTCCAGGGAGTCGAGCCGATTGGACTGCCGCTTGCCGTTGATCTCACGGTGGTCGGAAATCAGGCCGACCGCAGCATAAAGCCAGCCAGCGTAAGGGCGTTCATTCACAGCCAGCTCTTTTTGCTGAATATCCTCAGAGGTGAAGATGCTCTGGCCCACGGCATAGCTGGTGCGCAGCGCACCGTCCCGACTGAAGACCGGGACATAGCCCGCAGCCTTTTTCAGCCAGGCCGGCACCTCCTCGCTGGACAGATATGAGATGCGGGTCCCATGAGTATAGTTCCGGTCGGCGCCATCACCCCACAGGTCATTCTCAACCTGTAAGCTGAGAATCCCGGCCAGATCAGGCCCGGAAATTTCGGCATTGGCCACAACGACCTCTCCCCCAGCAAGCAGCAGCGAGACTATGAGCAGCAGAACCCTGCAACGGATTCCGACAGTATCAAAATTTGGCAGGACGCTTCTCCAGAAAGGCACTGATCCCTTCCTTGCAATCGGCAGTGGTAAAGCTGAGACCAAACAGGTCTGCCTCATAGCGCGCACCGCGTGCGAAATCCATCTCCAAACCATTATCGATTGCTTCTTTGCAAAGTTTGATGGCTGAAGCACTCTTGTCTGTCATCTTGCCGGCCATGGCCCGAGCCTCGTCCATCAGGCTTGCTTTTGGTACCACCTTGTTCACCAGTCCGATCCGGTAAGCTTCTTCGGCACTGAACATTTCACCCGTAAAGATGATCTCCTTAGCTCGCCCTTTGCCGACCAGCCGTGACAGCCGTTGGGTGCCAGCGAAACCGGGAAGGATGCCAAGCTTGACCTCCGGTTGTCCGAAGACCGCGGTGTCAGCAGCAATTCGGATGTCGCAGCCCATCGATAACTCACAACCACCACCGAGCGCATAGCCGTTGATGGCGGCAATCACCGGCTTGGGGAAAGCCTCGATCCGTGCGATGACGCTCTGGGCCTGTAGCGCGAACGCTCTGGCACCCTCAGCATCGAGGGTGGCAAGATGACTGATGTCACCACCGGCGACAAAAGCCTTCTCCCCAGCGCCGGTGAGAATGACCACCCGAACCTCAACATCCTGCTCAAGATCGACCAACAAGGCTTCCAGCGCCTTGAAAGTATCGACCGTCAGGGCATTAAGTGCCTTTGGGTTGTTGAATGTGACGATAGCGAGAGCTCCGTCTTTTTCCAGCAACAGGTTTTTCTCGGACATTTCATCTCTCCTTGTTCAGGAATTAATTTCAGCAATGAGCTCGCAGCCCTGATCGACAGGCTGCTAATGAGTCTACTGCATGTGGCCGATAAATGCTTTCGAGAAATCAAGCTTTGGGGTAACTATTCAGGGGCTTTCAAGCAAAAAACCGATTCCATGGAACGCCCTCGACCGCTAGCCTCTTGCAATCTGCCGATCAATCGAAACCGCCCCGCCGCCGCTGATGAGTAAGGCGAGAGAAAGACCGATTGCCAGCAGGTGGTATTCAAACCCTTCGCCACCTTGTGTGCCGAACCAGTTCATGAAAAAACCGTGTTGCCAGTGAACCATGACGATGGCCCCGGTCATGACCATGCCAGTGCCAAGCGCACACAGTCGGGTCATAAAGCCGAAGATAAGGCCGACGGCCCCTGCTGATTCGGCCAGAATCACCAGCACCGCGACCCAGATCGGCATGCCCATGCTACCACTAAAGTGATTGAGCGTCGCCTCAAGGCCTGAGCCGCCGAA
>JAQYVY010000061.1 GCA_030145195.1 Desulfuromonadales bacterium | reverse complement strand
ACCGTTGTTGAAAGCCCAGTTGTAAAATTTGATTGCTTCTTGGCTCGAGGCCGGTTTGTCTTTGGCAAGCAGGATAAACGAAGCGCCGGCGATCGGCCAGGAGGCTTTACCCGGGGCATTGACCAGCCAGAGGTAATAGTCCTTATCCTGTTCCCACTTGGCAGAGGAAGCCGCAGCCTTGAAGCTGTCGAAGGACGCGCTGACATATTCACCGTCACGGTTTTGCAACACGACATCGGCCAACTTGTTCTGTTTGGCGTAGGCGAACTCAACGTAGCCGATGGAGTTTTTGACCCGCTTGACATAGTTGGTCACGCCTTCGTTGCCCTTGCCACCAATGCCGACCGGCCAGTTTACCGATTTGCCGGCTCCGGAGGTCTCTTGCCACTCTTTGCTGACTTCGGCGAGGTAGGTGGTAAAGATTGCGGTAGTGCCTGAGCCGTCGGAGCGCTGAATCACGGTAATCACTTCGTCGGGCAGCTTCAGGCCCGGATTCAGTTCGACCACTTCCGGATCGCTCCACTTGCTGATCTTGCCGAGATAGATTTGCGCCAGGATCTCAGCCGAGAGCTTGAGCTGCCTACTACTAACACCTTGAATGTTCACAATCGGAACTACGCCGCCGATAATCGCCGGGAACTGCAACAAGCCTTTTTCCTTTAACTCTTCGGGTTTGACCGGGGCATCCGAGGCGCCGAAATCTACCGTTCGGTTACTGATCTGACGAACGCCGCCACCCGAACCGATTGATTGATAATTGATTTTTGTGCCGGTATCCTTCTGATATTGAAAAGCCCAGGCGGAATAGACCGGGTAGGGAAAAGACGCGCCTGCACCGTTTATGGTAGTGGCTGCGTTGGCAAGCGGCAGAGTCAAGAAAAAGGACAACAGAACGAGGGATAAACGCTTCATTTTTTTTCTCCATGAGTGAATTATTTGCCTGGAGCTTAGCCGGTAAATGTTTCATACATATGGAGGAACTGTTAAAAAAATGTAAAATCGCTGTCCTTGTTTGAATTTGGTTTTTGTTCTGGGCTTTGACTTTGATCCGTTGTTTAAGGCGCGCTATAGAGCAGCCCCTTGCGCTTCATGTTGACTTGAGCCGGCCCTGACCATCGATAAAGCCAACGATCAGCGGAATGCTTGCCAGAGACCGGTTGAATCGTTGGTTTGTCCCCAGTTGGCGAAAACCAGGGGATTGCTTTAAAGATGACAGGTCTCACGATCCTCGTGGCAGGGTAAATGTCACCGTCGTCCCTTTGCCTTGGGTGCTCTTAACCCAGATGCGCCCACCGTGAAGGTCAACGACCTGCTTTGCGATACTCATGCCCAGGCCGAGGCCACTGACAGCTGTATCAGAAGAGTCTGCACGGTAAAATTTATCGAAGACCTGTTCGCATTGCTCAGTTGTCATACCGATGCCATGATCTGTAACGCTAATTTCCCATTGCTTCGCCGTTAAAGAGCATTTCAAGAGGATTTCACTTTCTTTGGCAGAATACTTTGCTGCATTGTTCAGCAGGTTCTCGAGCACCTGGTTGATGCGGTGTCGGTCAATCAAACAGCCGGTCCCTTTGGCTTGCTCTGGAATGTCGAGTTGGAATACGTGTCGTGAATCGTGAACCTTGTAGAACTTAACGATCTTGACGAGGACCTCGGTCAGAGGTTCTTCCTGAAGGTTCAACTCTATAGGGCAGCCCCTCTCTATGCGACTGACATCGAGAAGGTCGTCAATAAGTTGATTGAGCGCCTCTCCTTTGTCGTAGATCTCATCAAGAAAATCATTGGTCTGCTCTTTGGTGAAGCCGCCGAAGTCGTCTGAATCACGTGCAAGTTCGGCGAAACCCATCATGGCGCTCAGCGGGGTACGCAGCTCGTGGGCAGCGGTTGAGATGAACTCACTTTTTATCTGGTCCATTTCGATCAGGGCGCGCTCGTGGGCTTTTTTGACGCTGATGTCGTAAAAGATAGAAACGAAGTGGGTGATGCGTTTCTGGGCATTGCGGACAGCCGTTACCGAAAGTCGAACCGGGAAGCTTTCACCGTCTTCGCGGCGGTTCCAAAGTTCGCCGCTCCAAAGTCCGTTGGTTTTGATCTGCTTACGCATTTCCCGGTAAGTTTCCATGTTGATCTCGCCTGCATCAAGCAGGTGGATGTCCTGACCGATGATGTCTTCAGCCGAAAACCCGGTGATCTGGGAAAAGGCGGGGTTGATTCTTTCTACTTTGCCGTCGAAAGTGGTGATCGCAATGGCCTCCACGGCGTTTTCAAAGACACTGACAGACAATTGCATCTGCTCTTCATGTCGTTTGCGTTCGTACAGCGTCAGGAGCAAATAGATAAAAGCCAGAAACACTCCACCCCCCATGACCGTGAACACGTAGGAGTAAAAAGTGGTGAGCTTTACCGTGTCGAGGGCCTTGCGGCTGAGCGTCAGCTTGTAGAAGGAATTGATTGAACCGATTTCCCAGTCGGGGTGGCAACGAGAACAGTAACTGATCGTTTCCACCGGAAAGTAATAGGTCGTATAGCCATCGCTAATATGCTCTTCGTGCTGTCCCAGTCCGATCACCTCGGCATCAACCTGTGTGACGAGCTCAGGGGCTGAAGAATATCGGACTACCCCTTGCTTATCGAGCAAAGAGAATTCCCGGACATCATCAAAGGTTCCGATCTCCTCCAAATGATTCGTGAAGAGCTTCATGTTGCCTTTTTTCAAGGAGTCGTAGGTTGACATGAAGACCATGTCGCGCAGATTGTCCATGTAGTTGGTCAACGAGCTCTTGACCTGTCGGTGTTTGAAGGCGTCGAGCAGGATAAAGGCAAAGACCGTCAACAGAATTGCAGCGGTGATCATGTAGAAATATTTTGCTGTGTGGTTCTGCCAGGATTTCATAGCGTTTGATTATCGACGGTTGCCGACTTTCTCTTTCATTTTCGACCAGGGGAGATCCTCGACTTGGGAGGTCTCAAGGTAAAGGTCGCTGTCAAAGGGCCAGAGGGGACTCATGCAGCCGATACAGGGGGTATTACTCTCAACGCAGACGCTGGTCCGCTGGTTCCAACGGCGCACCGGGCAGTCGCTCGGGGTTATGGGGCCACGACAGCCTTTTTTCAGCAAGCAGTTGTCTTTGTCTTTGGCATAATCCTCAACGAACATGTCCTGGGTGAAGTGCTGGAAGCGGCTACAGCGGTTATGCAGTAGCTCGTTGAAGTATTCTGCGGGAAGTTGCGAATCTTTCTTTAGCGGTGGGACTTTGCCGGTAGCGGCAATGTAGGCAATGCTGCCCATGAGGTGGTCGGGGTGAGCCGGGCAGCCGGGGATAAGCAGTTGCGGAACCTCAACTTTTTGTAGTTTGAGATAGTCTGCTACGGAGAGAGCCCCGGTCTGGTTGCCTCCCGAGGCTGGAATCCCGCCGTGGCTGGCACAGGAGCCGGAACTGATCACCATGCGGGCTTTTGCTGCATATCCGGCCAGGACATTGAAGAGTGGGTCCTTGCCGAGATAGCAGGCTTCACGGGGTTTTGCCGGAATACTACCTTCAATGACCAGCAGATAGTTCCCTTGGTCTGCGATCTTTTTGAGGTTGTCTATGTAAGTTGTGCCCTGACTGAATGACAGCGCGGGGTGCACTTCCAGACCGCCAATGTGTGACAACAGATCAAAAAAGTCGTAATCGTTGCCGTAGAGCATCGAGGTTGTACACCCCATACAGTTCTGAGCATGAATAAAAGCAATTGGCGGTGGGTCCTTGACCAGCTGCATGAACCCCTCAGCCAGGGAGCGGGTCAGCAGAGTGCTGCCGCACATCAGCAGCGAGATATCCCGACATTTTTTTAAAAATTTTCGACGGGTCAGCATGATTGCCTCAATGAATTGCGCAGGCCAGACACGGGTCAAAACTACGCACGATCCGGCCGATTTCGATCGAGTCGCTGCCTGATGCGCCTTTTGCCGGTTCTGCCTGGACGCGGGTGCCGATCAGGGCTTCTTCTACTGTGCCGAGCTGGCCCTTGACCGTTGGGCCGAAATTCCACGCCGACGGTACCTGCAGCCGATAGCCGGTGACCTTGCCATCTTGGGCGGTCACTTGGTGATTGAGAGCGCCGCGGGCGGCAATTGACATCCCTTGCCCCGTGCCGGTCGGCTTGGCCAGCATATCAAGAGCATTAATCGTCGGCTGCTCCAGTTGGTAGCTCGGCAGCAGCTCTCGTAGATAGCGACAAAGGGCTTGTGCCTCATAGGCTCTGGCCAGAATCCGCGTCATGACGGAGGAACGAATGGCGCTCTGGTTGAACGGTTTCAGCATTTTCATGAAATCGTGGTTGCGATTAACTGCCAGTCTGGCCAGGGGGCCGACTTCCATCGGTGCGCCATCGTAAAGCATTGCCTTGACCCACGAATAAGCGCCAGCTTTTTCATGGTCAGGTTTGCCTGCAGCATCCAGAAATGAAGCATCGATAACTTCTTCAGCGCCGGCAAAGTGCGCGGGCTCTCGCTGCCCTCCGGCGCGCATCACGCCCGCCGTGTAAAGGGGTTCTTTGAGCAGGGTGAAAGCGCCGTTGCCGTAAAAGTTGCCGTGGGACTGCCCCATGTTGAAATATTGACCAAAATGTCCTGCCAGAGCCAGAGTCTGCGGCAGGTAGTAGCGCTGGACAAAGTCCGTGGTTTTATCGAGAGCATTGGCGTAATTCATCAAGAGGTCACTGGTGATCCCAGTGGTTAATCCTCCTGGCAGGATGGCATGACAGAAGGGCACTTTGCCGCCCAGACTTGCCAGACCACTACCAGCGGTTTTTCGCACGGCAATGGCTTCGATGTAGGCTAAACCCATCTCGACAGTTAGTGCCGTGTCGTTGGGAGCATCCGTAATTTTGGTGCCAGCGAAGGTCCCCGCCGAACCCCTGAAGAGGCGGTCAAGCTTTCTGACCCGGTCATCTTGGCCCCGGTAGCGTTGGAGTTGAGTGAAGTCGATATAGTCCGGTATCGTCAACTGGTAGAAATGAAAGAGGTGGTCTGTAACCAGGTGCAGACCGAGGATGAGCTCCCTCAGAATCAAGCCGTTGCTACTAGGCTTCAGGCCGTAAAGGTCTTCCAGGGCGATGCTCGCGGCAATACCGTGCACCTCGTGACAAATGCCGCAGATGCGTTGGGTGATGCGGGCGGCATCAACCGGATGGCGACCGATAAGCAGCAGCTCGAACCCTCGGTACATGCGGCCAGCCACCTTGGCGGCAGTGACTTGATCGCCCTCAAGGTGGGTCTCGATTGCCAGGTGTCCCTCAATGCGAGTCACTGGATCTATGGTCATAGTTTTTGACATAGCGTCTCCGAATAACAACGTTCTATTATTCGCATGTACAGCTGCAAATGCCAACTTTAATCTGCAGAGTAACGGTTAACCAGGCCGCACACAGAAAAGCAGGTATCAGTGCTGGAGGGCTGTGCCGAAGTCGGGGGAGTTCATGAGGGGAGGCACGGTTATACGTAAAAGACGCTTAAATTGAAGTAAATCGATGGGCGTCAACGGCAAGTGCAGGAGGAACGGCTGGAGGCCAATTCAGCGGACCAGCTTAATCTTCGTCGCTAACATTAATGACCAAGGCGTGACAGTGAATGATTGCCTGGATGGTTTTTTTGCGGCCACTGGTGACCAACCGTTGCACGGTTCCGCGGGAAACGGACATGAGGCTGCCGGCCTCTGTCTGACTTAAGCCTTCACCATCGCATAAACGCATGGCTTCAAGTTCATCCAGCTCCAGAATTTGTTTCTTCAAATCCTTGCTCGGAATACCCGCAGGCTTGAGTACCGTACTGCCTGGCAGACGATGTGGGCAGTTGCAGCTTCTTGGTTTTTTGGGTCGTGGTGACATGCGTAGCTCCTTTAAACAGTCTAACTCTGCGGCTCTGCTGGACCAAAGATCCGGGTCGTGAATTTTACATACCACGCGGCGGATTGGACCTGGATGATGTAGGCCATTGCGATCACCAGCGCAGCTTCCGAGCCTGGCTGGCCGAAGGCATTAATGGCAACCGCCAATGCTATCGAAAGATTCCGCATGACCGTGCCGTAGACCAGGGCGATAGCATCACCTCGGGGGAGTAGTCGTTTGCCAAGGATTGTACTTAACAGGTAATTGAAGGCATAAAGCAATAATAGCGGGATACAAATGCGTAACAATTGGTCTGGCTGTGCGGCAACGGCTTTAGCTTTTAGTGCCATAGCAATGAAGACGATTCCAAGCACCCCTAGTGTGGAAAGGCCCGGGAAACGAAGGGCCAGACGGTTCTGGAAGTCTTCACGGCCAAAGTGCTTGATCATGAGCTGCTGGGTTGCATAACCCGCCACCATGGGCAGGAAGACAATGAGCGCAATCTGCTGGTAGATTTGTGACAGGTTCATCTCGACTTGAGTCCCCAACAGCGCTTTGACATAAAAAGGCGTTGCTAACGAACCAAGAATCAATCCGACGACGGTCATTTTTACGGCCGCGGCCAGATTGCCTTTGGCAAAACCGGTCCACGAAATAGTCATGCCGCTGGTGGGAACCAGTGCGGCCAGCAGTAACCCCAGGGCCATGTAAGGGTTGTCGTCAAAAAAAACCCGCCCAGCGATAAAGGCCGCGAACGGGATGATGGTGAAGTTAATCACCTGAGTCAGAAGTTGAGCTTTGAGATCCCCTCCCTCAAGGACTTGCTTGAGTTTCAGCGTGACCATCATCGGGTAGACCATGAGAAAGGTAAAAGGCAGGATCAGGCTTTTTAAAAAAGCCGCGTCAACGAGCAGACCAAAGGCAATTCCGGCCAGCATCATGGCCGGAATTGCTACCGTTAGCTTTTTATTGAGTGTGCCCAAGAGTTGCCACATGATTGAAATCCCTTATCTGGTAGCCGAATGAGCTTAGCACCCGCAGCCAGGCCCACGGCCTGAACCTGAAGCATGGTCGTGTCCATGAGGCCCGGCATGGCCGCCACAGACATCATTCGGCGTCAATTCTTTGAGTTGTTCTGTCGCCATCTGTGCGAGATTGTCCGCAATGGTGCCAGGATAGGCCTGGAAGACTTTCAGCCCGGCCTGATTCAGGCCAGATAGTGCGCCCTTGCCAATGCCGCCGACCACGATAGCGTCTACCGTCAGACCCGCCAGGGCCTTGAGTGGTTGACAGTTGCCGTGAGTGTGTCCTTTGTCGTGGTTGGATTGTTCGTTAATTTCACCGGTTTGAGAATCGACCAGTAAAAACATTGGGGCTGAGCCAAAGTGCTCGTAAATTAGACTGTCCATCCCCTGGTTATCGGTTGTGGGAAAGCAGAGTTTCATGATGGGGTCTCCTTGGAAGTTTTGTGTATATGCACATTATCCCTCCGGGGGAGCAAAAGTCAACGCCTAATGTACAGTATTTTGCGGGGTAACTTGATTGCAAAGCATGCGGGGGGATGTGACAATAATCCGGTCGTGCTTGATCAGGCCGAAGGTAGCAGTGGTCAGCCCTTGACTGAAGGCTGTTGACTGGTTTCTGGCAAAAGCTGGTGGTATTCTTTAAGGTGAGCTGGGAGGGGGGGCTCGGTTGTCGATGTCCCTCTGCAGTTTCCAGGCTTATGGTTTTTCCGCCGCCTGATACGCCTCATACTTGTACCCCACACTATAGACCGAATGCACCAACTCGACCTCAGGCAACACCCTGGCGATCTTCTTGCGCAGTTTCTTGATGTGGCTGTCGATGGTTCGGTCGCTGACGACGCGCTGGTCGGGGTAGATTTGGTCCATCACCTGATCTCGTGAATAAATTCGGCCTGGTTTTGAGGCGAGCAGGGTGAGGAGTTGAAACTCGACCGCGGTCAATTCAAGGTCGTGATGGTTCAGGCTGGCTTTGTACCGCTCCTGATCGAGAACCAGCTCCACGCTTGATGGCCGTTGCTGGGGTGAGGCTCGGCGCAAGACGGCCTTGACCCGGGCAATGACTTCGCGAGGACTAAACGGTTTACAGATGTAATCATCGGCACCAAGTTCCAGGCCGAGCAGACGGTCAATCTCCTCAACTCGGGCGGTCACCATGATGATTGGGACCTCAGAAGTTCGGCGAATCTCCCGACAGATGGTCACCCCGTCTTTTCCCGGTAGCATCAGATCGAGTAGTATCAAGTCGGGCCGTTCGCGCTCGACCCAGAGCTGTACTTCCAGACCATTATTGAGACAGTGTGGCTCAAGCCCCGCCTGACTCGCGTAGCTGGCCAGCAGGTCGGCCAGTCGTGGTTCATCTTCGACAATCAGAATCTTCTGAGGCATGATGATTTATCCCTTGAGTGGCAGCTTGATCTGCAGCCAGAGGCCGCCAAGCGGTGACGGTTTTGCTTCGATGGTGCCACCGTGGGCTTCGACGATATTTTTGCAGATCGACAGACCAAGGCCGCCACCCCCTGATGAGCGGTTACGTGAGGCTTCAACCCGGTAGAGCCGATCGAACAAGCGCGGTAGCTCCGCAATGGGCACGCCGGGAGCCGTATCCTGAAGATGATAGATTAGCTGCTCGTCTGCGACTTCGGCACGAATTTCGAGCCGTCCTCCCACATCGGTGTAGCGCAGGCTGTTCTCAATCAAATTTGAAAACAACTGCTGGAGACGCTTGTGGTCGGCGAGCAGGGTGATGTTGGTTGGAAGTGAATCGATGTCTATGCTCAGACCGCTGGCTTCGAGTCTGGGTCGGTAGAGCTCGACGGTTCTATCCAGCACCTTGACTGGGTCGATTTGTTCTTTTTTATAGGTGAGCGCGCCGAGGTCAGACATGGAGAGTTCATAAAGGTCGTCGACCAGTCGGTTGAGCTGCATCACCTCATCGTGAAGGTTCTCCATTGACTGCGGCGTGATGTCGTAGACCTTGTCCTGCATCGCTTCGATTTCCCCGCGGAGCACCGACAATGGGGTGCGGAGTTCGTGGGAGATGTCAGCGACCCATTGTTTGCGGGCCAGCTCGTTCTGCTCCAGGTTGGCCGCCAGAAGGTTGAAGTCACGGGCTAATTGTCCTAGTTCGTCATTGGAATCAACCGGGGTGCGGGTGCCATATCTGCCCGCGGTCAACGCGCGGGTGGCGGCCGCCAGGGTTTTGATCGGGCGAACCATGCGGTTGGCCAGCGGGAAGGTGAGCAGCATTGTGAGCAGGACCATTCCCAGAGCGATCAAGGCGAAGGTCAGCTTTTGCTCCTTGACGAACTGCAGTTGCCGGAGGTCGGACAATTGTTTCTGCGGGGCCAGACCAAGGTAGCCGATGGTGGTTCCGTCAACTATCAGAGGTTTGAAGTCAGTATGTTTCAGCCGCTGAGGGAAACCGATGACCAGCTCGCGCCTGCCATCAAGCAAGGCGACCCGCGCTTCGAAATGCTGACGCCGGTCGGGTGGCAGCTCCTGAAGCCTTGGCAATCGGCCTTCTGGGAAGCGCTTGCCCAAGCGGTCGCCAAGCCTGGGGTTGTCCTGCCCATCGGGCCGGGTGTTGAGGAGCAAGCTGAGCCAGAGGGCGGGTTGGTTGCGCAAAGAACCCCACCCGTTCTGTTCGACATACAGGGTTTTCAAATCGGTCGATAACTGCTCGATACGAGGCTGCTCGACGGTGTTGATGTAGCGCATAAAGCCGCGGTCGAAACTCCAGCGACCGAGCAGGTGAATACAGACGACAACCAGGCAGATGGTTGCCAGGATGGCCAAGAGCAGTTTGTATTTGATGCTGAAGCGCATGTCTCCTCCCTGGGAGCGAGCAGGTTCACTTCGTTGGTAGCATAACCTTTTCTTAGAAAACCAGTAGATTTTTCCTGCAGGCGGCCATTTCCTCATTTCTTCCACATTTGCTCCTCATTCCAGCGCTATTACTGAAATCAACAACATCACAGACAACGTAGAAAGGAGCTCGAAATGAATGAGTCAAGGATGATGAAGGTGGCGTGTGTGCTGATGCTGATAAGTCTGGTGCCAATGACCGTTTTTGCCGCTGGGGATTCCCAGCGATCAGGCAAACGACAAGGGCCGCCTGCCGAAGCAATCGCGGCGTGCGTAGACAAAGAAGCTGGTGACAGCGTCGAGTTTTCTGGCCGACGCGGAGAGACAGTCAAGGCGACCTGCCAGGAGCACAACGGGCAAATGGCCGCGGTGCCTGAGGGCATGCGCCGGGGTGGTGGTAGGCCTGATTAACTGATGGTACCTGGTGGTATTCAACCGACTTAACCCGCAAGCGACTCCAAGCCAACAGAGAAAAAGGAGAATAATCATGAAAAAACAAGTTATGACCGTGGCATTAATCGGCACCATGCTTTGCTGTGGCCTTCTCATGGGGACTGCTTTTGCCGCTAAGGGCATGAACCACGGTGAGAGGAGGGGGCTCTCAATGGAGGACCGCCAAGAGAGGCTGGAGCTTAAACTTGAGAAACGACTTGAGCTCATGGCCGATTTGCTCGATCTGTCCGAAGCACAACAGCTGCAGGTTCGGGCGGTCCACGAACAAGAACAGGCAAAGCTTGAACCTTATCGGCAGCAGATGGACGAAGGCCATGAAGCGTTGCGCGGATTGCTTGACAGCGACATCTTCGATGAAGCGGCGATCCGCAGCTTGGCCGCAACCCAGGCGAATTTTAAGACCGAGATGATGGTCTCGCGTGCCCGGGTTAGGCACCAGACCTTTGCTCTGCTCAACGCTGAGCAGCAGGCCTTGGCCAAAAAACTCCAGCCCTTGTTGCATAATCAGGACCGGCAGCGCCCCGGTCGGTGAGTCACATTACAAATCGGTTCGCTGTTGTGCCGGTCATGGCAGCGAACCGATGATCTTTTTCGTGGATTGAAAAGTTGGTCAGGCATCAAGTGAGGCGAAGGGCCTCTCGGCTTGTTGCGGAGAATTCTGTGGATTGGTGAGAAACTTCACCTGTCGCTATCGCTAGAGTTGCCAGCTCAGATTTGCAGGTGGTCGGCCGCCATTAAAATGGTACAGTTGGCTTGAATCGGCTATACTTCAACGCAGTCGTCAAGGTTGGTCCATAATTCCATTCTCAGGAGACGTCGATGGCTATCGCGGGAAATCCGAAAAAAATGGCGGAAGATATTGCCCATGGGCTAGTTAGCTTGTCACCGCCGGCGCTGAAAAGATATGCCCCGGCCGACCTGAAGATAATTTTGTCAAATTTGGGTGTGGTGCAACGGGAGGTTCGAGCGCTTCAGGTGCCGCAAGAGGACGTGGTACAGCTTAAGGCGAAAAATACCCGTTTGACCCGGTTGCGACAGGCCGAAGTTGTGCTGCGCAGTTTTTGTAAGAAGTACCGGTTTCCGCTCTAATCTCACGTTGCCGGTTGGTTGCAAGCGATTCCAACTTGAGCAAGACCTCTCGATGTTTGTGCCTGCGAAAACTCAGGGCAAGTTTGCCGAGCAGAGGCCCCAGAAGAAAGTAAGCCCCACGACCTGATCGGTTGTGGGGCTTGATTTGTAACGGCATAATAAAAAAATCGGTTGGGGCGATTGGTTTTGAATCAGCTTTTCCCCCTTCCCCTTCCCCGCGTCTTTGCGGTGCTCTTTGGCAATGGTTCCCTGGTCCAATAACCAGCTTTCCTAATCCCGGAAGGATAATTTAGAAATTACCCTGTATTACGCAACCCGGCGGCGATGCCATTGATGGTGGCGGCCAGAACGTAGTCGAGGCCTTCATCCTCCTTACCCGTGCGTTTGCGCCGCAGCAGTTCAATCTGGATCAGGCTCATCGGGTCAATGTAGGGGTTGCGCAGTTGCAGACTTCTGGCCAGGTCGGGATTGGTCTCGAGCAGATCTTTCTGCTCAGTGACCTCGAGAACCATGCGCCGGGTGCGATGGAGCTCTTCCTCAATCATGGTGAAGACTCGCTCTCGCAAGTCAGCGTCATCGACCAGGGAAGCATATTGTCTGGCCAGTGGGAGATCGACTTTGGCCAGAGCCATTTCCACGTTGCGAACCATGTCGTAAAAGAAAGGGCAGCGGTGCATCATGACTTTTAGCAGATCGCTCTGTGCCGGGCTGTGGGAGGCGAAGCGTTCGAATGCAGTGCCGACTCCGAACCAGGCTGGTATCAACAGGCGGCTCTGGATCCAGCCGAAACCCCAGGGGATCGCCCGCAAATCGTCCAGACCTTGTGCCTCCCTGCGTCGCGACGGTCGTGAGCCGATCTTGGCCAGCTCAAACTCATTCACCGGGGTGGATTGCTCGAAGTAGGGGAGGATGTCAGGGTTGTTGAAGACCTTCTCCCGATAGCAGGCGAAGGCCTCTTTGGACATCTCCTCTAACGCTTGCTCCCAAGCAGGTTCGGTTGTGGCCTCCACCAGTCCGGTCCGGGTCAGAGCCTCCAATGAGGCGGATACCATCAGTTCGAGGTTGCGCTGAGCCAGGGCTGGGTCGGCATACTTGAAGTTAATCACTTCGCCCTGTTCGGTGAGTTTGAAAGAGCCGTTGAAGGCTCCAGTCGGTTGGGCGACGATCGCACGATGGGTCGGCCCACCTCCGCGACCTACCGTGCCACCGCGACCGTGGAACAGGCGCAGCTTCACGCCACACTCTTCTGCGACCTGGTGAAGCGCGCGATGGGCCTTGTAGATTTCCCAACTGCTGGTGAGCATGCCGCCGTCCTTGTTGGAGTCGGAGTAGCCGAGCATGACTTCCTGCCAGCGGTCCCAGGAGTCGAGGTAGGGGGCATAATGCTCTTTCGACCAGAGGGTGCGGCAGATCCGGGGAGCGTTGCGCAGGTCTTCAATCGACTCGAACAGCGGCACCGGCATCAATCCAGGATCGCCCTTTGCCTTGCCTGTTACTTGGATACCGCACAGCTCCATGAGCCAGATCAGTGAGAGGATGTCCTGCTCGGAGGTGGCGCCGCTGATCACATAGCTGCGGATCGCTTCGGCTGGGAACTCCTGCTTCAGTTGAGCGATCGCCCTTAAGGTTTCGAGCAGTTCGGTGGTCTGGGTCGAAGCGGCCGGGGGGGCGGCGGTGATGGCTGCCGCTACAGAGAGCTCTGATATGGCCTGGGCGTGAACATGGGCGTGCTGGCGGATGTCAAGAGTATGCAGGTGAAAGCCGAAGGTTGCGACTTTGCGTAGCAGTGGTGCCACCATCCGGGTGGCCAGGCGTGCGCCGTGTTGATCGTGCAGGGCTCGGCTCAGAAGTTCCAGGTCGTCACGGAACGTAGCCGCATCGGGGTAGGCCCCCGGGGCTTTGCCCTCGGCCAGGGTGTGTCGCAGCCGGTGCTGGATCAGGGTCAGATAGCGTCGGTAGGGTTCGCAGGCGGGCAGGGCCTCGATCTCTCGGGTCGCGTCCGGCAGCATGGCGAGGCCGGACGCTAACGCCTGACTCAGGGCTGGCGTCTCTCCCACCCGGCAAGTGGATGGGGTGAGTAATCGGCGCAGGAGTTGAACCTCGTCGAGGTAGTCTGTCAGGATTAACTCCCTTGCCCTGACTAAGGCGTCCCGGGTGGATTCGGTGGTGACGAAGGGGTTGCCGTCGCGGTCGCCGCCGACCCAGGAACCGAAGCGGATCACCGTTGGCAGGGTCGTTTTCTCGATGTGGCTCTGGTAGACCTCTTGAAAGTCTCTTGCTGCCTCCTCGTAAAAGGCCGGGATCGGCGGCAGCAACGAAACCGTATAGTGGTCGAGGCTGGTGGTGATCTCATTCTGGACCGTGGGCTTATGTCGGCGTACCTCGTCAGATTGCCAGAGAGCGGTAACCTCCGCCAGAATCGCTTCCTGACTTTCAAGTGCTTCTCTGTCGGCCAGAGGCAGTTGGTCGAGTTTCTCCAGTTGGTTGGCGATCCGGTGCCGTTTGAACAACATCACTCGGCGGGCGACTTCGGTGGGATGAGCCGTGAAAACCGGAATAACTTCAACCTTTTGAAGCCACTCCAGAGCTTGACCCGCATCGATCCCGGTATCGCGCATGCGCTGCAAAGTGGCACGTAGCGAGCCAGCCTTGCCCGGTTCGCCAGCCACCCGGTGAGAACGGCTGCGGCGCTTGCGATGGTTGGCTTCGGCGAGATTGGTTAGCTCGAAGAAGGTGGCGAAGGCCTTGACGATCTGGTGGTGTTTCCCGAGGTCCAACGGGGCGATGATTTTGACCATTTGCTGGAGAAGGTCGTGTTCGGCGGGGTTTTCCAGCCCCGTCCCACCCTCTTCGTGCTCCAGCTCGCGGTGGCGAATCGCCAGTAGCCGCACACTCTCCTCGAGCTCGTATGCTGCCTGACCCTCCTGCTCCCGGATCACTGCCCCCAGAAGCTTCCCCAGTGAGCGAACATCGCGCCGCAAGGGTCTTTCCTTGACCTCCGAAGCTGAGCTGATCAGCTCCTCCAGTTTTTCGGTTTGGTCCACGGTTTTCCAGTACAGTTCCAGCCCGTTCATGGTTGCCTCGCTTTCTCATGACAGCTTGTTGCGGTCCGGCCTGAGGTCTTCCCGCAATAGCTAGCGTTCCAGCCCATAATCCTCTTCTGTAAGCGAAGAGGCGTAATCATCGAGGACGTC
>JAQYVY010000010.1 GCA_030145195.1 Desulfuromonadales bacterium | reverse complement strand
GGACGGCACGAACTATTCAAAAGAAGAATCCGCCGAAATCCGGAAACTGAAAAAAGAGGTCGCAGATCTCAAAGAGGAGCGCGACTTCTTAAAAAAAGCGACGGCGTACTTTGCAAAGGCCGACGAATAAAGTATGCCCTGATTAAGTCTTGTCGGTATGAGTATCGAGTGACCATGATGTGCCGTGTTCTTTCGGTCTCTAGGTCAGGTTTTTATGACTGGCTGAAGCGACCTGTCAGCCTACGTGAACTGCAAAGGGAGCGCGTTGGAATAGCGGTCGAGTCAACGTTCAAACGCTTCAAAAAGCGCTACGGTGCTCCACGTCTGACTATTGAGTTGAACGAGCTAGGGATCGCCTGTAGCAGAAACCATGTGGCTGATCTGCTCAAGGAACAAGGCTTACGAGCTCGCAACGGCAAGCGGTTTCGTTACTTTCCGCGCACAGAAGCAAAGACCAATATTAGCGCCAATGTGTTGCGGCAGAACTTTAAGGCGCAGGCCCCAAACTTGAAGTGGGTTTCCGATATCACCTACATTAGGGTTGGCCGCACCTGGTTATACCTTGCAGCAGTGGTCGATTTGTTCTCACGGAAGGTTGTTGGCTGGGCGCTGGAAAGACACATGCGTGAAAGTCTGATTCTCGAAGCCCTCAATATGGCTGTCTCGCAACGCGAGCCAAAAGGCAATATGTTGATCCATTCGGATCGTGGCGTACAGTACAGAGGCAATGAGTATCAGGAAGCACTCAGGAACTACGAAATCGATTGCAGTATGAGCCGCAAAGGTAATTGCTGGGATAATGCAGTCATGGAATCATTCTTCAGCCGCTTGAAGGTGGAATTGATCTACGCTGAGGATTACAAGACCGTCGATGAAGTAAAGGCCGGGGTGTTTGAGTATATCGAAATATTCTATAATCGTATGCGGCGTCATTCCTCGCTTGGTTATGTCAGTTCGCATAAGTTTGAGCAGCAGTTTGCTCAATTAAACGTGTCCACTTTTTGTGGGTAGGACCAGTGTCCAGGCGCTACACAGCCAACTTTAGGAGTCACAATGAAAATCAAAGATCTTATTACGAAACTCCAACAATTTGATCCAGAGAAATCTATTGCCTGTTATTGCGAGGATGAAGGCCTGAGATCGGAGGGTGGCCCAATCCAGATATTCGAGCTTTTAGACATCTCTGAAACCGAAGCAGAATCAAACAGGCGAGACGATGGCATAGGAAAACCCTCACTAAAATTTGGAAAGTCAGAACACTCATCACCATTTGTACTCATCGAAATTACATCAGATGTCTAGTAGTTACATAAATCGACACATAACAAAGGAATGAAATGGGACGGCGTTCCTGGCGTTATGTGACAAGAAAGATAAAGATGAATGAATTAAAGAAAATACTATTCGAATCATATGGTGGTTTTGCTGACAAACGAATTAAAAGTATCGCAAAGAGTAACCGTTTCATCATTGATGATCGTTCAGACTCAGACGTTGGATCAAACGGTAAACTGTACTCTTATTTCTGTATGATCTTCGCCGAAGTCAAATCGAACCAACACATCGCGATCACCCTACTCGGCAATGTGCCAGAGGACGCAAAAGTGGAATCTTGGCTCAAAAAAAATGACTGTGAAATCAAAACACCATCGCACCAGTCTCGTCTCGAAATCGACGTCAAATTAGGCGAACAATCAAAACTCGACGACCTTGCAGTTGCCTTAAAATCTATTGTTTCGCCAGATGCCCCTCGTTATGAAATTTCAAATTACAAATACGTTTGTCCTCGCACAAGTAAGGCATTAAACCGTTTTTCCGCCATTCTAAGTGAGGCGTGGTCAAAAGAACTTTCCAGCAAACCTGAAGGTTTCTTTTACTAAAAAAGACACATAACAAGCAAATCAAGCGGATGGAAAATAGCTGGGTGCTTCCCGAAAAGCAAAATCAAATTGCGGTAGTAGGCCGTTTCTTCTCGTCGCCACCGCTTATCGCGAACCGTTATGCAGCTTGTCTCTCAGATATTGACAAGTGTCACGAGACACGGTACACTTTTCACCATGATCAAAACGTTCACAGATAAGCGCACTCATGAGCTTTATACTAAAGGGAAAGCAAAGAAATTTGCTCCTGATGTTGCCTCAAGAGCAGCCAGAAAGCTTGAATACATTCACTTGGCGACGCAACTGGACGATTTAAAAGTCCCCCCAGGTAATCGGCTCCATGCGCTTTCAGGCGAGCGGAAAGGGCAATACGCTATATCCATAAATGACCAATGGCGTATTTGCTTTCGGTTTGTTGACGGCGATGCTTACGAGGTCGAAGTCTGTGACTACCATTGAGGTGAGGAGATGATTATGACTATTCCGAATACTGCAAGGATGCAACGTAAACCGACTCATCCCGGAGAAATGCTGCGCGAAGATTTTATCACCGATTATGGTCTGACCGTGGCTGGCCTAGCGAGGCAGCTTGGTGTCTCCCGCCAGTCAGTCAATGAGTTGTTACGTGAGCGTCGGGCGGTTAGCCCGGAAATGGCGTTGAGGCTTGGTCGTTTGTTTGGCAACTCTCCAGAATTTTGGTTAAACGCGCAGCTTGCTGTTGATCTTTGGGTCGCATCAGAATCGGTTAGGGACCAAGTTGCTCGGATCAAGCCTTTGGTTGCTGCATAACCAATCCCACGAGCTGACATTTTAAGCAGGGGTGGTTCGCGTAAAACATTCTACAGGCCTGTATCTGCACTGCTGGTAGCTCAATTCAAAAACGTTAGCCTTCGAAAAATACAACTTTTATTTGGGTTGTATATTATGTTTGCCATTTATTGTTCAACTGAGGCACGAACACACCATGGGGGGGACTTATGTATGAAAAGGAACGGATACAATCCGTCGTTATGGATGGTGTTAGGCTGGAGATTGTTGCCACTCGGCTCGGCGAGAGAGAGTGGGCGCTTTCAGTACTCAACACATTGGGGGTCAGTTCAAATTGGACAGAGTTCTTTCCCTCGGCTCATGAAGCCATCATGGAAGGACTTGAGGCCATAAAAACTGAGGGGGTAGAGGCTTTTACCGTCGTCCCAGGATTCGATTATCTGCAAGAGTGAGCCAGCTATAAGGGGGGCCAAATAAGGACGTTGGTAACTTATGTAAGTTACCAACGTTTCCTATGCTTTTTGTGATCAGCTTTGGCCCATACGATCTTTCGCGCTTTTCATGCCATTAAAAATCGGGGTGGCAACTTTATCGGGAAATCCTTCCGGTAGCTTGCTGCCAACGTCATCAATCACCCTGTTCATGTCGCCAATGATCCTGTCCATAATCTGAGTCATTTCTTTTTCCGGTAAGTTGCACTTTTTCGCTGTAGATAGCCAGTGCCTTTCGAAAATTCCATCCCACTTACGATGACGGCGTTTGCCCCGAACGGACATTGCCATGGAAATCTCTTTCTTGCTCTTGAGAATGGCGTAGGCCGAGATGACATCATAAGCAGGGGTGAGTTGATATGCTCCGTTGCGCAACAGGAAGATGCTGAAGTTTTTCGCATGTCCGTCTGTGGCCCCCAATACCCAGAAAAGAAAGACCTGGGTCATAAATGTTTTTCGGTCTTCTAGGCTATTCTCAGATCCTATTAGTAATTTCATGATTTCTTCTATGCCAGGGCCTCCATCTGATTCGTATTTGAGGCTTGGGGGAATATTCAGGGCCTGACACATGTCCTCCTGTGGAAGGCGAATAAGCCATTTCTTGTCTTCTGCCCATCTACGGTCGAAGCGCTCAACAACTAAAGCTTTTACACTTTCGAAAGTTATCATTTCTGTGTTCGCAACTGGGATGTCGTACGCCTTTAGGATAGCGTGGCAGATCCATTCGTTTTCGACACTGTCGCTCAGGTCTAAGTCGCCGTGTTCAATGCGACCAATCGGGAGTTTGACGATGTGGCTTGTTGGTGTTGTCCCTAATGGACGATGCCATTCGTCTCCGAGCTTCAAAAGCGCAGTTTTTTCCTGTGCCCCAGCCACTGATATGCGAAACTCTTTGTCTTCAGTCATGCCTAGAGGCTTAGTCTTATAGCTTTTGAGTGTTTCGGCAATTTCAGCGTCGTTCAAATGTTCGGATTCTATCTTTTGAATGTCGGTCTGAGTGTCTTCGGGGGAAAGCTGTATTGCTCCGGTACAGTCTCTACCTACGTGCCACAAAAGGTCAAAACCTCTGTTTGACCTGGCTCCAAATCGCTTTTGAATTCGGTTCCTTATGGGCTGGCTGTCTGGCAAGAGATTGTCAAAGTAATTTTCAACAACATCACCAGAATAAACCTGGATTGCTAGGGTCATTGATAGCGAGAGAGGACGTCCCGATTTACTGTTTAGCCATGAAGCGTCGTATCGGAATTCCAGTTTTCCGGACGATGCTCGTGTGAGAAGGCCAACTCTTTCGCCATTCATGTATACGAACAGCTCTGATCTTTGACGTTTGCGACCCATTTACCAGTTGTCTCCTTCGCTTAGGTTGGGCGTTTTCTCGCGAGGTCTTACGATCATTTCCATTTCTAGTGCTGCTAGCAGTCGAAATAAGGTATCGATACGGGCGTTTGACTCGCCCCTTTCAATTCGAGAGACCATTGCTTGCGTAATCCCAACAAGGTTACCGGCTTGGTATTGATTTAGCCCCTTTTGTTTCCTGGTTGATTTTAGTATTTGGCCCAAAGCCTTTGGTGAAGTGGTTTTTTGCATGATGACGTCCTCCATGTTCTTCGCGCCTATCGTTTATGCCTAATTAAGCATAAATAGAGAATATGCCTAGTTAGGTATAAAGTCAAATTATGTCTAAATAAGCGTAAACTGTGTTTATGTCTAATTAGGTATATAAGGGGGTCAAGTCTTTATTGTTGACAAGTAAGGGAGCAGCGCCTCCGTACGATCCGGAATGGTTTACGAAATCATTGAAGAGGAAATCGTCGTACTGGTCGTTGCTGTTGGCAAAAGAGACTTTTCTTGAGGGAAGTGAAACCCGTGAGCAGCCCTCGGTAGGCAAAAACAAAGGCTATCAACAGAAAGAAACGATCCTCGCTCTGATAGAAGAGGAGACAGGAAAAGGCCTTGAGGCAATGAGAGTTGAAAAAGGGGATCTTCGGCGGTTGACGCTAGATCTACTGTACCGGCATGGCGGAATCAGGGGGCCGGAGATCGGCGCGCTGTTCGGTGTCGACTACAGTGCGGTAAGCCAAGAACGTAAACGGCTTCGGACACGTGTTAGCAAAGACCGCGTACTTGCAGAGATGATGCAGCGGCCTGAGGGTAAGTTGTCAAAAGTAAAGATTTGACGCCCTTATTCGTGTCTAGAGGCTTTTCTCCTGGTGGCATCAACTTGAATTTGGTGGGGAATCAGCGTATTGTAATAAATCGTCAATAAAGCAAACAGTTATTCTCACCTTGCCCGTCATTGTGCTTGACCCAAGAGGAGTTTCCAATGTCCGAGTACCCTGCGAACTACAGGGCTCACACGTCTTCCCCGAAGTCTCCTGATTTCATCACGCCCTACAACTCCGGGATAATAGCACCACACCTGTCTCAGACGAATCCTGCGAAATGGACTTATCTGAAATTTATTGAATGTATATTTCACTTTGAGAAGAGTCTGGGCGATGCCCACGAGGTTGGTGTTCGCCTGGTCTCTTTTGCTTCTGAAGTCACCCTTTGTCTCCAGGATGTCGGCTATTATGACCCTCATATGATCTATTTTTCCGGGAGCAACGCAGACGGGGAAAAGCTCCAACTGGTTCAACATCTATCGCAACTCAGTGTTTTTCTCGTTGCAATAAAAAAACGTGGTGAAGAGCCTGTTAGGATTGGGTTTAAATTGAAGCGTGCTGCCGAGGAAGAGTCCTGACGATTATGCCAATCAGTGAGTTTGAACAAAAGAGATATGAAAAGATAGTCAGTCAATTTGTTGAAAAGCGCCGACCTCCTGCACACGTTCGCAATCAAGTTGATCTTGATTTTCGATTCGAAAAACAAAGCGTTATCATTTTTGAAATCAGAGAAATATGGAAACAACCCGGTGAAAAAGTTGAATCACCCGTTGCAAAAGCTACCTACGTAAAAAAAACAAATTCCTGGAAACTTTATTGGCATCGTGCTGATTTGAAATGGCACAGCTACGAACCAACCCCAGAAACAAAAACGATCGAAGAGTTTTTGACGGTGGTAGATAATGACGAGTATTGCTGTTTCTGGGGCTGACGCCCGAGACGCTGCGACAGCCCGGTTTTTGCTGAAAGGTTATGTGACGAAATGTCATGATTGGCGGGAATGGTAGAAACAGAGTCTTTCCCCAAGATGACGATTTCGCGGCGCTTATAACACCTGAAGAATAGGTTCATTCAGCGCCGCAATTTGTTCGCGCAATTGCAGAATATGCTCCCCCCAATAATTGATCGTGTTGAACCAAGGAAAGTGGTGCGGGAAGGCAGGGTCGTCCCAGCGTCTGGCTAGCCAGGCGCTGTAGTGCAGGATGCGCAGGGTGCGCAAGGCTTCGATCAGCCGCAGTTCGGCCGGGCGGAAATCGTAAAATTCGTTGTAGCCTTCGACAATTTCTGCGAGTTGCGCCAGCTGCCGTGAGCGATCACCGGAGAGCATCATCCAGAGATCCTGAATCGCCGGGGCGCTGCGGGCATCATCGAAATCGACAAAGTGGGGGGCTTCGCCGCGCCACAGCACGTTGCCGGCATGGCAGTCGCCGTGGGTGCGAATGTATGGGGTGTCGGTCGCCTGGTCGATAATCTCGTCGAGAGATTGCAGCAGGTCGTGGCTCAAGGCGTCGTAGTTGGCCTTGTACTCGGGGATGATAAAGCTTTCACTGATCAGGGCGACCGAGTCGTGGCCAAAGGTGGCGCAGTCGAGTCGCGGCCGGTGCTCAAAAGGCCGAATGGCGCCGATGGCATGCAGGCGTCCGATGGTGCGGCCCATAATCAGCAAGTTGTCGAGATTGTCGAATTCTGGGGCATGCCCGCCCTGGCGCGGATACAGCGTAAAGCGGAAGCCGTTGTAATGGCACAGGCTTTCGTTCTGTGCGTTGACCAATGGTGCTACCACCGGCAGCTCCTGCTCAACCAACTCGAAACAAAACTGATGCTCCTCAAGGATCTGTGCGTCGCTCCAGCGTTCTGGCCGATAGAACTTGGCGATCAGCGGCTCGCTGTCTTCGATCCCGATCTGGTAGACCCGGTTCTCGTAGCTGTTGAGGGCAAAGGTGCGACAATCGCAGAGATAACCCTGACTCTCGATGGCATCCATGATGAAGCTGGGGGTGAGGGCTTCGAAGTGCTTTTTGGCCTGGTCTGGCATCGTTGGGTATCCTGGTTGTCTCAAGTGGGTTTCAGCAAAGAGCCTGTTTGATCGCGGCGACCAGTAAAGCGATATCCTCTTCGCTGGTTGACCAGGAGCACATGAACCGGCAGTGGCCTGAGCCGATAAAGGTGTAGAAGACCCAGCCCTGGGCACGCAGCGCTGTGATCACCTTTACGGGTAGTTCCACAAAGACGGCGTTGGCTTCGGCAGGGTGGACGAGTTTTACCCCCGAGAGTTCTTTTACCGCCGCCGCCAGTTTCTGGGCGCAGCGGTTGGCGTGGTCGGCATGGCGCAGCAACGCCTGATTCTCAAGCAGACCGACCCAGGGTGCCGCCAAAAAGCGCATCTTTGAGGCGAGCTGTCCCGCTTGTTTGCACCGATAGTCAAATTCGTAGGCGAGCTTGCGGTCAAAGAAGACCACTGCTTCGCCGACCGGCATGCCGTTCTTGGTGCCGCCAAAGGTCAGGACATCAACTCCGGCGCGCCAAGTCAGCTCTTTGGGCGCGACCTTGAGCGCGGCCACCGCGTTGGCGAAGCGGGCTCCGTCCATGTGTAGCTTCAGGCCAAGACGCTTGCTCAAGTCATGAATCGCCACCAGCTCATCGGCGGTGTATAGCGTTCCAAGCTCAGTCGCCTGGGTGAGCGACAGCACTTTCGGTTTTGGGTAGTGAATGTCGCTGCGCTTCGTGACCGTAAGTTCAACCTCAGCCAGGTCCACCTTGCCGTCTGCTCCACCGACCGTCAGTATTTTGGTGCCGTTGGAGAAGAACTCTCCCGAGCCGCATTCGTCGGTTTCGATGTGTGCCGTATGGTGGCAGATCACCGAGTGGTACGATTGGCAAAGCGATGCCAAAGAGAGTGAGTTGGCGGCGGTACCGTTAAAGACGAAAAAGACTTCGCAGTCGGTTTCGAAAAAATCGCGCAAGGCGTTGCAGGCTCTGGCGGTCCATGGGTCATCGCCGTAGCTGGTGGCGTAACCGCTGTTGGCTTCTTGCAGGGCCTGCCAGGCTTCCGGACAGACCCCGGCGTAGTTATCGCTGGCGAACTGGTTTTTGGGTGGGCTGGTCGTCATTTTATGTCTCTCAAGTTCGTCTGTTGTCTGTTCGCGCGTGTACTCGTTCGACTATAACCAAAACGGCCAATGAACGCAAAGACCCCGTGGCAGAAACAGAGCCGCAAAGGGTATGCGCTGTGGCTGCCCTTTGCGGCTCTGTTGGTGTTGAGTTTTTACGTGTGGTTTTCAAGCCCACGAAATGAACGCAAGCGTCTTTCTCTGCGTTCTTTGCGCCTTTGCGTTAAAAGCGTCGTGAAGACTTTTTATGCCAGTTTTTTCATCTTCATCTGCATCTGCTGCAAAACCTCTTCTGCCTGGCTGAACATCTCGTCACCCGCCAGAATTCCGACCGAGCTGGTCGCATAACCATCCCTTAAATAGGTTGCCGCCACGCGCGCCAGACTCTGCTGGTCAGTGGCCAGGATGCCGTTACGGAAGGCTTGCAGCATGTCATGGCTCATCCCCTGTTGCTGGTGGATGAACTCGCGATGGCCGCGGCCTCCTGGCGAGAGTGGCCGGTCCAGTTCGGCAAAAGCGCTGAGGATCGATTCTTTGATCATCTCAGGGCTGAAGTCGGCGGTGCAGGCCCAGTCGATCGCCTGGCGATAGACGTCGAGAGTGCGGGTCAGGTGTGGGTCGCGGTAGGAGATCATGGAGAAAAGGCCACCATCAGAATTGTATCCGGCGAGGCCGCCGTAAGCGCCGCCTTTTTCACGAATTTCTCGATGCAAAAAGTCGGCACGCAGCAGCTTGGCGAGAACCATCAGGCTCGGGGCGTCCGGGTGAGTAGAGGGTACGGTGCGGAAGACCTGTGCGACATAGGCCACTGGAAGATTGTAATGCCAGCCGGTGGCCAGGCACTGCTCTGAATCTCCGCCAAAGCTGTCTGAAGCTTTGCTGTCGTCTGCGGGTAGAGCAGAGCAGAGCGCCGTTAAAGGGGCTGTCATGCCAGCTTGCGAGGCTTCTTCAGTGGTGACGGCTGCTGTCATTTTTGCCATAACGAACAGGTGGGCGGCAATTTGCTTAAACCTGCTCGCTAAGACTTCCAGCCCCGGGTCATCAAGTCTGCTGGCCTGCTGGATGGTCTGGATCTGTGTCATGCCAGACAACTCTTCGCGCCGGGCTGCTGTTGGGGTGAGGGCGGCTGCCGCGGCGCGGGCGGCAAAGGAGTGCCCGGCTCCCGGGATGGAGTTCTCCATCGCAGTTTTGAGCTGACCGATCACGGTGCGCAGCCGACTGTGGTCGTCGAAGTCGGGTGCGGTCAGGATGTCACGTAGAATTTCACAGAGCTGCGCCTGATTTCGTTCCAGTGCTTTGGCTTTGAGTTCGATAACCGTTCGCATCTGGTTGAGATCGGTGGGCTCTTCAAGCAGGTTGGTGCCGAAACGAATGCCGCCAGTCGCGGCCGTGATGCGGCGGGACATCGTCAGGTAGTCGTGACCCGCGGCGCCGATCTGGGGCAATAAGGCACAGAACATGGGGACATAAGGCCACAAGCTTTCGTCGAGACCTGCGGTGTCGAATTGCAGGGTCAGATAAGTGATGCCGTTGGTCGGTTGGACGAAACGAAGCAGCTCTCGTCCACAGAGTTGTTCTTTAGTGAAGGGTGTTGTTGGCTCTTTAACTTCGATGTCGGAAAGTTCAAGGATCGGCAGGCAGCTGGTGTCGTCTGGTGTTTCCTGGTTTTTTTGCAAGGCTGCTGCCTCGTCGATAATCTTTTGCGTTGCCGCTTCGTCCAGCTCTTGCCGGGTTTTGGTCAGCCGCTCGGCAAAGGCCTGCTCTTCACGTTGTGCATGGTCTGCATCAGGGCGCAACAACAGGGTGATCCGATGTTGGTTGTCGAGCAGGTGACGACGAATCATGCTGGGGAAGAAGTCTGGATCGGCCGTTGCTTGTCGGAGTCGTTCGAGGTTCTGACCGACCTGCAGGCTACTGATTGGATCCTCGGCGTGCAGCCATGGACCGAACAGGCGCATCATCAGACTCAACCCGTAAGGATATTGATCGCCGGTGACTTCCCGGCTGGAGAATTCGTACTGGTGCAGCGCGGCTGCCACGCGTTCTGTCGGGAAGCCTTCGTCAGCAACCTGCTGCAGCGTGTTCAGGATCAGCTCTTCCGTGGCGTCCACCTGATTCGGGTCGACGCCCTGCAACCCTGCTGCCAGGTAGGTGTCGCGATAGTCATCGTGGTATCCGCTGCCAGGACAAAGATTCAACCCCAGCCCCGATTCGATCAGGGCGCGATAAAGCGGCGCCGCCGGGTTGCCGAGCAGCAGATTGGCCAGAATACCCGTTGCTGCCCGTTCAAAGGTGTCTTCGATGGGGCAGGTCAGCCAGGCCACCTGGATCATGCTGCGACGACTGGTTTCGTCGTTGGCACCAACTGGAAAAGTTTGTTCCTGGCGCTGTGGGGTCGTCAGTCGGGTTTCCAGGGGGATGGTGCTGGCGATCTCCTGGCGTTCAAAGCGGCTCAAGGCCAAGCTGTCGATCTGCTGCAGATGTTCTTCTAAAGGCAGGTTGCCGTAGGTGAAGATCCAGCTGTTGCTCGGGTGGTAGTAGCTCTGGTGGAAGTCGCGCAACTCCTGCCAGCTCAGGTCGGGAATGTCCAGGGGCTCACCACCGGAATTCTTGCCGTAGCAGTTGGTCGGGAAGAGAGCCGCATTCAGCCGTCGTCCGAGCAATGAAGAAGGGTCGGCCATGGCGCCTTTCATTTCGTTGAAGACGACGCCCTTGATCTGCAGGCTGGCCGGGTCTTTCGGGTCGGCAAAGTCGAGGCGATGGCCTTCCTGTTGAAAATCGCATTCCCGTAACAGCGGAAAGAAAGTCGCATCAAGGTAGATGCCCATCAGATTGTAGAAATCTTTGCGGTTCATGCTCGCCACCGGATAAAGCGTCCAGTCGGCGGCCGTCATGGCGTTCATGAAGGTGTTGAGACTGCGCTTGAGCATGGCAAAGAAGGGATCGCGAACCGGATATCTCTGCGAGCCGCACAAAACGGTGTGCTCAAGAATATGCGCCACGCCCGTTGAGTCTGGCGGTGGGGTGCGGAAACCGACCGCAAAAACGTTGTTGGGATCATCGCAGGCCAGGTGCAGCAGGCGGGCCCCGGTCTTCTCATGTTGCA
Source organism: Desulfuromonadales bacterium (assembly GCA_030145195.1). Lineage (GTDB taxonomy): Bacteria > Desulfobacterota > Desulfuromonadia > Desulfuromonadales > BM103 > JAQYVY01. The sequence goes on along the minus strand of JAQYVY010000010.1, from coordinate 69,454 downwards.
AGGTCACGGCGGTGACATTCAACTCCGGGATAGTGGTGTTTCCTTCGACAAGAAAATTGCCCAGTCTGTCGCCTGGCAGGGGAAGAACGTTATTCATCAGGTACTCCATTGCATGATGTCATTAAGGTAATTCATTGTAGCGCACTGTCGTTTGATTCATAGATGGTTTTACGAATAAAAAAGCCCCGCTTAAGAGCGGGGCTGGATGATGTCATAAATTTCAAGCCAATGCCAGCGTCAGCATCAGAGCTTTACGATGACGCGGCCGCGTAGTTGTCCTTTGAGAATCGCCTGGATGGGGTCTTCTAGACCCTCAAGCGCAACCTCACTGACCAGTGCTTCCAGGTCGATCTTCCAATCACCGGCGAGCTTGTTCCATACGGCCTGACGTGATGGCACTGGACATTGCACGGAATCGATACCGAGCAGGCTGACGCCGCGAAGAATAAAGGGAAAGACATTCACCGGCAGCTCCGGGGAGCCGACCAGGCCACAACAGGTGACGGTGCCGCCATAGCGGGTCGACTTGAGGACCGCTGCCAGCATCTCGCCGCCAACCACATCAATCGCCCCAGCCCAGCGTTCTTTCAGCATCGGCCGGTTGGCCTTTTCCATGATGGTTTCTCGGGAGATAACCTCGCTCGCACCCAGCTTTTTGAGAAACTCCACTTGATCGGCTTTCCCGGTGACGGCGACCACCTGATAGCCGGCCTTGGCGAGCAGGGCCACTGCCACAGAGCCAACACCACCGGTGGCACCTGTGACCAGAATCTCGCCAGCTTCTGGAGAAACGTGTTTGGTCAGAGCATAGACCGAAAGCCCCGCGGTGAAGCCCGCCGTGCCGAGAATCATGCTGTCACGTAGTGAGAGCCCCTGTGGCAGGGCGAGGGCCCATTCGGCCGGGATGCGGATGTATTCACCATAGCCGCCAGCCGTGTTCATTCCCAGATCCCAGCCGGTGACCACGACCTGGTCGCCGGGACGAAAGGTGCCGCTGGCGTCTTCGACGACTTCACCGGCGGCATCAATGCCGGGGGTGTGCGGGAAATTTCGCGTGACTCCGGGGTTGCCGGTGGCCGAGAGCGCATCTTTGAAGTTCAACGAAGAATAGTGCACCTTGATCAGCAATGGGCCTTCGGGTAAGTCGCTGATGGCCCGGCTGCCGACTGTGCGGGTGAATTTTTTCTCCGATTGTTCCTCAACAATCAAGGCTTTAAATTGCTCGGTCATTGCAATCTCCTTTTGCGAAAAAGATGTGAAGGTCTATCTCTGCAGAAGACCGTCTAGTTTCATTTTAAGGTTTATGATAAACATGTATAATCACTTTCTGCAAGTACAGACTTTTTAGTAACATAGTACCCAAAAGGATACTATTGGGTGTTTTGGAGGTTGTTTTGGAAAAAACAGACGATTATCGTTGTGGTGTAGAGTTTACGTTAAATCTGATTGGTGGCAAGTGGAAGGGGCTGATCCTCTGGCACCTTTGCCAGAAAACTTTGCGCTTCAGTCAACTGAGACGTCGCACCACCGGAGTGACTCAGAAAATGTTAACGCAACAGTTGCGAGAACTGGAGCGCGATGGCCTGGTACACCGTGAAGTTTATGCTGAGGTGCCGCCAAAGGTTGAATACTCCTTGACGGGCAAGGGGCGCAGCCTTGAGCCCTTGTTGTCGATGATGTGTCAGTGGGGACAGCACTATCGCGACGAATCGTCATGACAGTTGGACCATTCTTGAGCAGGGAGGAGGTTTCCCTTTTCATAAAAGGGTCTAACTGATAAAATCCTGCGCTGGTGAATTAAGTCCTGTTGAGTTTTAGACGACCGTAGGACACTTCCATCGTTTGGCAGAGAAACTTTTCCAAGAAAACCGGGGGACTGGAATCGTTATGTTGATGCGTAACCCACTATCAGTACAGCAGAGAATGACCGGGATTATTTTTCTGGTCACTCTTTTTGTCCTGATTTTGACCTCTGCTCTGTTCGGTATTATCGAGTTTCGACGAATTCACTCTGAAGCGCGAGAAAATGTAACTGCGCTTGCCCGGTTGATTTCTGCCAATGTGCGCTTCCCGCTTGCGATCAAGGACCTTAATACCTCCGAGGCGGTGCTCGATTCGCTCGAAGCGCGAAAAGATATTGTAACGGCCTACCTCCTGTTGCCGAATGGCAAGTCGATTGTCACCTATTTTCGCTCTAGTAACAGAACCTCTCGTGTTGACACGCAGGAAGACCTCAGGTTATTGCGCGTTGAGGAGCGTCAGTTCGAGGAAGGTCTGCGTCTAAATGTCGAGAGGTTGTGGGAAGACGATGGTTACATCGCTCATTTTCTGCCGATCCTGTTTGAGGGGAGTTCCGTTGGCTATCTGTATCTCCGCTCGGAACCGGCCGATTTGTATAAGCAGCAGCTTTATTTAATTATGGGCTGGTTGTTGATTATGGGCGCTGCCGTGATTGTGACTTATTTTCTCAGCTCTCGGTTGCAGCGGCAAATTACCGACCCGGTTCAACAGTTGGCCGGGCGGATGGCGCAGATATCCCGCGAGAAACGTCTGGACGGTTTTGAGCCGGAACAAGAGCAGGATGAATTCAAACTGCTGTTCCAGGGGTTTGACGAGATGATGAGGGCTCTGTGGGAGCGCGATCAGATGTTGGATCGTCACCGCAAAAACCTTGAAAACGATGTCCAGATGCGGACTTGGGAGTTGGCGGAAGCAAAAGAAGCTGCTGAGCAGGCCAACGAGGCCAAGTCGCGGTTTTTGGCAAACATGAGTCACGAGATTCGGACCCCTATGATCGGGGTTCTCGGGATGGCGGATCTGTTGCGTAATAAGAAACTTTCTGACGAGGATAATTCTCTGGCGGAAACGATCTATCGCTCAGGTGAGGCTCTGCTTGCAATCCTTAACGATGTCCTCGATTTTTCCAAAATTGAAGCGGGCCGTATGGAATTAACGGCGGTTGCTTTCAGCTTGTCTCAGATCGCGGAAGACGTCACGCGTCTAATGGAAGTTAATGCCGTTATCAAGGGACTCGAAGTTTCTTTAAACCTTCCCGATGAGTTGCCGTTTGTCCTTGGAGATCCCGGTCGAATCAGACAAGTTCTGCTCAATCTGCTCGGTAATGCGATCAAGTTCACTGATGCTGGGCAGATTTCCATCACAATTTCCGTGGATGGCAGCTCTTCTGAAGGGGTTTGTGACTGCCTGATTGTTGTACGCGATACCGGGGTTGGAATCCCGTCGGAAGTTCAACAGCAGATTTTCAAAGCATTCGATCAGGGTGATTGTGACACGACCCGCAAATTCGGAGGAACCGGTCTGGGGTTGGCGATCACCCATGAGTTGGTGAGTTTGATGGGCGGCTCGATTGAAATTGATAGTACTGTGGGGAAAGGGAGTGAATTCAGCGTTCACTTGCCGTTGCCTGTTGTTGGTGGTGGGGAGATCCTTCTGCATGAATACCTTGAGCCGGAGACGGCCGAGGATTCTCATCTGACCACCCTGGGCCAAGATTCGGAGGGTGAAGTTTCTTCCGGTTGCCGGATTCTGCTGGCAGAAGATAATCCGACCACTCAGAAGCTGATCTCTATTCTGTTACGGAACCTGAATATCGATATCATCGTTGTGGGCGATGGTCTGTCTGCCTTGGAGGCCCTTAGAAATCAGGATGTCGATCTGGTTTTAATGGATTGTCAGATGCCTCTGATGGACGGTTTGGAGGCGACCGAGACCCTTCGCGCCGAAGGGTTTACCCTGCCGGTTGTTGCCTTGACCGCCTATGCCCGGCATGAGGATGAACAGCGTTGCCTGAAGGCCGGAATGAATGACTTCCTGTGTAAGCCGTTTCGCCAAGCTGAACTCACGGCAATTCTGGGTAAATGGCTTGTCCAGGATTTCTCGCGCCGAGAGGCTGCTGTCAACTATGTGGAATCGGGTTCGTTATGAGTTCTCGTTTGCAACGACAGTTTTTGGCCTGGGCGATTGGTCTGTCGATTTATCTCCTGCTGGTGGTTGTGATTCTCGGATCGTTGGAAGCCTCTTCTCGCTTTGCTCCGCCATCAGGGTGCAATGAGCCTCCTTTGTTGCAGAAAAAGGCCGGGAGAATGGAACTCTTCATCAGGGGCGTTTCTTCTAAACGTGACCTTGAGGGTGGAGTCCTGCTGCCGGTTGGCCCGGAAAAGGGGCTACTTCCAGGATCTCCAGAAGTTTGGAGAGAAATTCTGCAGGCCAGGGAGTTTGCCGTACAGGCTGTTCCCTCCGAGGGCTTCGACGGTCAACAGGCCGTTACGCAGCTTGAAGCGTTTGCCCCAGGGTCTACTGTCGAGCGATTACTGTCGGGCCAACCGATGAAGGTGTTTCGCTTCGGCTCGGTCCTCTATCTCCTCACCAGCAACAAACAGCTGCAGGTCGTCGATTGCACCATCCCGGCGCAGCCGGAAATTGTCGAGGCACTGTCCTATTCTTTTGTCAGGTCTTTCGATGTCCTGGATGAGGTTGCGTTCCTGCTGTTACAACACCAGCAGGCTCAGTCTCCGACTCTGATTGTCCTCGATCTGAGTGACCCTCTCCGACCGCAGGAAATTACCTCGTATAAACTGCCCAAGAGCGTTGATGGTATCGAGCTTTTGGGGTCTCAATTGGCGGTTTATTCCGGTCGGGGTGAGCGGAAGGAGCGCAGCTTTTCCCTTTATGATTTGACCGATGAATTCAAACTGTCTTTTCTTGGGATCATTGAGAGTACGCCTCTCGGCACAGGATCTTTGGGGTACGGAAAGTTTCAGTTTGTATTGGCTCCTTCCCGTGGGATTGAGGTCTATGATTTTGAAAATCCCCTGGCTCCTGAACGGGTGGCTTATCTATACCTTCCCGATAGAATTAAGCAGATGGCGAAATATGGCAATCGTCTTTTTGCCTGGAGTGATGTTCATCGGCTCTATGTTATTGATATCTCCAGTCCTGCTGCGGCCGAACTTCTCATGGTTGTCGATGAGGCTTATCATCCTGTTTATCTGATGTTTGTTGAGGACTACACCTACTATTTCACCCGGAGTGGTTCTCTGCGAGTTTTCCCCCGATTGCCCTCGACAACATTGGAAGGGGGGCAAAACCTTTTGTCTACCAAGGTCAAGGGAGAGTTGGTGCCTTTGGCTGACGGTCAGGGGTTTGCCTTGATCGGGGCGGCGAAACAGCTTCTCCCAGAAGGCGTAAAGACGGTTCTGCCGTTACGGAATTCGCAGGTCGTTGTTGATGCACTGCAATGGCAGCAGCTTTTTGTGGCGCTAGATGCCACCGGGCAGTTACAGCTCTTTCGACCCTCGAATGATGCCGCTCCCGAATTGCTTGACACCTTGCAACTGGATTCAGAACAACGCTGGCTCGCTGCCGGGTCGAACCGTCTCTATGTCGGTGGCGGTTCATCTATAAACATTGTCTCTTTGGCCCCCGGTTGCCGTCTGCGTCGTTCAGGCTTGGTTGAACTTGAGGTCGCCTCCACCTGGGATGGTGTTGTTGCAGAGGATGTTTTGTCTGTTGCTGCCGGGAAAGCGGGTCTGTTGCGTTTCCCGCTTGAAGACAACGATCAACTGCGTGTCGGCCCGACCTGGTCGATACCGAAACAGTTGATGGCGCACCTTGATTTGCGACAGTTGGCGGCGACTTGCGATGGCAGAATTTTTGCTGCCGCTGGCGATGCGGGGGTGCTGAGCGGTAAGGTTGAAGCTGATGGCCGTTTTGCACTGACCGGTTACCAGGATTTTGAGGAGCCGATCAGGGCTCTTGGGGTTACGGCAGGCTTTTGTCTGGTTTCGACAGCACGCGGTGTCGCTGTGATTGATATTAGAGGCACCGGGACATTGCAGAAGGTGGGAACGATTGAACTCTCAGGGGTTGAGCGTTTTGTGGTTGCATCGCCCAATTATTGGGCCGGATTGGTGCCCGGAGACGGCTGGGCCTGCCTGCCGGGCCCGCGGCTGGTTTTGCCAGAGGAAAACTGGAGCGGTAGAACGGTAAGTTTTGCTCTACCTGTGTGGATGCCGGGAGGATCCTATCGGCTCAACCTGTTTAACCAAGGTGGTGTTACACCTGTCCTCGGTAGCTTGTCCATGCCTTATGTCTCAAAAGCACAAACCTCAGGAAGTGGCTATGTTGCAGATTAGACGAAGTATCTCTGGTCTCCATCTGCTGATCATCGGTTATCTTCTGGTGTTGGCTGTTCTGGTTGCTTTGATTGCACTGGCAGAGGGTGACGACGAGACAGCTCTGACCCTGACGCACGCCGTCGTTGAGAGGCAAGAGGATGAGACCACTATGGTGTCTTTTCGTGGAGACGGGTTTCGTCGCAACGCCAAGGGACTCCTGATCGACAATATGGTCAATGAAGAATCGCAGCTTTGGCATTATTTGCCAAACATGCCAGTCCATAGTCTGGATGTTGTCGGAGGTCGCGCTCATGTTGCTTGCTTTGGCAACAAGATCGTCTGTCTTAAGCTTGATTCCGAGGGAAGACCCAAACCTTTGAACTCGATTGATCTGCCCGGTCGGGTCAGCCATATCCAGGTTTGTGGTGGGCAAGCGCTGGTTGGCATGGCCCATAATGACGGAATGGCCTTAGTTGCTCTTGCTGATTCTGGAGAAATGAAACTGAAGGAACATTATGCGAGTACCGGAACCATCGGAGATATGGTACTCGACCGTGATGTTGTCTATTACAGCGACCTTTCCCGGGGCGTGGTCCGCTACGATTTTTCGGCAGATAATCCACAGCCTGAGCTGCTTGCACCGATGGCATCGCCCTGGCGTATGGCACTGTCAGAAGGCAAGCTTGTGGTCGGAACCATTAAGGGCAGACTTCACCTCTTTGATGTGGCTGATGACAGTTCCTTGACTGAAGAGGGGGTCGTTGACTTCGGCATGAATATTCGCGGAACGGATATCATTGACGATACTCTTGCGGTTGCTTTGGCCAATGGCAGTCTCCGGCTGTTCAGCCTTTCCCGGTGGCCTGAGTTAACTGAGCTCGCGGTATTTGAGCTTCCTGGCCCGCCCCTGGAGCTCAAAAGGGTCCCCGGTCGGCCGTGGCTGGTTGCCAGCCTGGTTTCGAATGGCTTCGCCCTGGTTGATCTCAGCCGCCCGGAGAACCCTGTGTTGTTGGGGCATGTTGCTCTTCCAAGAACCCTCAAACAAATCTCCGTGCATTCAGACCGGGTTTTCGCTGTTAGCCGTGAGGGCTTTGAGTCTTTTTCGCTTGATAAGATTGTTCAGAGCGATCACTCGGAGAAGGCTCTTTCCAGAGAGAGGTATAAACTGCTGACATGGAATGGAAAGTTTTTGGGTTACCGGAACAAAGAGCTGATATCGTTTCCTGAAGTGCCCATTAATTCCGTTGCTGCTTTTGATAAGTTTACTGCGATTCCTGATGCTGAGGGCTTGAGCCTGTTTTCTATGGGCCGAGAGGATTCAGCGATGAGGGTTGGCTCTGTGCCGATGATTAATGGTGCCGAGGACGCTGTTTGGCGTGAAGACAGACTTTATGTGCTGGGTCCAGAAGCGCTCTATCTCTGGCATGGTCGTAGTCCGGAAACACTGGAGCTCGCCGCTGAGATGCACTTGCCAGGGCAGCTAAGAAGTCTGGAATTGTTTGATTCGACGCACCTGTTGGTTTCCTCGGTTGATAATGGCTTGTATGTGATTGATGTTGAAGCTTTCGATCATCCGCGGCAGGTTGCCGAGCTCTCTGCACCGAAGCGTTCTCAGCCGAGCCATTCTGGTTATGATATCCTGGTGCGCGGCAAGTTCGCTTTTGTGAGCCAGGGGGGGGGCGGGATTCAGGTCGTTGATTTGAGCCTCCCGGAAGAGCCGCTGTTGCTACAAATTATTGATACTCCGGGCTATGCCACAAGGCTGGCTGAGTATGATGGCTTTTTGCTGGTCGCCGATGGTGTCAAAGGGGTTTATTTGATTGATGTCGATGATCCCACCGCCTGTCTGGCTGTAGGTAGTTTACCGACCCCTTTGCGGGTTGAACAGCTGGTGGTTGCCGGTGACAGTATGATTGTTAGCAGCCATCCCGCGGGTACGCTGAAGCTGCCAGTGCCGCAGCGAATGAGAAACCTTCACGTGGTAAATTCGGGATTGGCGCAGGCGAAGCTGCTGGTTCCCTTGGCGAAGGGCCAGCAGTTCGCATATCTTTATGATGATGAAGGGAGTGCGAAGGTTGCGGTTGAGTAAATCAATCAACTGGTTAGAATTTGTAGGTCATCCCCACCCAAACCTGTCGGCCCAATTCGTAGGTGTCATCCGATCCAGCGACTGGAGGTGCCCGGTCAAATATGTTGTCGATTTCCAGCGTAACCGTCAGTAACTGTTCGCGGTGGATTCTGGTTTCCCAGTCCAGTCGCCAGTCGAAGATCCAGTAATCAGGCTGTTTGTTCTTTTCGTAAACATCCAGATCCACCGGGATCCCCCGGGCCGTTTTTTCGTCGTCGCTCAACTTGATTTTTTCAACAGCCTCGTAACCACCGAGGTAGTTGGCGACATTGGTAAAGGTAAAACCACCGGGTAGTTTGCCGACATAAATGGCGTTAAAAGCATGATTGCGATAGTAATCGCTTCTTGGTAAATGGTCCACAAACATGACGCTGCCATCGTACCAGACTTGTTCTTCCAAATCCTCTTCATCGATTATGTCGTCGGTTGTATCGTACCCTTCGTTGCTCGCTTCCTGATCACTATAGGTGTAGTTAAGGTTCAGGTAGTGGCTGTGCCACTGTCGTTCCCAAGTGACCTTGACGCTGTCATATTCACTTGAGCCGTTGTTGTTCAACTCCCAAGACCTTATGGTTCCGTCGTCGGTTTTGGTGGCTACCAGCTCCTTGGCAAATTGGTCCTTGTTCTTCCGTTCCAGATAATTGATTTCAAAGGAGCCGCCGAACAGTTGTTGCGTGACCCCGATATTCCACTCATTAGAATAGGGCGTGTCAAGTTCGGAGTATTTATATTTTATAAGGGCTTGCACATTGCCATTTGGAACCCAGTCACTTAACTCATTAGTACTCATTTTGTCACGGTTTTCTTCATAGTAAGGAGTCTTCGCTTCACGTAACTTGTATGTTAAGAGTGTCTGACCATAATAGCGATTATATCCTCCGATGAGTACTGTTTGCCCGTTTCTGAAAATATCCCAGCTACCCGCAGCACGATAGGCCGTGTTTGTGTTGTCCATGAAGTCATCATGAGAAATACGCACTCCAGGTCGGAGGCTGAGCGGTCCAATTTCTAACGAGTCTTCAAGGTATGCGGCATACTGTTTGATAGTCGCATTTTTATCTTCAGGTTCGTAAACCCGCCTGACTTGGAAATAGACTTCTTCATCAATACAAGCCGAATCATCAGGGGAACAAATTACAAAGTCATCCTTAACGGCACCATCATATTTCTCTTTATCTATTCTAAAGCTTACAGGGTGGACATAGGTTTTCTGTTGCCGTTCGTAGTTTGCACCGTCGTTACTGATTTCAAAGCCGAGATTAAACGTGTGTGAAATGACTCCTGTCATGACTGGAGTTGAGATCAGATCAAGCCTAAGCTGCAAACTCTCTTCCTCAGTTTCCAGATCACCATAGCCACCTTCCGCGCTGGTTGACTCATTATAAATTTCACCCCAGTCTTTGGAGGGTGTGTCTTTGGGCCAGAAATATCTGTGCGGTGGGGCCTCTCGTAAATTTTCATTAAATAGGTACGCTGAGGAAAGTTCGAATACGCCAATAGGTAAGTCTGCCGTAAATGTGGCATTGAATGAGTAACCACCTCGTTCAATGACGATGTCACTATCTCTGGAGCCGTCGATAAAAAACTCTTCCTCTGAAGGTGTGTAAGCGGCAGTCAACTTAAGAGAAAAGGGAGCTTTGGGTTGCCATGCGTATTTGAGGAAGTAGTTCTCCAGCGTTTTGTTGCGGTCTTTCCATTCCTCAAGATTTTTGATCTCCAATTCTGATCGAATAATTTTGTACGCAGCGAGCAGACCCATTTCCGGATTGATAGGGATGTCCATCTCGAAGCCAGCGTCATACTTGGTAAAGCGCGGTTGCAGCATTTGATCTGCGGAATTGTAGAAGTCATCACGGTTTTCGCTGTCGATATGAAACTGTGTCCAGGAGTCTTGAGTTGTGCGGAAACTAACCTTGCCACCAAATTCCTTGGCGGGCATTCTTGTTTTGGCATCAACGACACCACCGACGAAACGACCAAATCGCGCAGGGATGTTGCTGTCATAAACCGTGACGCTGTCAATCAGACTTTGGTGAACAAAACTCCTATGTGGATGGCTGGGGACCTTGTCTACTGATTCTGCAATGTTATTTCCAGTGAGAGGGTCAAGCAGGCTGCCTTGATTGACACCATCCACCGAAAAGTTGTTCTCATAGGCCCGGCCACCAGAGATGGAGATTTTTGAAGGGAGAATTTCCCCGGCGTTTTCTGAAGTGCGCTGCCCTTCGCCAATCTGGACACGAGGCAGAACGGTGATGGTGTCCGTCAGACTGCTGTTCTTTTTCGGAAGGCTTTGCAGGACATCCTGAGAGAGCTCGGATTTTCCTGAGAGGATATCTTCCGCCTGACCGATTACCGTTACAGTCTCGAGGGTTGTCATCTGGTTGGACGCTCCCCCTGTGGGTTGTTCAGCGTCTGGAATGGGGGTGGTTTCCTGTGCCAGGACTGGAATCAGGGAGAACTGGATCACGAATGAAAAGACCATAATGGTCAGCAGGGTTAAGCGCATAATGATTTATTCACTCCTCAAAGCTTCAAGTATTGAAAAAAACTAACGTTGCATTGTTGAAAAAAATACCGGAAACTGTCAACTTAAAAGCTGGTTTGTTGAGAAAACTTGTCGTGTTTGACGGGGATCTTGGGCCAGCTGTGGCTTTGGCCTCGCTCGAAAAAAAGAATTTTCAGGGATCTCTTGATGTTTGACTGTCTGCCCGCATATACGAGACTTCTGGTCTGCCTCCTTGCTTCATTCGGGTTGCATGTTGGGGTGGTCTCGTTTGCCTGGATGCAAGGCCCGACTGTTGCGGTGTCGGCCAATGTTCCCGTGGAAGTCTCTTTGGTCAGACTTTCCTCGTCAGAACCTTCAATAAAGGCGGAGACTCTCGTGATGGTTCCGGTGCCGAAAGTTGCAGCCCACAACAAAATAGCAACGAAACCCCTTGCACGCCCGACTCCTGCCCGAAAAACGACGCTGGTGAAAAAGGCGGTTATCGAGAAACCACCTGAACCAATGTTGAAGCCGACAAAAGAAAGGATCGAACCACCTCCAGAGGAGATGGTTTGTATGGTTCCGCAGGAAGTCGTTGCCGAGAAATCGCTTGATGCCGAAGCCTCCTTGACGTCTGCGTCTTACACGCCCGAAGCAACAGTGGCGATCGCTGGGGTCGGCTCATCATCTAAACTGCTTCCCGTTGGCGGGACGGCGACTCTGGTTGAGGCCTCTCCTGACTACCGGAGCAATCCCCTCCCGGAATATCCCCTTCTGGCTCGGCGGAAACACTGGGAGGGAGTGGTTTGGCTACAAGTGGAGGTCTCGGCGATGGGGCGCGTGGTTGACCTGCATCTTGAGCGGTCTTGCGGTTACAAGGTGCTGGATCGTTCGGCAAGCAGGGCGGTCAGGCGCTGGCAATTTACTCCTGCCAGTCGCGCCGGGGTGCCGGTTGAGAGCCGTGTGCGAATCCCGGTTCGTTTTCGCCTTGAAGAGAGCTGAGAGCTGTGTTGACGATGGCTGTTCTGCAGCTTCTTGCTCCTGTCTTGATTAATGTGTGAGATTAGTCTTGCATTCTTATTTCCCGCGTGCTAAAAAATCCAGCTTCGGGGAGTGGCGCAGCCTGGTAGCGCGCCAGTTTTGGGAACTGGATGTCGCAGGTTCGAATCCTGTCTCCCCGACCACTTTAAGCGCCAGTAGCTCAGCTGGACAGAGCAACGGCCTTCTAAGCCGTGGGTCGAGGGTTCAAGTCCTTCCTGGCGCGCCACTTTTTGCGGCATTCGGGGGCGGAGTTTCTCGTTGACAACGCTTTACGGCCTTAGTTGATGTTTAGATGTTTTTATGGTGGGTGTAGCTCAGTCGGTAGAGCACTGGATTGTGGCTCCGGATGTCGCGGGTTCAAGCCCCGTCACTCACCCCATTAAATTATAGGCCTGTTTTTCCCCTTGTTGATCGCCTTTTTGTTGTCATGGGTGTTCTGGGAAAGTCAGGCCTTAATTGTTTTACTCTGATCCAATAATAGCCTTTGGGTTAAGCTTAAGCTCATGTGCGAGTGTGGTGGAATTGGCAGACACGCTAGATTTAGGATCTAGTGCCGTAAGGTGTGGGAGTTCGAGTCTCCCCACTCGCACCATAATTGTTTTGTCGATAAATAATTGTTCAGGTTCTTGCTGGCTTCTGCGTTACGCCTGATGCGGGACCGTTTTTAAAAAAGAGGAGCGCACAGATGAATGTCAAAGTCGAAGATATCAGCAGTATCAAAAAGAAACTGATTTTCGAGGTCGCCCCCGAACGGGTCGACAAGGAGATTCGTAAAGCCTTCCAGAAGATTGGCAAGACTGCCAAGATTAAAGGCTTTCGTGCTGGGAAAATCCCGCAAAAAGTTCTTGAACAACATTATGGCGGGCAGATGGAGCAGGAAGTTCTGGGCCGACTGATCAATGATACTTATTTCAAGGCGCTGCAGGACAATGATATCCCTGCCGTTGGTGAACCGAGTATCGTCGAGAGCAGTGGCATTGTTCAAGGTGAAGCGTTCACCTATGAAGCAGAGGTTGAAATCAAGCCGGAAGTGACTGCTATTGATTACACCAAGCTTTCTTTGGAAAAAGAGAAGCTTGTTTTCGATCCAAAGGTTCTGGACGCTCGTCTGGAGGAGATGCAGACCTCTCGTGCGCAACTCGAAGTGAGCGAGCGCAAAAAGGCTCGTGAGGGTGATTCTGTCGTAATCGACTTTGAAGGCTTTATCGGCGACGATCCTTTTGCTGGCGGCCAGGGTGATGATTATCTCCTTGAACTCGGCTCCGGTTCCTTTATCCCCGGTTTCGAAGATCAGGTTGTTGGTATGAAACGAGATGAGGCCCGCAACGTTGAGGTCTCTTTCCCTGAGGATTACGGCCAAGCGGAACTTGCCGGCAAACCGGTTCTTTTCAAAGTTGTTCTCAAAGAAATAAAAGAAAAAATTACGCCGAAACTTGATGATGAATTTGCCAAAGGCTTTGGTGCTGATACTCTGGATGAGCTGAAAGAACAACTCAAGCAAAGCCATGAGTCGCAGGAGACCAGTCGGGTCGAGAATGATCTGCGTGAAAAACTGGTCAGCACTCTGATCGAGCGTAATGTGATTGAGTTGCCTGAGTCCATGATCTCCAAGCAGTTGGAGTATATGTACGAAAACATTCTCAATCGTATGAAGTCACAGGGGATGTCTCCAGAAATGCTCGGTATTACACCCGATAATTTCCGCGAGAATTACCGTGTCACGGCGATTGATCAGGTCAAAGGAAACTTGATCCTTGAGGCCATAGGTCGCCAGGAAAAGATCGTTGCTGAAGAGAACGAGATTGACGCTAAACTCGAGGAGATTGCCACTATGGCAAATGCTCCTCTTGATACGGTGAAGAAATATTATGCTGGAGCGGAAGCACGCAGTGGCCTGATGGCGCAAATTGGCGAGGAGAAGGTTATCAGCTTCTTGCTGGCCGGTGCTAAAGTGAAAGAGGTTTTGCCCGCCAAAGAGATCAAGAAAAAGGCTCCCAAGAAGAAAACCGCTGAGGAGGGAGTATGAACCTGATTCCGATGGTTGTGGAGCAGACCGGTCGCGGTGAACGCTCCTATGATATCTACTCTCGACTGTTGAAAGATCGAATTATTTTTCTCGGCGGTGGCATTGATGACCATGTTGCTAATCTGATTATTGCCCAGATGCTCTTTCTGGAGTCGGAAGACGCGGAAAAGGATATCCACCTTTATATTAACTCTCCGGGTGGCGTTGTAACGGCCGGTCTGGCGATTTATGATACGATGCAATATCTGAAGGCCCCGGTGTCGACTATCTGTGTCGGTCAGGCTGCGAGTATGGGTGCGTTGTTGCTGACGGCCGGTGCTGCTGGCAAGCGCTTTGCTTTACCTCATGCGCGAATCATGATTCATCAGCCATTAGGGGGGTTCCAGGGCCAGGCCACTGATATCAGTATTCATGCCCAGGAAATACTTCGGTTGAAGGACACGCTCAACCAGATTATGTCGAAACATTCCGGTAAGGAACTCGACCAATTGGCGTCTGATACCGAACGCGATTTCTTCATGGGTAGCGAATCGGCAAAAGAATATGGTATCATTGACGACATAGTTACAAGGATCAACTGAGTTTTTTAAGGGGTGAAAAGTGACTCAAAAAAATGGCCACGGTGACCAACTGACTTGCTCGTTTTGTGGCAAGGTTCAGGAAGAGGTTAAGAAATTAATTGCTGGTCCGGCAGTCTATATCTGTGACGAGTGTATTGAGCTGTGCAAGGATATTATTGCTGAAGAGGCTCAGCTCGAGGAAACGCCTTTGGGTGGTGGTCTGCTACCTAAACCGGTGGAGATCAAAGATGTCCTGGATGATTTTGTTATCGGCCAGGACCGTGCCAAAAAAATCTTGGCCGTTGCCGTCTACAATCATTATAAACGTGTCGAGGCTTCTGAGAAGTCTGGTGATGTTGAGATTCAGAAGAGCAATATCTTGCTGCTCGGTCCGACGGGTAGTGGTAAAACTCTGCTGGCTCAAACTCTGGCCAGGGTCTTGAACGTTCCCTTTGCCATAGCCGATGCCACAAACTTGACGGAAGCTGGCTATGTCGGTGAAGACGTCGAGAACATCATCCTCAACCTTTTACAATCAGCAGATTACGATCTGGAAAAAGCCCAGAAGGGCATTATCTATATTGACGAGGTCGACAAGATTGCGCGCAAGTCGGACTCTCCTTCGATTACCCGGGATGTTTCAGGCGAAGGTGTGCAGCAGGCGCTCTTGAAGATCATCGAGGGAACGACTGCCAGTGTCCCACCCAAGGGTGGTCGCAAACACCCTCAGCAGGAGTTTCTCAAGGTTGATACGACCAACATTCTCTTTATCTGCGGTGGCGCTTTTTCCGGGCTTGAGACGGTTATTAATCAACGGATTGGAGCCAAGACCATGGGGTTTGGCTCTCAAGCAACAGAGAAGAAAGATTGCCCAATAGGTGAGATTCTGTGTCAGGTTGAACCTGGCGATCTGTTGAAGTATGGCCTGATTCCAGAATTTATTGGTCGCCTGCCGATTGTGTCAACTCTCGATGAACTTGACGAAGAGGCTTTGGTTAGAATCCTCTGCGAGCCTAAGAACGCTTTGATCAAGCAGTACCAGAAGCTGTTCGACATGGAAAAGGTCAATCTGAAGTTTACCGATGGCGCTCTGGTTGCCATTGCCCAGGAAGCTCTTAAGCGTAAAACCGGTGCTCGCGGACTGAGATCCATCTTGGAAAATGCTATGCTTGATGTTATGTACGATATCCCGTCCCAGGCTCGCGTCAAAGAAGTTGTTGTTAACGAAGACGTGATTTTCAAGGGTATCCAGCCGATTATCATCTACGAGTGTGCCGAGTCTGCTGAGTCTGCTTGATGCCTCTGTTGGACTTGCTTGCCGCTGGATAAGACTAAAATATGACAGAAATCTCTGATAATATTATGCCGGAAGTTCCGCTAACTGGATCCTGTCCCGTTCTGCCGCTACGGGATATTGTGATCTTCCCGCATATGGTTACGCCTCTCTTTGTTGGCAGACCCAGGTCTATTCAGGCCTTGGAATATGCGATGGAGCATGGCAAACAGGTTCTTCTGGTGACCCAACGGGATCCTAAAACCGATGATCCTCTGGCGGATGATCTGTTTGAATTGGGAACTCTGGGGGAAGTTGTGCAAATGCTGAAATTGCCCGACGGAACCGTGAAGGTCCTGGTCGAGGGCAAGGTGCGGGCGCGGCTGGTTGATCTGGAGTATTCTGACGAATGCATCTTTGCACAGTTGCAAGAACTGCCCGATCAAGCGACTGATTCGCCCGAGCAGGAAGCTTTGATGCGCAGCGTCAGTAGTACTTTTGAGTCTTATGCGAACCTGAGTAAAAAAATTCCGCCGGAAATGGTCACTTCGATTGCAGCAGTGGAGGAGCCTGGCCGGTTTGCGGACACCATTGTTGCTCATCTGACAGTTCAGATTGCCGATAAACAGGATATGCTTGAGGAGTTAGCTGCCTTGCCGCGCCTGGAGCGGCTTCTGGCGCTGATGGAGCGCGAAGTTGAAATCCTGCAAATTGAGAAGAAGATTCGCAATCGCGTCAAGAGCCAGATGGAGCGCAGTCAGAAAGAGTATTATCTGAATGAGCAGATGCGTGCTATTCAGAAAGAACTCGGTGAAAAAGACGAGTTCAAGCAGGAATTGCGCGAGCTTGAAGAAAAAATTGAAAAGTCGCGTATGTCCAAAGAGGCGGTGGAGAAGGCATCGGCAGAATTGAGGAAGCTCAAGATGATGTCGCCTATGTCCGCTGAAGCTACGGTCGTACGCAACTATATCGATTGGCTGGTGGCTTTGCCCTGGCGCAAGGGAACCAAAGATCAGATTGATCTGATCAAAGCGGAAAAGATCCTTGACGAGGATCATTACGGTCTGGAGAAGGTCAAGGAACGGATCCTCGAATACCTTGCGGTTCAGGCGCTGGTCAAAAAAATCAAAGGCCCCATACTCTGTCTGGTCGGCCCTCCCGGCGTCGGTAAAACCTCGCTGGGTCGTTCTGTGGCGCGGGCCATGGGCCGTAAGTTCGTTCGTGTGTCGCTTGGTGGCGTGCGTGATGAGGCTGAAATCCGTGGTCATCGACGCACTTATATTGGTGCCATGCCCGGCAAGGTGATTCAGGGCCTGCGCAAGGTCGGAATGCGTAATCCAGTTTTCCTTCTGGATGAAGTTGATAAAATGAGCACAGATTTTCGTGGAGATCCTTCCTCGGCTCTGCTTGAAGTTCTGGACCCTGAGCAAAACCATGCTTTCGGTGACCATTTTCTGGATGTCGATTACGATCTCTCATCGGTTATGTTCATTGCTACAGCCAATAACCTTTCGGCGGTTCCCGGTCCCTTGCGGGATCGTATGGAGGTCATCCGGATTGAGGGCTACACCGAAGAGGAAAAAGTCCATATCGCAGAGCGTTATTTGCTGCCGAAACAAATTGAGACCCATGGTCTTAAGGTTGATCAGGTCAAATTCTCTGAGGCCGCGCTGCTTGAGATTGTTCGCCGCTATACCCGGGAAGCAGGGGTCCGCAACCTGGAAAGAGAGATTGCCAACGTTTTTCGTAAGATCGCACGTGAGGTGGTCAAGGCCGGACAATCTGGGCAGAAATATCAAGTCGGTGTGTTGCAGATTAAAAAATTTCTCGGGGTGCAGCGTTACAGTTACGGGATCAAGGAAGAAGAACACTGCGTCGGGTTGGTCAATGGTTTGGCCTGGACCGAGGTTGGTGGGGAACTCTTGACCGTTGAAGTGACAGTGCTCCCAGGGAAGGGCAAGTTGACGGTTACCGGAAAGCTCGGTGAGGTGATGCGTGAATCGGCTCAAGCAGCGTTGAGTTATGTGCGTTCTCGTTGGGACAAGCTCGGCCTGGAAGATGACTTCTACAGCAAAATCGATATTCATATTCATGTCCCGGAAGGGGCGATCCCCAAAGATGGCCCATCAGCCGGAATTACTATGGCCACAGCGCTTGCTTCGGCCTTGACAGGGCTTAGTGTCGACCAGAACCTGGCTATGACCGGTGAGATAACCTTGCGCGGCCGTGTGCTGCCTATTGGCGGGCTTAAAGAGAAGCTTCTGGCGTCCAAACGGGCGGGCATTCGTAGGGTGTTGATACCCCAAGAAAATGAGAAGAATATCGAAGAAGTGCCGATGACCATTCGGCGTGCATTAAAAATTATCCCTGTCGCCCACATGGATCAGGTGTTGGATGAAGCTATTTTAGGAAATTTTCCAGTTGTCGATGTTTCCGATCGTTCCGATTTTGTGTTAAACCCAGATAAATCGGTGCATCACTGAGGGTTTTGACTAAATATTGTCTTGACTCTATTTTGGGCCCTCTGGTATAAGTAATTCCGTTTTCAGCGGGGCTTAATCATTCTTTTTATACGTGGAGGTATGTTGTGACGAAAGCCGATCTTGTTAATGCAATTGCAGAGAAAGCGGGACTGAGCAAGGCCGATGCAGAGAAATCCCTGGGTGCTTTCACCGATGCGATTTCCGAAGCCTTGAAAGCAGGAGAGAAAGTCTCTTTGGTTGGATTTGGTACTTTCAGCGTGGGCGATCGTGCTGCACGTCAGGGTCAAAATCCGCAGACGGGTGCTAAAATCCAAATTCCAGCAGCTAAGGTTCCTAAGTTCAAAGCGGGTAAAGCTTTGAAGGACGCTGTAAACTAAGCTGTTAAATGAGTCACAAGCCTTGCAAGCTTGCCTTGCAATGGCCGTAAGAAAGTAGTTTGAAAATAGGAAATGTCAGAAGATGCACTCTTCGAAACGTTTCCTATTTTCTGTCTAGTCGGGGGCTGTAGTAGAGTCGGTTACAACATCGGCCTGTCACGCCGGAGGTCGCGGGTTCGAGTCCCGTCAGCCCCGCCATTAAATATGGGCGAATAGCTCAGCTGGGAGAGCATCGGCCTTACAAGCCGAGGGTCACAGGTTCGAGCCCTGTTTCGCCCACCATAGTTTGTTTTGATTTGCGGGGCTGTAGTAGAGTCGGTTACAACATCGGCCTGTCACGCCGGAGGTCGCGGGTTCGAGTCCCGTCAGCCCCGCCACGTTAAGAAGAGGCGATTCCTTGATGCAGAGGAGTCGCCTTTCTTTTTTGGACAATTGACTTGTTAAGTGTACTTTCTCTATAATAATAGAGTTGTTAATTAGACTTCCCTTTGTCAGGAGAATTTATAATGGTTTATCCGAGAATGCTGCTCTATTTTTTTGTCATGATTGCCTTTTTCCTTGGTAGTTCTACGCTTTCTTTTGCTGAAGCTGGTAAAGATGTGGTTGCCAAGGTTGGAAATATCAATATTTCAGATTTGGAAGTACAGCGTGAGATGCAGAAGATGATTCCTTTGCAGGTCAGTTATCATGGTGGCGTCAAACCGGAAAAAATCGAAGAAATCAGGCAACAGGCGTTGCAGGCGATGATTGAAAGAGCCTATAAGGTTCAGTATGCCGTTGATGAAGAAATTGCGGTTGCTCCGAATTTGCTTGAACAGGAGTGGCAAGCCTTTCTTGCCAAAAACAGTGCTGGGATTAAAAATGCTTCGGCTGAGCAATTAAATAGTCATCGCGCAGACATGTATCTGAACCTGTTGGCAAAACAGGCGGAAACCGAGGCAGTCGATAATCTTGTTGATGTGTCGGAGGCGACTGTGAAGGCTTATTATGAAGAAAACCAGCAGAGTTACCATCAACCTAAGCTGTATACGGCAAGCCAGATTTTTGTACGCGTTGATCCTGCTTCCAATAAAACTGAGCTTGAGGAGCTTCAGCTACGTGCCGAAACACTTCTAAAACGAGCTTCGTCTGGGGAGGACTTTTACAATCTGGCCTATTACGAGTCTGATGATCGCAGTAAGTATGTCGGTGGAAGCTTGGGGAGCTTTCATGCCGGACAGACGGTCAAGGAGTTTGATGAGGCCCTGAAGGAGATGAAGGCCGGTGAGATCTCAGGTCTGGTTCGAACGATGTATGGATATCATATTATCAAAATGGATGACGTCAAAGACTCGCGTCAATTGACTTATGAAGAAGCATCTATTGGGATCAATAAAAAACTTAAGCAGGATGCACGCGCCGAGCTCTACGAACAATGGATGCAACAGAACCGTGATAAGTATCGCCTTCAGAACGTTGCCAACTAGTTTGTGGTCGTTTTTATGCTGAAGAAGCTTTCTTTGCTGCTGTCTGCCGTGTTGTTGGTCAGTGTCTTCTTTGGTTGTAGTGGGGTGGCCCCTAAGGATATTGTCTGGCGGGATTCCGCTGTGGATTTGGCTTGGCCGCCGCCACCAGCGATTGAGAGGATTCGTTTTTTGCGGTCGATTACGGGCCCTGCGGATTTTAAAAAGAACACGACACAACAGAAAAGCTGGCGCTGGTTGCTGGGTGAGGAGCAAAACGAAATTCCGTTGTTGACACCCTTGGCCGTTGCCGCCGACGATGCTGGCGCGGTCTGGGTTGCTGATAGTGGTTCACATTTGCTTTACAAGGTAGATCTCTCCCGAGAGAAGGTTGATTATGTTCAGGAACTTGATGGTGTTCGGCTGGTCTTGCCTGCAGGGGTGGCGGTAGACAACCAGCGAGGCCGGGTTTTTCTTTCTGATGCTGCTCTTGGTCAAATCTTCGTCCTTGATAGAGAGAGCACTGCTCTGCTTTTTAAATTGTCTCTTCCTGATGGTTTCAAGCGACCGGCGGGCTTGGCGATTGATGACGAGGGTCGTCTGTTTGTTGCTGACGTTCTTGGTGGTTGCGTCGTTGTCTTTGATGCGGCTGGAAATTTCTTGAAACGGATCTTCAGTAAGGCTGAAGGCAGAGAAAAATTTGATCGGCCGGTTGATGTGGCCTTGGGGCCTTCCGGTGAGCTTCTGATTCTGTCAGCAGCGTCTTTTCAACTGGAAATTCAGTCTCGAGACGGTGCCTTGATAAGGATAATCGGTCAGGTTGGGGATGCTCCGGGAAACTTTGCCCGACCCAAGGGGGTTGCTGTTGATTCGCTGGGGCATATCTTTGTCACTGATGCGGCATTTGACAATGTTCAGGTGTTCGATATGACTGGAAATCTGCTTACTCATTTGGGTAAAGCGGGCAATCAGCCAGGTCATTTCAACCTTCCGGCAGGTCTTTATGTCGACCGCGGTGAGCGTTTATTTGTGGCAGACTCCTATAACCACCGGGTTCAGGTTTTTCAGATTGCTCGATAACTGGATGATCCGCAGTTTCTTGTCCCCCTTGGTGTGTTCTTTGCATTTTTCTTTGGGTGTTGAGTTTAAATTCTCGAATCATTTTACGGTAATTGTCATGTATCGACTTCTAAATTTTTCCTGGGTGCTTGTAGCTTTCGCCTTTTTGGGCTCTGGAGTTGTTTTTGCTGCCGAAGGTCCGCTTGGTAAGCTTTCAAGCGTTAAGAACAAACATAACCTGTCCTTCAATGCAAACCATGATGTCGCTCAACCCAAAGCGGCTGATCCCTCTGTGGTTCTCGGTGGGACGACACAAATTTGCGTGTTCTGTCATACGCCGCATTCTTCACAGGCGGATACTCCACTCTGGAATCGTCCGTCCCCAGATGCTTCCAGTTTCGAACTCTATGCGCAACCGCTGGCGATTAAAGGTGATATTGGCAATGCCGACGCCTCCGATCGAACCGGTTATACTGCCGACGGTTCGGTGACATATCCCAATGGTTCCTCGCGGCTTTGTATGTCGTGCCATGATGGTATTACCGCGATCGGTGATCTGGCCGACAATACGACAATCGCAATGCTGGGCGGGAATGATTTGGTCTCCTCGGTGGTTGATCTTACCTCATCGCACCCGATTTCATTCATTTATACCCAGACCATTGTCGATAATGACATTAATCCATTTCGGTCCAATACATACCAAGTGCCAGATCCCGCCGACCTTGTGGATACCCCGCTGGACGGTTCGAGCCGGATGCAATGCACGACCTGTCACGATCCACACTATGATGCCCAATTGGATAACGCGGCTTTGCCACCTTTCTGGCGGCAAACCAGTGATGTCTTTATTGATGCCTATAATGATGTCTGTAACGCATGTCATATCGGTGGTTCTTATATCGGTTCGCCGCCACTGCACAATATTGTGCCTTGATCATATCGTTTGAGAAGATAATCATGTCTTGTTGTGAAAGAATAAAATCACATCTTGCTGGCTGCCGATTTTTTCTGCTGGTTTCTTTAACATGTTTTACGGCGCTGGTCTTGGCCCCCGCTACAAATGTTCATGCGCTGCAGGACGGTGTGCTTGTCGGTAGCCACGCAGATCGATCGGTCATGCCAAAGGGCTGCCGAGCTTGTCATAAGGGCATGAATATTTCCTTGAGTGGTGAAGAAAATGCCTGTTTCGATTGCCATAGCGATGCTTCTACCCGTGAACAGGCCGTTGCAACCGGTTCCCTGAAAAAAAATGCAAATTTTTCGCTCGACGATATTGCTGCTGAATTGCGCAAACCCTACAGTCACCCGGTTTTAACTGTGAAGGGTGTGCACCGTCAACTTGAGGACCTCCCGGAAACGGTTGTCAACGCTGCCCGTCATGCCGAATGTGTCGATTGCCATAACCCACACGCGACCGATAAGGAGAAACCCTACCAGGGCCTTAGAGGCCGCCGTGAGGGCAACTTCATAGTCGAGATTTCTGAAGAATATGAACTTTGTTATCGTTGCCATTCGGAAAGTGCCAATCGTCTTGGAGATTCTACCAACAAGCATGCCGAGTTCAAATCGACCAACCCTTCGTTCCATCCGGTTGAGGCGGAAGGGCGGAGTACTTATGTGGTCAGTCTCAAGGAACCTTATGTTGCGGTGAAAGAGCGTCCGAAGGATATTTCACGAATCAGTTGCAGCGATTGTCACGGTAGTGATGACCCCGCTAGCCCGAAGGGGCCACACGGTTCCAACTATCCCGGTCTGCTGGTGTTGAACTATCAGATGGACGACGAGTTCCCCGAGAGTTCTCACGCCTATGCTCTTTGTTATGAATGCCACAACCGGAGCAGTATTCTGAGTGACGAGAGTTTTCCGTATCATTCGCTACATATTCAGGGGCGCATGATGGGGCTTAACGGTACCTCCTGTTTTACCTGCCACGATGCCCATGGCAGTAGCGAATATCAGCATCTGATACGATTTAACGAGAGGATCGTCTCTGAAAATATCAATGGTGATTTAAAGTACGATGCTCAGGGTACTGCTGCACGCCAGGGTTCCTGTTCTCTAAACTGTCATGGCGTTGAGCATGTTGAAAAAGAATATTAACTCTATACTCAGACAGAAGTTTAGGTGTTTCAGGAATTAACCAACAAATTATCATGCGACCGGTCGTTAAGACCGGTCGTTTTGTTATAATGTCGGAGAATTTAAGCGGGTTTTTCATTCATTTTTGTCGGGTCATGTGTTAAATTTCGAGGCTAATGTCGACTTATCGCTGTAAAATTGGCACCTCCGATGGGAGGGTGCTGGAAAAGGAATTCGAGGCGGAGAGCCGTGAAGCACTTCAGGAGAGTCTTGAGGAGCAAGGTTTCTTTGTCTTCAAAATTCGAAAGGCTTCTTTGCGTTGGTTCTCCAAGAGCTCTGGCGGAAGTCTGAGTGGGCGTCGGTTCCTGGCTTTGAATCAAGAGTTGATGGTTTTACTTCGTTCCGGCTTGCCCATCCTTCAGGTCCTTGACACGTTGGTCGATCGTATGGAAGCCGGGAGTCTGTTGAACACGCTTCAGGATGTCCGCACTGATATTAAAGGGGGAAACTCGCTCTCCGATTCTTTCGGACGCTTTCCGAAACTTTTCCCCCAGTTGTATGTTGCATCACTACGCGCCGGAGAACAATCGGGCGACCTGCCGATTACTTTGGGCCGCTATATAGATTACCAGAAGCGCGTCGAGGCGATTAAAGCCAAGGTTCGTAGCGCGACTTTTTATCCGATAATACTGGCGGTTGCGGTTGCCATTGTCGTCGGTTTTCTGATGCTCTATGTGATTCCGAGTTTTACCCAAGTCTATGCCGATGCCAGTGTGCAACTGCCGCTGTTGACTCGGCTGGTTATTGCTGTTGCCAATGGCATGGTCAATGGCCTGCCGATTTGGTTGCCACTGCTGATTTTGGGTACCTTTGCGTTCCGATTTTTTGCCCGGACCGAGCGTGGCGCTTTCTTCTTGGATCGGATCAAGTTGCAGCTGCCTTTTTTCGGTGAAATGTTAAGTGAATATGCCCTTTCGACTTTCTGCCGCACCTTTGCCACAACTCTGGCCAGCGGAATTCCGATTGTGCTGTCTCTGCAGATGGCGCGCGGAACGTTGAATAACCGACTCCTTGAAAAACGACTTTCGGGTGCGATTGTTCGCATACAGGAAGGAACTAAGATTTCTGAAGCGTTGGAACAGACTGGTAATTTCCCGGTGATTGCCCTGCGTATGATCGGCGTTGGAGAAACCAGCGGTTCGCTGGTTGATATGTTGACCGATGTTTCTGAATATTATGAGAGCGAAGTCGAACGTCGACTTGATCGTTTGACGACAATCGTTGAACCGTTGATGATGCTGACCATGGGGTTGCTCATCGGCGGCATCGTTGTCGCCATGTATATCCCGATTTTTCAATTATCCGGAACTGTCGGTTAACGCGGAGCGAGATTCATGTCGTTTGAGCATCGTAAAATTGGTGAAATTCTGGTCGAGATGGGCATCATCGCCCCGGCCGAGGTGCGCCTGGTGCTGGAGCAACAACGCCAGTCGGGACGACGTTTTGGCGAGACTGCCATTGCTGAAGGTCTGTTCACCGACGATCGGGTTGCCCAGGCTTTGGCTCAACAGTTTGGCCTTGATTATGTTGATTTGAGTCAGTTGGTTCCCGATCTGGAACTTGCTGCATCCCTGCCGGCCGATCTGCCGATTCGTTTTGCATTTATCCCGCTACAGCGTACTGATGATGGTTTAACGATTGCGATTGCTGATCCGACCCGTGTCGCCGAGCTTGACGAACTGGAAATGCTCCTCGATATGCCCTTGATCTGCCAGGTTGCTTCCGGTAAGACGATCACCGCCTTGCTGGAGCATGGCCATGGTTCAAAGCAGGTTCTGCAAGAAGTCTCGGAAGATTTCAAACTGCACTTGGTCAAGGAAACGGACAAAGGTGAGGAAGTTCTGTCTATCGAGAAGTTGACCGATGACAGTAGCCCGATTATTCGTCTGATCGATTCGACCTTGTTCGATGCCTTGAAAAAACGTGCGAGCGATATTCATATCGAGAGCAGTGCCGATGGAGTGCAGATCAAGTATCGGGTTGATGGCGTGTTGTTCCGGGCGACAGAGCCTCTAGACGGTCGCTTCCAAGGTCCGATTATTTCTCGGATCAAGGTTATGAGTGAACTGGATATCTCTGAACGACGTATCCCCCAGGATGGCCGATTCAAAGTCCGCATGGGTGAGAGGTCAATCGATTTCCGGGTTTCGATCATGCCGAGCATTTTTGGCGAAGATGCGGTTATCCGAATTCTCGATAAGGAGAGCATCGCCAAAGATCTGCATGGTCTGACGCTTGATGTGCTTGGTATCGAGGGTCATGAACTGATCCGCTTTCGGCGCATGATCCGTGAGCCTTATGGCATGGTGCTGGTGACCGGCCCGACCGGTAGCGGTAAAACCACGACCCTGTATGCCGCCTTGACCGAGATCTACAACGAGCAAGAAAAAATTATCACCATTGAGGATCCGGTGGAGTATCAGCTCAAAGGCGTGGTGCAAATACCGGTTAACGAAAAGAAGGGCTTGACCTTTGCCCGTGGTCTGCGTTCGATTCTGCGGCACGACCCAGACAAGATCATGGTCGGTGAAATCCGTGACCCCGAAACGGCCCAGATTGCAGTCCAGTCAGCCTTGACCGGACACCTGGTGTTTACCACGGTGCACGCCAATAATGTGTTCGACGTGTTGGGCCGCTTTCTGCACATGGGGATTGACGCCTACAACTTCGTGTCCTGCCTGAACTGTGTTGCCGCCCAGCGGCTGGTGCGTAAGATTTGTGTCCACTGCAAGCAGGAAGTGACCTATGACCGAGAGGCCTTTGCCGCGTCTGGCCTCGACTACGACAAGCTTAAAGATCACACTTTTTACCGGGGCGCAGGTTGTAAAGAATGCAACGGTCAGGGCTACCATGGCCGGACGGCGATTCTTGAACTGCTTGACCTTGATGATAATCTGCGCGATCTGATCATTAACAAAGCTTCGGTGAGTCGCTTGAAAGAGGCAGCTCGGAAGGCTGGAACCGCCTTCTTGCGTGACGCTGCTGTAGAAAAATTGTTGCTTGGGGTCACCACTCTGGAAGAAATTAATCGGGTGACCTTCGCTGACCCCGTAGGGAACACACCATGAGCCGGATTTTTATCGGAGTCGACATTCAGCCTGCGGGTCTCTATCTGGCGGCGCTGCAACATAATCGGCCAAGCAATCGTTTGGTTGGGCTGCGTTTCGAGAGCCTGGAAGGCGTTATTGAACTCTCCAGCCAGAAACCGAATATTCGAGACGCCAGGCGTTTTGTTGAGGGCTTGCGGCGCGGGGTTGATGCTTTGGCCGGGTCGGAGGAGCGGATCGCTCTGAGTTTGCCGGATCGCGCCGGGAAAATTTACCTTACCGAAGTGGATGCACCCTTCAAGTCGAAAGCTGAAGGCATCGAAATTCTGAAGTGGCGACTCAAGGCCAATCTGCCCGTAGCACCGGCCGAGGTTCATCTTGATTACCAGGTGATAGAAAAGAAAGAGGATGGACACCAACGCTGTATCGTTGCGGCGATTGCCCGGTCGGTTCTTGAACAGTATGAAGATCTGGTTAATGAAGCTGATCGCCATGCTTTGCAAGTCGACTTCCACTCGCTGAATCTTTATAACTATTATCGACCCCGCCTTAATTTAGGCGATGAGTTTATTCTGGTCGGCTTGGAAAATGGCCTGTTGAGCATCCAATATGTTCTCGACGGCAACCTCTGTTATCAACGGGTCAGAGAGATTAAACCTGATCCGCAAAGTGCTTTTCGTGAGATCAATCGAACCCTGGTTGACGCTTACGGGACTTTCCCGGCGATGAAGCGCTGTGCTATCTTTGCGCATGTTGATCCGGGTTTAGTTGACGATGTCGATAAATTGCTTGTCGCCGCTTTTGAGCGTGAAGTCAAATGTCTGGATCCGTCGTTGCGAAGGTTCAGTGGGGAAGGGAAAACCGGTGGGCTTGAGCCTGTCGGATCTGTCATTGCCGCCCTTGGTGCGGCAGAACGCATGATGTGAAGAGAATATGGAAATCCGACTTAATCTCGCCAGTAAACCTTATCTGAACCGGAAGGACATTCGCCTCTGGCTGCTCGTTGCGTGCGGCTTTTTACTGTTGTTGCTGGCGATCAATAGTTATTACGGTTATCAGAATTATCGTGAATTGAGTCTGCTCGAGAGTCGGTTTCTCGAATTAAATGCGCAGTTGTCTGGCATCAAGGGCATCCCCGAGGATTATAGTACGAAAAGTTACGCCGAGACGATGGTGGAAGTTGCCGCAACCAACGATATCATCGCTGCCGACCAATTTCACTGGACCGCACTGCTGACCCGTTTAGAAGAACTTTTGCCAAATGATGTCAGTGTTCTTAACGTGCAACCGAATTTTCAGGGTCGTTCTTTGCAGTTGACTGCTGTTGCCCGCGATGTTCCGGCCATGACCGCTTTTCTGGATAATCTTCTGGTCTCAGAGGATTTTAGCCAGGCATATCTGAGTCGACACAACGAAACAGAAACCAAACAACCCAGCGGCCCAAGCCAAAGCTCGGTCAGTTTCTCCCTCGAAATCAGGGAGGCCTTCTGATGCTGTCGAAAGTACTGTTGGGACAATTCTGGAAAGCACACCGCGGCACGTTGATTGTTTTGGGTGTGCTGGTCGTGTTGAATCTGATGCTCTATGGTGCCTTGGAACAGTTGCTTGTGCCTCAGGTCGTCGAACAGGAGAATCTGTTTATTCGTCGGCAAAGTGAAGTCAGACAGATTCTGCGTAATCAGGAAGGCATTTCCAAAACACCAGAACATCTCTTTGTTCTGGCCCAGAAGGACCTGGCCGGGTTCCAGGAGGCGATTCCTGAGTATCAGGATTTTACCGCTCTGATTGAGGAGTTGGTGCTTCTTTCCAGTCGGGCCGGGTTGGCCTTGACCCAAATCAGTTATAATTCGGAGCGAGTCAAAGAGGTCGACCTGTTACGCTTTGGCCTGAGTTTTAACCTGGCCGGAGATTATGCCCAGATCAAGAGATTCATTCATTCCCTGGAGCAGTCAACGCGTCTGATAACAATCAGCACAATTTCCCTGCAGAGCGCGGATCAAGGTAGCGTCAGTCTGCGCTTGCAGCTGGCAACCTATTTCCGTCCGGAACGGGTCGCATCATGAACCGTAAACGATTGATTCTTGCGGCCCTACTGGGGATTCTGGCGCTTTGTCTGCTGTATGCCTTTTATGCGACTCCACGGCAACAGAAGGCACCTCCGCGGGCTGTTGTTAAAGCTGCCAGTAAGGTTAAGGTGACGAAACAACCCGTTGCCGAGAGTGGCGAAGGTCGGGTGCACCTTGATTTGTTGAATTCTGAGCCAGAACCTTTTCCTGGTGCCGAACGTGATATCTTTCGCTTTAAACAGCGCCGTCTGCCACCACCTCCGGTGACTATAGCACCACCGCCAGTGTTGCCGGAACCTGAGCTAGTTGCACCTGTGGTTCTACTACCACCGACGCCTATCGAGGTCATGCAGCGCGCGCTGGGGCAATTTACTTTCCTGGGGTTTTTGGAGAAATCTGGAGAAAAGACGGTCTTTCTCTCTAGTGGCGGAGAACTCTACATCGTCAAGCGTGGCGAAAGTTTTGGTGCCGAGAACGAATTTGAGGTTGCCGAAATTGATGGTAATCTGCTGAAGGTTCGTCAGGCAGGTCAGGATGCGCTGGTCGAGATTCCTTTGATTGAGCAGCAAAAACTTAGCGCGACGATCAGTGCCCCAGTACAGTCACAGGCCAAACCGGTTCAGTCACAGGTCTCACCGGCAACACCGAACACCCGTCGGCCTCGGACCTTTGTGCCGACCCGTAGAATGATCAGGCCGGTTCCGCCTCAGGAGCTTGAAGTGAAGGCCAATGAAACGAATGAAGAAGATAACCCCGCAGAGGATCAGGAACTTGATTCTCCCGAGACCGGGGATGATTTAAAGGGAGACGTCGATGGCTCGAATCAGTAAGGTCCATTTTTGGGGATGGTTGACTCTGTTATTGGCACTGCTCTGGTTGAGTGGTTGTGCCTCATACGAGGCTCGCAAGGCTTACGAACAGGCCGAGTTGCTCTCTGCAGAAGAAAACCACGATCATGCCGTTGAAAAATATTTTGCAGCATCTGAACTCGAACCGACCAGCAAGAAATACAAACTTGAACTGATTTCGTCCCGGACTCGAGCCTCTGCCAGTCATGTCAAGAAGGCGCGTTTCTTGACCAACCAGGGGAAATATATCGAGGCTCTGGCTGAATACCGCCTAGCGCGTGGTTTTGATCCGAGTATAGAAGTTGCGAAACAGGAAGCCAATGAGTTGCAAAAGTTGCTCGAAGCGCAACAGTTTGCCGAGGATGGCGCAACTTTCTACCAGAAGCGGGAGGTAACTTTAGCGCGGAAGGCTATTGATAAGGCGCTTAAACTCGACGCTGGGAATGCCCGAGCGCTTGCGCTCAAAGAACTCCTTGCCAAAGAGTCACATATTGTCGCCATGGACGGCATTGATCTCGATATTGCCTCAGAGGAACCGATCACCCTGAGTTTCAAGGATGCCAACATCAAGGAAGTGTTTGATATCCTCTCCAAGTTGAGCGGCATCAACTTCATCTTTGATGAAGATATCCGCGATCAGTCGATCACGGTGTTTTTGGAAAAGGCCAACTTTGCCCAGGCTATGGAACTGATCATGCAAATGAACGGTTTGGACAAGAAGGTGCTTAACAGCCGAACAATCATTATCTATCCGCAGACGCGCGAGAAAGATAAACAGTATGACGATCAGCTGATTCAGACCTTCTACCTGTCGCATATCGATGCCAAAAAAGCGGTCAACTTGCTACGAACTATGCTGCAACTGCGCAAGGTTTACGTTCATGAAGAGCGTAATGCTCTTGTGGTGAGAGACACTCCGGAAGTTATCCGTCTGGCCGAGCAGATTCTTGCGGCGGCTGATCGGGGAAACTCCGAGGTCATTTTCGATCTGGAACTGGTCGCAGTTAGCAGTGGCGATGATTTCAACTTTGGCCCGAAGTTGAGTAATTACTCCACCAGTGCTGGTTTGTCCAAGGACGGAACTAATATTGTCAGTGCTGGACTCGGAACGGTGACTGAGGGCTTGGTTCAGAGCATGAATAACTTACAAACCTTCTATACCCTGCCTTCAGCGACTTTCGATTTTGTCAAGACTCTTTCTGATTCGGAAATTTTGGCCAGCCCTAAAATCAGGGTGAGAAACAAGGAAAAAGCGAAAGTTCATATCGGCACTCGTGAGCCAGTTATTACGGTGACGCAAAATGGTGACAACTACTCCGATAGTGTTCAGTATGTGGATGTCGGGGTGAAACTCGATGTTGAACCGAATATTCAGTTGGATAATTCCGTCGAGACCAAGCTGAAGCTGGAGGTTAGCCAGAAGATTGACGAATCGACGACTGATCGCGGAACAAAGGTTCTGACGATTTCAACCACCAATGCCGAGACGGTGTTGACCCTGAAAGATGGCGTTCAGACTATTATTGGCGGTCTCTTTGAACAGCAGGACACCTCAAGTCGTAAAACATTTCCCTTCCTTGGTTCCATCCCGTTACTGGGAAGGCTGTTTACCAATTACGATGACAAGGATTTAAAACGTGAAATCCTGCTTTCGATCACACCTTATATTATCAAACAGGTCGATGTTCCGGAAGCGGATGTCGCAACCATCTGGTCCGGTGGTGAAGATAACCTCAAGAACGGCCCAAACTTCGGTGCTTTTGCCAAACCCTTTATGAGCGAAGTTGAAGCCACCAAACCGCTGGCTGCGCCAGCGGTGAAGAAGGTGGTAGTCGCTCCGCCAGAAACAGCAGTGCCTGAACTTGATATCCCTGAGAAAGTTTTGGCGAGCAGCGCCATGCAGCCGGTTGATATGTCTGTGCCGATGGAGGCTTTGCCCGAAGAGGTGCCGCCAGAGCAGACCCCTGAGGCGGTTACAGAAAACTTGATTCCTCCTGATGTGCTGGCCGTTGTCGAAGAGACTGTTGTTGCAGAAGAGCCTGCCGTTGCGGAAGAGCCTGCCGTTGCCGAAGAGCCTGCCGTTGCCGAAGAGCCTGCCGTTGCCGAAGAGCCTGCCGTTGCAGAAGAGCCTGCTGTTGTCGAAGAGACTGCTGTTGTCGAAGAGACTGCTGTTGTCGAAGAGGCTGCTGTTGTCGAAGAGACTGCTGTTGTCGAAGAGACTGCTGTTGTCGAAGAGGCTGCTGTTGTCGAAGAGACTGCTGTTGTCGAAGAGGCTGCTGTTGTCGAAGAGGCTGCTGTTGTCGAAGACACTGCTGTTGTCGAAGACACTGCTGTTGTCGAAGACACTGCCGTTGCAGAAGAGGCCGTGCCACCTGACGTTCAGGCCATTGCCGAAGCAGAAACTGTCACCACGGAGGAACTTACGGACCTTGTAGAAGTCGGTGCCCCGATGGTTCTGGAAATGCCCAAGGAAAAGACGCCTTCGCTGGTGTTCTCAGGTCTGGAATGGGCGGACACCGGTAAGGAATTCACCTTTGCGGTAGAGGTTCGGGACGTCGAAAAATTGTACAGTGCTCCGCTCTTTGTCAACTACGATCCGGCGATGCTGGAACTTGTCAGTATCAATGAAGGGTCTTTTCTCAAACAGGATGGTCAGACGACCGTTTTTTCCAGTAGCCCGAATCGGACCACCGGGCAGGTGATTGTTGGCTATAAACAGGGCACTGGCGGCACCGGCGCCTCGGGGTCGGGAGTCTTGTTCAATTTGAATTTCAAGCCGAAATCAGCCGGAGAAACTAAAATCGAAATCAATCGGGTCAATTTCCGCAGTCCCGAAGGGACCCGCCTTCAGGTTACGCCTGGGGCGGCTACGATAGAAGTCCGTTGAATCTTTCGCAGCGCATATTGGGCCGCAGTGGCCAGCGTGGCCTGACGCTGTTGGAGATGGTCCTGGCTATGGCCATTCTCGCGGTGCTTGCCTCGGCAATAGTGCCAATGTCCGAAGTGGCGGCCAGACGCGGAAAGGAAATTGAACTCCGTCGTTCTTTGCGTGATATTCGTACGGCTATAGACGCTTACAAGGCGGATTTTGACAAAGCCGTTGAAGAAAAGAAGATCATCACAGCCATTGATGAGACCGGGTACCCGGAGGAACTAGAGATACTGGTTGAAGGAGATGACTGGAAAGGGCTTTATCCCTATAAGCGCAAATATCTGCGGCGTATCCCGCGGGATCCTTTCGATGAGTATGATGAAGGTTGGGGGATGCGTTCATACAAGGATGACCCAGACACGACCTTTTACAGCGGTGACGACATTTATGACGTTTACTCTCAGAGCACGAAGACGGCCTTGGATGGAACGCTCTACAACACTTGGTGAATCAAATGATGGTTCGTAATAAAAAATTGGCAAAACAGCGGGGGTTCACCCTGATCGAACTGTTAATTGTCATGAGTATCATCGGTATTCTTGCCAGTATCGCGGTGCCGAGTTACCAGCGCAATCTGATCAAAGCCCGTGAAGCGGTCCTGATGGAAGACCTTTACCAGATGCGTCGGGCGATCGATGCCTATTTTGCCGACAATATCCGCTATCCAGACTCTTTAGACGCGTTGGTTGATGGCAAATATTTGCGTGATATCCCGCGTGATCCATTTACCCAAGCCGTTGATACCTGGGAAGAGACCGCACCGACGCCGACCCTTGAAGGGGAAATGGCTGAAGGTGGACTGGAAGATGTTCACAGCGGCAGTGATCTGATGGGCCTGAATGGAACTCCGTATCGAGATTGGTAACAAGCTCTTTCGGCTCTATGCGCAAACCTAAGTTTTGACGCGGAGACGCAGCGGGCGCAAAGCAAAGTTGATAACTCTGATATCATTGTTGTCCAGCGTGCCTCAGCGTCTCGGCATTAATAATTGCTTTGAAAAGTTGTCGCCTCTATTTGATCTGTAACGCTAATTTGTTCGTCAACAAGGTCCTGGTAAAAACTCATAATGGTTCAGTTCTTTAACGTCTCAAAAGCATACCAGCGTGACCTGAATGCTCTCAGCGATATCAACCTCAAGGTCGCCAAGGGAGAGTTTGTTTATCTGACCGGTCCTTCTGGCGCTGGCAAGTCAACCTTGCTCAAATTGCTTTATTGTGCCGAGCGCCCGACGCGTGGTCAGATCCTGGTCAATGGTCGTAATATCACCCGTTTCGGTTCCTCACGTATTCCCTTGCTGCGCCGCAACCTGGGGATTGTCTTCCAGGATTTCAAGCTCTTGACTCGCCGGACGGTTTACGAGAATGTTTCTTTCCCGTTGGAGGTGCAGGGCCGTAAGCGGTTTGAAATCAGCAAGAAAGTTTATCAGACACTCAAGAATGTCGGCCTGGAGCACAGACTTAATCATTATCCGCTACAACTTTCCGGCGGTGAACAGCAACGTGTTGCTGTGGCTCGTGCCTTGGTTGTCGATCCGCTGGTCTTGCTGGCAGATGAGCCGACCGGAAATCTTGATCCAGAAGTGACACTCGATATTATGGAGCTGTTCAAAGGTGCGAATGCCCGCGGCACGACAATTTTGATGGCGACTCACGATCGTGGCCTGATTCATCAGTTTCCACGGCGGGTGATTACTCTTGAAGCCGGGCAAATTGCGACCGATGATTTACCTTTGGTGGATGGTTTCGCAGATTCCATGTGAAAATAGACCGACCATCAAAAGAACATTTTCTGCTAGCCACGAGTACATAAAGACGCCAAGCGAAGGTTTTTTCAGCATGACAGACCACACACTTTCCTGAGGTTGGTTTGAGAATATTTAGATCGTCTCCGTGACTTTGTGCCTTCGTGGCTAACCCTTGTTTTGATCGCCACCACCTAAACCATGACGTAACCCGGAGTATTGACAGCCTTGCGAATCGGATATTTTTTCAAACGCGCATTTCGCAATATGCGGCAAAGCCCGGTCTTGAGTCTGGCGGCTGTTGGTACCGTTGCTGTCGCTCTGGCGTTGCTGGCTTTTTTTGCCATTGCGGTGTTGAATGTTCAGCAATTGACGGCATCCTGGGGTGAAAACCTGGCAATCGTCGCTTACCTCGATGAGGTCCCTGAAGAGGCCAAGCTTAAACGCTGGGTTAAAGAAATAGAGGCTTACCCTGAGGTGGGTAGCGTTACTTTCGTCTCCCGCGCGCAGGCCTTCGAACGGTTTCGCAAACGGTTGGGCGACGACGCAGACTTGGTCGAGGGCTTGGGGGTGGAAGTCCTGCCCGCTTCTTTGGAGATTTCTCTCGCAGAGGATCATCTGAGTGAGGTGACCGTAACCGGTTTGGTTGAACGCTTACGTCGGGATAGCCGCTTCGATGATTTGCAGTATGGCCAGGGTTGGCTTGAAAAGCTGGAGGCTTTTCTGCTGTTACTCAGGATTTCCGGGTCAGCGCTTGGTGGCTTTCTGGTCTTTGCGGCGCTGGTGATTGTCTCTAATACTATCAAACTGACGCTCTATGCCCGCCAGGATGAACTCGAAGCCATGGCGATGGTCGGCGGCACCTCTCTTTTCATCAAACTGCCTTATCTGATTGAAGGGACCCTGCAGGGGGTTATTGGAGGGCTGACAGCCTTGGGGCTGAGTTTCCTGGTCTTTGAACTCATCCTTCAAGAAAGTCTCGGCAGCCTGTTGCTGATTACCGGTATCGATACTATTCATTTCCTGCCTTCAACCTGGCAGCTGTTTTTAATTGCCTGTGGCGGTCTTATTGGTTTACTTGGCAGCCTGTTCGCATTACGCAAGTTCGTGCGTTATGGGTCGGCATGAAGTCCCGGCCGAGCAAGCTTGCGCATATGCTCTGTCGGTTTTTGCTTGGTTGCTTGTTGATGGCGACTCTTGCCGTTGGTGCTTCTGGTGAGGAACTTGATCAGAGCCGTGATCGACTGACTGAAATTCAAAGTCAGATCGACGAGACGCTCAAGGGCTTACGCAGCAAACGCGTTGCGTCGGGAGCCTTGGCCGATGAGTTAGCCCGTCTTGATTCCGAGACGCGGCGAATCGAAAAGCTGACCCGTACCAGTAGCCGGCAAATGTCAAAATTGTCAGATCAGTTGAAAAAGCAACGTCAGGCACTGCACGAGCTTGAACAGCAGCAGCAGCAGACCGAAGCCCAGGTGAGTCAGCGACTGGTTGTGCTTTATAAGTCCGGTGAAGTCGGCCTGATCAGGGCGTTGCTTTCTGAGGCGGAAACACCCCGCGAAATTGCCGAGAAGTATGCTTTCCTGACGCGGATGGTTCGTCACGACCGCGAACTGCTCACCCAGTATCGTCAGCAGGCGGTTGAGCATGAGGCTGCCGTAGTCGAAATTGAACAGCTGCAAAAAAAACAGTCGTCGCTGGTCAAGCGTCGTCTCCGGGAGCAGGAGACGTTGAAAACGGCCCAAAAAAGCAAAAAGAACCTCATGGCTGCGCTGCATCGCGACGAAACCCTCATGGAGGGAATGCTGCAGCAGTTGAGAGCCAAAGCTTTGCGGCTTAATACTTTGGTCAAAAAACTTGAAACGGAACAGACGCAAACCTATACTGAAACTCTAGTGGGGCTTTCTGCTGAAAAAGGTCGTCTGCCGTGGCCGGTCTCTGGCAAAATCATGGTCACTTTCGGCAAGAGTCGTCATGGGGATTTGGGAACTCTGATCGAGAGTCACGGGATTGAGATTGAAGCGGCCGTCGGTACCTCGGTTAAGGTTGTTGCGCCAGGTAAAGTCCTTTATGCGAACAGTCTCCGTGGTTATGGTAAGTTGCTCATTGTCGACCATGGTGGAAAAGACTATTCCCTTTATGCCCACATGAATCAATTTACCAAACAGGTCGGTGATATGGTCGCGAGCGGTGAGACCATTGCCTACTCCGGTTCTGAAAACCGGGATTCCATCTATTTCGAGATTCGGCACGGTGGCAAGCCCCTTGATCCAAAACCCTGGCTGAAGCCGCGTTGAATGCCTCTGGAGGTTCATATGTCTAAACGTAAGTCGTCAGCGATTCTGATGGCCCTGATCGTTATCCTGATGTTCAGCGTGATTTCTTTCGGCCGCATTCAGGTCCCTGTTGCCGGGGCGGCATCAGACTACGAGGAGCTGCAGCTCTTCACCGATGTGTTGACGATCATACGTCGTAGTTATGTCGAAGAAGTTCCGACTAAAGATCTGATTTATGGCGCTATCGACGGCATGCTGGCTTCACTTGACCCGCATTCAGGCTTTATGTCGCCGGAGATTTATAAAGAAATGAAGGTCGATACCCGTGGCGAGTTCGGCGGTCTGGGGATCGAAATTTCGTTGCGCGATGATGTTTTGACGATTGTTGCGCCGATTGAGGATACTCCCGCCTCCAGAGCTGGTCTTCAGTCGGGTGATTTTATCCTCAAGATTGAAGATGAGTACACCAAAGACATGGAGATTATGGAGGCGGTGCGTCTGATGCGCGGTGAGCCTGGCAGCGAGGTCACGATCACAATTATGCGTGACGCTTTTGATAAGCCACAGCCATTCATTCTAGAGCGTGAAATCATCAAGGTGAAAAGTGTCAAGTCGAGAATTCTTGAAGAGGGTTTTGGTTATGCCCGTCTGACCCAGTTTCAAGAACATTCCGCCGATGATCTGGGCAAGGCTCTGGAAG
Source organism: Desulfuromonadales bacterium (assembly GCA_030145195.1). Lineage (GTDB taxonomy): Bacteria > Desulfobacterota > Desulfuromonadia > Desulfuromonadales > BM103 > JAQYVY01. Next base: position 32,688 of record JAQYVY010000010.1, on the reverse strand, counting down.
CTTTGCGGCGTGAAAATGATGGCGCTCTAAAAGGTTTGGTTCTGGATTTGCGCAACAATCCTGGCGGGCTGCTCGACCAGGCCGTTGATGTCACGGATCTCTTTATTGATAGCGGCTTGATTGTCTATACCCAGGGACGTGAAGATGATGCTCAGATGGAATTTTCTGCCAGTCAAGGTGGTACTGAGCCGAATTATCCGATCGTTGTCTTGATCAATGGCGGTAGCGCCAGTGCTTCCGAGATCGTTGCTGGTGCCCTTCAGGATCATGGTCGTGCCGTGGTTATGGGCACCAGGAGCTTTGGCAAGGGGTCGGTTCAGACAATCATTCCCTTAACGGACGAATCGGGCCTGCGTCTGACCACGGCGAAGTATTACACCCCGAATGGAACTTCTATTCAGGCTAAGGGTATTGTTCCCGATATCGAGGTATTGCCTTCAGAAGTCCGAGCGGTTGATGAACGCAACCATTTCCGTGAAAAGGATTTGAAGAATCATTTTGGCACGGAGGGTAAAGAGTCAGAGCCTCCGGCCGATGCTCCGGTTCACCTTGATGAGGAGACCAGCAGCGATTTCCAACTGATGCGCGCTCTTGATTTGCTCAAGGGCTGGATGATTTTTCAAGGCATAGACTCTACTCAAGCCGCCTAACCCGGCTTAAAACATTTAGAGGGGTCGGCCCTCCTACAACTTTATGGCGAAACAGAAAAAGCGGCGCCGCTCACACAAGCGGCGCCCTGGTTTTTTTCAAAAGTATAAATATCGACTCTGCCTGATGTCTCTGGCGGCTCTTGTCGTTGTCTGCCTGGTGCTGATCGCTCGCCAGGAAGAACAACCTGCTCTCGTTCAATTACCTCCCGTGGTCGCGCCACCGGTGGTTGCTCCCCCGGTTGATCATACCGAATCGATGCTTGTTGAAGTCGAAGCCTTCCTGGCGATGCTCAAGCTTGACTCGCGTGAGGTGCAACGTGAGCCCAAAGCAACGTCTGTACACTACACCGTCAAGGGTGGACTGCCGCCCTCTGCTTTGATCGATGACCTGGCGATGCGATTGCTAAAGCTCTCTGACGCCTACACCGTGACCGTTTCGGTGGAGAATGCATTGATGACGGTGAAACAGGCAGGTCAGGAAAAGGCGACTATTTATTTCCTCAGCCAAGAACCACCGCCGCCAGCAGGGCCACAAGTCGCTATTATAATGGATGATCTTGGTCGGGGGACCTATCAGGCCCAAGTTCTGCTTGCATTGACTCAGCCAGTGACTTTTTCTGTCCTGCCTGATGAAGCTCAGGCTGTCGCTGTTGCGGAGATGGGATATGCGGGTGGTCGGGAAGTCATGCTGCATGTGCCGATGGAGCCGCAGGGTTATCCGGACGTCAATCCGGGCAAAGCAGCTCTGTTTGTTCGCTATAGCGATACGGAAATTAAACGCCGGTTCGACGCATTTCTGGACCTTATCCCCCACGTTGTCGGAATCAACAACCATATGGGGTCGCGCTTTACTGAAGATGCCAGGGCGTTGGGTGCTGTCATGGAACGTTCCCGGGAAAAAGGACTGTTCTTTATCGACAGCTTGACGACCGGGAACAGTCGGGTCACAGAGGTTGCTCAGCGCAATGGGGTGCCGACCTTGTCACGTGACGTCTTCCTCGATAATGTGGCCGAGATAGAGGCGATTTCCCGTCAGATCGAATTGCTTGTGAAGAAGGCCCATCAACAAGGAATGGCGATTGGGATTTGTCATCCTTACCCGCAAACCTTTGAGGCGTTGCGGCGTGAACTGCCTGGCTTGGCGGCGAGGGGAGTGGAGGTTGTACCTGTTTCGGTGCTCTTGAAGAGAATGGCCTTCAGTCAGGTTCGTGAGTAACTGCGGGCTTTTGGGTTTAATCAGGGCAGTTGACTGGTGATTTTGGCCATGATCGCAGAAAAATGCTCGTAGTTCTGGTCGTAAAGGATCTCTTCGGGTAGGTCCGAGCTGACTTTGCGAAAAAGCAGGAAAGAGTCGCCAAGTCGTCCTTGCTCATCAAAGAGAGTTCGTTCCAGTAATGGGAAGAGGTCGGACCGCTCTTTGTTTAACAAACGTTTCTCAAATTCCTGGAGTTCAATGGTTTTGTGTGAGACCTCCAGACCCTTGTCGTCAAAACGATAAAACGAGAGCTTCTGCTGGTAAAAGTTGCGGGTGTTCGGTGCCCGCTGCAACAGGAAGTAGGAGCGCTGCGCGGATTCGCGAAACAAATCCTGGATCGGGTCATGCGCTTCTATCGTCCGTTTTGCGCCGTAGAAGTAACGGAAAATCAGGCTGGTAAAACAGTCTTCTTCCACAAATCCGGTGATTTTATGGTCGGAGCTCTGGGCGAAATACCCGGCAGGCTCAATCCCGTCTGCCTTGACCAGTGGCCGATCACAGACCAGACAGTTCTGTTTTAATTCCTGTATCCTTGCTTCAAAGGCGCTTTGGTGCCTTTCCTGATCACGATTGGTCTGCAACCGAGCTTCGTCGAGTCGTAGCGGTTGTGTTTCCAGTGTGTGCAAATAAACCTGACGCGCAACGTGGGACATTTGCACATGGACTTCAGTGTGGCGGCCGTGGGTAAGAATAGGGTATATTCTCCCTTCGGGGTTGGTGTTAAGCGATTCGACCTTGGGGCTCTTGGCAATATACCCTTCCAGACAGCGATAGCCACGGTTGATGGCATAAGCCTTTAGCAGTTGGTAGGTGTCTCGGAACGGGCCATCGTAATGGATGCGGGCGTCTACCAGGCAGGGCAGAATGCGCAAAGCGCGACGGGAGAGTCCGTGGCTATCGAAGAAATCATAGAGATGGCGACAGTTTTCCAGGGACGGCGCATCTTTGACCGGGACGATGACCCGGTCGGCGGCAAAAAGAGCGTTCTGAGTGTAAATGTCAAGATCTGGACGCGTGTCGATAATCAGGATGCCGCCAAGCTGCGAGTTCGCCAATGAACATGCCAGCAGGGACGGGTCTTCAAGCTCACGCCGCAGGACGTGCAACTGGCTACTTGAGGAGATGAATTGGACGCCATATTGCCCGGTTTCTACCAGATCGTCTGCCTCGGCACCGGTGAACAGGCCCGTGACATCTCCTTGCGACCTTTGCTTGTTGATGCGGAACATCTGATCTACAGAAAAGTGATTATCGAAGCTTAAGAGGGTGACCGGAAGATCCTCGTGCTGGGCCTTCAGGTAGATGGCCAGATTGGTGGCCAGGGTGGTCTTACCGACGCCCCCCTTCTCACTTGAAATAGTAACAACGTATGGTACTGACATAACATTTCCCCATGGGCTAGATTGTTTCAATATATAGGGTTAAATTCGGTAAAAGTCAAATGGAAACCACAAGATATAGGGTGTTCTCTTAAATGCAGCAAACAGCATGTAAGCTCTCGGTCTCCGGTCTGGTTGAACTGCTTCGGGAGGTTGTGGAAACGAACTTTGTCGCCGTAACCCTAGAGGGCGAAATCTCCAATTTTGCGGCACCCGCTTCAGGCCATTGGTACTTCACACTCAAGGATGCCGGTGCACAGCTGCGGGCGGTTATGTTTCGCAACCGGAATCGGTTGCTGGATAGTCCGCCTGGTAACGGCATGCAGGTGGTATGCAGTGGTACCGTGACCATCTATCCGGCTCGTGGTGAAATGCAATTTGTGGCCGACACGCTGGTCCAAAGCGGGCAGGGTGACCTGCAGGCAGCCTTTGAGGCTCTTAAACTGCGCTTGTCTGCTGAGGGATTGTTCGCCGCTGAGCGCAAGCGAACTCTGCCGTCGTTCCCGATGGCTGTCGGGGTCGTGACCTCTGCGACCGGGGCGGCGATTCACGACATCCTTAATGTCCTTCAGCGCCGCGCTCCTGATGTGCGCGTGTTGCTGCGTGCGGTCAAGGTGCAGGGTGATGGCGCTGCCGAGGAGATTGCCGCAGCGATTGCGGATCTGAATCGATATGGTGACCTGGATGTGTTGATTGTCGGTCGGGGCGGCGGTTCGTTGGAAGACCTGTGGGCTTTTAACGAAGAGCTCGTAGCGCGGGCGATTGTTGCTTCGAAACTGCCGGTGATTTCTGCTGTCGGCCACGAAGTCGATTTCACAATTGCTGATTTTGTCGCTGATCTGCGCGCACCGACGCCGAGTGCCGCTGCCGAACTGGTGGCCAAGAGTCGCTTGGAACTGGAAGCGCATCTTGATCATCTGATTATGCGTCTGCAGGCCCGCATGTCGCGGGAGCTTTCTCTCTTTAGCGAACGCTTGCGTGGTCTGGATAATCGCCTCAAACGGACGGTTCGCGATTTCTATACCTACCCGGAAGAAATTTCCACTCAGGAGCGGCGCTTGACTCTTGCGATCAAAGGCCTGCTACGGCAATATGGCGACCAGCTCGGTCTGGCGGCTGGCCGACTGGAAGCCCTTTCGCCATTGCAGCAGCTGGATCGAGGTTACGTTATTGCCAGCCTCGATCAGGAGGGCAAGCTGTTGGCCGAGGCCGAACAGCTCAAAGCGGGGGATTCGTTATGGTTGCGTTTTGCCCGTGACCAGGTGCGGACGCGGGTGGAGCAAGTCGATTCATGATGCGAGTGTGGTTTGTATTGTTCATGTCTTTGGTTGGCCCCTCAGTTGTCTGGGGAGGGGAGCTGACCCTTCAGGCGGCACAGGTCCATAATGGCGAAGTCGCCGTGGTCCGTTGGACGGGTCAGCCGCTGGTTTCCGGGGCGGTCCGTTTTCGGGACAGGGTGATTGCACTTTATGCTGATGTCGATGGCGCTATCGCTCTTTTGCCAGTAGGCCTGAATGTGGAACCGGGTGAGTATCCTTTGTCTGCTGTCCTGGTTGATCATCAAGGCGAAACCCACTCACCACAGCTCTCATTGCAGGTGATCAGGCTCGAACGGCCATTGGAACGACTGACTTTGCCGGAACGGATGGTGACTCCTCAAGGCAAACCCTTACTGGAGCGGATTGCACGCGAAAGCGCCCTTTTGAAAGATGCCTTCGCCGGTCATAGTTTGCGGCTCTGGACTGGTTTTCAGCGCCCGGTCGATGATCCGATTGCGAGTATCTTCGGTAAACGGCGGCTCCTTAACGGCAAACCGAAGTCCCCGCACAGTGGCACCGATTTTCGTAGTCCACTGGGAACCTCGATCAAGTCGATCAGCAACGGCCGCGTGATTCTGGTCGGCGACTTCTTCTACACCGGACGGACCGTGGTGGTTGATCATGGCGAGGGTCTTTTTTCGCTTTATGCACATCTTTCCCGGGTGACGGCCGACGTTGGTGACGAACTTTTGCCAGGTCAAGAGGTTGGCAAGGTTGGGAGTACCGGCCGGTCGACTGGCGCGCATCTTCACCTGACGGTCAAGTTGCTTGGTGAACGGGTTGATCCCATGGCTTTGATACAAGCTCTGAGCGTCTCTCGAACATGAAGGGCTTCTGAATAAACACTCTTGACACAGTGGCCTGTGCATGGTGTCTTACACCATAGAAACGGTGAAACAGGAATTGTCGGAAAATTCGGTTTGCCGGGGTTGTGAAAGGATCTAAAATGGCTAAACAAACGACATTCGAGCAGACGCTTAAAACCTTAGAAGATGCAGTCTCGCGGCTGGAGGAGGGGCAGTTGCCTCTGGACCAGGCGCTGGATTGTTTTGAGACGGGGGTGCAAAGTGCCAACCAGTGCCGCAAGCAGTTGACCCGGGTCGAGGCAAAGGTTGAACGTTTGCTCAAAAGTGCTGATGGTCGTCTGCACACAGAAGCGCTGTCGCCTGACGAAACCTGAGAAAAGTAATCGCCATGCAGTTTGAGGAATACATTATTAATCGCGCCGCCCAGGTTGATATCGCTTTGGAGCGTTATCTTCCGGCAGAAAACCAGTTGCCGCAGAGTCTTCATCAAGCCATGCGTTACTCGGTTTTTGCTGGCGGAAAGCGCCTGCGGCCGGTTTTGATGATTGCCGCCGGTGAAGCGGTGGGTGGCACTGTGAGTCGGCTACTTCATGCCGCCTGTGCCATGGAGATGCTTCATACTTATTCGCTGGTGCATGACGACCTTCCCGCTATGGATGACGATGATTATCGTCGTGGCCAGCCGACCAATCATAAAGTTTACGGCGAAGCTCAGGCCATTCTGGCCGGTGACGCTCTTCTGACCGAGGCGTTCCGGTTACTGGCTGATCCCGAGGCAAACCGCGAAATTCCACCGGCTGTGGCGTTGCGTGTGATAGAAATTATCGCTCGGTACGCCGGGTCAAATGGGATGGTTGGTGGACAAGTGGTGGACATGGAGTCTGAAGGTCAGGAGATTGATTTTCCGACGCTGGAGTACATTCACACCCATAAGACCGGGGCTCTGATTCTGGCTTCGGTTCAGGTCGGTGCTCTGCTTGGTGGCGGAAATGAAGACCAATATGCGGCATTAAGCCGTTTTGGTGAGGCTGCCGGTTTGGCTTTTCAGATCGCAGATGATATTCTGGACGTCGTTGGTGATCAGGATGAACTGGGCAAGGATGTTGGCAGCGATCAGGCCCGCGGAAAAGCAACTTACCCGGCGCTGCTTGGTCTGGCTGAAGCCCGCAACCGGGCCGCTGAACTACGTGATCTAGCGATTGAGGCTTTAACGCCGCTGGGCGATCCGGCAGAGCCTCTGCGGGCATTGGCTCGCTATATTGTTAATCGTACCTCCTGAGATAAAGATGAAGATGCGAAGTATATTGCAGCAAAAAAATCCTATTGCCGCTCTTAAGGCGCTCCCTGAAGAAGACCTCCCGCAACTGGCGGCGGAACTTCGTGATGTCATCGTTTCAACGGTGGCGAAAAACGGCGGACATCTGGCGAGTTCTCTTGGGGTTGTTGAGCTGACAATTGCTCTGCATCGAGTTTTTAGTTCGCCAACCGACAAAATCGTCTGGGATGTGGGTCATCAGGCCTATGCCCATAAACTGTTGACCGGTCGTTATGAACAATTTCATACCTTGCGGCAACTCGATGGTATTAGCGGTTTTCCCAAGCCTGCGGAGAGCCCTCACGATGCTTTTGGCGTCGGTCACTCCAGCACCTCGATCTCGGCCGCTCTCGGTATGGCAACCGCCCGTGACGCCATGGGCGGCAAGGAAAAAATTGTTGCCGTGATCGGTGATGGTTCCCTGACGGCTGGGATGGCCTTTGAAGCGCTGAACCAGGCGGGCCATCTCAAACGTGATCTGATCGTTATTCTCAACGACAACGAGATGTCAATCTCGCCGAATGTCGGTGCGCTCTCGTCCTTCTTCAGTCGTCAGATGACCTCTGATTTCTTTGTTCGGATGAAACGTGAGACTGAGAATTTCCTCGACAGTGTGCCGAAGATTGGCAAGGATCTGCGCCGCCTGGCAAAGAAGGCCGAAGAGGCAGTTAAGGGTTTTTTGACCCCAGGAATGCTTTTTGAGGCTTTTGATTTTGATTATGTTGGTCCCCTGGATGGGCACAAACTTGATGAACTGATCCCGACTTTGGAGAATATCTCCAATATGGACGGGCCGGTTTTGGTGCATGTGTTGACCAAAAAAGGCAAGGGGTTTTTGCCCGCCGAAGAGAAGTCTCATCTCTTTCACGGGGTCGGTCCTTTCAATCCGGAAACGGGAGAGATTGAGAAAGGCAAGGCCGGTCCGCCGAGCTATACCGGTATTTTCGGGCAGACCCTGGTGGAACTTGCGGAGCGTGATGAACGGGTTATTGCGATTACTGCGGCCATGCTTGAAGGCACCGGCCTGAAAGCGTTTGAAGAACGTTTCCCCGAGCGCTTTATCGATGTCGGTATTGCCGAGCAGCATGCTGTGACCTTTGCCGCCGGGATGGCGATCCGGGGGCTGAAGCCGGTGATCGCTATCTACTCCACCTTCTTGCAGCGGGCTTATGATAATATCCTCCACGATGTCTGTTTACAGCATCTGCCGGTGACTTTTGCCCTCGATCGCAGTGGCCTGGTTGGTGCCGATGGCCCCACCCATCATGGGGTTTTTGACTTTTCTTATTTACGACATATCCCTAATCTCATTTTTATGGTGCCACGTGATGAAAACCAGTTGCGTCACGCAATGGCCACAGCTCTCGATTACGACGGACCCTTTGCTTATCGTTATCCACGCGGTGCTGGCCTTGGTGTGGAACTGGTAGCGCCGAAAGCGGTTGCTATCGGTCGAGGCGAGAAAATACGTGATGGCAAGGACGGCGTTATCTTTGCTGTCGGCACCTTGGTTGCTACTGCCATGCTCGCTGCCGAGCAGTTGGCGACAGAAGGGTTTGATCTCGCTGTGGTTGATCCGGTGTTTTTGAAACCACTGGATGAAGAGCTGCTGGTTTCAGAGGCGGTGCGAACTGGTTTTGTCGTGACTGTTGAAGAAAATGCCCTACAAGGTGGTTTCGGCTCTGCGGTTTTGGAAATGCTGTGTGAACAGGGTGTGTTGGTGCCGGTCTGTCGCATTGGCTTGCCCGATAAGTTTATTGAACAGGGCAGCCAGGCGGAGCTGCATGAACGTTATGGCCTGGATGTGGCCGGGATTGTTGCTTCTGTGCGGGAGATGATCAACGATAAACAACGCATTGCTTGATGGCGTCGCAAAAGTCCGCCCTACGGCGTTACTGCGTTTTTTCAGGACCTCGACATACCATATGTATGCCTTCGACCCTGAAAAAACACCAGGCCTTGTCGGACGAAATTTTTACTTAGCAATCCCATGATTTTTTGCGAGAGCATCATTGCTTAGTGAGTTGTTTGGTTTGATTCCATAGCTCTCGTTAGTGTTAGCGGTCACCTGATTTCAGGTGGCCGCTTTTTCTCTATAATGTGCTGTGAAATTCATCTTGCGGTTAAAATCAACAATCAAAAAAATACGGAATTTATAGTACCCAGCGCTGTTCTTTCTGCGGAAGACGAATATAATTCATTAAACGTTGAAGAAGAAATTAAGATGAATGAAATTTGCGTTTCAGGAAGCCCAATAAATAACAGCAATACCGACCGTACTGTAAAGGCTGTATTGCAGGCCACCGGCGCAGAGACAGAATTCAGTTCGACCTGTTCAGTGAATGATGGTGTAATGATCAGACACAAGGGTAGATAAACAGGAGAAGGTTATGACAACACTCGGTTTTGACGTATATGGCACCCTGATTAACACACAGGGTGTTTTGACAGCACTGGAAGAGCTGGTCGGAGATAAAGCCAAAACTTTTTCAAACACCTGGCGAGACAAGCAATTGGAGTATTCGTTTCGCAAAGGCCTGATGCAACACTACGAAACCTTTGCCGTCTGTACAAGTCAGGCCCTAGATTATACCTGTTCTTATTATGGAACCAATCTGAGTGATGAACAGAAGAAGGAATTGATGAGTCTCTATCGTGTCCTTCCTGCTTTTGATGACGTTAAAGAGGGCTTGACCCGTTTGAAGGAAGCTGGCTTTCGTCTCTATGCCTTTTCAAATGGCGCAGCAGATGCCCTGGAAATGTTGTTGAACAACGCTAGGATACGAGATCTGTTTCTCGATGTCGTGAGTTGTGACGATGTCAAATCATTCAAACCTAATCCAGGTGTATATAGTCATTTTCTCAGGCAATCAAAGTCGACTGGGGGCTGTGCGTGGTTGATTTCGAGTAATCCTTTTGATGTGATCGGTGCGATTTCCGCAGGGATGAAATCGGCGTGGGTTCGACGCTCTACTGATGCTGTCTTTGATCCTTGGGGTATAGAACCTACGATTACGGTAAATAGCCTGGTTGAACTTGACAATAAAATCATTCACAGTTGACAATATTTATGTGAAGGGCCTGATATTGTTCAATGGGCCATTCTTAAAAGTCACCATTGTCAGCACGGATTAAAGGTCAATCTCAATCCTTACCTTGCCCGTGAGTGCTTACAAACACATATTCTAAATAATGCTCTCGCAATTAATTCTTGAATGTCTTTAGGTCGTTAATGCTTGCATTGGAAACCTTTCTTCCCCCTTCAACTTTTTTCCTCAGCCGTCTTACTCTTACGCTTCAATTGATGAATGATGCCCGCTTTCTCAAGGGCAATTGCGGCGTGATGTGCCAGTTGTACCAGGAACTGCAGGTTGGGGTCGGTGAAAGGTGCCTCTTCAGCATGTCCAAACAGCATCATAACGCCGATGGCGCGGTCGCGGTGATACAGCGGCACGGCCAAGAGGCCGGGGTCGGCAAAGATGGTTTGTTCATTGGTTGTCACCCGGTCTGTCATGTAGGCGGGGAGGGCGTCAGCGACGATGACCGGACTGCCGCTACGGGAAATGTCGAGAAGTAATCCTTCTGGAAGATTTTCGTGATGCTGTTGAGCAAAGTCAGCTGGGATGCCACGACTCATTTTGATGCCAAAGTGGTTGCGACCGTTGCTGCGGATCAGGGCCAGCAGACCACGTTTTGCATTCAAGGTCCCCAATGCTGCATCGAGCAGACGACTCAGCAGGTCACTGACTTCGATCGCCGAGTTGATCTTCTCGATGGCTTCACTGAGTGAGGTCATCATTGCCAAGGTTTGGACCATTGCCTGATTGCGATGTTCCAGCTCTGCCATCAGTCGCTGGTTCTGCTGGCGGAGATCGAGCTGGGAAAAGGCTTTGTCGACGATGTTGAAGAGGATCTCGGAGGTGTCAATCGGACGGACGATAAAGTCGAAAGCGCCATGACGCAAGGCCTGTAGCAGGCTGAAAGAAGAGGCGTTATGGGTGGTCAGGATGACCTCAGTTTCGGGGTAATTCTGCTTGATCTCCTGTAGCAAATAGAGACCGCTACGGGTGGGAAGCTCTGTCTCGGTAATCACCAGGCTTGGAACCTTTTGCCGCATCACTTCCAGGGCAGCTTCCGCGGTCTCAACTTCCAGTACTGTCTCTTCCCGCTCCAACAGCATCGATTTCAGGTGCAGGCGGCGCTTGGCAACGTCATCGACAATCAGAATGGTATGGCTCTTCATTATCGTCATGGTATGCCCCTGGATTTATTAATTAAGTTAAGACAATAGTATCGGATGCTGCCATTGCAGCCAAGCCGTAACGAGAATTAAACGTCTGGTCTATCGCCCCGCGCTCTTTTTCGGTAGAACGAAAAGAACGCCAGGATTACACCGATGGAGAGACAGAGGCTTCCAACCAGAGCGAGTTTGTCCCCAGGGTCTCGGTTGATGGTCAGGAGACTGTACGTTTTGAAGATCGGCTCGATCGGCCGCAGGAGAATGCCTGCTTCGCTCAGCTCGGTTGGCAAGCCTTCGCGCAGAAAATACCAACCTTGCCAAGTGCTGTTGTCCGTTTTCTGGACGACGATTTGCATCGCCGGATTACCGAGTCGGTCACCGACCTGCTGGACCTGACCTCGTCCCGAGCGGCGGGCGTCGGGCAGCAACTGTCGGATCCTGAGTATCTGTCCGTTCGCCAGGGTCAGTCGACTTCCTTTGGCGAGGTTGATCATGCCTTGCTCAGGCAGGTGGAAGCGAAAGCCTTGCAGCGCTTGCCCAAAAGAGGTTGGTAAAATAATCAGGCCGTCATGAATCAGCGGGTGATTGATTCTGACCTCCGCTTGTCTGACGGTTTTACCATTCTGCCGAAGAGACACCTGGTTGACCATGTCGAGAGGTCGGCCTTGAGGATTGAGCTGCGGGGTGAAGCTCTCAAGCCTCAGGGTATATTCCGGCATATGGGGAATCTTGATCTCGGTGCCGGGAAAGATGCTGTGCGGCCCGGAGCGGAAGCCTGCAAGGTTGCCCCAAAGGTAAGCGATGGTCAGTAGTATGAAGCCGGTATGAATCAGGTATTCGCCCGTTTTGCGCCAGCGAGTGCTGATTTTACCGAGCCAGTCGATCAGACAGCAGAGCGTGTTGATGGCAAAGAGGATCACGCATAGGCCGCTGAGTGGAACCCAGAAGACCAGTTGCGGCGCCTGGCTCCAGGCTCCTGGTAGCCATTCGCTCATGATTTCCTGTTCCATGCCGCCAAAGATTCTTGGATTGTAGTGCATGACCAGCGAACCGCCCATAATCAGCAAGGCTGCTGCCGAAGCCAGGACGATCGCTACCTTCAAGGAACAGAGGAATTCCCAGAGTCGCAGCAAAACTGTTTTGGCTGTTTGGGGTGACGTCTCCACGTATTACTCCAGGGGATGATTGCTTTCGAGCAGCAGGCCGATGCCGAGATAGGTAAAGAGGACAATACCGAAGCCGACAATGGAGAGCCAGGCATAGACACTGCCTTGCCAGCGACGGATAAATTTGGCATGACACATGCCGGCATAGAAAATCCACACGAGGATCGACCAGACGCTTTTGATGTTCCAGCTGAACCAGTGTCCCCAGGCGATATGAGCCCAGAGGCTACCAGCGACCATGCAAAGGGTAAACAGCCCAAAGCCGAGGAAGATCGCTTCTTCGTTGATGCGGCGCAAAGTTGAGAGGTCGGGCAGCATTTCTGTCTGCAGACGCGTCTGTACTAGGTAGAGGGCACCGATTGAAAAGGCCATGGCGAAAAAAGCGTAACCGGTAAAAGAGAAGAGGATGTGCAAGCTAAAAAGTGGTGTGTCCAGACTAGGGATCAATGCTGAAATGGTGCTGTCTCGTGGCACTGCACCGCCGAGTAGTACCAGGTTGAGCAGCATGACGAAGAGGCCGGTCGCTCGAATTCGATAGCGCAATTCGAAATAGAGGTAGATCAGGGCCAGCGCCCAACTGAAAAAGAAGAGGGTGGCAAACAGGTTTGTGACCGGCATGTAACCCGCTACCCACCAGCGCTGAGCCAGCAGCCCGGTCTGCAACAGGACACCACTGAAAATTAAACCCAAGGCGATTTTGGCGAAGAGTGTTCGACGACAAATAAGGTGGGCCAGATAGCCGATGGTTGCTGTCAGGTAGAGGGCAAAGAGCAGCAGAAGTAATGGTTTCGACATAAGTGCTATAGGGGTCTTTAATCGTTGAGTTGGTGGTTAAAAAGCCCGATATTTTCTGATTCGGGCTTGCGAAATGGATTGTCAACCGTGCGTTTCTGCTGGTTGACAATAGGCCGATCCAATGGTAGTTTCTTGACCCATGAAAATAGACCTTTTTTCTTTGCGAATGCGCGCCTCTCGTAACGGCCGACATCACTCTGGAGCAGAGCGGATTGTTGGTGGCGACGAAATTGAGGCAACCACGGCGACTCTGATGGCTCGGGCCATGAATTACTCCGATGGGGACGCTCACGAGGTGCATTGTAGCGCAGAGCGACTCGATCCTGCAACGGTTCATTACGAAAGGTTGCCCGCAGTGACGACCCTGCTGACGGCCGACTGGCAGACCGGACGTCGGGCGGCTAGCAGTCTGCTGTGTCGGGCTGGAGTTGCTCCTGTGGTTGCGGCAGCGGCCATCCACCTTCTGGCTTCTGGACCTGGCCCAGGTGGAACGGTTATGCGTGGTGCCATCATTATGGATGCGGTCTCTGGCAACCGACTGGAACCTGATGCCGGTCGCGGCATCAGGGTCAGTCGCATGGATCTGGCGCCGCCGCAGCGTCAGATTATTGTCGACAAATTGACGATAGCAGGCCTTAAGCATCATCGCGTACGCGAGGCGCTGGTTCTGGCTGGTAAAGTTCTCTCTGCGCCGGGCGTAGTCGCGGAACTCTGTTGGTCGGATGATCCAACCTACTCAACCGGCTATGTTTCTGATCCGAAGTATGGCTATCAGCGGATTACCAATCTCAAACCGAGCGGTGATCCCTCCGGCGGCAGAGTGTTCTTTGTTGCTCCCGCAGTGTCGCTACCGGAACTGATTGATTATCTGGAACGTCAGCCGGTTTTGTTTGATGCTCTTGGTCCGATCTCTCCGCCGCAAAAGTTGGAGTCAGATAATGCATAATTGGCAGAAAGAATTAGAGCTCTTGTCCCGTCAGGGGATGCTGCGTTCTTTGCGCGTGGTTGAGGATGGACAGGGGCCGAAGGTCCACGTCGATGGTCGCGAGGTTCTGTTGCTTTGTTCAAATAATTACCTCGGTATCGCCGGGCACCGCAGTCTGGTTGAGGCCATGGTCTCGGCAACCCGTCAATTTGGTGCCGGGTCAGGAGCCAGTCGCCTGATCTCCGGGACCTTGCCAACCCATGCTGCTCTTGAAGAACGGCTCGCAGCGTTCAAAGGCACAACCGGTGCTTTGTTGTTTAATAGCGGTTATGCTGCCAACAACGGGATTCTCCAGGGGCTGTTTGGTCCAGATGACGTGATCTTTTCTGATCAACTGAATCACGCTTCGATTATTGATGGTTGCCGCCTCGCTCAGGCGCGTACCCTGATTTATCCGCATTGCGATCTGGCCGCGTTGGAAGAGTTGTTGGAGAAAGAACGCCCGCAGCGAAAAGGTCGCTGGCTGATCGTGACTGATGGGGTCTTCAGTATGGACGGTGACATGGCCCCCTTAAGAGAACTTTGTGACCTGAAGGAACGCTATGATGCGTTGCTGATGGTTGATGATGCCCATGGGACTGGTGTGTTGGGTGCGACCGGTCGAGGGACCGGCGAGCATCTTGATTGTCTCGACCGGATTGATCTGCACATGGGGACGCTCGGCAAGGCGTTGGGGGGTGCTGGCGCTTATCTCGCGGCACCTCGCGTGGCAATTGACATCCTGATTAATCGTAGCCGCGCTTTTATCTTTTCTACCAGTCTGCCGCCAGGGGTGCCAGCTGCGGCGATGGCGGCTCTGGATTTGGTTGAGAGTGCTGAAGGTCGGGATTTACGGCAGAAGCTGGAGCGAAATCGTGCTCTGCTGGCCGGGTTGTTGACAGATGGTGGACTGGATCTACTCGGAAGTACCACCCAGATTGTCCCGGTCTTGACCCGAGAGCCTGAGGTAACCATGACAATTACCCGACAACTTCTTGAGGACGGCGTCTTTTTGCAGGGAATCCGTCCGCCGACAGTGCCGCAGGGGCTGTGTCGGTTGCGGGCGACAGTTATGGCCACCCATGAACCGGTTGATCTTGCACAGGCGGCAAAGCAAATCCTGACGTCCGTTGGAGAACATGCCGGATGATCAGACACGAGTTCCGCTTTTCTGATGATCGCAAGCTCTCCTGGTATGAGGTTGGGCAGGGTCATCCTTTGGTTTTACTGCACGGTTGGTCCATGTCGGCTGCCGTGTTCAGCGAACTGGCCGAGCAACTCCAGCAAGATTTTCGCTTGCTGATACCTGATCTTCCTGGCCATGGGCTGTCATCCCCTGCGCAAGAGTATTCGTTGTCGGCCATTGCTGCTGATCTGGCTGAATGGATTACTGCCGTTGAGGACCAACCGGTCTGTCTGGTCGGCTGGTCGCTCGGAGGCATGCTGGCTATGGAGCTCGCCCGGAAACCTGCCGTCAAGTTAGAACGCATGGTCTTGATCGGGACAACGCCTTGTTTCACTATGAGCGATGACTGGCTTTTGGGCTTGCCAACGGCTCAAGTCAAAGCCATGGCCAGGAATCTGGGCAGACATTTTGAGGCAACCTTGAGTGACTTTTTTACACTGGCCTTTGCCGGTGAAGATCTCTCAAAGGAGCGCCTGCGGGTTATTCGAAATTTTGCGGTGCGACAAAGCTCTCTGCCAGATCAAACCGCGGCCCAGGCCTTGCTGTTGCTGCTTGGTGAACAGGATCAACGTGGTGTCCTGACCGATATTTCGCAACCGACCCTGGTGATTCACGGTGCTCTCGATCAGATTACCCCGATCGCTGCCGGACATCAGCTGGCTGAGACGCTGGCGTCCGGGTCAATTGTTGAGCTCGATGGCGTCGGTCATGCCACTTTCCTCAGTCGACCGGAAGAGGTTGCCAGTCTTATCAGGGAGTTTTGTTGATGATGCCGGTAAAAGCGATCGATGGCAAAAAGATGCGCGGCAATTTTTCGGCCCATGCCGGGGATTATGATCTCTACTCCGCAGTACAGAAGCGGGTCGTTAAACACTTGTGCGCACGTATATCCGCTTCCGGAACAGGCTCCGGCCTGATATTGGACGTTGGTAGCGGTACTGGTGCCCTGGCTGCAGCTGTCGGTCAACTTTGCCCCGATCCCATGGTTGTTATGGATATCGCTCACGGTATGACTCAGGCCGCCCATCAGCGCTTGCCAACGGTGCACGCCTGTGACGGTGATGCCCGTTTTCTGCCCTTTGCCGATGGAGCTTTTTCCACGATTGTTTCCAGTTCCGTTTATCAGTGGGTCGACTGTCTGCCGACGGCTTTTGCGGAAGTCGCGCGAGCGTTGCAGCCTGGTGGAACCTTTGCGCTGGCGCTCTTTGGTGAACAGACTCTTTGCGAGTTGCGTCGTTGTCATCGTCGGGCTGTCGCCGAGAGTTCACAGAGCCGGGCGTCACATGTACAGAGCTTTCCGTCGTGCGATGAGGTCGCTTCGGCTTTAGCTACGGCATCGCTGGTGACGGATGATGTCAGTGCCTGTATGGAAGTTGAATATCATGTTGATGTCCCGGATCTGCTGCGGCAGCTTAAACAGATTGGGGCAGGCAATGCTTCGGTGAATCGGCCGCGCGGCTTGGCTTCACGGCGGGTCATGCAACGAATGATCGCGCTTTATGAAGAAGACTACCGCTGTGATCAGGGGATTCCGGCCAGCTATGAAGTGCTCATTGCCTTGGCGCGAAAGGTGTAGGGAAGATCCAAATACAACCAAGGGGACCCGAACGATTGTTCAGGTCCCCTTGGTTGTACTTTGATATGACAGCTTATCAGCAGATTTTACAATCCATCAGGGAAAGGACAACATTGCGAGCTTGGTCCGAAGTAACCTGGTAGAAAACTTCAACCCCATCACGTTTGCCTTGAATGATTCCCTTGTTTTTAAGCAGTGCGAGATGTTGAGAAACGGTTGCCTGGGGTAGCTCAAGGCATTCCCAGATTTTTTTGACGTTGCATGATTGGGACATGAGTCCGGCAACGATTTTCAGGCGGACTGGATGCCCAAGAACTTTCAGAATTTCTGCTTCTCTGTCAAAGCTGATTGTTTTATCGAATTCGACGTCGGTCATTATTGACTCCTACTGGATAAAATTGAATATATGGATATTAGTTTTACGTGCTGATAAAGTCAAGTAAATCATGTTATGATCAATGCTTTACATGAGAAAAGAGATTCAACTTCTCGACACCAGTGGTTGCAGGTATTACACTACTTTCCAATAGCCTGCCAACAAGCTTGTCATTGCACATAATGACAGTTCTTGGCTATCGTAAGTATATGATATGGTAGCTTTTGTTTAGTCTGGTTGTAACCTCATTACTGTTGATGTATGTTTCTGGCCATTTAGGTAACTCTGGATGGAAAACAGTTAGGATGATTTGATGTTTCTTGGTGTGATTCTGGTTCTGGCAGGTTTGCTTCTGCTTTATTATGGTGCGGAATACCTGGTGACGGGTAGTTCCCGGCTGGCGCTTTCCTTTGGAATCCGGCCTCTCGTGGTCGGTTTGACTGTTGTGGCTTTTGCCACCAGTATGCCGGAACTGATGGTTTCTTTGCTGGCGGCGGTGCGAGGGTCTTCCTCTTTGGCGGCGGGCAATATTGTTGGTTCAAATATCGCCAACATCGGCCTGATTTTGGGGGTCGCTGCTCTGATCGCTCCCGTCGTTGTTTCCCGCACCACGCTGGTGCGGGAAGTTCCGATCATGGTGGGCGCCTCCATCGGCGTTTACCTGCTGGCATTGGATGGTGAACTCGCTTTTGGTAATGGTCTGGGGCTTTTCGTTAGCCTGCTGTTTTTTCTCCTTTATTGCATCATGACGGCAAGGTTGCCAGCTGTGGCTGAAGGTGGCGAGATCCAAAGTGCGATTGAGGCTGCCTCGGCAAATCGTCGGCGCAATGTCGTGTTGGTGCTGGTCGGGATGGTCGGGCTTGGTGTTGGAGCCGAACTGATGGTGCGCGGGGCGGTTATGATTGCCACCTTGTTTGGCGTTCCCGAACTGGTGATCGGTTTGTCTGTTGTTGCTCTGGGAACCAGCTTGCCAGAGTTGGCTGCTTCGGTGATGAGTGCTTGGAAAGGTGAGATGGATATCAGTGTTGGTAACGTCATTGGCAGCAATATCTTTAATGTGCTGTTCGTGCTCGGTATCTGTCCGATGATACAACCGATTGCAATCGAATCGCAGGTACTCTCTATCCATTTTCCCGTGATGCTTGGTTTCTGTCTGTTGCTGGTCGGCTTGTTGGCTTTCCTGAAGCCACGACTCCAACTTGGCCGGAAGCGAGGACTCCTGCTCTTGACAGCTTACTTGCTTTTCGTCCTGAGTCTTTTTGTATGATGATTCGAATAGCTCTTTCCCTCTTAGTTCTCTTTACGCTATTCCCCTTTACGCTGTCCTATGCCGAGCCTCAGTCCAGCCCTCAGAAACAACCAACTATTCATGATCTGGTCGATGAAGAGTATCTCTATGCTATAGATTTTCTTTTTTTTAAAAGGCTGGCTGCCGGCGAATTACGGCTTTTAGCAACGGATCAACCAAATGTTTTCCGGGCGGAACTGATCGGTCGGACTTTGGGCGTGGCCGCATGGCTGACCGGTGATCGCACTCAAGAATATTCTTCTCTTATGGAACTGACCCCGGAGGGTGCCCTGCGCAGCGTTGAATATGTTTCGCGGATACTTAAACGCAAGGGTGGCAAATGGAAGGATCGTGGCAAGCGTTATCGTTTCGATTTCGTACAGGGTAGGGTTTCTCAGGAAAAGTCGCGTGATGGCGTTTATCGTCCTGGAAAAGTTTTTGATCTTGTCGACGAGGTTGAACCGGTCGATATTTTGACCGCATTTTATAATCTGCGTACTGGTGTTTACGGTCCGTTGATGCGCGGTACGCAACTGCAAATTCCCACCTTTACCAGCGAGGGAGTTTCAGAAATATTGGTCGATATACTGACGCTTGAGGCGCAGAAAAAACAGAAGTATTTTCCTTCTTCCGGGTTGTTGTTTCAGGCCAAAGTTGATCCCGAAGTCTTTGAGACTGGCGGTGGCAGCTTGTTTTTCTGGGTCAATGATGACGGGATTCCGGAGCGTGGTATCGTTGAGGATATTATCGGTTTGGGTGATGTGCGAGGTTATCTGTACGAGGAAGCAAAATGAGCCATACGGAAAAAATCTTTGTGATTGGTCATCGTAACCCAGACACCGATTCGATCTGTAGTGCTATAGCCTATGCTGAACTTTGTCGAAAACAAGGGCGGAGCAACGTTTTCCCGGCGCGTTCCGGGCATCTGAACCGACAGACGGAGTTTGTGCTTGAAGCGCTTAGCCAGGAACCGCCGGTTCTGCTCACCGATGTTTATCCCCGAGTACGTGACACCCTTTCAGGTCAACCGGCGGTTATCGTTGCGGATGCACCCCTGATGCGTGCTTTGGAGTTGATGCGTCGACATGATATTCGCATGTTGCCAGTTGTCGAAGATGACGGCCAGCCGCTGGGGGCATTGATTCTCAAGCGTCTTCCTGAACATATTTTTTTGCCGCGAGAAGGGCGTCAGATTCGACAGGTTCTGACTTCTCCCGCATCAGTTCAGGATTGTTTGCAAGCCGAGGCTGTCTGTCTTGATGATCCAGAACGCACCGAAGAGCTGGAACTTTTCGTCGGAGCCATGTCCCGTGCCGGATTCCAGAAGCATCTAGCCGGAGTTGATCCCAAGCGAACTATTGTCTTAACCGGAGACCGCCGGGAAATTCATCAGGATGCCATCACTATGGGTGTTCGTCTCTTGATCGTGACGGGCGGTCTGTCGATTGACGGCGATTTGGTCGCTATGGCGCGCGATAATGGTGTGTCGATTCTGCAAAGCCCTTTTGATACAGCCACCAGCGCCTTGTTAGCAAGGATGTCAACTCCGGTGCGCCACCTGGCAGAGGCGGATGTCCCAAGGGCTCACCCGGATGATCGACTCGATGAACTTCGAGTCGTGCTGATGCGTAGCCGCGCTCCGGGGGCATTGGTTATTGAAGATGGTCAGGTCTGCGGGGTTGCAACAAAGTCGAACCTGCTGCGGTCTTCATCGCTCAAATTGATTCTGGTCGATCATAATGAACTATCACAGTCGGTTCCTGGCGCCGACCAGGTGGATATTCTCGAAGTTATAGATCACCACAGACTGGGCAACTTTCATACGGATGCGCCGATTCGTTTTATTAATCAGCCGGTTGGCAGTACTTGTTCGTTGGTCGCTACTCTCTATCGTCAGGCGAATATAACCCCGGAGCCAAAAATTGCGGGTCTCTTGCTGTCCGGGCTTTTGTCTGACACCGTGCTGTTTAAGTCGCCGACGACAACTGCTGTTGATCATGAGCTTGCACCTTGGCTCGGCGCATGTGCCGGAATCGATCCTCTTGAATTCGGTCAGAAGATGTTTCTGGCTGGGAGTGTACTAGCGGAATATCCGACGATCCAGGCTCTTTTGATGTCTGATTTTAAGGAGTATGCCGTTGAGGAGACTCGCTTCGGTGTCAGTCAAATTGAGGTGGTGACTTTTCAGGAATTCAATGAACGGCGGGAGGAGCTCCGTGTTGGACTTGAGAAGTTTGTCGCCGGACGCGGACTTGCCTTAGCCGGGTTGTTGGTGACCGATATTGTGCAACAGAATAGTCTGATGATGGTCTGTGGTGACAAGGGGTTGATGGCAACCATCGGTTATCCTCAGGTTGAATCGGGACTGTTCGAATTGAAAGGTGTTATGTCACGCAAGAAGCAACTTATGCCTCACTTGTTGCGGGCATTTAAGGGCTTTTAAACCACTTTGGGGTGCTGGTAGGGTTTTGCTGTTGATTAGATAAAAAAGACCCCGCGTAAGGAGGGGGGGGATACGCGGGGTCCATAGTCTCTTCGGCTTGCAGGCAATCGAAGAGTTGAATCACTATAGCAAAACCGCAGGTTTGTGACAACTAAAATTTGAGATAATTGTGAGAAAATTATCTATGAAAGTTGAGTGAAAACGGGTTCAAAAAAAAAGGCGTCGGGAAGCCGACGCCTTTTTTTTTGCACTGAAATATGGTGTCATTACTTCTTGTGGCAGTCGTTACACTTGGTCGGGCCATTCATTTCCTTGTGACAGCTTTTGCAGGTGTCGCCATGGGCAGATTTTTTATCTACTTCAATTTTTGCCGGCTCACCTTCGTGGCACTTGGCGCAATCGCCGAGAGTTTCACCGTGGGTTTTGTGGTCAAAAGTTACGGTGCCTTTTTTGTTCTCGTAGGTCACGCTGTCAGCAGCAATTGCAACGTTGACACCGACAAATGCCAGCAGCATCATGATGATTACCAGTTTCTTCATTGTTTTCTCCTTTATAGGGTTAAATGTTGATATCGGGCAACCTTGCCCTTAACTGTTGTTGTATTTATACCTATGCTCTCCTTCGGTTACATTAGACATCGCATTAAATGTCTGTAGATGTCGCTTTAAATCCTAGTAATTACATATTGTTATCTGTTGAAAAATCTGGTTGGTAGACATGGGTAATTTTCCTGTTTGCATCCTGAGACGAGCCTTGTTAAACTTTCGCGCATGAACACAAAAAACTATACGTCGACATCATCAACCGTATGTCTGGATGCCAAGCAGGTAAAGCGTATCCGTGAAGATCAGCAGTTGACACAGCTATATATCAGCAAGGTTGTCGGGGTTACGACTGATACTATTTCTCGTTGGGAGAATAATCGATATCCGACTATGCGGCGGGAAAATGCGCTGAAACTGGCTGATGCTCTAGAAGTTTCTTTGGAGGATATTCTCCAGCAGCCCGCATCGGAAGCTGAGGAAGCGGTTCCGCCCGCTCGCCAGAAGAAACTAGCACTCTGGGGCGGATTGCTGGTGCTGTGTTTGGTGGTCTTGTCGATATCGTTTTCGTTTATGTCCAAGAAACCACTTCCACCTGTTGCAGTAACAGCGCTGAGGACCCTGCAGAATTTTGCCAGTCCGGGTAGTACCATTCCAGTACAGATCACTTTGACTCACCGGACCAAAGGTGGTGGGGTCATTCTTAAGGAGTATTTCCCCAAAGGCTGGAAAATCGTGCAGGCTTTTCCGCCCGCCTCAAGTCTTGACAATATCAACGGCGTAGCGCGGTGGATTATTAAGGCTGCTGATAATCGTGATCGGGTTGTTTACCTGCTTCAGGTCGATCACGACGCCAAGGTCAATGTCGAAACGACCTTTGTCGGTGAAATTGTCTCTGGAACCGAAGGCAATCAGTCTTCGGTTCCGGTTCAGGGCGAGAGTAAAGTTTCTGTTGCTCCATTCCATTGGGCGGACGCTGATGGTAATGGTACTATTGACGATGCCGAGATGTTGCAAGCGTCCTTTACCATTGAGGATATGTCTGGTGTCCACATTGATTGGGATGATCTGGAGGGCCTGTGGGATGCGGGTCGTTACTATTGGGATCAGGATAAGAGCGCCTTTCTGCCGCAACCAAAATAGCCAGTTTGGCTGCTTGCGCTTGTGTGGTCAAATGGATTTCCGGCTTTAGACATAACCAACCAACGACCAGTCCTTCTTCTGGTGCCCCTTCTGTTTGAGTTTCTCCTCAGTCACATTGCTCTCTTTTGTCGCCTCGGTAGATAAAACACCGGGCGCATCATCAATTTGTCAACGGTGCGCCCGGTAACCTTTCCTGGTTGTTGTTCAGAGCGGTTTTGGACAGCAGAGGTTTTCCTTTTTATTGACCTTGACGCCGCAGTTGGTACAGACGAATTTAGGGTCTTCGTAAAGTTTATCGACCTCCGCACTCAGCTTGGTTGCCTTCAGTTGACACATATGCAGGTCACAATGCTCTTCGGGGTTGAGACAATCATTTTCTGTCATAAGTTATTCTCCTTAAGTGTTATTTAAAGTTAACTCAAGAATGATATTCGTCAACCCTCTGCCAGGACTTCCGTTGTTTCCTGAACACCTTAAGATAGATCACAGCATTGATAATAAGCACTATTATCCCCAAAACAACTTGCACCCAAGCGCTCAATTGCTCCGGGTACATGACCGGAATCAGATAATGCTCGACGAAACTTTCGCGATAACCATCTCCAGAGGCCAATTCCCGGACATGATTTTCCAGCGGTGTCAACGGACAGACCCATCCGGCCCATTCCACCCAGACCCCCCAGAGCATTGCCGGAAGGTGCACCCATAGCCAACGAATTTGATGCAGACAGAGCAGTCCGCCAAAGAGCACAAAGAGAACAAACAGCAGATGTAAAACCAGAATCAGGTCGGCTGTAATCCGATATCCCATAATCAATCACTGAGAGCGTTGAGAAATTCATGGACCAGCGCAAAGTAGATTGGTCCGTTCACAAACATGATGTCGTTGTGATTCCCTTGGGGGAAAATTTCTAGCTGGACCGGGCCACCACACCAGTTGGCAAGGCGCTCGGCATGACTGGCATCAATAAGGCCGTCGTGGCGGGTGTGCATAATCAGAGTTGGTTTGGAAAAGTGTGCCATCGTTTGCCGAATATTCATGGCTTCTGTGACAGCCGTAGCCAGAAGCTCCGGGGTTGTTGCCAATTCGTCAGGAGTCACTCTCAACAGGAGTCTCTCCAAGGGGTCGGCGATAGCACTTTCCAGGATCAGGCCAGCGACGTCTGGAAAGAGCTCGGCGGCCTTGACGGCAAAGAGAGAGCCGACCGAGCGGCCAAATAAAATCAGTTTGTCTTGGGATTGTTTAAGCGCCTCAATGGTTGATTGAACATCGGAAAGCATTTTGCCCAGCTGTGGCCGCCCGGTAGATCCACCGTAACCTCGAAATTCGGCCAGGAAACAGTTGCAGCCCATGCGGCCGATCAACTCAGGAAAGCCTTTAAGATAATCGGCAACCACCTCGCCGTTGCCGTGAAAATGCACGACTGTTTTGGCTTGAGGGGAAACCTCATGGTAGCTACACGCCAGTTGCGCGTCTCCACAGTCAACGATAAATGGCTGCAAAATAGTGTCATGCCGGGGGAAGAAATAGCGTTGGCTGATGAGTGGGTGGTCAAGCAGGTTTGCTTTTATCATGGTTTTTCGCTGCCCCATTTTTTCTTGAGAAACTCATCCCTTCCCGAGTTGTAGCGATAGGCTTTGTAACGCAGCGCGTTTTTTTGATAGTAGCCCTGATGATGTTCCTCGGCGGGATAAAAAGATTCGAAAGCAACGATTGCTGTGGTGATCGGGGCCTGGAATCGTCCTGAATCAGTGAGCTTATCTCTGGATTCTCCCGCTAGTCGTTTCTGCTCTGCGTTGTGATAGAAGATCGCTGGTCGATATTGAGAGCCGCGATCAACAAACTGTCCGTCAGGATCGACCGGATTGATATTGCGCCAGAAGATGTCGAGAAGTTTTACGTAGCTGATTTTGTCCGGGTCATAAACCACTTGTAGTGCTTCGGTGTGTCCAGTGACTCCGGCCGAAACCTCTTCATAGGTTGGATTCTTCTGGTGACCACCGGTATAACCAGAGGTGGTGGAGAGGACTCCGTCAAGTTTGCTGAATGGGGGTTCCATACACCAGAAACAGCCTCCGGCGAAGGTTGCTTTTGCCTGGTTTTCCGTGGTCGGTGCCATGAGTCTTACTCCCTATTATCGATGCTACCGGTAACCGCGGTTTTTTATGCCCCAGCCGATAGTCGAACATCCTTCAATTGACTCCTATACTTTAACATTAATCCTTGAATCTGTAAGTACGACAGAGCAAAAAGGTCATGATGCTTAACCTGGGCAAGTTAGACAAATTATGGGAGGAGATGATGGAACCAGGACGTGTGAGCTATAAAATCCAGCCCATTAAACGCAGATGTCGAATCAGATTAATTAATCCCATACCGGCGACAATAATGCCAGCAATTCGCAGGAGCCAGGTGCGAGCCTTGCCGCTTAGCCAGTGGGCTGCGCCACCGAACAGGAATAAAGAGGGTGCTGTGCCGAGGCCGAAAACAAAGAGCATCAGTCCGCCCTTGAATGGGTCGGCACTCTGTGCTGCGGTGATCGCAACGGCATAGAGATAGCCGCATGGAATGAAACCGAAAAGAAGCCCTAAGGGTAATGCCGCCAAGGCTGGAGGCAGGCGGCGCAGGCCTTTCACCAGAACTGTCATCGCTTGCATCGGGCCAGCAAAGTCGAGTCGGGAGATGTTAAACCAGGTAAACAGACCCGCTGTGCCTAATCCAATCAGAATGACGAACAGGTCTGACCCCAGCAACAGTGAGCGAGTCACCATCTTGAAGCGGTCGGTGTAAGTCAAAGCTGAACCGAGCCAGCCGACGATTGCACCGATGAAGGTATAGGTCGTTACTCTTCCGACATTGTAGAGGAAGTGAAAGAGCCAGCCCCCTCGCTGTCCGGCTTCGGAAAGAGAGAGAGCGCCAACCAGCCCTCCGCACATCCCGATGCAGTGACCGGCTCCGAGCAAGCCGGTCATGAACGCCATCGAAACGAGCGGGTCAACGATCACTTCATCATCACTTGTTCAATGTTAAAGATAAACTGCTGCGGATCGTAGCCGGGGCGCTGAACGTTGAGCAAAAGATCCCAGGCACCACCCATGGTGAAGATTGCAGTGCCGCGATAAGCGTTGTCTTGCCACTTTGCTTTGGGATGATTCGGCGGCATTGGCATCGCTGGCATGTCGAGGCTGAGGTGCAAGGCGGCATCGCTGATAGTAATGCCGGTCGGCCCCTTTACTTCAATGGTGAAAGGGGTTTCTGTCATGGTCTTCAAGGGGCTGTCGGCGAAGCTGATGATGGCTTTGCTACCATCGCTTGCGGCTTTTTCCATCCGAGTCTCGGCCGCAAAGGCTCCTGTAAAGACGAGGACCAGGGCACAACAAAGCAGGGTCGTGAAAAAAAGTCGCAGGTTATCATTTTTCATGAGTCTTTCCTTTGAGCTGATGTTTTTGTTCTTCAGGGAGATCATCCTCATCCAGCATGCGGTATTTTGGTCCTTCAACATCGTCGAAATCACCACGCTTGACTGTCCAGATGAAAAACAGCCAGGCACCGGTGCCGATACAGAGTGAAAGTACGATCAAAATGACAATTGATTTAAACATTTATGAACTTTAATTGTTCGTCGGTCGTTTGGCAACAGGAAAAGAACGGCGAATCAGTCTGCCAAGGCGCAGTGAGTTGCTGACGACCAGTATAGAACTGCTGGCCATCGCAACCGCCGCCCAGACCGGTGCCAGTTTGCCGCTTGCTGCCAGTGGAATGGTGACAAAGTTGTAGGCAAAGGCCCAGAAAAGGTTCTGTTTGACTACCTGTAACGTCTTGCGGGCGATAAAAATTGCTTCACAGAGACGATCGAGGTTGGGTTTGGTGAGAACTAGGTCTGATGTTTCGAGGGCGATGTCAGTCCCGCCAGCCATGGCACAACCGACGTCAGCCGAGGAAAGTGCCGGGGCATCATTGATGCCGTCACCAACCATCATGACTTTTTGTCCCGATTGCTGCCGCGCAACGATCCATGCGGCTTTATCCGCTGGGCTCAGACTGGCATGGTAGTTGGTGATTGCCAGTACAGTGCTGACTTGTTTTGCGACTTCAGGGCGGTCACCGGTCAGCAGAACCGTTTGCAGACCCGCGTGTTGCAGTCTGGTGACGGCCTGGTTTGCTTCATCGCGTAGTGGGTCATGAATCAGAAAAACCCCCTGCCAGACGCCATTGAGACTCACATAGACTTCAGTCAGGGCCCCAGCTGAGACAGGTGGAACCACAACGCCGTTCTCTGACAGAAAATTGCGGCTGCCGACCAGAACTTCACCTTTTGAATCAAACATTCTCAGCCCACAGCCGGGAACTGTTTCAACCGATTCATCGACCCCAGTATGGATTCCGGCCAGGTTTGCTCTGGCCCTGATGCTGCGGGCAATCGGATGACTTGAGCCGCTTTCAACACGACTGGCAAGGCGTAGTATCTCGTCTTCACTCAGACCGGGTGCTGGGATAATCTGTTCAACGGTCGGCTTGCCGAGGGTCAGGGTTCCGGTTTTATCAAAAGCAACCAAATCAACCCGACCTGCCATTTCAAGAATGTCACCGCCGCGAAAAAGTATACCCCGGGTAGATGCATTCCCGGATGCGACCAGTACCGCTGTTGGTGTGGCCAATCCGAGGGCGCAGGGGCAGGCCACGATCAGGACTGATACAGCATTGAGCAATGCTTCTGCGGAGGAGGCGTTGTTGAAGAACCAGAAAACCCAGGTTCCAAGGGCGATCAGGGTGACGAGAGGCACAAAGATGGAGGCAATCCTGTCGGCCAACGACTGGATCGGAGCTTTGCGATTTTGTGCATCCTCAACCAGCTGTGCCATGCGGGCAATAAAGGATTCTGTGGCAACACGCTCAACGATGAGTCTGATCGAGGCCGAAAGGTTCAGTGTCCCAGCTGAGACACTTTCGCCCTGAATTCGTAACACCGGCAGTGGCTCACCAGTGATTGTCGATTCGTCCAGCTCTGCTAAACCGTCCCGAATCTGACAATCAACCGGAATGCGTTCACCAGGCCGAACCAGAATGAGATCCCCTGGAGTCAAACTGGCGCTGGTAATGGTGCGGACTTCTTCTGCTATAATCAGGTTGGCTGTGTCGGGGGCGAGTTGAAGCAGCTTGTCTATTCCTGAGATAGACCGATGGCGCGCGGAACCTTCAAACAGCCGTCCGAGTAAGATCAGGGTGATGATCATTGCGGCCGTGTCAAAGTAGACTTCACCGCCGGTGATTAACGCGTAAAGGCTGTAACTATAAGCTGTCAGCACACCCATGGCGATCAGCAGATCCATGCTCGGAGCCCGATTTTTCAGGCTGCGCCAGGCCCCCCTCAAGAACGGCCATCCGGAATAAAAAATCACCGGGGTTGTGACTGCTGCCGCAAAGTATTGGATCATCTGCCGGACAGTTGGGTCGATGCCGTGAAAATAACCACCGTATAGGGCGAAGGAAAAGCCCATTAACTGCAAGGAAAGAAAGGCTGCAGTGCCGAAGCGGATCAGCAGCGAACGCTGCTCACGTGCTGCGGCCTGTTGTGCTGCTCCAGCAGTGAAGGGGTGGGGCTGGTAGCCGAGACGGCTTATGGCTGCAAATATTTGCGCGGGAGAAGTTTCTTGCGGGTTGAATCTGACCTGAGCCCGGTGGGTGGCGTAGTTGACCTGCATGGCCTCAACGCCCGGTTCTTTGCTCAGCAGCTTTTCCAGCAGCCAGATGCAGGAAGCACAACGAATGCCCTCAACCACCAGGGATATCTCTGACGTGGTCTCATTGTGGGTGGTGACGTGGCTGGCGAGGACCTTGTCATCGAATTCTGCTTCAAAAACGCCTGCTGGCATCCCTTGTTCAGTCCAGTCACGACGTTTGTAGAAGTTGCCCAGTCCGGCACCGGTTATGATTCGGTAGACCCCTTGACAACCGCGGCAACAGAAGTGCAATTCCTTGCCGTCAATCTCGTCGATGACCAGATCAGCCGGAGGAATCGGCAGCTTGCAATGGACGCAGGTGTCATGGAGGCTCATAAGCCCTAAAGGTTCAGGAGTAATTGACGGTTCAGACGGGCACCGTCACGTTCGAACTCGAGCTGGGCGCTCATTCCGCCGGTCATGCCCGCAGTCAGGTTTAATGTGTAAATTCCCGAGCCGAGCTCTTGCAATGCAAGGCGAGTTCGCGATGTTGTCTCTGGCAGATACAAAAAAAGAGTTCCTTTCGCGGCAATCACTGGACGGCCCTGTTTGTCGCTCAGGTGAAATTCCAGAGTGCGCTCTACCAGTTGTGTTGAAACCTCCCAACCCAGTACCGTTGCGGCCTTTTTTTCCAAAAGGGTGGAGCTGTATCTCAACCCTTGGTTGTAGTAGTCAGTGTCGGTAACTTGTGGTCCGGAGTCGATCGCCCGCACAGCCGCCCACACCGAAAAGCAGAGGAAACTGCCGAGTAGCAGCAGAACCAGAAGTGGGTAGAAATTATTCTTTGAAGCCATCACTTAATATCCCTGTAACTCTTTGATGTATGCCTCGGCAATTGCTAGTTCGACACCGTTTCGGTCCATCAGGATGAATTCTACCCCTAGCTGGTTTTCAGGTGCAGGCGTCACCAGAACAAAATCAACGCGGGAATTCTCTCCTGCTTCGAGTTCAATTTGGTCAGTTTGGCCTTTCAATGTCAAGCGGATGTTTGTGCCAGTCTGCCGGGCTTTAAGTCTGTAGGTTGCTTGCTCGCGGCTTCGATTATTAATCCAGGCGTTGAAAAATGTGGCCTGGTTGCCGTCGTTAAGGATCCGACTTGCCGCGGTATGTGAGACGGAAACCTTCAGAGATGCGGCTGGACGATAATAAATGGCAAACATCAAAATTATCAGCAGCACCAGCGTTGCCAGGCTCAACAGTAACGTCCGCGGGTTTAAAAGGGCCTTGGCCCCGTGACCTGTTGTGCCAAAAGAGTAACCGATCAAACCGGGTTGATTGCGGTTAGACATCACTTGACGGCAGGCATCAAGGCAACGGCCACAGTTGATGCATTCAATCTGGTAGCCTTGGCGAATGTCGATCTCCATGGGACAGACCCGGACACAAGAATTACATTCGATGCAACGCTCACGTTCTGACTCAGGTAAATGTAGAGTCAAGGTCGTTTGGTCGGAAAGACTTGTCTGGAAGCGGCCATAGGGACAGAAATCACGGCACAACAGGCGACGAACCAGGGCCAGGTCAGAGTAGATCACTGCGGTAAAGACCAGTAAAAAGATCCACGCGGAAAAATGCAATTGTCCCGAAAACAGCTGGGCAAAAAAGAGCTGTGGTGTAATGAAATACCAAAGCAGGTTGGCTGAAACCAGCAACGCCAGAAGCAGGAAGCTGAGCTGCAATGCAAGCTTTTGCCCGAGCAACTTTTTGCGGGAGTGTTTTAAACCACGTAATCCCAGGCGTGTTGCCATCCATTCCGCTAAATCTGTCAAGGTCGTTTGCGGGCATAGCCAACCGCACCAGATTCGGCCCAGCACCATAGTCATTAAGAGAAAACCCATGGTCAAGATGAGGCTGAAAATAAGCACCAGGTAAAGCTCTTCGATGCGCAAAAGCTGTCCAAAAAAGTGCAAAGTGAGGGCTGGGATGTCAATGCGCAGCAAGCTATTGCCGTCAATACGAAACCAGGGAGTCAGTAACAACAGCAGCGTTGCGCTCCATTGACTGCGGCGGCGCCAGGGGGAGAGCAGAGTTTGTTTTTTAGCTGGGCAGGATGTTTCAGCCATGGTTGGGACTGTCCCGAATGGCACTCGCTTAAGGTTGTTTATCGTATGGAGTAAATCGGGACTATCCCCAGGGGCATCAGGGGCTGTCCCTGGATTTACGGTTTTGAAACTGTGTTGGTTAGCGCCGCAAAACCATGGGACCGCCCCCATGTGGGGTCGGTCCCTAAGCGCTTTTCAAGACTAAAGACTTAAAATGAACTCTGTCAGGGTTTCAATCTCCACAGCAGAAAGCTTTTGCCCGAAAGCGGGCATGTTGCCCGGTCGTCCGGCAGTGATGCTCTCCTGTATGGCTTCTGCTGTTTTGCCGTATTGGTAATCGCCCGAGAGGTCTGGACCGAAAGCCCCCTTGCCGTCAGCGCCATGACAGCCGGCACAATTCTTGGCAAAGAGTTCCTGTCCGTTGGTCTCTTTGGACTCTGTTGCCGGAGCAGGGACAGGGGCCACAGGTGCGGGCGGCGTGACCGCCTGCTGTTGAGCCGGAGGCTCACCTTTGTGTGCGGCCATTTTGTCTTGGAATTCAGCATCGGAGCTCCAGCCTGAAAGCAGGTAGAATGCCATGAAGGCGATACCCCAGATGATCAGGCTGTAAAAGAGAACCGTGAAGTAGACGGGGGGGGCTTTTTCACGGTCTTCGACGATGCCGTCTGCGTGTTCTTCGTGGTGGGGGCCAGTTGTGCTCATGTGAATATCCTTTGGGCAAAGATAAAAACTCTATCGGGTTTATCCGGAGGCCCGGATAAAAAAATTAATCGTCATCAAGCATTCGGTACTTGGCTATTTCCCCTTCACTTTTCCGCTTTTTGCTGTAGGTGCGGATTACGATCAGGGCAAAGATCACAAAGAGGAAAATCGTGACGCCAAGGTAGAAGAAAGAAGCGAGATCCATAGCTTATTGTGTCCCGTCAGCCTGGTAGTTCCTGACATAGTTGACCAACTTCCAGACTTTGTCCATACCGAGGCTGGAGAAGCTTGGCATGCCACCATCGGCAATGCCGGTGTAGATGATCGTGAACAGAATTTCAGCGTCATAGTCTTCACCAATCAGCTCCGGGCCGATTTCGCCCTTCATCTGTGGTCCATGGCAGGCGGCACAGTTCTCGGTGTAGAGCGAGGCCCATGCAGAGATCGTTGCTTGGCTGGAATCGGTGTACGGATTTTTTAACTCACCAACAATTGTGGCTTCTGTACCCTCGCGCCAGGGAATGTCCGAGCCGAGCTTCTGTAGATAGGCAACCATGGCGTCCATTTCATTTTTTCCTTCAAGGGCTTTGATCTCTTTTGCCGTGAAGGGAAACCCCAGGGTCTCCATCTTGCGCTGGATCATCTGAGGGTCGAGTGGATTATTGGAAAACCAGCCGTAATCGGGCATGTTGGTTTTCGGTACCATGGAGCGAGGTGAATCCATATGTTTGTAGTGCCAGGAATCAGGATACTTGCCGCCGAGGCGAGCCAGGTCCGGACCGGTCCGTTTCGAGCCCCAAAGGAAGGGACGATCGTAAACGAACTCGCCTGACTTGGAGTATTCGCCATAACGCAGCACGTCCGAGACCAGGGGCCGTACGGTCTGGGTATGGCAGTTGTTGCAGCCGTCACGGATGTAAATATCACGCCCTTCCTGCTGCAAAGCCGAATAGGGAGTGACAACTTCGATCCGGTCGGCCTCTGTGTTGACCCAGGCAAAGGGCAAAACCATGGTGACAATGGTGCCGACCAGAATAGCGCCTGTGGCCAGAACGAGAAGAAGGATGGGTTTCTTTTCCCACATGCTCAGGCCCTCCCTTCTGTCGCAGTCGTCTGCGTGGCTGGACTGCCTTTGCTGACTGACATGTACAGGTTGTAGATAAAGATGATGAGGCCCACCATATAGATCAGACCACCGCCGGCTCGTGCCCACCAGTAGGGGTACATCTCGACCATGGTCTCCATAAAGGTGTAGGTCAGGCTGCCATCGCTATTCATGGCGTTCCACATCCCGGCCTGCAGTACCCCGGCGACCCAGAGGGAGATCGACCAGATCAACTGGCCAACCAGAATCAGCCAGAAGTGCAGGTTGGCTAAGGGGATACTATACAGCTCTCGGTCGTAGATGTGCGGAATGAGATAGTAGATACTGGCAAAGCAGATCATCGATACCCAGCCCATGGTCCCCATATGGATGTGGGCCGGAACCCAGTCGGTGTAATGGATGAAGGCTGAAAAGGTTCGGATTGCCTGCATCGGACCCTGCAATGTCTGAAGCCCGTAAAAAGTAATGCCGATAATCAGAAATTTAACCAGGTAGTTTTCTCGCATTTGGTGCCACTGACCGTTCATCGACAGGTAGCCGTTGAAGACGCTTCCCCATGATGGCGCGATCAGCATGACTGAAAAGCCCATGGCCAGGGTCTGAACCCAGTCGGGGACCGGTGTCCAAAGCAGGTGGTGGGCCCCGGTCCAGAGGTACATGAAGATCAAGCTCCAG